>JBBKWU010000014.1:0-101003 GCA_037969035.1 Bdellovibrionales bacterium
GCACCGCTTGCCCGTTTTAAAGAAGGCTTCTCCACTAACGCTACAAACCCTTCTTTAAAACCACAACAGCATGCTCAGACTCACTTTAAACATGGACTCTCAAACGGGGGTTGACACATCAGCATGTCGATTTTCATGGTGACATTGGCCGCCGAAGAAGCTTGCGTTCTCGATAACATTGGAAAGCAAGCCCGTCAGTCATATCGCATGATTAAAACTTGCAACAAAATGGGGATTTTGTAAGCCGCTTAAACCGTTGGGTGTGTGCCGCCGGTCATCAGATAAAGCACAAAAATTACAAGCCCGAGCAGAACAAGGGCAACGAGCCACACATCTTTACGTTTGTAAAAATGGTACATGTCGAAATGCGCGTTTTCGTCTTTTTCTAAATCTGTGTTTTTATCTTCGGTCATAATTTATTCCTTATATTACTTAGGTAGTGCACTTTTTAAAGTATTAAAGGCATCAATATTACCCATAAACTTTAACATCATTGACTGAAGTTTATCCTCACATCCTATTGTGCCGCCGCGCCGAATTGGTTCGGATGGCGCATGTATTTTTTCTATCGTAATGTTTTTCTGATCATCAATAGAATAATCAAATGTTACTAGAAAAGAGCTTGGCTTCTCATTCACAAGAGCTGTAAGTGCCATATTTCCATTTCCGCCGTCCTCCGTAATAACGAAAGGACTGATAGCAACCATCGAAGCATTTTTTATATTACTATCAATTAGCAATTTAACATCTACTAAAGCTTGATCAGACAAAAAGTTTTTATAGGCAAGGACACCTTCTGCATCTAAGAATATTTTGTACACAAGCAATGCAGTTCTGTTAAATAATGCATTTTTATTTAATGGAACTGTCGATACATCAAAATCAAATGAAACCTCATACTTATTTTCTGTATTATTAAGCTTATCTTCTGCAGAGTTCAAAGAAGCTAATTTTTCTTCGCATGTTTTTCCTGATATATCGTCTGCAAAGTCTTTTTCTATAATACGGGTTATTAATAAGCTCTGGTTATTTTTTTCAGTCTGCTCATCCTCCACATATACCAAATACTCGATATTTTCGTAGATAGACTCTGGCGGCCTAGTATGCATACGCTTGGCTGGAACCCTATAATACCTTGTAATTTTTTCTTTTGATATATCTTCCCCTGCCAAAAATTTAGGTATTCGCTTCCTTTCAGTTTTCAACAATAATGGTTGAGCAAGAATATGAACATGTTGTATATCTTGCCTTTCTTCCAAGCCTGATGATTTGATTTTAGCTAACTCACTTGTAATAAAGTCAACATGAGCTGAATCTTCAAAATATTGATAATAGGAACCAAACTCTCTTTTATAATCATTAAAGCCATAAGTATAAATGTCGCTCAAAGCATTAAAAACAAAGTTTTTTGCTAATTCATCTACAGCACTTTCCTCTCGCGCATTCACCTGCGGCGAGCAAAACAAAGGCAACAGTATAAATAAAAGAATTTTACTGGCTACTCTCATCTAAGCCACGCGCTTTTTTGCGGGGGTAATGATGCCTCCGTTTGCCTTGGTGCTTCTTATCGAAGCTTGAGCCGCAGATAGGCGCGCGATCGGAACACGGTAAGGCGAGCAAGATACGTAGTTCAGCCCTACACTCTCACAGAATGCGATCGAGGCAGGATCACCGCCATGTTCACCACAAATACCAAGTTTAATCGCGTCATTAGTAGAACGCCCACGTTCCGCAGCAAGTTCCACCAGTTGTCCGACACCATCAATATCAAGGCTCGTGAACGGGTCTTTGGCAAAAATCCCTTTGGCTGCATAATCGGGCAAGAAGCTCGCCGCATCGTCACGCGATAGGCCGAGCGTTGTTTGCGTGAGATCATTCGTGCCGAAGCTGAAAAATTCTGCTGTTTTGGCGATACGATCCGCAATGAGTGCGGCGCGTGGCAATTCAATCATTGTGCCAACCATATATTTAACGCTTTTACCTTTTTCCGCGAACACAGCTTTGGCGGTGTTATCGATCAAGGTTTTAAGGATGTTGAATTCATGTTCTGTTGCGATCAACGGAATCATAATTTCTGGCTTTGCTGATTTCACGGCGAGAGCAGCCTCGATAATGGCACGCGCTTGCATCTCATAAATCTCAGGATAAGAAATACCGAGGCGACAACCACGATGACCAAGCATCGGGTTTGATTCGTGAAGCTCATCAAGACGGATACGCACGGCATGTTCGTCAAAGCCTGCGGTTTTAGCAAAATGCGCGATGTCTTCGACGCTATGCGGTAAAAATTCATGCAATGGCGGGTCAAGCAAACGAATAGTCACAGGCAAGCCGTTCATGGTTGTGAACAATTGTTCGAAATCCGCGCGCTGCGCAGGTAATAATTTCGCCAACGCTTTACGACGGTCTTTCTCTGCTTTTGCAAAGATCATCTCGCGCACATTTTGAATGCGGTCAGGATCAAAGAACATATGTTCCGTACGGCAAAGACCAATGCCTTCCGCGCCGAATTTGAGCGCTGTCTCGCAATCAAGCTGCGTTTCAGCGTTTGTGCGCACGCCCATGCGGCGGTATTCATCTGCCCACGCCATGATCGTGGCGAAATCACCTGATAGTTCAGGTTGGATTGTGTCCACTTGGCCGCGCATGACTTCGCCCGTTGTGCCGTCAATCGTAACGATGTCACCTTCGGCAATATCGTGGTCGCCAATGCGCATGGATTTGCTTTGGTAGTCAATTAAGACAGCACCCGCACCCGCGACACAAGGCCGCCCCATACCGCGAGCCACAACAGCGGCGTGTGAGGTCATTCCCCCGCGAGAGGTCAAAATGCCCGTGGCGGCGTGCATGCCGTGAATGTCTTCTGGCGATGTTTCGCGGCGGCACAAAATAACCTTTGTACCGTCTTTGGCGCGCTCTTCCGCAACATCTGCGTTAAACACAACCATGCCTGATGCTGCGCCAGGGGACGCCGGCAAGCCTTTGGTCATTATGGTTTTATGCGCCATCGGGTCAAGCGTTGGGTGTAAAAGTTGGTCAAGCGCCATTGGCTCAATCCGCATGAGGGCTTCGTCTTGCTTAATCAGCCCCTCTTCCACCATATCCACGGCGATCTTGAGCGAAGCGGCGCTCGTGCGTTTTCCTGCGCGGGTTTGTAGCATATAGAGCGTGCCTTGCTGCACTGTGAATTCAATGTCCTGCATATCGCGGTAATGTTTTTCCAGTTTATGGCGCACAGCATCGAGCTGTTTGAACACGGCTGGCATCACCTCTTCCATGGCAGGGAGGTTTGAGCCTTCTTTTTCCTTGCCTTGGATCGTGAGGGATTGCGGTGTGCGGATACCCGCAACAACGTCTTCGCCTTGAGCGTTTACAAGATATTCACCGTAGAAGAAATTTTCGCCATTTGAGGGGTCGCGCGTGAACGCAACACCTGTCGCGCAATCATTGCCCATATTGCCAAACACCATAGACTGCACGTTCACAGCCGTGCCCCAATCGGCAGGAATATCGTGGATATCGCGGTACGTAATCGCGCGCGGCACCATCCATGAGCTAAACACAGCGTTAATCGCGCCCCAAAGCTGTTCATGCACATCCATCGGGAATGGCTTGCCCGCTTCACGCTCAACAATTTCTTTATATTCTGCAACGATGGTTTTCCAGCCGTCAGCCGTTACATCGGTATCTTGGGTGATATCTTCGTCGCGTTTATGTGTATCGAGTGCATCTTCAAATTCATGGTGCGGTACGCCCATCACAACATCGCCATACATCTGCACAAAGCGGCGGTAGCTATCCCATGCGAAACGCTCGTCCCCTGATTTAGCCGCCAAGCCCGCGACAGTTTTATCATTTAGGCCGAGGTTTAAAACAGTATCCATCATCCCCGGCATAGAAACCCGCGCGCCCGAACGAACAGACACGAGCAAAGGATCAGACGAATCACCAAATTTCGCGCTCATCTGGCTTTCAATTGCCGTGAGCGATTTAAGAACCTGATCTTTCAAGCCATCAGGGTATTTCTTACCGTTATCGTAATAATGGGTGCAGACCTCCGTCGTGATTGTAAAGCCCGGTGGAACAGGCAATCCGAGCGAGGACATTTCCGCGAGATTTGCGCCTTTTCCGCCCAAAAGATCACGCATATCGGCGCGGCCTTCTGTGTTTGTTGCTCCGAAACTATAAACCCATTGCGTCATGGCCACTCTCCCATATTGATTCTGCTCGAAAAACTAGACTCACAGTACAAAATTAGACCTAATATTCCTAGCCCATTTTTAAAGTTATAAAGTCATTGACATAATCTACGCTAATGGGTTAGTTTATAAGCACAAAATATAAAAAAACAGGAGTGTTCATCATGGGTGAATTGGTACAGTTTGTAAAGAAAACAGCAGCGGAAGAGCGCGGATTATCAAACGGTCATAAATTCCGTGAAAATACGCCCGCAAAAATAGCGACTGATTTTTACGAAGCCTGTTGGGACGAGGCAAAAGAAGAAGCCGCGCAAGACCCTGCTAATAACGGCAACATCGCACGCCTTTGCGTACAAACCGAAACATTGGCGATGCAGTTTATAAAGGCCGGCATTGTCGCCTACCACGAAAAAGGTAACGCAATGGCGACGGATACAGCCGAAGCACTACAGAAATTAACAGATGCGCGCTTCCCGAATGGCTCGCAACTAAGACAAAAAATGATTTAACAAAGGATATCTATTATGAGCTCGCAGACAAATTCAGAACTACGCCTTGCTGGTGAATACTTTCTAAACGCGCTAACTGATGCGCAGGCAACTGTTCGTCAACAAGTTGCCACAGAACGTCGCGGCCACGCCGTTGCGCCTGATGATGCTCAAATGTTTGATTCATATGCATCAGATACCGTGCGCGAACGCTCTGTTACGCTGGCGGTGGCAAACATCAAAGCAGATTTAAAACTGTAAACCTCGCCATAAAAATTAATCATGAAAAACAATCCGCCCAAAAACAAATGCACCTGTGAAACGAACAAACACTGGATTGGGCGTAACTTGCTGCGCAATGCGATGCTGACACGCGAAGGACGCCCGCGTAGCATGAAAGCCGTTAACGGTTCCCAAGACCTTAAACCTCTATTCTGGTTAATCGAATCGCCAGAGACATTCCGCCGAGCAGAATTTAGTGTTGATGCTGCCGAACGCGCCGCCAAACCTGTGCGCGCCTTTCTGGAAGACAATGGCGTCAAGGTCACGAGCAAACCCGTGTCTCTGGGCAAAGACTGGGAAAAACGAAAACTGGTCAGGGTGTTCGCCGATAAAGCCTCAGAGCCCGCCACCATCGCCATGCTGCCCGTTATGCAAGATACTATATGGGGATTGGTGCGCTTTGATAATGAGCCCACATCTTACAGCAAAGCGTTACCAGTCCCCCTCCGCAACTGAAATTTTCATCTCACATCATTCTTGACATCTCAACCTTATTTCACATATAGTACCCAATAATGTCCAGTAAAAAAATATGGAGTCAGAACATGGATTTAGTACAAAAACTAAGACACGCCGTCAGAGAAAACATGGGAAAAGAGCAGTTAGCACAAGCAGAGGTAAAAAGAACACGGGAAGCTACCGCTTTGGATATTATATCTTCAAATGCAGAGAAAGTTAGCGCTGCATTAACTAAACTCTCAAATAGTTTAGAAACAAGAATTAAATGCAATATAGATCAAGTGCGCACTCACAATTTAACTAGCATACCGCCAATCATAGAAGAAATTGCTATACCCGCTAGAGCTATAGGCGTCTTGTCTGAAACACACATTAAACACACCAAGGGATACAAGGATATTTTTCAGCGAGTGTCGCAGCTTGGAGATGGGGCCAGATTAGAACTTCTTGTAATGAAACAGGGAGTGTTTAAATTTACAGAAAATGATAAAAATGATAAATTTCAAAAACTTCTCCAAGAGATGAATGAAGAACCATCCCATCCACATGTTAGAGTTGTTGTTGATTTTAGTATGTAATAAAAAATTATTTTTTAACTATAGATTTCATTGTCCCCTAAAAAAATAATTCGTGCGTTTTTGGAAGCTAGCAGCAATCCAGAAATGCTGCCTTAAAGCTCAGACTCTGGATTGCCGCGTCGCTTACGCTCCTCGCAATGACGGGATTATAAATCCTTCACCATCATCAGGCATAGATCATCATCCACGGGGCGAATCTCGCCTGCTTGCACGGCTTCGCGATCATACGACACGCCAAAACCATCAGGCACATAACCGCGCTTCGCATATAAACGTTGCGCCGCGCCGTAATCTTTGTGTAGGCCGACACTCACACCGACTTGATCGCGCCCATCTTCACGCACGAGGCTTTCCGCGCATTCGATAATCGCGCCGCCAATGCCCTGCCCGCGCTGCTGCGCCAATACATTCACGTTCTGAATTTCGGGAATATCGAGCCGCGCATAAAGGCTGTATTTCGGTTGCCAGTTCACAAAGCCGTAACCCGCCATTTCATCCCACGACAACGCGACAATGATATCCATCGCCCCGCTTTTAAACCGCGCAATCACCTCATCATAGTAATTTTCAGGTAGAGAAATGCTCTGCGCGGCCAGAAGTTCCTTTAAAACAGGCAAATCTTCGTGTAAAGCTTTACGTATCGTTACATTTTGTGACATCGAATAACCCTTTAACCAGATATGTAGAGTTATGACACAAACAGCAGCCAAAGACCAAGAGATGAATGATACAACCGTTGATATGAAAGACATTGTCGCCCTGTGCAAACGCCGTGGCTTTATTTTTGCAGCCTCCGACATTTACGGCGGCATTAACGGCTTTTGGGATTACGGCCCGCTCGGTACGGCGCTGAAAAACAATATTCGTGATCTGTGGTGGAAAGCCATGGTCGTCACCCCACCCATCGGCCCCGATGGCCTACCACTGCAAATTGTCGGCCTCGATAGCGCAATCATCCAGAACCCGCAAGTCTGGGTATCTTCTGGCCACGTTGGGGGATTTAGTGACCCGATGGTGGATTGCAAGGAAACGAAGAAGCGTTATAGGGCTGATCATTTAATCGCATATGCCGTTTCGCATTATATGGAAGAAGATCAACCCGAATTGAAGCTAATTCCAGTATTCGAAGACGGAACACCAGTAGAAGATATTATCAAAAAATTCAAAAAACTAGGCTTAGGCTCTTCACTAACAGATTACACAGCCATCCCTTATAGCGACCTAAATAAATATCACTACAACGATAGTGATGATTACGGAATGCTCAGACTTGAGATAGGTAAATCAGACAGATCCTTGGATAAACAGAATGCTATAGGCCCTGACACGAAAGAGCCTGGTACTTTAACAGACCCCAAAGCGTTCAACCTACTCTTCGAAACGAAAATCGGGGCTGTGCAGGAAGATGCGAGCACGGCTTATTTGCGTGGTGAAACAGCGCAAGGAATTTTCATTAACTTTAAAAACGTGGTTGATAGTTCGCGCGTGAAAGTACCATTTGGGATTGCCCAAGTTGGTAAAGCCTTCCGCAACGAAGTCACACCGCGTAACTTCATCTTCCGCTCGCGCGAGTTTGAGCAAATGGAAATGGAATGGTTCTGCCATCCTGATGAGGCGCCGAAATGGTTTGAGTTTTGGAAAGAAGAACGCTCGCGCTGGTGGAATTCCATTGGTGTGAAAAGCGACAATCTGATCATGCGCGAACACGGCGCGGACGAGCTTGTGTTCTACTCCAAAGGAACCTACGACATCGAATATAAATTCCCGTTCACAGCACCGGGTTACGGCGAGCTTGAAGGCATTGCCAACCGTGGCGATTATGACCTAACGCAGCACCAAGACGGTTCAGGCCAAAAGCTTGAATATCTTGACCCTGTGGCGCAAGTTAAATTCATGCCGCATGTGATTGAACCTGCGGCTGGCCTAACACGCGGTGTATTGGCTGTGCTATGTGAGGCATACACGATTGATCCTGATCGCCCATCAGGCGTTTATCTAGACTTCCATCCGTCTGTTGCCCCGATCAAGGCTGCGATCTTACCATTAACAGCAAAAGAAGATCACGTGCCGCTTGCAACAAAAATCTACATGGAACTGCGCGAGCATTTCGCCGTGGAATTGGATATCAAACAAAATATCGGCAAGCGCTACGCCCGCCAAGATGAAATCGGCACCCCGTTCTGCTTCACAATTGATAACGAGTCATTAGAAGACAATTGCGTCACCGTGCGCCACCGTAATTCCATGAAGCAAGAACGCATCGCTATTGATGGCATTCTGGAGTTCATGCGCAAAGAAATGGCCGTTGCATAAAGACAGGACGATATTAGAATGTTAACTGAGCGTTTTTTATCATGCACGGCCACACGGGACGAAACTTATCCCGCACTTAGATGCGAGCGTGTGCATGGTTTTCATGACATCGGCGTACACTGGAGAATGCCCGAAAAAGCATCCATGAAACAAACAGAAATATTATTCTGGAAGAATGGCATTTTAGAAACTAGCTTTGGTATCGAAACAATTCTAACTCCTTCCCTTGCAGAGCAAAGACCCGATATAAAAGCGGCGTTTAAAAAAGCGCACGAATATGCGGGTATCTTTAAATACCTGAACCCGCAACTCAATAAAGTTCAGATTGCGCCCGATAACTGGCACCAACTGCGAGGTTTTTTGCATGGTGTCGTTTCTGGTTTTAACGTGAATGATATAAAGGGGTGGGTTAACCAAACGCTTGATTACTCCTTATACGACGACGTCAGAGAACGTTTGATGTCTTTAGAAGGCAAATCCGAATTTGGCTGGGCCCCTTGTCCAGACACCGTTCAAAAAATACACACACAGCTCAACGACAGATATGGCCATAATATCACGCCACGCCCTTTTAAATTATAAACCCTCCAGCGACAGCATATTAGATTTCATGCGCAGAGAAATGGCGGCGATGTAATTAGCAGCCCCTAATGAATAAAGCAAATATAATTGCATTATGTTAATGAGGGTGCTATTTTTAGCCATGAATTCAAATTGTGATGAATGGACTGTTCGGTTTAATACGCTTTCAAGAGACGGCGCTATTAAAGCATGCACAATTCTTGCAAGAGCAATTGATAGCGCGCGCATAACAGAGCAAAAAACAAAAATCTTCATTTTAGGTGGGGCTGGCAAAAGTCTTATTATGGATGCCATCGCAAGAGATATTTCAGATCATCACACCCCTTATAAAATGCCCCCTACACGATTTGTGGAAAGCAAACCAAGCAACGCCTTAAAAGGTAAAGTCGGAAGACATATTGTTAAAGGAATTAAACACCACGATAAAAGCTGCGTGGTAACGTTTTGTCACTTATCGGGATATCATAAAAAATCATGGCTTGAAGATTTGCTGTCAAAACATTTCCAATCCCGCAACGTTGGCGTTGATTTCATGACCGAGATCAATGACGGTTTTAACGAAGCATTTATTGCTGATATATCCATTGATTTTTACCCTGATGATAATCAAGAGATTGAAAACGGCTGGGGGCGCGAATGGCGTATAACCATTAAAAATCAAGACCTCAAGACAAACGCCATGAAACAAGCACTAGAACAATTAGAGCAATATAACGCCAACCGTGAAAGAAGATTGCTTTCAAAAACATCGATGCCCATCCCATAATATCGCTATTGACTATGGCAAAATTGGTGACTAGGCTCTGGCTCTAACCACTTAATAAATTATGGGAAAAAACCAATGAGAAACACTTTTGCCGCAGCACTGCTTGCTGGCCTTTCACTTTCTACGCCTGCGATGGCCGATGAAGATTCTATGACTATTTTTGACGGTGAAAAAAACTCATGCGTAAGCACTATGGGTAAGCACCGCGATTTCACATTTACATTTAACACGACGACCAATGTGGGGCGTTTAGAAGGCACGATACACCTTCCAACAGGAGCACACGGCTATCACATAGCACCAATAAACTCTCTGACATCACACATGGGACGACTGTTTAAACTTTCAATTACTCCGCCAAACGGTGGTCTTTTGGGCAACACAATGGTTACGGATATTAATTTAGATCACACAGTATTTGTTGACCCTAGTTATTCTCATATTGTTGTTCTTATGGGCGATGGCAACGGTGGTGTACAAGACTCTGTTCTTTGCCCTGTTCCAAAAATATAGCTTTATAGTTTATTCCAATAAAAAAGCGGCGAGGTAATTTCGCCGCTTTTGTTTATTTTGGAGACTCTAATTATTTAATCATGCGGGCTGCGCGCTTGGCGCACCAAACGAGCAAATCTTTGCTTTGATCTCTCCGAACTTCGAATAAACGTGCGTTGCTGCACCTTTTGTCGCGGCAAAGCCATCTTCAGTTTTTGAAATTGTACAGCCATGATCTTCAAGGCGTTCTTGCAGACGCTTTGCAAATGCGGCGGCGTCAAATTCACGGATGAGTTGATTTGGATATATCATGGTTGTTCTCCCTGTTCGTTTTTTATAATTATATTATGTTTAGAAGGACAATATAGCCCAAAAATTACGCGAAGTCAAAAAGACTCCGCGTTATAAGGTAGTACGTATAATCTATTTATGGTTTAGCGCATTGTGTATGGCGCCCAGATTTGTTCGTTTTTCGCCGCCAATAATGTGGCCTGTACGATCTGTTCACCGACGTTATCCATGTCGATTTGTGTCGCGGCGGATACGCCCATGAAACGGCTGATTAAACCACCTGATTTACCTTCGAATGTTTTGAACGCGACATTATCACCGAACTTTTTCTGTAATGCTGGCTTATAAGCACCAATCGCATCAATCAGACCGATTTTATGAGCTTCTGGCGCATGCCACACATTACCTGTGAATACATCATTATCTAGATCATACTCCTCGATATTAAGCTTCACGCCACGGCGCTCAACAACCCATGATTTAAAGAAGTTGTGGGTTTCTTCAAGGTGCTCACGAAGCCATGCCACATCTTCGGCTTTTTCTTCTTCGAACGGGCTCATGCGGGATTTTGATTTTCCTGCAGTATGTATGCGCTGCTCAATTCCTAATTTCTTTGCAAGCTTCGGATAAGCCAAACCGCCACTAATAACACCAATAGATCCCACCATTGAGGACGGCGCCGCTGCATAAATTTCATCTGCAGCACAAGCAAGCCAGTAACCACCCGATGCCGCAACGTCTTGCGCGCTCGCATAAACAGGCACGCCCTTTTTCTCGGCGAGGTAACGAATGTGATCGCCGATCATCGCACTTTGCGTTGGTGAACCGCCTGGGGAGTTGATATCAAGCACCACAGCTTTCAAACCACTTTAGTTGAAGGCTTTTGCGATACGGTCTTCGGTGCCGTCGAAGCTAAGTGTTTTACTTTGGTTGAAACCGCCACCGCCCATGCTAGCTGCTATAGCACCTTTTAAAGGTATGACTGAAACTGTGCTTTTGATTGATCTATTGAACATATTGCTCTCTCCTGTTTTTATTATGGTAAAGTGACACGAAAGATGTGGTTTTGTCAAATCAATTAGCCAGAAGTGCTTTCCCCGCGCGCAGGATGTCATTTGCTTCCGCTGTGTATTCACCATCATCGTTATGGAGGGTCAGCCCCGCATGAAGGGTTGCTGGGGATTTACGGTCTTTGATCGCACGGACAATCACGCGCTTTGCATTCTTGCCCGCCTTCGGCCAGAGCGGGATAATCTCGACCGCGCCAAATCGTTTGCCCATCGCGATGATAATACGGTCAACCGTGTCCGCACGATGGATCATGGTCAGGCTGCCGTTGGATTTAAGAAGCCGTAATGCTGCACCCACCCACTCGCTAACGGTTAGCTCGTCATCCTTGTGCCCCATCGCGCCTGCTTTCACAGGGTCGGGGGACGGAATATGGTTTCCTGCCTCAAGATATGGCGGATTGCAAATAACATGGTCGTAACGCTCGGACGGGCTGCCTAGCTTATATTCAAGAATATCGGAATGGATAAAGCGGCTGCGGCTCTCGGTTTTGTTGATTTCAATATTGCGGATGGCGCATTCGATATATTCGCGCTCAACCTCTACTCCCGTCACATCAGCATTCGGCAAGCGGTGCATAAGGCAAAACGCAGCGCCACCAACACCACACCCCATATCCAAAATACGTGAGCCATCAGCCGCAGGACAAGCGGCTGCGAGCATCACACTGTCAAGCGATGTACGGAAACCGTGCGATGGTTGCGAAAGTTCGACTTTCTTACCAAGGACGTAGATTTGTTCTGACTTTGTCACCTTCGGCATCACTACTTGGTTTGATTTGCTCCATACGGAGGATACGGGCGGCATTATTGTGATCATCTTCATGAACCATGATGCGCTGTGGAATCAAATTCAGAGCCCCCGCGAAAAGACTGCTGACATATTGATTCAGTTTTATAAACGGAATTTCATCGTCTGTTAAAATACTCTCAACCCGTGAGAGCATCACTGGACAGCTACTATTAAAAATTTCCTTCATATTCCCTGTCTTTTCCCCGTTAAAATGCCTTGCGCTCGCGCGCTGGCTGGTTTAATCCATAACTATGTTAGTTAACGCTATAGAACCTGATAACCATGCCGCCGTCAATCCACTTGAACGGCTGAGCGGCATATTGTCCGCAGACATGAAAAAAGTCGATGAATTAATCATGGCGCATATGCAGTCTGAGATAAAGCTTATACCAAAGCTTGCAGGTTATCTGATTTCATCAGGCGGCAAACGCATTCGCCCGCTTTTGACCCTCGCCGCGACACGCCTTTTCGATGACACAACGGAACGCCCGTTTGGTTTGGCCGCCTCTGTGGAGTTCATCCATACAGCCACATTGCTGCATGACGATGTTGTCGATGGCAGCGAAGAACGCCGTGGCAAAAAAGCAGCTAACCTTGTCTTTGGCAATCAGGCCAGTGTTTTGGTTGGTGATTTCCTATTCTCGCGTGCATTTCAACTTATGACCGCCGATGGCTCGCTTGAAATACTGCGCATTCTTTCTGAGGCGTCAGCCACAATTTCCGAAGGCGAGGTAAAGCAGCTTTTGAGCATCAGCAACATGGACACCACCATGGACGATTACATTACGGTGATTAGTGCAAAAACCGCCGCTTTGTTTGCCGCCGCGTGTGAGATTGGCCCCGTGATTGCCGATCAAAACAAAGCCACGCAAGAAGCGTTGCGCCTATATGGTCTGCACCTCGGCCTATCCTTCCAGATTATGGATGATGTGCTGGATTACAGCGCCAATCAAGAAAAGCTCGGCAAAGCCATTGGTGATGATTTCCGCGAAGGAAAAATGACTGCCCCCGTTCTGTTCGCGCTTGAAAATGCCAATGATGACGAACGCGAATTCTGGAACCGTGTCATCAGCAGTCCACAAAGCCAAAAAGATGAAGACCTGCCCCGCGCCATTGAAATTCTAAATGCCCGTGGCGCACACATCGCCGCCAAAACTCTAGCTGAAGAACATGCACAACTTGCCAAAGATGCGCTCACCTCCATAGAAAAAAGCGCCATCAATGATAGCGCTCTGATCGAATTATTATGCGGCATCGCGGATTATACGGTCAACCGCGAGTTTTAAACCTTCGCTGTCCTGCTTATGGCGCCATCGGTTTAGGAGCTTGTGTCAATTCAAGATACGTTTCCGGCCCTAACTTTTCACGCAGCGCACTATTTTGTACCCTGAAGTTACTTTGGCTAAAGGCAAATGACGTCCTTGAACCATCTGAACGCCCCCAATTCGGATAGTTTGTCTGCATCCAACCAGCAACATTATCCGCCATTTCTTGCGTACAACCTTCGATCAATGTCGGATAGGCGTCACCAAGTTGCGCCACAAAATCTTCTTTCTCAGGAATTTCCAGTGTTGTGATAGCATCGAACTCAGCTTTGGATTTGTCCTGCAACGCATCATATTGATCGTTAATAAAACCATATACCGCCATAAGAGGATTATTTTCAGGCGTTGACTTGTTTTGTTCCAGTGCAGGGCTATAAAGCTCTATCAGTTTATAGCGCAATGCTGCCGCTTTATCTGTATATCCGTTTTGGTCACGGTACTCGGTCAGTGCTGCCTCATAAGGAACAATGACCGTTTCATAGTATTCCTCTTTAGCATCCCGACGATCAACCCAAGCATCCGTTATAGCTTGTGCGCTCGGCAGTACAGATGTTGCGCTTTCCGCTCTGTCCACGCAAACATTAAAATTCTTTACAACTTCCAAAGCAGTCCATTCAGCGCGATTCAAACTAACATCGTTCGCAGCAACACCTTCGGCCATCGCACCCGTTGCAACCAAACCAGATAACGCGGCACCTTTTAAAGCTCGACTTAATACAGACATATTTTTTCTCCTGTTTTTCATTTACGTTGAAATATGTCAACACCAATAACAGAGTCTCATAAGTTATGCAAATAAAAAAACAGCAATAAAATTATTGCTGCTTCTGCGTCATTTATATTACGAGAAAAAAAAGATTACGGCGCATTTGTCAGGTCAAGGTAAGTCTGAGCACCAAGTTTATTTTTTGCGGCACTAAGGTAGTAATCTAAATAGGCCGTATCCATAGAATTATAAGCATCAAAAGAGGATTCATAAGCCTGATCTCTACAAAGCTCAGCGGGTGAAACGCCTGAAAAATAATCAGACATTTTAGGTGCTACGGCCTCCGTCACTGTGGTTTGCGCATAAAACTGATCTCTTGCCAAATCCTGTATAGCGGCATATTCATTTTCCAGCACCACCCCATCCATGAAGCCTTTAGCCTCACGTTGCAACATTGAGCTTTCTTTTAGTTGCTGACCAAAGCCACTTGTTTCCAAGAAGTCGTTCCAAAGCTGCATCTGAGCCCTCATAGCAGAGTAATATGTGTCCATTGCAGTCTCAAACTCGGCCGTTGCCGTTTCATACGCCGTCATGTCTACATTTGTCATGCATGTATTAAAATCATGAGCAATGCTGATAGCGGCCTGTTCTTCAGTAGAAAGCCCCGCCAGTTCATCTTGCGCTACTGCGCCAGTGACCGCCATCGCGCCGGACAAAGCGGCCCCTGTTAAAAGAGTTTTTAGTTGCAACATTTTATGCTCCTTCTAGAAGTATAATTATAAAAAGAGCTCATAATTACCATAAAATAATACATTGTAAAACAAAAAAACAGCAATAAAGTTATTGCTGCTTTTTGCGTGAGTTATATCAAGTTAATTTTATAATGCTGCAGGTGTTATAAACTCTGACATTTGGCTGGATTTGAATGTCTGGTCGTATTGCATTTTATCGCGTAACGCTGCTTTTCCACGTTTTAGGAGTGAGCGCACGCCTTGGGCTGTGTTTCCGAGTTTTGTGGCAATTTCCTCCACGGTCATTTCCTCGAAATAGAACAAATGCAGTGCTGATTGCTGCGCATCGGGAAGATTACTCAGGTGATCTGTTAGCTTTTCGGAGATCTGGTTATCAAATGTTTCCTGATAGGCATCTTTTTCCCCTGTCGGCATTTGCAGGTTATCCGCGCATTCCGTTGGTTTGCGCTTACGTTTGAGGTCAATACATTTATTAAATGACACGCGGTAAATCCATGTGGAAAATTTTGCCTGCCCTTCTGGATCCCATTTATTGAGAGATTGCAGGAGTGAAACGAACACATCTTGGACGGCATCTTCGGCTTCTTGCTCGTTTTTCAAGATAGACATCGCCAAGCGCCAGATTTTACCGACATAGCGCTGAACCAAGGCTGTGTAGGCCTTTTGGTCTCCTGTCGCGATGCGCGCCAGCAATATTTCGTCCTCAAGCTGTGCGTCTGAGCGTTGCTTGATGCTCCCTGCTACTATTCTCTCATTTTTCTCTACCAGATACATACCTCGCACACCTTTCCTGTTGGTTGTGATGAAGGCTCAGTATGATATATGCAAGATGGAGGCCAGTTTTGAACGTGCGGAGCAATAAACAGTAAAAAAAACGCGCCGAATGAACCGACGCGCTTTAAATTTTTGAATTAGTGTTATGCCTTCATTTAAAAGGCTTTTGTATTATACCCCGACTTCGACCCCGGACCCGTTATTATCGTCTTTATTCTCTGACGATGTGGCCTCAGAGGCCGCTGATGCGTGACGGCACCAGATTTCGTAGACGGGCTGGATATGCCCTAAAAGTGTATCAAATGCGGCGGCAGGATTATCTTCCCTGTGAATTCGCATAAGCGTTGCAAATACGCCGTTATAAAATTTATCGAGAAACTCAGCCGCTTCGCCGCCATTTTTACGGTCAATATGCGATTGCAGCGCTATCAAAATATTGTTTGTTTTTTCAATCAGCTTGACCATATCTTCCAGCTGGCCTTCTTGCTGGGCAGTTTTTGCCGCTCTGATATTTTTAATCATGCCTTTATAAAGTTCAACCACGACATCAAACCCACCCATCGCGGACGTATTTGTGTCTTGATAGGCGTTCACCGCCTTCTTATAGGGGTCATTATTAGTCATCATCTTTTATTCCAAATAGGGCTCTGAGTTGGTTTTTAAGAAGGCGCAATGACTCAAGGTCTGCCTCTAGTTTAGCGTATTTAGTAATAAGTGAATCACGATAGTTTTCCGCGCGCGCTCTTATCTCCCCCGCCTCTTTAATAAGTTTTGTATTTTCAGTATCCAGATCAAGCTTGCGTATTTGGATTGTGCCGTCGACGCTATTGGTATATTGATCAATTTTATTGCTCAATAAATCAGCCAAACCTTGCTTTACAGAAGCATTAATCGTGACACTTGCCGCTGTGCCTTGATAAGAAAAGGTAAGTCCCTCGTACTGTGTTCCCACCGCACCAATCAAGTTTTTTCCACTGATCGTAAAAGCCGCGCCATCGCCATTGGCCGTAACGCCTGTGATAGTTCCCGCACCATCCGTTGTAATATCAAAAACAATATCCTGTGATGGAGCATTTGAATTATTGATCAGCAATCTAAATTCAGCATCATCACTTGTTGAACTTGACGCAAAAAACGCCTGCACTTCTTCATAATCATTGAGCAATGCGGTATCTAGCTTAACTTCATCAGAAATAACCAAACGGTTATTTGCATCAAACTTAATTCCCAAATCACGGATTGTTGTGATAACAGATGAATTCGCACTAAAATCGCCACCTGTGAGCGCACTCATATCAAAAGATAGTTGATCCAAAAGATCATTAGAAAAAAGCTGCGCATCTTCGGCGACATTACCAGAAGCATCTACTTGTTGGTTTTTCGTGATAAAGTCTCTGAGCGTGTTGTAAGCTTCCAGAAAATCTAAGATTGCTTCTTTCGCGGACTGTGCGTCATTATCAACATCAACGGTAATAATCGTGCCAGGTGCGGCGCTCCGCACCGTAAATTCAACGCCCGTTAGAACATCGTCAAAATTATTATCGTCCCGCGCAATGGCTACACCATCAACCTCAATGATGGCTCCCTGCGGTGCTTGAATAATATTATTATAGCCACCGACACCGTCCGTTACGCCCGTCAAGTTCAGAACATCATCGCCTGTGACATTGGTCACCTCGATGGCTTTATTTGTATCTTGTGCGGTTAGAACCAACTGAAATTCAGTTTCGGACACTTTCAGAACAGATGCTCTTACGCCCGTTATATCTTTTTGTGCATTAATAAGTGCTGCTGTTTCCTGTAAAGAATCCGTAGCGGCAATATTAATTGTCGCGATTGCACCGCCAGCCAGACCAATATCAAATGTTCCAGTATAACCGAGATCAGTTGTTTGATCGGCATAGCTTGCGCCACGAACCTTCATTGATTCAGCGCGCTGTAAAACCTCGATAGAATAAGATCCAACCTCAGCATCTTTATCAACCGCCACCGCCATGATGCCACCGACATTTGAGCCATCAGAGGTGCTTACGAAAGCGCTGCGCGCCCCGAATACACTTGAATTGGTTGATAACACACTTGCTGGGTTTGTAAGCTTCCCAAGGGCTGTCTGAACATTTTTTGAAAGAGTTTGCAGCTCTGAATACGCTGCTTTTTTGTTAGAATTATCTGAAATCTGAATGTCGAGTTTATCGGCTTTTTGTGTCTTTAAGGCGACAGAGGCTTCGATCAAAGCAGATGTATTTAGACCTGATGCCGTACCGGAAATGAATATCCGTGAGCCTGACTGTGATAATGTACCGCCTGAAATCTCTGACATTTTACTCCTGCCTGTTCATTCCGTATCAAATTACATGGTAATAAATTATTTAAATAAGCCATTACGATATAATTATATCATACCCCTCCCCTTGCGGAGAAGAGAAAGGGGGTAAGGTTTAACCCCTTTCTTATAAATTTTAGGATGCAAACGTTGTGCCGTTTGCGAAAAGACTACGTTCTATCTAACGAGGGATAGAAGTGATGTTTTCATCTGGTTTGCTTGCGCAAGGCCGGCAATCGCAGCTTCTGTCAGAACTTGGTAGTTCGTGAAGGCTGTTTGCTCGGCAGCAAGGTCAACGTCAGAGATTGATGATTTCGCAGCAGCTAGGTTTTCAAGCTGTGTTGCAATCACTTCGCCTTGGAATTCAAAGGCAGATGTCAAAGAACCGACAGTCGCACGATATCCACCAAGCGTACCAATTGCTGTGTCAATAGTATCAACATCACCAATCGCACCAAAGGCACCTGCGGCTGGAATACCCAAGCCAGCTTGGTCAGCATCAACAGTACTCAAATCAATAGAAATAACCTGAGCAGAAGCCACACCGACGACCGCGTCCAAGTTGAAAGTACCATCGATCAGGTTTTGACCGTTATAAACTGTCGTTGTTGCGATGAGGTCAATTTCAGCGACAAGAAGGTCATATTCAGCTTCAATAAAGCCCTGTGATGTTGCATCAACTGTACCAGAGTTCCACTGAGTAGCCAGTGCTTTCATACGTTGTAGAATTTCACCAGTACGTGCCAAACCACCATCAGCGATCTGAAGCATAGCAGCAACCTGCTGTGTTGTTTGTGCAGCAGTTGTAAGCGACGTAATGTCTGATTGCAACTGGTCAGCAACAGCTAGACCCGCGGCATCATCAGATGAACGCACGATACGTGAACCACTAGAAATTTTACTTAAAGATTGAGATTGTAACGCAGAGTTACGGTTTAGGTAGAATAACGACGAATTCGCCGCTGTGTTTGTTGCGATAACAGGCATGATAGATCTCCTTTTCTAAGAATCCTGAATATATAAAACCCAACATCCTGTCGGGTGCGCTTTATACTAAAGCTAAAGGTCATCTCTAAATGAAACAAAAACAACCTTATGTTCTGAGTGTACCCCAAAACAGTAAACAAAACATAAATTTTTTGGCGGCCTATTTATTTTTTAATTATTTTTATTTTTTCCGCCCCATTTCGGTGAGCTACTGCGTGGTAATAGCGAAAGGATAAAAAACATGGATAGTCTTTCAGTTTTAAATACGCAGAATATTGCGGCTAGTAATAACGTAGGTGTCTCACAACAAACCGCTACCGAGCGGGCTTCGGAGGATGCGGAAAAGCAAAAAACCGATTTCCTTAAGTTGCTTTTGACACAATTAGAAAATCAGAACCCTCTTGACCCTATGGATACAGATGAGTGGGCTGCACAGTTAACGCGCTTCTCTATATTAGAGCAAGGTATCACAACAAACGCCAACTTAACTGTTACCAATGACCTTCTCACGAAGAACAGCAACAACACGACACTCTCTTATATAGGAGAGGAAGTTGAAGTGTCTTCGAATACAACACCATCACAAAGTGGTGCTGCGAAGTGGTCATATAGTATCAACGGCACAGCAGCCGATGTGAAGCTAACGGTTCTGGATAAGAACGGAACGATTGTTCACACCCAAGATGGTCTTATAAGTGCTGGCGTTCACGACTTCACACTTGATACATCCACGCTAGGGCTAAGCGAAGGTGAACCGCTAGAGCTTGTCATCGCGGCACGTGATGCAAGCGACAAAGTGCTTAAGAACAATGTAACATCTAACGCCAGTATCGACGGCGTCTGGACGAACGACACGAGCACATATCTTACAGCAGGTGCTGTTTCTTATCGCATTGAAGATATTTTAAAAGTCGCAAAACTTGCGCAAAACACTCAACCCCAAACACCATAATTTTAGAGTAGAAGGAGAAAAACCATGAGTTTAGGAAGTGCATTAAATTCGGCTGTATCAGGTTTGAATGCTCAGAGTACCGCTATCGCAGCAGTATCCGAGAACATTGCAAACGTGAGTACCACAGCCTACAAAAAACGTGAAATCAGCTTTCAATCGCTGATTACAGGTACGAGCGCATCATCATCACAAAACCAAGTCGGTGGCGGCGTCACCTATAGCACGAGCCAAGGCCTCACAGAACAAGGCCTTGTACAAAACACTGGAAAATCAACCAACATCGCCATTAGCGGCCAAGGCTTCTTTGTCGTCACTGACGATCCAAATGCCCAACCATCTGGCTATCAATACACACGTAATGGTGACTTTGATACCAATGAGCAAGGCCTTTTGGTTAACAATGAAGGTATGATTTTGCTCGGTCAACGTACAGATGATGACGGCAACGTAACCGCCACCAACAGCAATGACTTGAACTCGCTGATACCGATTGATTTGAATACAATCAGTGGTACAGCTGGCTCAACATCACAGGTCGAGATGGACATCAACTTACCTGCAGATAGCGCGATTAACACTGGCGCACCTGGTGATCCGGAATACACAACAGCGTTCGAATTCTTCGATGCTCTTGGTACAAGCCATACAATCGAAGCGACCTTTATCAAGACAGCGATCAATACATGGGACGTTACATACATAGACCCATATATTACGTCACTTGGTTCAGCCTCACCGTCTTCTGGTGCTGGTGTTGCGGGAACGCAAACGATTGTGTTTAACGGCGATGGTTCAATCAACACGATTGATGGCGCACCTGCGCAGCCATTCAACATATCTGTAACAGGCCTCACATCTGGCGCGAATGACTTAACGTTTGAACTGGATATGGGTACACAAAGCCTGTTCGACGGCTTAACACAGTTCAACTCAAGCACCGCTACACCTGATCTTGAAATTACAAAGATCGATCAGGATGGTGTTCGCTTTGGTCAGTTGAGTGGCATCGAAATTGATAATGCCGGTACAGTCACCGCGTTATTTGATAACGGTGTTCGTCGTCCGATTTTCCAAATACCAATCGCTACATTCTCAAACCCTGATGGCTTGATCAACGTGAAAGGCACTGTTTACGACGAGAACGAACGTGCTGGTAACGTGAACTTACGCCGCCCTGGTCAAGGTAATGCGGGTGATATATCCGCCACATCACTCGAGCTTTCCACGGTTGATACGTCTGAAGAGTTCAACAAGATGATTGTTGCACAACAGGCTTACTCTTCTGCGGCACAGGTCGTGAGTACAGTAGACGAGCTTTTCCAAACACTCATTAATGCGGTACAATAATAAGTAACCACTATTAATGAATAAAGGAATGAACAAATGAATGAAGTCGCCCGGATTATAGAGATTTATGAGAAAAATGGCATTGATGGCCTACTCGCAAGCCCCTCTATACCGGACGACATCAGAAAAATAAGTACAAAGATGGATACGCTCGATGATGCGACAAAGACCAAAGTCGAAGCCATATTAAGAGAAGTCCTTATGGGCACCGATGAACGCATCACCAAGATTGAAAACGAGATTATTAAAGAACAGCAGAACCTTAGACAGTCACAAGACAACGCGGATGCCTGCATAGCATACTTAAATTCCGCACAAACAGGAGAGAAAGAATGACACTTGATGAAATCATAATCTCCGGCAGCCTTTCTGAGGCACTTTCTGCGAATATTTATAGTTTTGATGCTCTTTGCACACGTTTAAATGCTTTGACAGAGATGGAGAATATGACACTGGCCTCCGACGGTGCTTTTGCAGACACCGCATATTCAATTACAAAAAATATGCTACTCCGCACCTTCGAAAAACAGGCTCATCAAATGTTTGAACTTATCTCTAATGAAATACCGCCGAATGTAGATGCGCTGCACTATTTTTCGGACAAGTTGGAAAACATATACAACCAACTAAAAGTAAACACGGAACTACAGCTCGGCATTATGCGCGAGATTAATAGAGTTTTAGCCTTACAGGAGGCACCAAGATCATGTCATTAACAAGTTCGCTATATACATCGTTCGCAGGGCTACGCAATACGGAATCACAGATCACCGTGAGCGCCAACAACGTGACGAATGCTGACAAAGCGGGATACACCCGCAAGCAATATTCACCAGAATACGGCATATCAGGCCTCGGCTCCGTCCCTGTCGGCGGCACAGTCACAACCATATTATTCGACCCGTTTCTGTTTGAAAAAGTGATCGAAGATACAAGCATCGCCGCTAGCAACAGCACCATTGCTGAGTATTTGGATCGCTATGCTGATCGTCTCGGCACAATCAGTGGCGGTAACACATTAAGCGCCTCAGTCGATGATTTGGCCTCTGCCCTTGATCAACTCGCGCTCACCCCTGAAGATAACGCCTTAAAAGCACAAGTTATAAGTGCTGCAGAAGAAGTGGCATTCCAATTACGTCAACTTTCCAACACAGTGCAAGGCTTACGCGGCGAAGCTGATAGTGAAATCAATGAATCTGTCAATAATATCAATAACTCGCTAAACAAAATTGATCGATTAAATAAAGAAATCGCACTCGCCAGCGTTACAGGTCGTAGCGTTGCGGAATTAGAGGACGATCGCAATCTGGAGCTCGAAAACCTATCTTCCGAAATCGAAATAAATTATTTCTTCGACAGCAACAACCAAGTTAAAATTTATACCGACGGGCGCCCTCTTTTGACGTCAAATCCGCACTTGCTGAGTTTCTCGCCAGCATCCGCATCATTTGACAGCACAGCCGTTTACCCTGGTGGCTTATCTGGCGTCACAGTGGATGGCGCAGACATTACCGCAAACATTGATGGTGGCCGCTTAAACGGTTTACTGAGCATTCGTGATGGTCTTTTGGTGCAAGAGCAAGAGAAGTTAAACGCTTTCGCAAATACGATGAGCGACCAGTTAAACTCTCTTTTGAACACAGGTGCTTCCGCACAACCACGCCCAGAGATGGTCGGCGACCTTTCTGGCTTGGCTGGCGGCACGGCACTCACAGGCTCTGGCACCATGCGCATTGCGCTGACCGATGCCAATGGTGTTGTTAATAATGTGGCGACCCTAAACCTTGCAGGCTTTGCGACAGTCAATGATTTGATCGTCGGCATCAATGCCGCACTCGGCCCTGACTTAACAGCCAGCTTGAACGGTGATGGCGAACTCGTTCTTACCGCCAATAACGCAGGCGAAGGTGTTTCTATTAATCAGCTCACCAGTGACATGGGCGGCGGCGAGTCATTTGGACAATTCTTCGGGTTGAATGACCTGTTTACGGGCATACTCGGTGCGGAAGATATCCAAGTCAGCGAATATTTACGCAACGGTAGCGAATATTTAGCAACAGGCGGCCTTAATGCCACAGCCGTTATCGGTGATGTTGGCGTAACGCCGGGTGATGGCTCGCTATCAAAGGCCATGAACGAAGTATTCACGGCGGCTGTCGCCTTTGGCGCAGCAGGTAACTTTGCCGCACAAAACGAGACATTAGACGTCTACGCCGACAAAATAATGTCCGATGCCGCGAACCGCGCAAACAACGCCGCACAAAAGGCTGAGACCGTTCTATTTTTATTAGATCAAACAAAATCTACCCTTCAGAACCTCACAGGTGTTAATATAGATGAAGAGATGACAAAAATTGTTGATCTAGAAGCAAGATACCAAGCCGCCGCAACAGTGATATCGACGATATCTGATCTGTTTGACGAACTCATCGCGGCAGTAAGGTAAAGGAGCACAATTATGGTTGACCGCATAGCAAGCTTTGCACAGACAAATAGACTGATTAACAATAATCTGTCCATTCAGTCCAAATACGCCGAAGGACAAATACAGCTCTCTAGTGGCTTTAAGTCCGACACATACCAAGGCATCGCAACAGACACAAACAAGATTCTAAATTTAGAGTCTGAATCCAAACGAATAGCTACGCAAACGGCCAATGCCGAAACCGCGCTTAATCGCGCCGAAATAGCCTTTGACGCTTACGGCAGCATCCTAACTGTCGGCCAATCATTCATCGCCGATTTGCGTAACGCAATAAACCAGTTTTCATCGGCAGCACAACTCCAAGAAATCGCACAGCACAATATTGACCAGACAGCGTCAATCTTGAACTCAACTGTTGCTGGTCGCTTTATATTTGCAGGTGCCGCGACAAAAACAGCACCCGTGGATTTAAATGCTGCGGGCTTTGGT
Organism: Bdellovibrionales bacterium; assembly: GCA_037969035.1. GTDB lineage: Bacteria > Pseudomonadota > Alphaproteobacteria > Micavibrionales > Micavibrionaceae > JBBKWU01. Next base: position 24,391 of record JBBKWU010000014.1, read on the forward strand.
GGCGCATTACCGCCATCCGCGCCCAACACGAATTACTATCAAGGCGATGACTTTGTTCAATCTGTCGAAATTTCCGATAACTTCACCATTAACTATGGCGTACGCGCCAATGACCCTGCGCTTGAACAAATTATTCGTGCCTATGATCTGGCGAGAACATCACCAGGTAATCTCGCGGCGTTGAACGAAGCTTTGGGATTACTTGAAACAGGACTTGATGATCTGGCTGTTGCAAAGGCAAATATCTCGCAAAATTCACAAACGCTTGATCGCCGTATCTTGGAAAACAAAGAGCAATTGAACTTGGTCGATGGTATTATTTCCGGCTTGAAAGAAGTTGATTTGGCTGAGGTTTCAATTAAACTTCAAGAGTATGAGTCACAGCTCGAAGCCTCTTACGCTGTCACAACCAAGCTTCTAAGACTTAACATCGCCGACTATATTTAAAGGATTGAATAAATGACTAAAGACAACACCGCCCCAAAAATCTTGCCGCAAGACACTGCACAGGCATTGAAAGACATTATTTCGATCACTAAAAAAGTCATTGAAAGCTACGAGAACGAGACAAACGCTGTGGCACTCGGCAATGATGCTATTTTCCTTGAAAGCACAAAAAGTAAAATGGATATGGGCGCGTTGTACCAAAAAGCCGCAAATGAATTTATGGAGCGCGAAAAAGAATTTACAGCCTTTGGCGGTACAGATATGCAGGAACTCATCAACCTGCAGCACAAACTTAAAGCCGAAGCACAGATCAACATGAACTATCTTGAACAAGTTGAAAACCGCGCTCGTGCCAAGGTCGAAGGCGCACTCAAGTAACGCAGGGCAAACGCCCTCCTCCTAATATTTTATTTTTAGAATCGAGAGCTTAACCAGCAGCCTCTTCGGTTTCCATTTTCATTTCTTCTAGCTCTAACCAGCGATTTTCGTAGCGGTCACGTTTGGCTTGTGCTTCGGAAATTTCCTTGGTTGCGTCGTGAAAACCGTTTGGGTCACGCTTGTAAAAATCCGCATCCGCGAGCAGTTCATTATATTTAACAATGTCTTTTTCCGCTTCTGCGATTTTATCGGGTAACTGGCTCAATTCGCGCTCGTATTTATAGCTGAGTTTTTTTGGCTTCTGCGTTGGTTTTTCTTCGGCCTTTAGCGTTTCCACCGCTTGCTGCTTTGGCGGCTGCTTCTGCGTTTCTTTCTTTGCAGGTGCGCCTACGCCGTTGCGTTTATTACGATCAACAAGATAATCGCTATAGCCACCGATAACGTTCCGCACAACACCGTCACCTTCAAACGCCAAAAGGCGCGTGATGGTTTGGTCGAGGAAATCACGGTCGTGCGACACAAGGATCAACGTGCCTTTATAGGCTGTCAAAATCTCTTCCAACATATCCAGCGTTTCCATGTCGAGATCATTGGTTGGTTCATCCAAAATCAAACAACTGCGCGGGTTCGCGAGCACTTTGGCCAGCATCAAACGGTTCTTCTGTCCACCCGAAAGCTGGCAAATCTTGTCATTCACACGCGCAGGATCAAACATAAAGTCACGCAGATAACCACACACATGGCGCGATTTTCCCATCACATCCAGATAATCTCCGCCCTGCGGACACAGCGTTTTGCGCAACGTATCATCAGGGGCAAGATCACGGCGTTTTTGATCAAAATACGAGAATTCCAATTCCTTGCGGCGTTTCACGCGCCCTTGGTCAGGCTCAATTTCACCCAAAAGCATCTTTAGGAACGTTGTTTTTCCTGAGCCGTTTTTACCAATAATCCCGATACGATCACCACGTTTAATCCGCAGTGAGAATTTATCGAGAATAATAATGTCTTCATCGCTATGAGCGCGTTCGAACGATTTACAAACATTGTAAAATTCGGAAACGATTTTCGAGCTGTTATCGTCTTCCTTCACACCTTTGATCTTGATGGTGGATGTCGCACGGCGATAGGCAGATTCATCGGCTCTCAGCTTCACACGCGCTTCTTTCACCATTTCCAAACGGCGTTGATTGCGTTTGCGGCGGGCTTTTACGCCTTTGCTCGCCCATGCGACTTCAAGCGCGACGATTTGTTTGCGGTTTTTAAGCTCGCGCTCTTCTTGCTCCAAAAGCATCGTTGACCATTCGTCAAAATACTTAAATCCGCGTGGGCTGACCTTAAGCGTACTACGATCAAGCCAGAACACCTGATTTGTGACGTTGGACAAAAATGCACGATCGTGACTAACGCAGAGAAGCGTACCGCGATAGTTATTGAGATACTCTTCCAACCATTCAATCGCGTCCAGATCAAGGTGGTTGGTTGGTTCATCAAGCAGCAGGATATCCGGCTCTTCAACCAACGCCCGCGCCAATCCCGCACGACGAATTTGCCCGCCTGAGAGATGTGTCATTTGTGCCTTGATATCAAGCTCCAACGCCTCGGCAACGATATCCACCTTATAGGCGTGAAGCTCTTGCTCATCGGCTTTGATTTCCTCGAAGATAAAGTCAAAAACGGTTTGGTTCTTTTTCGGAATAATGTCCTGTCGCAAATAACCGACCGTTGTGCCCTGCTCTTCCCAGCGTTCACCATCGTCTAAATCCTGCACGCCTGTGATGATATTCATCAGCGTCGATTTCCCAGCGCCATTTTGCCCCACAAGCGCAATCCGCCCGCCTTCATGCAGGTTAAAGCTCAGCCCTTCGAACACGACAAAATTGCCGTATTTAACCATGGCATCTTTAACGGAAAGTAATAGTGGCGGTGGCATATAATTCCTCTTAAATCCTTTTGCGCCTTTTCGTGGGGCGCAGCGCGTTATATCATATACCAGAACAACATGACAAAGACAAAGGATAGAGCACCGTGAATTGGGTCGTTTATATATTGGAATGCACCGACAACACGCTTTACACAGGCATCACAAATGACCTCCCCGCCCGCATTGCCGCCCACGAAGCAGGAACAGGCGCGAAATACACCAAAGGCCGCGCACCGTTTAAACTGCTCTACCAAGAAGAATGCGAAAACCGCAGCATGGCCTCAAAGCGCGAAATCGCGATTAAGAAGCTAAGTCGCGTGGAAAAACTCGCGCTACTGTAACCTCTTCTTTAACCGTCATTGCGAGGAGCAACAGCGACGCGGCAATCCAGAGTATTTGCCACAACAACCATTCTGGATTGCCGCGCTACGCTCGCAATGACGACGTAAAGAAAATTGAGTTCTATAGCTTAGGTTTAGGGTTGTTTTTTTCTTCGCGGTTTACCAACTTGCGATAACCGATAGCACCTAATGGGACACCAAAGACAAAAAAAGCCAAATCTAGTGTAGAAGCAGGGTGACTAGCAACAGATGCTTGAAAAGCGTTTTTCGTGGTTTCCGGCGCACCTTGAATGACCGCATTTTCAAAACGCACTGCGAGGCTTTTCAAATGGTTGCCACTTACATCATCAGCCAAATGAATAGCTGTCCCCACCCCGATTGTGAAAGCAAGCCCAGCACCAATATCTCTAAGAACTTTTATCATGTTATATCCCCCATTAAAATCAATTTATAGCATAATGTAATTACATATACCTCCTCTGTCAACCGACGAAAGAGGCGGTTTAATTTCTATATAAACAAAGCCCCGCTCAATGAACGGGGCTTTTGAATTATCTATTGTGCGGCAGATTAAAGCGCGCCACCACAACCAGCGGCATCACTCAATGCGGATTCAGGGTCAGAGCCAAAACTGTATGTTGTGCTTACGCCAGAACCTGCTGCGTTGATTGCTTCACTCCAGCAACGGCTGCTCTCATCATCACCACCTGCGGCTGGCTCAAGAGCTGCCAAGCTCTCGGCTGTACCCGCTTCGCCCGCGGCCGGTGCGATTTGTGCCAGAAGATCAGCTTGTGTCAAACCTGGAAGACCTGTGATTCTAACGTTCAAGCCACCATTCGGGCCAACGAACAAACCAAACTTGTTGAACAAGTCTTCCTGATCGATATCATCCGGCACAGCACCGAAGAAGAACAAGCCCAGCGAAGCCAAATCTGTGAAGTGGTAAATACCCGCTTCGATCTGGTTAAACTGTGCTTGTGTCAAGAAGCCACCTTGTGAAGCAGGGTTAATGCCATCATAAGTTGCATTCAAGCCATTTAGAACCGTTGGTGTACCTGGGTTAAAGAACGCACCATTTGTTAGCTCCATATAGTATTCAGATTGACCCACAAAGGTTGTCGTTCCGATTGTGTTTCCAACAAGGCTCATCGGCGCATAGCTAGGCTCAAATGGAAATTCTTCCAAAGCAAACAGATTAAAGGATGGACCTTCAGGCTCTTCTTGTGGAGGACGTGGCTTGTAATCATACAGTTCTGCAGGATTAAAGAACATGCCCACTTCACCACCTGTGAAGAAGTTTGTATCACCTGTCAGGTCAATCTCACCACTTTGGAACTCAGCACCGATTGGATTGTCAGTGAAGCTGTTCCCCGCAAGAACGATTTCGTTGTTATATGCACCTTCCATGAACAAGCCCCGTGAACCATTGTTAAACACAATGTTGTTCAAGATTTCTGTTCTTTGTGAATTGCTGACTTCGATGCCGTTATCGCCGTTGTCAAACACTGTGTTTCCATCCACGGTCAATGTTGTTGGTGTTGAGATATAGTCAACATCAATGCCATCATCATCGTTGCCATAAATTGTGTTTCCAACAATTTCAACATGTGGTGCGAATTCAACATCAACGCCATCATCGCCGTTACCGTAAACAGTGTTTTCTGTGATGTAGACATTACCGCGTGTGTATTTCACGTCGATACCATCATCACCGTTATCGTAAACTGTGTTATTTGCGATTGTGATTGTGCCGTTATAACGTCCGGCGATACCGTTTTCATCAGCATCGTGAACCGTATTCAACGTCACATCAACATCACCGCTTTCTGTGATATAGATACCGTTACCACCAACACGTGAAACACGGTTGCCTGTTACGTCAGCATAGTTACTGCCTTCAACTTCGATACCGTTATTGCGAACCAAACCAACAAGGTTGCGTTCAACGTCTGCGGCGAAGCTGTTTTCAACATCAATACCGTCATCACCGTTAAAGCCAACAATGTTCTCGTTTACATCAACGAAATCGCTATTTGTAACCTTAATGCCATCACCATAAGTGAATGCTACAATGTTGTTACGGATATCAGCAAATTTAGAGCCATCAACATTGATACCGTCATCACCTGTTTTGCTTATACGGTTATAACGAACGTCAGCATCATAACTACCACGTACTTCGATACCGTTATCGTCTGTATCGCTTACACGGTTACCGTTTACATCAACTTTATAGCTGTAACGAACGTCAATACCGTCATCGCCTGTGCTGTCGATATTGTTGTAACGAATATCAGCATAGCTTGAGCCGTGAACGTAGATACCATCATCACCAGCGCCGAGCCCTGCTTCGCCACGACCATAGCGGTATTCATCACCACCTGTGATTGTGTTGAATTGAACGTCTGCATCAAAACTATTTACAACATGGATACCGTCACGGCCTGCGCCGTTACCACCATCGCTGTAGTAGTTATCATCGCCACCTTCAACGGTGTTGCCGTAGATGCCAACACCTGAGTTCTTTTCAACGTGGATACCATCACGACCTGCGCCGTCTGTACCAGCATAACTACGACCACGAGAGTAATAAGCGTCTGTACCGTAGACCTTATTGCCTTTGATAAGGGCATTGCGACCACGATAAACGTTGATACCGTCAAGGCTCGCGCCAGTTACTGTGTTGCGTTCAATATCAGCATCGTTGCTGTTAGATACTTCGATACCATTGTTAACCGCGCCGTAAACATCGTTGTCGTTTACATCCACGCGATAAGCATATGAAACGTCAATGCCATCATCGCCTGCGCGGTAAACTTCGTTGTTACGAATATCGGCGTAATGACTACTACCTGACAATTCAATGCCATCACCATCTGTGTCGTAAGTCTTGTTCCAACGAATATCTGCATCGTAGCTGTTGCTCACTTCAATACCGCTATCGCCTGTGTCATGTATATAGTTGCCATGAACTTTAACACCACTGTTGCCTTCAACGTCAATACCATCGCTATCAGCACGACCAATGTGGTTGTCTTTGATTAGCGCAGATTTACCGCCAGAAACATGAATACCATCCCATGAAACGTCATGAAGCTCGTTGCCTTCGATCGTCACATAATCAGATGGGTTCACGAAGATACCGTTCTGGCCTGCATCTGTTACAACGTTGTCATTGATTTCAGCATGATCGCTGTTTGCGACATAAATACCATGACCGTCTGTGTCATCAACATTGTTGTTTTTAACATCGACATAGTCACTGTTGCGAACGTAGATACCGTTTTCTTGAGTGTTTGCACCAGATTTATGAGTGTTAATATTGTTGTTTTCGATATCAGCAGAGGTACTACCTGTCACGTAAATGCCATGACCGTCTGTTTCATCGATATCATTCCAAGTGATTTGTGCATCAAGGCTATCGCTAACCTGAATGCCTTCATCGCCTGTGTTGTAAACATCGTTATTATGGATCACGATGCCATTGCTATTCGTAGCAACAATTCCATCATCACCAGTGTTTGTGACATCGTTGTTTCTGATTGTGTTGCCAGAACCGTTCACAACGGAGACCCCTGTTTCAACACCATCAACATCGTTACCGTTGCGATCCGTTACACCCCAATAAACTTGCCACCACTTTGATCCCCAATGTACCCAACCATAAACATCGTCATCACCAACCAAAACGTTACTGCTGTTTTCAACCAAGATACCTGTTTGGCCTGTACCGCCACCAGTTACATCGTTGCCGATAACTCTCGTGCCATCGCTACCCAATACATAGATACCGTTTGCGTTGTCACCAAAGTTGCTGATTGTGTTGTCCGCAATCAAGCTATATGGGCTTGGGTTGATCGAAATACCGTTTGAGCCCGTGTTTGACACAGTGTTACCTGTGATTTGTGTGCTTGGTGAGTTGTTGACATCAATACCTTCGCCAGAAATGCTACCTGCACCCGCTGAGCCAATTGTGTTGTTCTTCACAATAACCATGCTACTGCTGTTCACTTCAACGCCGTCACCCTTGCGCTTAACGTTGTCAATTGTGTTTGTATCAACGACTACGGCTGTTGTGTCTTCAATATAAACGCCTGCACCTGTTGAACGTTTTTTGTTCAACCATGTACCGTTAATCACGTTGTTTGAAACCGTTGCACCATTCGCAGCTTTCGCCCAAACACCAGAACCACCTGTGTTAGAAACTGTGTTTCCGTCCACTGTGCTGTTCGTTGTGCGGTTTAAGGTGATACCCGCAGAAGATGTGCCGTCAACGCGATTGTTTGTATCAATTGTGACATTGTTTGAGTCAATCGCAGCAATACCATTATGACCGGCGTTTGAAACAGTGTTGTTTTGAACAAACGTATTATCGCTGTTATCCAGAATAATACCGTTTTCTGTTGTTGCACTCACGATGTTGCCTTCAACGATCACGCCATCAGTGTCGGTAACACCGATACCATCACCACCTGTTGTTGTAACTGTGTTGCCTTTAACAGCAGCACCAATAACGTTGCCTGAGTAACCACCGAAACTACCATAATATGCGCCCGTTGTTGGCACCGGATTGCTACCAACGTTATCAATGAGGATACCGCTCAAACCACTATTGGTAATCCCGTTGACGATAACATGGATGTTTTCTCCGCCATGCGCGTTCACACCATTTGCAGCACTACCGTCAATAGTATTCACCAAAACGCCGGTATTCTTTGCGTTTGCAAGCTCAATACCATCATCGCCAGAACCGTTAATCGTGTTGAAACTAACAAACGTACCGTCAGCACCATCCAGATGAATACCGTCATCAGTGCTGTTATTGATTGTATTGCTGTCAACATTAGTAGCGATGCCACCGACTATGCGCACACCATCAGCACCCGCATCGGTAATTGTGTTAGTCGATACAAACGCAAAATCACTGGCATTAACATACACGCCGCTCGCGTCTGTATTATCAACAGTATTTCCTATAATTACTGTTCTGTTAGAACCGTTGTTATAAATGCCTACTTCAGCATTTTGGATATTGTTCCCCGAAACAGTCAGACCAGAGTCAATATCTTCGATTTCGATACCCGCTTGTGCAGCACCATCAATAATGTTTCCAGAAACAACACCAGATGTATATGTACCATCAACGTGGATGGCATCATTTTGGTAATCACGGCTTGCATCACCCGTGTTTGTCAGTCTATTGCCTGTGATTGTTACCGTGCCACCGCCGCTTGTGCGGATACCAAAGCCTTTGTTGGCGTTTGTAATCACGTTATCTGTGACCGTTGCATTGCTTGACCCGTCGATCAATGCGATTGCCGCATCACCAACGTTACTGATCTGGTTATTATGAACGGTTGCATTGTCTGTATTGTTGCCTTGAATAGCATCATCGCCGATATCGTGAATGTTATTGTTTTGAATGCTCATATTTGTGCTGTTTTGAACAAATATAGCATCACCATTTACAGGGCCATCAGATCCTAATGTGCCTGTAATTTCGTTATTATTGACATCAAGGAAGTTGCTTGAAGATCCATATACGCCTGTTTTACCAGCCGTAATCATATTACCATCCGCAGCAGTCGCGCCACCGATCGTTGCATTATTACCGCCTGAAACTTTAACGCCTGTTTCCTTAACATCAAATGTGCTGGAGGAAACTGTCGCGTTTGTTGTTGTGCTAAGAACAACACCGTCTTTAAGCGCAAAGTAACCATTATTGTTCAATGTTGTGTTATCAGTACCGTTTACCGCAACACCTGTGCCAGAGCCAGCAACATCACCGAGGAATTTAAAGCCATCAACCGTGACGTTATTCGCCGTAACAGTAAAGCCTGCACCGCCGCCAGCAACATTAACTGTCGTTGTGTTTGTGTAGCCCGTACCAAGAAGCGTCAAGTTCGCTTGATCAACATTCACGCCACCAGCAAACGCGCCATTGCCAACGTTAATTGTGCTTGTCACAGAGAGACTATTATGTTTCAGCGCATCAATTGCATTCTGGATCGAACCACCTGCGTTTTGGTCAATCTCGATTGTGCCGAAGATTTGGTTACCAATGCTCTCTGCTGCTGCGTTAAGAATACCACCTTGTGACAGATGCAACGCACCGCCATTTGCACGAATATATGCATTTGCCGTAATCGTCACATCATTTGTGAAGTTACCTGTTATATTATTACCGTTCACTTCAGCAGTCGAAGAAGCACCCGTGCCGCCGTTCATTTCAAGATCACCGGCTGTCAGTGTCACATTTTTACCACTAACTTTAGCGTAAGAGTTAGGCTTCGTGCCGCCTGTCAATTCAATACGGCCATTTGTTGCTGTTACATCAACATCACCATTCACTGAACGAATTTCTGTGTAGCTGCCTGCACTGCTATTACCGCTTTCAATTCTTACATTACCATTTGCATCAATATCGATATCACCATTCATTGACTGAACAAGAACATGATTTCCTGATTGACCGCCCATACGCAGGCTCTGACCCGCAACAAACGTGATATCACCAGTATTTGTTTCTACATGTTGGTGTCCCGTAAACGCTGTTGAAAAACGACCAAGCGAGATATTACGACCTGCGTTAAGATTAATCGCGCCTTCTGTGCTGTCTGCAGCATTATAAGAAGCCCAAATACTTGCATTCACATTAACATCACGTCCTGCATCACCCGTGAATGAGCCTGCACCTGTCCAAACCACGTCGGAATTAATACCAAGATCATTATCAGCGTGAACAGTAACATCTGTGCCAACATTAAGCTGTGCTGTCATCAAACCTGCCAATACAGCATCAACATCCAGATCAATCGGGTCGATCAACCATGAACCGCCATTACCGTTTGCTGCTGTCGCGAACAATTTGAAGTTAGCGCCGAATGAAACAGTCTCACCTGATGTTTCGATAGAGCCGCCATTACCACCGTTTGCGCCACCTTTGGCTGAATAAGAACCACGGAAAATTGCGTTTTTATCGCCAAAGACAACAATATCGCCACCGTTACCATTACCGTCACCACCTTTGCCGCCGTCAACGTTAATGTCTGTGCTTGATACCATGTTGATGGTTTCGCCTTTAACTTCGACCGCGCCGCCATCTGTACCGGAAGCATCCAATTTACCCGCAACGCGTGTAATACCTTTGCTGCCACCATCAAGAATGATTTTGCCGCCAGCAACAGTAACAGAAGATACATTCACAACGCCTTGCATGTTCACGATTGTATCCGCAACACCTTTTGCAGCGCGTGCTGTCATTTGTACCGTGCCGCCTTCAGCATTAATTGTGCCGTCGTTAAGAACAAGCGCATCTGCAAGCTCGCCTTCGACCGCAACCTCATATAAACCATCGCCGTAAAGATCAAGCGTCACAGTTTCACCCGCGGCCAATTGTACAACGCCTGCTTTCGCATTAATGATTCCACGATTCACAACGAATGGAGACACGAACGCCGCGAGTCCAGCTTCCGCAACATCAATTTGGCCTTCATTAATAACGCGACCCGTAGCAGAATCAGAGAACGTAATGACGGCATCGCCACCGTTAAACAAAGCGTTTGTATCAAGGCTGCCTGTTGTTGCCAAAATACCGCCAACGTTGACGATTGAGTCTGCGCCGAAAAACACGCCGTTTTCATCAAGAATATAGAGAGTACCGTTTGAGTTGAGGTTACCTAAAATTCGTGTCGGGTCATTGACTGTATCGCGGGCAACGAAAGTCGAGCTTGAACTGATCTGGTTTACATTAACTGTATAATTATTCGGAATATCGAGGTTACCTTGACCGCTGGCAAAGCCATGACCATTTTGAGATGTCACATTAATGTTTGTTATGTCAGTATCAAAAACAACATCGAAGCCACCAACATCGCCTGCGCCCTGTGTCAGGTTCCAAACACCATCTGCGGCAAGAACCGGAGTTGAAAAAGCCAATGCGCCAGCCGCTACGATTGTCGTTGTCGCTAGGAATTTTTTCAAATTTAAATTTGTCATTTTGTTTGCTCCGCCTGTTTTGTTGATGATGCCCGTCATTTTTTGGTGCCTCTCTGTGTAAACTCAGTGTGTCTAGCAAGTATAAAAAGTCGTTTCAATCCGTAATTACAGATACGCCAAACTTGCACACTAAAAACTCGATGTTGGTGTTATACAGCCAAAGCGTTTCGAAATACAAGACATAATTAATGATTCTTTAATACTTTTAGGTAAAGAAACGCCCCTCACATGCCGCAAGGTTATGGAAACCATTACTATGCCTTGCCTCACAAAGAGTGATGATAGAGATTGGCTTTTGATTTTTTTTGGGGCAATATAAACTTTAATCTTTTCAAAGACTTCTTTTTATCTTACAACCTTTTCCAAATACCCTTTTTAAAATAAAACCTTAAGGCATCACACCATGAAAAACGCAGCGGCTTTCCTCACACTAAAGTCAAGACTGAAGCAAGGCACTATAATATGTGCGCTCTCTGTTGTAATGGCCTCCCAAGCTTTCGCGCAAGTTCCTAATGCGCAGTTCCAAAGTGCCTACCCAGGACGCGCAGATCAACAAATCGCATCACCAGAATTAATGCCTGACGTTAAACCACGTGTTGATGTCAAAGAATCAAAAGTTGCCGAAGCCCCTGCGGGTGCTGAAAACGTTGCGTTCAAACTTGATCGTCTGTCGGTTACGGGTGTTACCGCCTATAATGACGAACAAATCATGAGCGTTTATAACGACATGCTCGGTGAAACAATCACGCTTGCTGATCTATATGAGATCGCAGCAGACCTTACGCGCAAATACCGTAATGACGGTTATATCCTGACACAGGTTGTTGTTCCTGCGCAGACCATTGAAAATGGGGAAGCCAGTTTGCGCGTTATCGAAGGCTACATTGATAACGTCAATGTTAAAGGCGAAGAAGCCCCTGCCGCTGCGGAGCTTATCAACAAAATTGCAAGCCGCGCGCACTCAGACGGACAGCCACTAAACACAGTTGATCTAGAGCACACATTACTTGTCATCAACGACCTTCCCGGTGTGAAAGCACGGAGCGTTCTTAGCCCGTCTAAAACGAAAACGGGTGCTGCGGATCTTGACATCATCATTGAACGCGCACCATATAGCGGAACAGCCAGTATCGACAATTACGGCACACGCTTCCTTGGCCCGATCCAAATCGGTGGCGCGGTTAGCGCGAACTCGTTTTTTGGTATGAACGAAACCATCACAGGCCAGCTATATACTGCGCCAGATGTTCGTGACGGCATCGAGTTGTTCTATGCATCACTTGGCTACAGCATCCCTGTCTGGACGCACGGTACAATGCTTGATTTATTTGCAAGCATGACCAGCACGGATCCGGGTTCAACACTCGACCAATTCGATGTTGAAGGTAACTCACATTTCTACAGTGCCACAGTGCGTCATCCGTTTGTGCGTTCACGTAACTTCAACTTCACTGGTCGCGCTAAACTTGATTACCGTAACTCAGACAGTAAAAACAACATTACGATCGATCCAAACCGCAAAGACCGCATTCGTGCCGTTCGTTTGGGTGGACGTTTTGAATATCTTGACCGCTTCTTCAATGCAGGATTTAACATTTTGGATTTCGAAGTCTCACAAGGCCTTGATGTTTTTGGTGCCAGCCGTCAAGGAAGTGCTAGCATTTCACGTCCAGCGGGTGATCCTGAGTTCTTTAAACTGAACGCTGAGTTCCAACGCCTACAGCGCATAAACTCAAGCTTCAACCTCTTGCTTGGCGCACGCGGACAATGGTCAAACGATGCACAGCTTAGCTCCGAAGAATTTGGTATTGGCGGCAAAGATTATGGCCGTGGCTATGATCCGTCTGAAATTGTTGGTGACGACGGTGTTGTTGGTAAGGTTGAGCTACAATGGAACAAGCCATTTGATATTCAAGCCGTTGACAAATACCACGTCTACACATTCTATGATGTTGGTCGCGTTTGGAACGATGACCCTGTCACAGCGTCACAAAAAACAGATACCGTTGCCTCAACAGGCCTTGGTGTTCGGGCAACATTTGCAAAAGACATCAATGCGGGCGTCATGGTTGCTCTACCGCTGAACCGTGATGTTCAGACAACAGGCGACCAAGGCATGCGCATCTTCTTTAATCTCAGCAAAGATTTCTAGAACGGCGCAACGCATATCATAACAACGCATACAAACCCGCCCTCAACCAAGGCGGGTTTTTTGCATCCTCACTTTGAAAACCGCAATCATCTCTGGATAAACCCAAATTTCTTCACCACATATTGATATCTGTCCTGTAATCTTCATTTATGGGCAAAGACAGCACAAAAAAGAAAACCATGACGCTTACAATATCTAAGCCGCACCTTATACGGGCAGGCGCAGCCCTTGTCTTCTTTATGGCGATTGGCGTCCTTGTCGGTTGGCTCAAAAAAGACACCTCCCTCATCCAAATATATACGGGCTTCGCACCGATGCAGTTCAACACGGCTTTGTGTTTTTTACTCGCAAGTGCCGCCCTATTTATGCGCTCCTTTAACTTTAGGATGATAACATCCATTTTATCGTTGCTGTGCCTAGCGATCAGCGCGGCATCAATGTCGCAATATTTGCTGTCCGTTAATTTAGGAATCGATGAATTTTTTGTAGAAGATTTTATTAACACCAAAACATCACATGCGGGGCGCATGTCACCACTGACCTCGCTGTGCTTTGTTCTTTACGCGTTCGCGCTCATCCCTAAAAAACGTCACTGGGCGCTTACTATCGGCTTTACGGTTTCGGTTATATTGATCTCCCTTGCCTGCTTAATCACGGCACCCATAGATCTTGACGGGATTTTTGGTTGGGGTAGCTTGCAGCGTATGGCATTGCACACAGCCAGCTCGTTTTTTATTCTGAGCAGCTGCCTTTTATATTTAGTGTTCTCCGACAAAAACCGTGAGCAAACCGATTATTGGCACGCCATACCGATCACCACGCTAGTCATCACGCTCATTGTTACAGCAGCATCGTGGTTTAACGTGCAAGAAGCCGTAACACAGCGGAACTATGAATACTTCAAATCGTTGATACAAGACACAACGCAAGCCCTTCACTCACGTTACATGCTTTACGAACATGGACTAACAGGTGGTCTTGGTTTATTTTATGCGTCTGATTTTGTATCAAGCACCGAATGGCAAGCCTATGTCAAAGCACTGACCATTGATGATACGCTGCCGGGGATTAACGGCATCGGCTACATTGACTCCGTGCAGTCGGCTGATTTACCCGCATACCTTGCTTCCGTAGGCGAAAATTTCAAAAACTATCCTGAGACTGCATTTAATGACAAATTTATTATCAAATATATTGAACCCTATGACCGCAACCACAAAGCCATTGGATTAGATATCGGGTTTGAAGCCCGCCGCCGAGAAGCCGCCGAGAAATCAAGAGACACAGGAAAACCTTCCTTAACAAGAAAAATAGAGCTCGTACAAGACTCCCAAAAAACTGCGGGATTTTTGCTCCTTATCCCTGTTTACGACACAAAAGACACGCCAGACACGGAAATCAAAAGACGCGAGAGCTTAAAAGGCTGGGTCTATGCGCCGTTCATGGGACCTGACTTTTTCAATGGGCTTTCGCAAATCAACAGGGAGCAACTTGATTATCACGTCTACGACGGTCAAAGCACCGATACCACAGAAACAATCTTCAACAATATCCGTGAGGGCGCAGCACAGCCCAGCTTAGCTGGCGCCTATTCGATGACCACCGAAATCGAGATCGCTGGAAAAATTTGGACGATCACTTGGAACACCAACGATAACTTTGCTCCTCCTGAAGATCGTAACCTCGGTGCTATTGTTGCCTTGGTGAGCATCATGTTCTCGTTGCTGCTCTACTTCTTGCTCAACACGCTTATCTACAGCCGCGAAAGAACCGAACAAGAAGTTAAACGGCAAACAAAAGAACTCGCCGACTTTGCCGCCTTTATGGCGCTAATCGGCGACAACATGCCAGACATGATGTTTGTCAAAGATAGTGAGTACCGCATTGTTCAAGCCAACCGCACATTTCTAAAGGCCTACCCCAAAGACATACGCGATAAAATCATCGGGACAACAACCGTTGAAGAATACGATGCTGAAACGGCCAAAAAATTTCTCGCCAATGATAGGGCCGCGCTTGAAACAGGCTATAATGAAAACGAAGAAACGATTACATTTCCTGATGGTGGTGTGCGCTCCTTATTTACCAAAAAACTCCGTTTTGAAAATCTGGACGGTGATAAATTTATCCTTGGAATTGCGCGTGATATTACAAAAGAAAAAGAAGACGCACAGAAAATTCTGGATACAAACGAAGAACTCACGCGCTCAAATTCCGAGCTAGAGCGCTTTGCCTATATTGCGTCGCATGACCTGCAAGAGCCTTTGCGCAAAATCGGCGGGTTTACCTCTCTCATTGCTGAGCGGCTTAAAGATATACTCGACGATGACACACGCAGCTACATGGTTTTCATTCAAGATGGTGTAAACCGCATGCACGACCTGACCAACGGCTTACTCGCCTACTCCCGCATTAATACAGATACGCTGGAAACGAAGAAGCTAAACACCAACGAAATTGTTGCTCTCGCCATGGATAATCTCAGTGAATCCATCAAAGAATCCAAAGCGAAAGTTAAATACAAAGACCTTCCGACAATTTACCACGACAAAATCATGCTGACACAGCTCTTCCAAAATTTGATAAGCAATGCCATCAAATATAAAAGCGACAAAGCGCCTATCATCACCATCAAAGGCGAAAAGAAAGATGGCTACTGGGAGTTTTCAATCAAAGATAACGGCATGGGTATGGAAGAAAAACACCACACGCGCATATTTGAAATGTTCCAACGCCTGCACCGCAAAGAAGATATCGCGGGCACGGGAATCGGGCTTTCACTATGCAAAAAAATCGTCGAACGCTATAATGGTAAGATGTGGGTTAAATCAAAAGTAGGCAAGGGCAGTACCTTCTATTTCACTGTTCCTGTTCGCAAATAACACAATGTGTCTTGCCCTGCGGGCTTCCATATGCTTACGTATAAGAGTAATATTTTTAGCAGAATAACGGGAAATACAAATGTTCAATATCTTAATGGTTGATGATGATATCGGTGATACGATCCTGACACGTGAGGCGCTGAAAGAATGTGGCATTGAACACAACATGCACGTTGTCCACGACGGCACAGAAGCCCTCGATTTTCTAAAAAAAGAAGGTGACTATGAGGGCGTTCCGCGACCTGATTTAATTCTGCTTGATCTCAATATGCCCTGCATGGGTGGCCATGAAGTTCTGCAATGGGTAAAAGCGCAAGACAACCTGAAGGCTATCCCCGTTGTTATCCTGACGACATCAACAACACACACAGACATCATCAAGAGCTACGAAAACTCTGCCAACTCTTATATCTCAAAACCATTAAATCTTGGTGATTTTAAAGCGGCGATCAAAGCCACAAGCGTCTTTTGGTTTGAAACAGCAAAAATGCCGTCTAAATAACAATTGATTGCTTTCATGCCTGTATCATATGAAGTAGTATTCATATGTGAATAACCATTTCGTTTGGTTTGTAAGAGGAGCCGTTTGGCAATAATATTTCAAGTATGAGTATAGAGTTACAAAATCAGCCGCAGCGACAGAAAAAAGCTTATGACCTAGGCAACTTCCGCATTCTTATTGCCGAAGATTTTCCGTTTATTTCTGAACTGCTTTCATCGTCCTTAAAAGAAATGGGCGTGAAGCAAATATTTAAGGCCGAAAACGGGCTTGTTGCAAAAGACCGCATCCTAAATTACAACGCCGTTTCATCTTCATCCAACATTGATGTTCTGATTCTGGACTGGCTAATGCCAGAAATGAACGGTCAACAACTACTGGATTGGATACGCAGTCATAAATCAGACAGCATCCGCTTTATGCCTGTCATTATTTGTAGCGCCTACACTAGCCGTGAAATGGTTGAAAAAATCCGCGACTTGGGTGCGAACGAAGCAATGGTTAAGCCTGTGGCTGCTGATAAACTTGCCTCGCGTATCCTTTACGTGATCGACAAGCCGCGTCCGTTCATCAAAACAGACAGTTATTTCGGCCCCGACCGCCGCAGACGCGAAGTTAAATTTGCAGGCGAAGATCGCCGCAAAACAACCGCCGAGGAGATACATACTCATGTCGAAGAACTCGAGTAGCAAAATTGAAATTTATAAGCGCCTTAATAAATTAAAACTCAAGGCAGGTATTCCACTTGACGAAGATGTAGAAGGCTTCATCAATGCGTCATCCATAAAAAATGCCCAAATAAAAATCGATGAAAAAGAATTGGGTTATAAAAGTGAGATTGAAGAAATATTGATCTTCATCAATGAATCATGGAAAGACACCGCCAACTCCGATGACCTGCAACGTAAAAAGCATCTCGACCGTCTTTACAACTACGCCAACAACATCAAAGACCTTGCCGAGACATATAATTATCACCTGATGAGCCATTTCGGCTTGTCACTCCGTAATTTCTGCGAAAAAATTAATGTCAGCAACACCAACCACCACGTTATCGTGCAAGCACATATCGACGTTATGTGGGCTGCGTTCGAACAAAACATCAAAGGTGATGGCGGTGAGTTAGCGCAAGAGCTTAAGAAAATGCTCGAAATCGCGATCAAACAAAACAGCTAAGAACGCCGTTCCTGCCCACTCAACCGATACAATTCCCCTCACCCCATTTCATGGAACGCTTTTTCTGTGTCCTCAAGCAGCGCGCTTAACGTCGCGGCACGTTGGCCAATATCATGAAGCGCACCTTCATTGTCATCATTACCCGCCTTTGTCTCGATCATCGCTTTGGCGGCAACTTCAATATCCATTGCGACATCCGAAATTTTCACCGCGCCCATTTGGCGGCTGGTTGATTTCAACGTATGCGCTGGCCTTATAAGGGCTTCCATATCATTTGCTTCGAGTGCCTTTGTTATTTCATCGATCTTCTCGCGGCTGCCATCAATATAAACACCCACCATGGCATCGTATTTACCCTTCAAAATATCGCGTGCGCTTGCTACGGCTTCACTATCCAGTAAGTCATTATCGACAGCCTTTTTCGCCGTGATAGCGCCTTGCCCGCCTTCACTCTGCCCATTATGACGCACCCATTTATGCACCATTTCTTTCAGCTCTTTCTTGCGCACAGGCTTTGACAGATAATCATTCATCCCTGCGGCGAGGCATTTATCACGATCGCCCTTCATGGCATTTGCGGTCAGCGCGACAATGGGAAGATTTTTATCAATCTTCCCTTCGTTCTTTAACTTACAAATCGCGCGTGCGGCTTCAAAGCCATCCATCACAGGCATCAAGCAATCCATAAGCACCAGCGCAAATTGATTGTCTTTGAGCGCATCCAACGCTTCCTGCCCGTTCTGCGCAATGCGTAAATCACAGTCCATTTCTTCCAAAATTTCCTGTATGAAGGCCTGATTAACCAAATTATCTTCGGCCATCAAAACTTTAACGCCCTCCAATTTCATGTTCTCGTCCGTGTCGGTTGTGCGTGTGTCCTGCCCTTCGTAACGGATAAGCTCGGATGTGTGACCTTCCTGATACCTGCTCCAGACAAAACAAAGTGCTTCAAGAAACAACTCCTGCTGCACAGGCTTTGCAATATGTGCAGAGAACCCTTTGTTCACGTAGTCTTGTGGCGCAATCGGGCTGCCTGCTGCGGTCAACATAACAAGGCAGCACGTATGAAGCGCGGCATGATCCTTAATCGCACAGGCCAGCATTTCACCGTTCATATCAGGCATCAGGTAATCAATAATACCCACCTGATAAGGTTTATTCGCCGCACTCGCTTGCTCCATCTTGCGCAAGGCATCTTCCCCGCTCAGCGCGGTATCACAAATTGCCCCCACAGATTCCAACTGCTCGCGGATCAATTGCAAATTCACCTGCAAATCATCAACAATGATAAACCGCACACCACGAAGCGGCACAGCCACAGGCGCACGTTGTGTAATTGTTGTGTTTCGTGCAAATGGTATCGCGACCGAGAACGTTGCCCCTTTCCCTGCGCGGCTCTCAACCGTAATTTCCCCGCCCATCATATCCAGCAAGTTTTTACAAATCGCCAGACCAAGCCCCGTCCCGCCGAATTTGCGCGTTGTCGATGTATCGGCCTGCGAGAATTTTGTGAATATTTTTTCCTGTAAATTAAGCGGTATGCCAACGCCCGTATCTTTAACTTTGAACACCAACTCAGCCCTATCACGCGGCAAACCTGCCTGTTTGTTTTCTTCCACGGAAAGAACAATATGTCCCTGCTCCGTAAATTTAATGGCGTTGTTCAAAAGATTGCTAATGATCTGGCGCAACCGAACAGGATCAGCAAAAACAAATTGTTCTGTCCCGGGAAGATAATGAACCACCAACTCCACCGCCTTCTCCCGCGCTTGAACTGAATATAAAACACCGATTTCATCGACAAGCTCAAACAGATCAATGGGCATATACTCCAACTCCATCTTGCCAGCCTCTATTTTGGAAAAATCGAGAATGTCATTGATAATGTTCAGCAAGCTTTCAGCCGAGCTAACAATGGTTTGCACATGGCCTTTTTGACGCTTATCGAGGTGCGAGCCTAACAAAAGCTCCGCCATCCCGAGAACACCCGTCATTGGTGTTCTGATCTCATGGCTCATCGTGGCCAAAAACTGCCCCTTTAGCTCGTTAGCGACATTGGCCTCGTAACGGGCTTGCACCAGTTCTTTATCCCGCGTCTCTAGCCCATCAAGCATTGCATTAAACGTATCCACCAACACGCCTGTTTCATCATTGCTGTATTTTTGTGCGCGTATCGAAAAATCCTTTGTTTCACCGAGTGCTGCGGCGACTTTGGACAAATAGACAATCGGCCTTGTAATCACCTGCTGCGTTGCAATGATCGCGAAATAAGCCAAAACCATAGCCACCAACATAATCGCAAAACCGTAAAGCCTATCGCGTAAAAACAAAGCGTGCATTTCATCAAGATGATAATCCAAACGTAACGCACCCCATTTTTTACCGTCTCTTTCAATCGGCACCACCAAATGAATACCGCGCCAAAAACCTTGACCATCGCTCAATCGGGCACTTTTCGGACAACCCTCAACCGTCGCATCCCCTAAAAGCGCGGCCTGTTTATCCGTTTTGATATAGTCCGCAAATAGCTGACCATCCACATCATACACACACGCTCTGCTCATGGTGCTTTGATAGGCCATAAAATGAAGTGCCTGCGTTGCCGACATTCTATCCAGTGCGCTGATGGCATGTTGCAAATCCCTATTTGCCACCCGCGCGATCATAACCAGCTCTTTTTTCGCATCGGAGCGCAAGCCAGTATAAGACACCACACCCTGTAAAATATTCGCCACCAGCAACGCGCTAAAAATAACGCCTAGCACAATACAAACCAATTTTTTCTGGATCGTTGTTTTTCTTTCTCCGATTTCAAATGACATGTGCCGCGCCCTTACTCTTTGCTTTCATCAAATTCCAGAATACAGAAATAAAAGTAAATTTTTAATAACTATTACAATAGGTTACGGTTGTATGCTCTATAGGTGATTGACATCTCATACCATCGTGAGTAAAAAAAGGAATGCGTCACAAATATCTGAAAACATTAATTTTTATGGCTCTCGGCCTTATGCTTCTCGCGCCGCTCATATGGGTGGGCGTTATCGCGTTTGCAACCCATCGCGCCGAAAGCAAAGCACAGGATTTAATTCAAAGCGCCTATAGCCAATACACCCCCACGACCGACGATGAAAAAATCATTGCTCTCGCCAAAACGGTTTACACGCGCTTTGACCATAACGACCCGAACCATTCACTTTTGCTACGGCTGCGCCCTTATTTAACCAATAAACGCCTGCCGTCGTTCTTGCGCCTACCCAATGGTGTGATTGAAACAGAAATTGAAACAGGGCTGTGCGATAACGCCGCACGAATGCTTTCCTTTATGCTGAACCAAGAGGGCTATGCGTCCTTACAATGGAACATGGTGACCGACAGCGCGGGACATTCTGCGCTGCTTGTGACAACCCCTGATGGGCGCGAAGGTTTTGTCGACCCATTCTATGGTTACTACGCCACACAAACCGCTACGGGTGAGTTAATAAGCGCCAATGAGGCACAAACAAAAATGCGTGCGGGGCAGCAACGCTCTGAAATCTTTATGCCCTTTGATGAAAGCAGCAAATCCGTCTTCTACGACAACTTCGCCACCGCGATGATGGCCGGCGAAGGATTTGATCTGCGCATCGAAGCCACATTGCCAAAACTTGAACACGGTGAGCCCCTCATTTTAGGTGAAATCAACGACGCGCCCAAAGATGTTATGAAAGCCGCTATGACACACGGCATGACGCCTTATTGGCAATATATGGGGCATCGTTACAACCGCGAATGGGTGCGCGTTCTTAAGGCTTCCGAGCCTGTCAAAATCGTTATGACGCTCACGGCACCTGCTGAAAAAAGCGTGCTGACCGCAACGCCTGCGCCAATCGTGAACGGCAACAAACTGACATGGACATTAAACAGCGGTGATGAAATCACCTTTCGCGACGGGCTGGCGCGTATATCCCTCAAACGTATGAACAGCTATATTGATGTTGACCAAATTGCTGTTTACCCGATTGATTAATCACGCAACAAAATGCTCTATCATCATCATATTGTGGAAAAAATGGCTTTCCCCAATAATTTCATGGCACTAAAAATAAAATCTATCTATAGTGACCGATAATAGCTGAAATAATTTAGGACAAAGGGCCTTTCTAGGGATGAGCAATAACTCTGCCAGAAAAAAGGACGACCGCGATAATACGATTATCGCCCTACTCGATATTCTCGGCCAGCGTATGCTGGACAGCGAGGGCGAACGCATCGACATGCGCGAAAAACTGGAGGCTCTA
Organism: Bdellovibrionales bacterium; assembly: GCA_037969035.1. Taxonomy (GTDB): domain Bacteria; phylum Pseudomonadota; class Alphaproteobacteria; order Micavibrionales; family Micavibrionaceae; genus JBBKWU01. The sequence continues at coordinate 46,468 of JBBKWU010000014.1, forward strand.
TTCGAGCAATCTGGCGACAACGAACAAGCCTGCCTTAGCCTTCAGCACAAACTAAACCATACAGAGGCCACGAGCAAAACAGTAGCCAAGCGTCAAAAAGAAATCGAAAACCTGCTTGAAAGCCAAGCCGATAAGGTCGAGCGCGCCTATGCCATGACCGAAAAAATCGAAGAAGCAATGGCACAGCAAGCGCGTATTAATCGCCGCCTTGATAAGCTCGTGCAGGACAAAACCCGCATGATCGGCAAGCTTGACCGTATCGAAGAAACCGTTATCGAAACGCAAGAAGCACTTCACGCCAATGCGATGGTGATGTTGTCTGGCCGCGATGCGCCGCACATTCCTGTCGACATGTCACAAAAGCACAAGGACAGCAGCAACGTTGAAGACACAACATGGTGGCAGCGTGCCTTTTCTCCACAAAATGCAGGCGTTGCCGCGATGGTCAGCCTTGCCATTTTCTGTGGTTGGGGCCTGAGCCAAATTCCGTATACGGAACTTGCTAATTCTTACCAGAACAACCAAAACGCCGCTGTCGTTGCGAGTAACGAGACAAATAATGACGCGGGCGATGAGCAGAGCTTTGAAAACGTTTTAGCAAACATCGCCCCTGCCGCCGCACCTGATGCTGAAACAATTGCTGCCGAAACCACCGTCGATAACGGCATGGATTTATTTGAAAACAACACAGATGCCGAGCTTCTCTCACAAATGGAAGAAGACCCAGACGCGCTTGCTGCTGCGTTAAACGAGATTGAACCGGGCACAGGCGCAACACCACCTGAAAACCTTGCCACAAATGCTGTGCAAGAAAAGATAGAAGACACAGAAACAGCCCCTGTTGCTGAAGCAAAAGTAACAAAGGCCGCGCTACCGACACCGCTTCCTGCAAAAACTGAAGTCAAAGAACCAAACGTCAATGACTTCATTGCCGCACAAGCTGGCAAAGGTAGTATCGCAAGCCGTATCACGCCTGATGCTGGCTTACCTGACGTTATCAAATTAATCGAAGACAAAGCCTTCGAAGGCATTGCCGAAGCGCAGCACGATCTCGCCGCGATTTACACCGCAGGTCATGGTGGCGTGACGATAGACTACGAAAAAGCCGCCACTTGGTTCCGCGAGGCTGCTGTTAATGGTGTTGCCAATGCGCGTTATAACCTCGGTGTTCTTTACCACCAAGGGCTTGGCGTTCCACAAAACATCGACACGGCCTTCGGTTGGTATCGTGCCGCTGCAAAAGCTGGTCATCCCGAAGCACAATACAACTTAGGCATTGCCTATATCGAAGGCATCGGCACACCGTATGATCCCGCCAAAGCCGCAGATAATTTCAAAAACGCCGCAAAAGCAGGCATCCTTGAAGCCGCCTACAATCTTGGTCTGATCTACGAAAACGGCCTATTGGGTAGTGCTGAACCTGGTGAAGCGTTGAAATGGTACAAACTCTCCGCCGACCTTGGTAGCGCAGAAGGCAAGACCGCGCTTGAGCAACTAGCAAAAATCATGGAAGTCGACCCAAAAAACGTGAAGGCCTATACGGTCACACAGCAAAAGTCAGGTCAGAACGCTGCCCCGTCTTATGCAACGGATAGCACACCACCACAAAAACAAACATCTGCGCCGCAAACACAACCTGCGACCAAAGCAGCCAGCAACACGAACGACAAAAACACAGAGCTTTCCGTTGGCACGTTGCGCCCTGAAGATATTTTGCAAAGCATTGATAATTCAGCCGAGACAGCAGAAAGCATAATTGAAACCTTCCCAACGCTTCCTGCATCTGCATTGACCGATGTGTCCGACAACATGCACAAAGACCAAGCCGTATTGGCACAGATACAAGAGCAGCTCATGCGTGTTGGTCTATACCCGGGCCCTGCCGATGGCATGATGGGTCCGATGACCGCAGACGCGATTTTGTCCTATCAGGAAATGTATGACCTGCCACATAGCGGCAAACCAAGTCAGGCACTTCTCGTGCATATGCTGGCTGGTGAAATCGGTAGCTCACTACCGCAATATGGCTCACGCGAAGACGAATAATCTCAGTCTCAACCTCGTTAATACCGCACAGGACGATTTAATGTCCCACCACGCACCCACCATTTTGGGTGCGCCAATGATATTTTCTCCGCCGCATCCAAGAGCGCGCCCTCATCATCAAACAACCCAAAGCACGTCGCACCACTGCCCGACATGCGTGATAACGCACAACCAGATTGCTGATCGAGCAACGTCAGCACATCGGCAATTTCTGGTGCGTGGCTCATCGCGGCGTGGGTTAAATCATTATGCTGCGCCCGTAAAAAATCCAAAAACGCGTCCTTATCCGATAAATCTGCAGGCACATCCACAGTCGGACGAAAGCCGCCCTCATACTGCATGAACACATCCTTTGTCCCGCAAGAGCGCACAGGGTTCACGAGCAGCACAGGCATCTCCAACATCCCCGCATCCACAGGCTTCACCTTGCTCACCCCGCAAATCATCGCGGGCTTGCACTCCATACAGACAGGAACATCAGCACCCAAACCATTCATTAAATCATCCATATAGGGCGCGGTGTTTTTCGCGTTAATACCCCATAGCTCCATCAAACCCCAAATGGTTGCCGCCGCATCCGAAGATCCGCCGCCAATGCCCGATGATAATGGTAAATGTTTATGCAGCGTCAAACGGCAATTCAGATCACGCCGCGCAAGCCGCGAAAGCTCCCACGCGGCACGAACCGCCAAATTACCAGAGTCAGGGCTGGCATCTTTATCTTTGGCGGAAAAGCTGCCCGCAAAGGGGCCTTTGATATTAAAGCTAAAGCTGCTGGCTGGCTCGAACTCTAACTTGTCACCGATATCGGCAAACGCCACCAATGAATCCAGCATGTGATAGCCATCATCACGACGCCCCGTGATATGAAGAAATAAGTTAATCTTGGCCGGCGCAAAAACAGTCATCGCGCGTAATGAGGGTTGTGACATACGCTATCCCGCGATTACCTTTCTTGGCTTCTTGCCTCTTCACCTTGTGTGCCGGTGACCGTGGCGGTGTCCGTTTCCGCGTCCAGACCAAAGCGCATTTTCTTGCGGATTGTTTCGGCAAGGCTTTCATCTTCGGTCGCGTTCAGAGCGCGCTCCCATTGGAACCGTGCTTCCGTCTTACGACCAACGCGCCACAACGCATCACCAAAGTGATCATTGATCGTCGCATCATAAGGCAAAAGCTCGACGGCCTTATCCAAGTACGGTACGGCCTCTTTATAATCGCCCATCATGTAAATCACCCACCCCAGCGAGTCCACGATATAACCATCGGTCGGGCGCAAGGATACAGCGCGCGTAATAAGCTCTTTTGATTTTTCAAGCTCCTTCCCCTGATCCGCCCAGCTATAGCCGAGATAGTTCAGCAAGTAAGGATGGTTCGGGCGGTACACAAGTGCTGCTTTCAAATCCGCTTCGGCTTTATCCCAATCACCTTCGCGCTCATACGCCATACCGCGCGCATAAAGCAAATACCAGTATTCTTCAGGTATGCTTTCCCCAATTGTCACGGCGGCTTTGTTATAAATTTTAAGTGCCGCGGCAAACTCCTCTTCCTCGCGGTACATGTCACCGATACGGATCAAAGACTCAACGTCATTATATTTAGTGAACAAATCTTCGAGCAACCCGATCGCCTTGTCCATGTCACCCGCGTCACTCCATAGCTCTGCAATACGGCGTTGCGAGTCCATATAACGTTCGTGACCTTCAGGGATGCGCTCCAAAAGACCTATCGCCTCGGCATGACGTTCATTTCGAATAGCCGCATCCGCCAAAAGCAAATAAGCCGCAGGCATATCCTCATCCAAAACCAATGCCATATTGGCAAATATCTTGGCGCTACTATCGCTAAGCTCGCGGTACAAAAGATAGGCCATATCATAAAACGCAAGAGCTTCCCCTTGGCGCACGTCGGTTACTTTGACCGTGCCAATCAGTTTATTCAGCACATCCATATCGCCTTTTTGCAGCGCATCGATTTTCTTTTGCAGTAACTCGTTATTGCTGTTTTTAATAAACGCGCCTTGATACACAGGCAGCGCTTTTTCTGTATCGCCTAGATAAACATACATATCCGCCGCACGTTCCGCATCGACTTCGTTCAAATTAATAACGGTCATCACATCGGAAAGCGTTTTACGCGCCTCGTCATCTTTCCCCATATAAATGGCGATCATCGCTTTGTGGAACGCGTGGAACGGTGTGTCGTTAAACCCATCGACCACATATGTATCCATCCCTGCTGATGCCCAGCCCTTCAAAAGCGGTGTGATAAACGAAGTCATATCTCCCGTTGGCATTTGGTCGAGGTAAGAAAGCGATGTCTCCAGATCGTTATCTGATAATTCCTTCACGATCAAAATCAGAAGCGCAAAGCTGTTTTCTGGTTCAAACGCGAGCAATGCTGTCGCACGGCTTGCTGCGGTTTCGATATCACCTGCACCGATAGCCAAAATCATGGAGCGTTTGATAAGTTCGCTATTGGTAAGGTCATCCTTAATCACCGCATCCAGAAAATCATTGGCTTGTTTCCAATCATAACTATTTTGCGCGAAATGGCTTGCCAGAAAATTACCTGCAAAGCCTGTCGGCTTGAAACGGCTTTCGTTTTTCATTGTGTTATATTGCGGCGAATATTGGTCGTAGATATCTTGAACGATCTTAACCTGATTGCCCTGCTCATATTCTTTGGCAACATAGGTAAGCATTATGCTGGCGATACTGCCAATCAACAGGCCGCTTGCGACGATCAATATCAAAATTTTCTTTTTCATACTTCTAACCTACATATTCGGGTAATTGGGGCCACCGCCACCTTGCGGTACAGTCCAGTTAATATTCTGCGCGGGGTCTTTTATATCACAGGTTTTGCAATGAACACAGTTCTGCGCGTTAATCACAAACATCTTTGTGTTGTTTTCTTCGACAATCTCATAAACACCTGCAGGGCAATACCGTTGCGCAGGTTCGGCATATTTCGGTAGATTTTCATTCACGGGAATGCTCGGGTCTTTCAACACCAAATGCGCGGGTTGGTTTTCCTCGTGGTTGGTGCCCGAAAATGAAACCGATGTCAGACGATCAAACGTCAGAACATTATCGGGTTTTGGGTAATCAATCTTTGTCGCCTTATCCGCAGAGATCAGCGATGTATGATCGGCATGGTTTTTCAACGTCCATGGTGATTTACCAAATGTAATCGTTTCCCACGCCGCATTCAACAAGCCCATCCAAAGCCCCTTATGAAAGCCGGGGCGAATATTGCGCACCGCTTTAAGCTCGCTCCAAATCCAGCTCGCCTTGAGCTTCTCAGAATACGCAACACATTCACGGGGCGCGTTATCGGTTACGAGCAGCTCAGCCAGTGCTTCTGCGGCCAACATGCCTGATTTCATCGCGGTATGGTTACCCTTGATCTTTGGCACGTTCAAAAACCCTGCCGTATCCCCGATCAACAATCCACCCGCAAAAGTCAGTTTTGGCAAAGATTGAAACCCGCCCTCAACCAACGCCCTTGCGCCATACGCAATACGGCGACCGCCTTCCAAATACTTGCGCACCTCTGGATGTGTTTTAAAACGCTGCATTTCTTCGAACGGTGACAGATACGGATTTTGGTAATCAAGCCCAACCACAAACCCGATCGAGATTTGATTGTCTTCCATATGGTACATCCATGATCCGCCATAGGTTTTTGTATCCATCGGCCAACCAATTGTATGCACCACCATGCCTTCGCTATGCTTAGCAGGGTCAATTTCCCAGATTTCCTTTACGCCTAGCCCATAAGTCTGCGGGTCGCTGTCTTTGCGTAAATCATATTTCGCGATGAGTTGTTTGGTTAGTGAGCCGTGGCAGCCTTCGGCAAACACCGTTTGCTTGGCATGGATTTCAACACCGGGCTCAAAGAAATCTGTCTTTGCGCCGTCTTTGCCCACGCCCATATCGTTTGTGGCAACACCAATGACTTCACCTGTCGCGTTATAAAGAATTTCCGCACCAGCAAAGCCTGCAAATATTTCCACCTCAAGCGCTTCGGCTTGTTCCGCCAACCATTTTCCCAACGCACCGAGGCTAATGATATAGTTACCGTGGTTTTTCATTTGTGGCGGGTTAGGAAAGCCAAAGGCTTTCTTCTCCGTCAGAAACAAAAACTTGTCTTTCTTTGCTTGAACCTTCAGCGGCGCGCCTTTTCCCTTCCAATCAGGAATCAGCTCGTCCAGTGCTTTGGTTTCAAATACAGCTCCCGATAATAAATGCGAGCCCACTTCTGAGCCTTTTTCTAAAATACAGACTGAAAGCTCAGGATTAATTTGCTTCAATCGGATGGCGCATGAAAGACCCGAAGGGCCTGCGCCAACAATCACAACGTCATAGTCCATGACTTCACGGTCTTCACGAATGGGGCTAATAGGTTCGGACAACTTTGGTCTCCCTTTTCTTCATCATTGTCATCACGGGCGTGATCTGTATATGGTATAGATAATAGAGTCTGATCATCTATAAAGATAGAGCATACTATAGGAATGACCAATTTAAAAACCCATATCGCAGCCCTTGAATGGCAGCTCGAAGCAGGCGTTGATATCGCCGTTGCGAACGACCCTGTTGATTCAACCGCCATGCCAGAGCGACCAAAGCGCGAAGACAAAGCCGCGCAGTCCGTTGGCAAAGCCGCAGCCGCAGCACAAGGCGCAGCCCCGACCATGGCCGCGCACGAAGCCCATGCCGAAGCCGTGCGCATCGCCAAAGCAGCCGCAACCCTAGATGAGCTACGCACTGCCATCGCCGCGTTTGACGGTATAGGCTTGAAAAAGACCGCCACCAACCTCGTGTTTGGCGATGGTAACCCCAAGGCACAAATCATGCTGATCGGTGACATGCCCGGTGCCGATGAAGACCGTCAAGGCCTTCCTTTTGCGGGTGCTAACCTGAAACTTCTGGATAAAATGTTTGCCGCTATCGGACTTGACCGCAATAGCGAGGACGTGCAAAACGCGGTCTATGTCGCCAATATTCTAAACTTCCGCCCCCCGGGAAACCGCACACCAACGCCTGCGGAAATATCGCTTAGCCTTCCGTTCATTGAGAAACACATTGCGCTCGTCGCGCCTAAAATCTTGATTTTCATGGGTGGCATTACGGGAAAAACATTACTTCAAAAAACAGAAGGCATCTCTAAACTGCGCGGCAACTTCCATGAATACACATCAATAACCGAAGGGCTTCACGATAATGCGCCCGCCGCCATTCCTGCGTTGGTCACGCACCACGCTTCCGCCCTTTTGGCAAACCCTGCGCAGAAAAAACAAGCGTGGATGGATTTGTTGATGTTCCAACAAAAATTCAACGACATCACAACAAATTAAAAATTATCACAAACACTTACGTCATATAGTTACGTTATTTGATTACGTCATTTTGTGAATTATTTTTGCTGTATTTTCTGGACATAGCCAAAAACTCTCGTTAAGAGTCAGCCATTATGCGAACAAACGAGTTTACGAAAAAGCACCTCAATGTGCTGGCGCTCTCTTACGTCATAGCTTGCCTACTGATCCTTCTGGTTCAGCAGGCGTCAGCCACATCCTATGTCCCGCTGCCCGATCGCAAGCCGTTCGAAGAAGACACAAACAAAGAAAAGCTTCTCGTTAAAGTCTCACTACCTGCGCCAAAACCCGCACAATCTCTTAATGAAGAACCAAAAATCAACAAAGTTGTGATCGTTCCTGTTCCTGCATCTAAACCTGCCGCTGAGGCAGAGTATGAGGAGTTAGAAACAGAAGAATTTCCTGATGATCAAACCGCAGCCGCAGCAGTAGAAGTAGAAGAAGAAAACGACACCGATGATTCTTCACCTGACTTCTTCCAGCGCGCCGTAAAATTTGTGAGGACAGAGGTTTTATCACTGTCTTCCGCGAGCAATAACGTAAGTCCCAACGATAATACCGTGACCGAATCCATAACGACCGAGGAAACAGCAGAAGACAAAGCAGAAAAAGAGGAGGAAATCATCGCCATCCTCCGTCCTATCCCAGCATCCGAAGCCCCTCACCCTGCGATAAAACCGATTTCAAACAGCAAGACCTTATCCGAAAAAAATGCCGAACTTTATAAGCAAATATTTGCCTATCAAGCCGTTGCAAAGTGGGACAAGGCCGATACACTCATCGGAGAGCTAAGTGATTTTCGTTTGCGCGGACACATCCTGTTTCAACGCTATATGCACCCCACATCATACACGACAAGCTTTGATGAGCTTAATGGTTGGATGAATGCTTATGCTGATCTGCCTGATGCTGATCGGGTCTATAAACTCGCCCTCGCTAAAGCACCAAAAGACTTCAAAGGCACCGTGAAAGAACCGCAGAACACAACCTACAACACAGGCCTTCTCGATATTTTCCGCGACAACAGCAAATATTACAGATCACCAAACAAAAGAACCGACGCGCAAAAACAAGATGTCGCCAAGCTCAAATCCACAATTTATGGCTACATCGCCAAGGGGCAGCCGACACAAGCCCTCAAAACACTCGACACCTCACCAACGATCAAGCTTTTGGATAATGTTGAACATGATCGCTTAAAAGCGCGTATTGCCAACAGCTACATGCTGGTCGGCGAACTAAAAAAAGCAAAACCATTGGCACTATCTGCCGCGAACAGATCAGGCATGAAAGCTCCCATGGCGGGCTGGGTTGGCGGGTTGCTCGCATGGCGCGCGCAGGACTATGAGCTTGCGGCCTCGCTATTTGCTCAAACCGCGCAATCACCGTATAGCTCGTCATGGACGCAGGCTGCTGGTGCTTACTGGGTTTCACGCTCACACATGCGCGCGGGCAACATTAAAGACGTTAGCTCATGGCTGCAACGCGCCGCGCAAAATCCACGCACCTTCTATGGCATGATCGCGACAAAGGCACTCGGTTGGGATCATGATTTTAACTGGAACGTTCCTGCGCTCGAAGACAAACATATTGATCTCCTTGCCGAAGAAAAAGCAGGTTTGCGCGCCTTAGCATTGGTTGCCGCAGGACAGCAGCACCTTGCCGAGGCCGAGCTGCGCCATCTGAACATCCGCGAAAACGCTGCGCTTGGCGAAGCGCTTCTCGCCTACTCGGTACAAAAAGAGCTTCCTTCTTTTGCGTTAAAAATTGCCGAAGGCACACCGCGCCCACAAGGTGGTCTTTATGATGCGGCGTTATATCCGCTGTCACCATGGGCACCTAAGAGTGAGGCCAATGTCGACAAAGCCATCATCCATGCGCTGATCCGTCAAGAATCGCGCTTTAATCCTGTTGCGGAAAGCCGCAGCGGCGCGACAGGCCTGATGCAGCTTATGCCTGCCACCGCCAGCTATATCAGCGGCAATTCCAAATACCGCACAAAAGAAGGCCAGCACAGCCTTAAAAACCCACAGATCAATCTGGAGATCGGTGAAAAATACGTACAAAACCTGCTAAGCCAAGACGTTGTTGATAACGAGCTATTCTCAATGGTCATCGCCTATAACGCTGGCCCTGGTAACCTACGCAAATGGAAAAACGAATTGTCCGACATCAGCGATGATCCGTTATTGTTTGTTGAAAGCATTCCCATGTCTGAAACCCGCGCCTTTGTTGAGCGCGTCATGGCGTTTTACTGGATCTACCGTATGCGTCTGGACCAACCGACCCCGTCACTACAAGCTGTAGCCGAAGGCGCGTGGCCCAAATATGTCATGATGGATAACGGCGATGAAAACACAGCTGAAAAATCCGCAAAAGCAGAGCCGCAAGAGCCCGAAGAAGAGCAACGCTACGCTAGCTACCAACAAATAAACCCTTAAAACTTGCAGATTCATGTCCTAAAGACTATATTGATGAAAATATAGTTTTAGAACAGGTTAAATGTCATGGGAATTACCGATAATTCTCCAGCAGAGTACGAAGAAACTCTTAATCAATGCGCAATGTACAACTTGCGTCGCTTGTCACGCCTGACAACCAACAGCCTGAACCAAGTCCTCATTCCTACGGGATTACGCTGCACGCAATATGCCATTATGCTTGCTGCTGGTGCGCGCCCAGGTTCTACGATGACCGTTCTTTCCGATTATTTGGGCATGGATATATCCACCCTCACACGCTCGCTTGAAAGCTTGGCGCAGCAAGGATTCATTACATTTAAATCTGGAAAGCAGCGTGAAAAGCTGGCCTATCTTTCCGACCAAGGCGCTAAAAAAATAGAGATATCACAGCCCATTTGGGAAGCTGAACAACAACGCTTCATCGAAGCATTCGGCGTTGATTCTTGGAATGCCTGCATCGCCGCCATCCACCTATTCAACGATGATCTGCAAAACGCGGCGGAGTAGCGCTGCTTATTCTCACAACTTCAACCACATCACCGACATACGTCACAAACATAAAAAGACTTGCCAAGTATCGGGCGGTTCTGATTAATTATGAGACATTCAAATTGTTCTAAAATAGAGGTTCACCAGTGAAAACAGTAAACGACATCCGCAACGAATTCTTGGGCTTTTTCGAAAGCAAAGGACACACAATCGTGCCTTCATCTCCGCTCGTGCCGCAAAACGACCCAACATTGATGTTCGTAAACGCGGGCATGGTGCAGTTTAAGGATGTTTTCACAGGCAAAGAAAAGCGCGATTATTCCCGCGCCACCACATCGCAAAAATGCGTGCGCGCAGGCGGCAAACATAACGACCTTGATAATGTTGGCTACACCGCGCGTCACCACACCTTCTTTGAAATGTTGGGTAACTTTTCCTTCGGCGATTATTTCAAAGAAGACGCCATCCCGTTCGCGTGGGAGCTTGTCACAAAAAACTTCGGCCTGTCTGCGGATAAACTTCTCGTCACCGTTCACAGCTCTGACGAAGAAGCAGCAAGCATCTGGAAAAAAGTCACAGGTTTCTCCGATGACCGCGTCATCCGCATCCCCACCGATGATAATTTCTGGTCAATGGGCGACACAGGCCCGTGCGGCCCGTGCACCGAGATCTTCTTTGACCATGGCGAACACATCCTTGGTGGCCCCCCCGGCAGCCCCGATGAAGACGGTGACCGTTTCATCGAAATTTGGAACAACGTATTCATGCAGTATGAGCAAATCGACAAAGACACCCGCATTGACCTGCCGTCGCAATCTGTCGACACAGGCATGGGGCTTGAGCGCATCGCCGCCATCATGCAAGGCAAGCACAATAACTACGACATCGACCTCTTCCGCGACATTATCGAGCATAGCGCTGAACTTACTGGCGTTTCCGCCGATGGCGACCAATCCGCAAGCCACCGCGTGATTGCCGATCATTTGCGCTGCGCCTCTTTCTTGCTCGCCGATGGCGTGATGCCGTCTAACGAAGGGCGCGGTTATGTTCTGCGCCGCATTATGCGCCGTGGTATGCGTCACGCGCATTTGTTGGGCGCGCAAGACCCGCTGATGCACAAACTCGTGCCAACACTCACAGGCATCATGGGTGATGCGTATCCTGAATTGCGCCGTGCTGAATCCATGATTACAGACATGCTTAAATTGGAAGAAACGCGCTTTAAAACAACGCTTGAGCGCGGCCTTAAACTTCTAGAAGAGGAAACCGCCAATATCTCTAGCGGTCAAAAGTTCTCAGGGGATATGGCTTTCAAGCTATACGATACGTTTGGTTTCCCATTAGATTTAACCCAAGACGCCCTCCGCGCCCAAAATATAGAAGTCGATATGGACAGCTTCAACGCCGCCATGAACAAACAAAAAGAAATGGCACGCGCAAGCTGGAGCGGCTCAGGCGATGCCGCCACAGAAAAAATCTGGTTCGACATTTTAGAGCAACACGGCGCAACAGAATTCTTAGGTTACAAAACCGAAACCGCCGAAGCACAAATCATTGCGATTGTGAAAGACGGCAAAGAACTCCCAACGCTGCAAAGCGGCAATGAAGCCATCATCCTAACCAACCAATCCCCCTTCTATGCGGAAAGTGGCGGTCAAGTTGGTGACACAGGCGTGATTAAAACCGATAACGCCGTGTTCAAAGTCACAGACACGAAGAAGCTTTTGGGCAAAATATGGGCACATATTGGCGTGCTGGAAAACGGTTCGTTAAAAGCCAAAGACGGCGTGCAAATGGTGGTCGACCATGACCGCCACGCCGCCATCCAATCCAACCACTCCGTCACGCACTTGCTGCACGAGGCTCTACGACAAACGCTTGGCGATCATGTATCGCAGAAAGGCAGCTTGCAGGACGAGAACCGCACGCGCTTTGACATCTCACACACAAAAGGCGTGAACGCGGATGAAATCAAAACCGTTGAGGACATCGTAAACCGCGAAATTGCCGCGAACTCCCCCGTCAGCACACGTTTAATGCCAATCGAAGAAGCCATGGAAACAGGCGCAATGGCGTTATTCGGTGAAAAATACGACGACGAAGTGCGCGTTGTATCCATGGGCACACAAGAAAACGGCGCAACCAAAACCTTCTCCGTTGAGCTTTGCGGCGGAACGCATGTCGCACAAACGGGCGATATCGGACAATTCAAAATCGTGGGCGAGAGCGCCGTGTCTTCTGGTGTGCGCCGTATTGAGGCCTTAACAGGCACACGCGTTGACAACTATTTAACACAAAAAGATGCCGCGCAAGCCGAAACAATTGCGCGCCTCACGGCCGAAAACGCAAAACTGCGGGAGGAGCTTCAATCTCTCGGCGGTAAAGCCGAAGGGCAATCCCCAAGAGATGAGCAAGATTTGGTCAAAGACAACAAACGCCTGCAAAAGGAAATCTCCGATCAGCGCCGCAAATCCGTCACCGAGGGTTCTGACGCCTCCGATGACACCGTGAAAGAAATCGACGGTCTGAAATTTTCAGGCAAAGTCTTGGTCGACTTCCCCGCCAAGGATTTAAAACCAATGGCGGATGATCTGAAAAAACAGCTCGGCTCTGGCATTATCGTGCTTGTTGCCACCAACGAGGGCAAAGCCTCTATCGTTGTCGGTGTCACCGATGATTTAACAGGGCGCGTGAGTGCGGTTGATCTCGTGAAAATTGGTGCGGCTGCAATGGGTGGTCAAGGTGGTGGCGGTCGTCCTGATATGGCGCAAGCTGGTGGCCCCAACGCCGACGCCGCAAATGATGCGGTGACCGCGATCGAGCAAGCCCTGAACTAAGTTAGATTAGAGCATCATCTTTTGAACGATGATCTGCCCTGCGCGCTCCAACTGTTCGGGCAGTATCTTGCCCTTAGCAGGGTCAGGGATATGGATGAACCCGCCTTCAATATGCGGCGCGTTCTCAGCAATATGTTTCATCAAATGGTAAAATGTGAAGTTACAGAGGTAATTTCCTGCATCCCGCGAAAGCCGCGTCGGTAAGCCTTGCGCGGAAAGCTCATTCTTTAATGCCGCCAACGGCAATGTTGCTTTGTACCGCGCCCGCCCAGTATTGCTTATGATTGAACTGAGCGGTTTATATCCCACAGCATCCAAGGATGTTGTTGATCTTTCATTTTTAGCAATCGTTTCCAGATTGATTTTATGACGTCGTGCCGCCACGCCAAAGCACAAAACAACATCAGGCTGGAACGTGTTGAGCGCATCCCGAAACAAAGAAAGCCCTTGGCGATATTCTGTCGGCAGCACAAGGCATTTAACGTTGCTACAGCTTTGAAAATGTTGTGACAAGCTCTGCACCAATGCCGCACTCGGATTTATATCCTGTTTTGGAAAAGCCCCAAACCCCGTGATTAAAATCCTCTTTTCATTGGCATCGCTCATGAGGGCTGCGAGCCTCCCAGACGTGCCTTAAGGCATCGGTCGCTCTCGTTCAGAATAACGCCCATGGCTTTTTGAACGGCAGCAGCCATGTTTTGCAGCTCTTTGTTTTCGGGTGACGCGAGCGCGTCCGATACTTTTGCGACACATTGTGCAATGACGCTATCCTGCGGCAAACCGTTTCCACAAAGATCACGCGTGAGCCACCGCACCGCCGTTGCACCGAACGGGCACATGATTTTGCGCTCCCCCCAATCGCTCTCGTAAGAGCGGCGAAAAAAACCTGCGGGCTGCATTTTTGAAATTCCTGCCGCCATATCTTCGTCGGATGGCATCGCGTCGATCTCTTGTGATTGTTTTTGTGCCGTCACGGCTGCACCATAAAAAATAAGCTGCTGCGGCAAATCAACCGAGTTTGCGGAAAAATGTGCAACATGATGCAACGGAAATCTGTCTGTGATTTTATTTGAGTTATAGTCCAAATCACCTTCAACCAAGTCATAATCTTTCATGACATGCCCCGCGATAAAACCTTCCATCTCAGAAAAGTAATTTTTCACAAACCCCTGCCATAATTGTATCCCCATCAGCAATTCAGGGTGTTTTTGGAATGTTTTATACGTGCGCAAAAGATCCGCTTGGCTTAAATTCTTACGATCATGGCGCGGCTTGAAAACATCATCCGCGCGCGGATCATCAAAAGCTTCCCGTATATCATGCTCCAAAGACACACGACGCGGGCAAACATTACGCGCAGGCTTCTCACTGATGCGCGGAAATTCGAGCGTAAGTCGACTATAGAGACGTTCACTCGTGCCATACACATACGGCGCAGCAACATATTCATCGATTTTGGCAGCTAAAAATTGCGCCATCACGTCGTCAGGCGCTGCGATTTTCAACCCCTCTACGAAGGTCTGCCGATTGGCGGTGATTAGATCTTGTGGCACATCCATCGGTGTTTTTGCCGACAAGCCAGGATCATCCCCCGTTAAACGAAAAGCTGTAGCCGCAGAAGAATAGCAAGAATCCCCTGCACCACGCGGATAACGCATTTCTGCGGACATATGTGGGCAAACGGGTGTTGATTTCGCATGCTTTGCCGTTTCGTACCAAAGGCTCTCTGGTGCGGCAATGATTTTGGCAAATTGTTGCCTGATAATGTCCCTGCTTTTTATCATGACTGGTAGTGTAATCTAAATACGTAAAATAAGTCAAAGGATTTTCATGCTTGACTCATACCCTATGGGGGTATATTATAGAGAGATGAAAACAATCAAATACACTCATATTATTGTCTACGCCCTAGCGCTCCTGTCATTCACAAGCGCTGCAAACGCGCGACCTGTATCATATCCCGAAGGCTGGACATTCATGACCATGAATGATGGCGACAACAATTCCACGCACATTCATTACTCCCCCACTGCCAAATATTCGATTGGTTGGCGGCATGAATATTTCCGTGGCAGCAAAGCAAACGCCGATTCCGCGCAGCTTAACTACCTTATCAAACGTTGGAACACGCCGACCTCCCAAGCCAATCTTTATATTAAAAGCGGCGTTGGTGTTATCTATGATGACGGCGAAACAGACGCCGCCGTGTTCACAGGATTAGCCGCCGATTGGGAAACACGCCGCTGGTTCACATCTTACGAGAACCGCGCGTTCAAAGGTGGTAACATCAATAGCTTCGTAAACCATAAAGCACGCGTTGGTGTGGCTCCTTATTTGGGTGATACAGGTGATATTCACACATGGCTGATGCTACAGGCCGATTACGATGCAGGAGAAGACGATAGCTTCAGCATCACACCGCTTGTCCGTTTCTTCAAAGGGCCTGCCATGCTAGAGGCCGGATATAATTTCGACCAAGAAACAGCCTTATTCAATTTCGTATACCGCTATTAACTTAAAAGGAGAACCACAATGAGAAAATTTTTAGCTCTAACAACTGTTGCCCTAACGCTTGGCGCGTATCCCGCTTTTGCCAACCACACAGGTCAAACCATGGCGGGTGAAGATGCAACACTGAAGGTCAACGGCCTTGTTTGTGATTTCTGCGCCCAAGCCATCCATAAGGTTTTCACAAAAAATGATGCTGTGAACGATGTTCTGGTTGATCTTGATCACATGCTTATCCATATCGATTACAAAGACGGGCAGAGCATTGACGATGACACGCTCAACCAAATGATCACCGATGCTGGCTATACGCTGGTGAGCACGAATGCGTCAACGGACGAAGCCACCACCGCGCCAATGGCCGAACATGATCACGACCACAGTAAAATGGACATGGGTGATATGGACGCAGGGCACGACATGGACATGGGAACAGACAACGAGTAAATATGAGCAACGATAAAAACATCGAGACCTATAGCTACAAGCAAACACTGGCCTCAATGCTCAGCCTGTTTGCCTCAGGTGGCACGCTTGTATGCTGCGCTCTCCCCGCGTTGCTTGTGACATTCGGTATGGGTGCAGTGATGGCAGGGCTTGCCAGTAACTATCCGCAGCTTATATGGTTATCACAACACAAAATCGGTGTTTTTATCTTCTCAGCATTCATGATTAGCTTTGCGGGCATCATGCAATATCGGGCACGAAACATGCCCTGCCCTGCGGATAAGAAGAAAGCCGCCGCTTGTAAAAGACTACGGCGGATAAGTCTTGCGATATACTTCTTCTCTGTTCTATGCTTCATCGTTGGTTTCTTTTTTGCGTTCATCGCGCCCCTTGTACTGGAAAAATAAATGCCTAAAGACACACATACAAAATACCCCTGCCACATGAGCAAAATGCCCAAGCTCAACCGCGCCAGTGGTCAGCTTGAAGGGGTAAAGCGTATGATTGAGGAAGGCCGTTATTGCCCTGATATCCTGACACAGCTCCGCGCGGCGCGCGCCGCCATTAAATCACTCGAAGCCGACATCCTCGAATGTCATCTAAAATCATGCGTTGCCGAAGCCATAAAACACGGCAGCAAAGAAGATCAAGACGCAAAGCTTGAGGAAATCAAAAACCTATTCAAAAGATTTGAGTAAATAATGGATGATTGCTGCAAAATCCCCGAAGACAAAAAACCGCCAAACCACGATCACAAACACGATCATGGTGATGGTTGCGGTCATCCGCAGGGCAAGTTTGATTACTTGTTATGGGGCTCGCTCTCGATTGTCACGCTTGGGATTTTTATCCATCTAAGCGGCCTGTCTATTCCTTATGTTTCTGATTTTGCCCATGCGGTTACAAAACTGATGGGTTTGATGTGGTGGGGGATTGCCTTTGGTCTTATCGCTGTTGGCTTTATGAACAAAGTACCGCGCACTTATTTCAACGCAATCCTTGGCAAAGGTGACACGGCAGGCGGCATTTTCCGCGCGGCACTTGCAGGGCTTTTGCTTGATCTCTGCTCCCACGGGATTTTGATGGTCGGTGCAAAACTGTATGAGCGCGGCGCAAGTCTGGCGCAAATCATGACGTTCCTGATCGCAAGCCCATGGAATTCCATCACCCTCACCCTTATTCTTATCTCATTGATTGGGCTGCCTTGGACGCTTGTGTTTATTGCGGCCTCAGCCGTGATCGCCATTATCACGGGATTTATGTTTATGGCTCTGGTCAAACGCGGCGTGTTACCACCGAACCCGAACACCACCGATATGCCTGATGATTTCAAAATCATGGATGATGCAAAAAAACGCCTCAAAGGCTTCCGCCCGAGCATTCCTTTCTTTACCTCCATCATTACCGAAGGTGCTAGTGAAGCCAAAATGGTGCTGCGTTGGTTGTTTTTTGGGACAATTTTGGCCGCACTGATCCAAGCCTTTGTGCCGACAGATATGATCCAAACGTGGTTCGGGCCGACAATGCTTGGCTTACTTTTGACCTTGCTGGCCACCACCGTGATCGAGGTTTGCTCCGAAGGCTCAACCCCGATTGGCGCTGATCTTGTCACGCGCGCGGGTGCGCCGGGTAATGGTTTTGCGTTCCTCATGGCGGGTGTGTCCACCGACTACACCGAAATGCTCGTCATCCGTGAGTTTACAAAAAGTTGGAAAACGGCGCTGTTCTTGCCGCTCCTCACTGTCCCACAAGTCCTTGTGATCGGTTACATTATGAACATGACAGCACATTAAGCAGAGACACATGACAGATAAAGACAGCAAACAAACAGAAATCAACGATATGGACAAACCCGTGCCACCTGTTACGGGCGAGCCTCACACAACGCCTTACCCCGATGGTGTGAACGATGTCTCACCACCAAAAGATGAAGGCGTGCCCGAGCAGGACGAAAAACTCAGCCCTCTACGAGCGTTTGCGGCGTTATTCGGATTTTAGTGAAGCTAGGAATATAGCGAAGATATTCAGCGACGCTTCTTTGCGCAGGGATATTGTTCATGCAACGCCATAGTGACCGCAGGAGCCGCCACAAACGCATCATGCGTGTGTGTTTTATTCAAGAAGATCAAAACGGTTTTGTGCAAATCCCACATCTTCACGCCATCAGGAATGCAGATATCCACGCGTGGGGCAAGGTTGAGCGAGCCTAGAACATTGTGATAATCAACAACACCTGAGATATAAGCCTGACAGGCGGTAAAGCCGCCGGGGACTTTCTCTCTGCCCTGCTTATCAATGCTGCACATCTCACGCAAGTAAGCGCCAGAAAAACGAGCCGTCGCCGCATTTGAAGGGAGGGAGTAAGTAATGGCAACAAGCACTATAAATAGAAACGATATGTGTCGTATATGTGACCTAAGAGCCATCCCTATCAGCCTTCAACTGTTTTAAAACATCGAAAGGAGAGTTGCTTTTTTCATTGGCGGGCGCGCTATAAA
Organism: Bdellovibrionales bacterium; assembly: GCA_037969035.1. Taxonomy (GTDB): domain Bacteria; phylum Pseudomonadota; class Alphaproteobacteria; order Micavibrionales; family Micavibrionaceae; genus JBBKWU01. The sequence goes on from JBBKWU010000014.1 coordinate 65,138, forward strand.
TACGAGGTGTGTTTTGCACTTCGCGTTTTTGGTCTTTCTTATATGGCTTACCTTTACCAGCTTGTGGCTTTTTATCTTTGTTCTTGAATGTCTTTTTCTGAGACGCGCCGTCGCTATCTTTATCTTGCGCTGGCTTTTTATACGGTTGTTTAGCCGCATGCGCCTTGCCTTTTTTCAATGCAAATGTCGCAAGCTCTGGCTTAACCTGAACCTTCGCTGCCTCAGGCTTTGCATCAGCGGCAACGTCAACTGTAACTTCAGCAGGTGCAGCCTCGACAGGCGCAACCTCAGCCGCTTTATCAGCCGTAGCCGTAGCTTCAACTACAACCTCATCCACCTTTTCATCCGCAGGATCATGGATCTTCGTATGTCCCATAGACGCAAGAACCGCATACAGATCAGGGATAGAACAACCCAACCATTCCGCCATTTCGTGCTTAGCTTTAAAACGCCCTTTATCCGCGGTGTCGTAAATCAAGTTGATCACACGGTCGAGCATATCAATCCGCACGCTACGTCCGCCATAAACGGGATAGCTAATCGCGCGGTAAAAATCGTGGTTAATATCGGCGCCTTCTGCGATCTTCGCAGATACAATCCCATCCGAAGGCACATTCGCAGGCAGTGGCTTATCATTATAAAGCGACCACAACAGCGCACGCAAACGCACAGCGGCTGGTTTATTCAATGTATAAAGGAATACCAAAATCGGGCCCAGCTTTACTTTGCGGGCGCGCAATGAACGGCGACCTTCTTCGTCAAGCTGTGCAATTAAACCTTCGATATCGCCGCGCGGAATAACCCCAAGTGAGGCTTTCAAACGCTTGGCAATCTCAATCGCTGTGCCAGAGATATCATCCCCCTGATCGAGCTTCGTCAGATCTTCAACAGTTTCCGCCAAATATTGCGGCCACCATTTCTTAATATCTTCAAGCGTCAGCACAGACGGCAGCTTCACCGCTTCAAATTCTGGCGACAGCGCATCTGCGCCTTTCACGACACGCGCGACAACCTCGCCGAGCATTGGGTTTGTGGCGTCAGGCTGGAATGTTATCTGCCCGTCTTCTTGCAATTTTAATTGCGATGTTTTCAGTATCAACATAGTTTTAAAAATTCATCCGTTTTCAGTGTTTCATTGTTTTATCAAATACATCTAGCAGATACACCTCTTTTTTGTTAAAAAGGGCATAATTATTGAGTTTTAATCTGTTTATTTTGCTTTGCAAAGGATTCTTCCATGACGATCACACGTCCTATCATCTGTTTTGCCCTCCTGATCACTCTGCTGGGTGGCTATATGCTGTCCTTTTCCGCTTATGGTGATGATAGTGACAAAGAAGTGGTGCGTCTTGAAAAAATATTCACAGAGATGTTGGCTGCTCAAGCCCAACAGATGAATTCAAACAGTGCCCAAATGGTAATGGAGGGTGATGTCATGGTTGAAAAGGCGGGCGCATATTACGCCGTGACCCTGCCCCATATCAGCATGGCCTACACAACAGGCGAACGCTTCGAGCTCGGTATTATTGCGATCAACGCTATTCCAGACAAAGACGGCACCATCAAAATGACTGTCGCCCTACCGACGCCCATGACATTTTACGGTGCCGATGGCAGCGCACTCATGAAAACAACAATCGGCGCACAATCATTATCGGGCGTCTGGCACGAAGACATGGTGAGCTTTACAAAGCTAAAAGCGCAATATAAAAACGTGCTTATCCAATCGCTCACAAATAACACAAAAATCGTAATTCCTGATACGCAGATCACGGCCAATCTGGAACAAGCCGCCAATGGCAACTGGAGCGGCCCGCTGAGTTTTGATATTTACAACATGTCCATGTCATCAAAAAGCGATACAGAAACCGCCAAATTCGGTCATATTTCGGCTAATATTGGCGTGCTGGATTACTCCCTCGACACCGCCAAAAAATACGAAGAAAACTTGAACGCCTTGATGGAGAGCTTAGATGCAGGCGATGCGCCAAGTGGAAGCGGCGCACACCTCACGGCTATTTACAGCCTTGTCACCGATGTCATGATTAATGCGTGGGACGGCTTTACAACAAACGTCACCATAGACGGTGTAAAAATTAACATGCCGCCGCATACGGGCAAAGATGCCAAACTCGTTGCGTTTGATAAAGCGGGATTCTCGTTCGATATGAAAGGCTTCCGCAAAAACAAAGTTTCGATGCGCACGGCCTTTTTCTATGAAGGACTAAACATCCAACCGCCGCCAAAAGATTTCGATGAAGCCACACCGACAAAAGCAAATTTTGATTTCAAGATCAGCAATCTGCCGTTCCGTGAGCTTGTTGCCCTAGGCAAAACCGCTGTCGAAGCTGGCACAACAAACCCGCAAATGTCTAAAATGGTTGGTTTGCAAGCGATGATGTCTATTCCACAACTTATCACCCAAGCAGGCACAACCCTCTCCATTGAAAACAGCTACGCAGGTAGCAACGAATATAATGTACTCGTGAATGGTGTGATGACCGCCAACCTCAAAGCCATGCTCGGTGCGACAGGCGAAAGCACTATCGAAGTGCGCGGTTTGGATAAACTTCTACAAGTTTACAAAGACAAAGCGGCAGCCCCCGATATATCCGAAGAGGACAAAACAGACATCGCAAAAACCATCAAAGCCTTGTCCGTGATGCAACTCGTGGGACAACAAGCAAAAGACGACAAAGGCCGCCCTGTCCGTACCTACAAATTCACGTTGGATGAAAAAGGCCAAGCCTTAATGAACGGCACAGATATCAAAGCCATCATAGACCAAACGAAATAGCCACGCGTTCACGAATGCGCCGCTTTCCCGTTCTGCTCCATCATCATTGTGCCAAAGCATGACGCACTGACGCTGTAGTCACGCCCGCAAGCCGCCCGCCTCAAACGCGCTGAATAACCACCACCGCTCTAAGTGCTGCGGTTTTCAACAAGGCCAGATCACACCGCTTCACGCCAACCTCATTTTATAGTCGTTGCTAAACACTTCATCGTCGTGTCCATTTATTTTGTGACATCGTTACTCACGCCTTACGCTGCGTCGCTTATGTCTTTTCACAAAACAACACAAAAAAAACCATCACCTCCGCAAGCCGCACCGCCTATGCGTCACCGCACCTACCAAAAAAGAAGCTCTGTAAATACATTGCTAAAAACTTGCGTGAAGAGGAATTTTATCCTATAGTGGTTTGGCTCACTACAACACAGCCCTTCACAATTTTTCATTATGAAAATACTGCGCTGCCAAAAAAAATGAACTGATAAAAATCGTTTAAAAACAATGTGGTAATAAAAATTTTACACTAAATTTTTGAAAAGCAAAGTGAAGGAATCTCAGGGAACGTCAGAGAATACTAGATAACAGCTAGAGCAAGTAAGACAACAGGCTGTTCAATCTCTGTAGCCCGTCTTTGGTTGGGATAATCATCTCGCCGTCATATATCAACAGCCCCTCATCCACCAATGCGGTGATCTTGTCGAGGGCGATCATCTCTTGCCATTTCGCGCCTGTTTCCGCTTCAATTTTTGAAAGCGCCATGCCGCGCGGCAATCGTAATCCCATCATAAGGGCCTCGATACCGCGATCCTTATGGCTCAACACCTCAAACGGGTGAGCGCCATGTCCGTTCTCCGCCACGCGCTGCAAGTAGATCTCGGGCGCACGATGTGCACGGGTCGCAAACTTCGCCCCGTCCGCCAACGTAATCCGCCCATGCGCCCCAGGGCCAATACCAACGTAATCGCCATACTGCCAATACGTCAGATTATGCGCGCTTTCCTGCCCGATGGTCGCGTAATTAGAAACCTCATAGCACGGCATCCCTGCCGCCCTGAGCATCTCATCGGTAAGCTCATACAAATCCGCCGCCAGATCAGGTTGCGGAATTTGGAAATCACCGCGCTGATACTGCGTGAAAAACGGAGTGCCGCGCTCAATCGTAAGCTGGTAAAGCGAGATATGTCCGTTGGCCTCATCTATCGCCTCGGCAAGCTCTTCGCGCCATGCTTCCAAGGTCTGTTTCGGGCGGGCGTAGATTAGATCAATGCTGTACCGCTCAAACGTGTCGCGGGCGATTTGGATGGCTTTGCGTGCCTCGGCAACGCTGTGCTGCCGCCCTAAGAACTTCAGCTCATCATCGCGCAATGATTGCACCCCAATAGACACGCGGTTCACCCCTGCCTCGCGAAAGGCTTTGAACTTCTCTGCTTCAATCGAGGTTGGATTGGCTTCTAACGTAATCTCCACATGGTTGGTGGCATAACCCCAAACGCTGCGGATCTTATCGATCACTGCACCAACCGTTTTCGGATGCATCAATGAGGGCGTACCACCACCGAAGAAGATCGAGCTCACCTTACGGTTTGGCATCATTTCGGCGTAATGGTCAATCTCGCGGCATAGCGCCGCGCACCACGCGTCATGGTCAATCTCTTTACGAACGTGGGAGTTGAAATCGCAATACGGGCATTTGGAGGCACAAAACGGCCAATGCACATAAACGCCGAATAAATCCGTGCTCATGCTAGGCACGCTTTCTGGTGGCAAAGCATCCATCAAACATCGCGCGTAACGCTTTACCGCGATGGCTCAACTTCTGTTTTTCAGCCATGCCCATCTCGGCAAATGTCGTGGTAAACCCTTTGGGTTGAAACACAGGGTCATAGCCATGTCCCTGCTCGCCACGCATCGGCCAGACAATCTCGCCCTCGCAACGCGCTTCGAATGTTTCGATATGCCCATCAGGCCATGCAAGCGCCAACACACAAACAAACGCTGCCGAACGATCAGGGTTATCCCCCAACTCGTCATGAACCCGCGTCATCGCCATTTTGAAATCTTTGCTTTCCCCACCCCAGCGCGCCGAATAAATACCCGGTGCGCCATCAAGTGCTGTCACCGCCAGACCGCTGTCATCAGACAACGCAGGCAAGCCGCTTTCTTTCATCGCGCTGACCGCTTTGATAATCGCATTCTCGACGAAGGTAACGCCCGTTTCCTCTGGCTCACTCAAGCCCAGCGTTGCCGCCGTTGGAAAGCTCTGCACATAGCCCGAAAGCAAGTCCGAGATTTCCTCGACCTTGCCTTTGTTATGGGTCGCCAGAACCAGCGTATCACCGTCAAATTGCCGCATAGGGTTAAGCAGCCTTTGCCTTATCAAGACCAAGTGCTTGGTTTTGGGCGGTGTTCAGCTCTGAACAGCCCTTTTTGGCAAACGCCAAAAGCTTCATAAATTCAGCTTCTGAGTATGGCTCTTGCTCGGCAGTTGCTTGGATTTCAACCAAGCCCCCTTTGCCTGTGATGACAAAGTTTGCATCGGTTTCAGCGACAGAATCTTCGGCGTAATCAAGATCAAGCACGGCTGTGCCGTTATAGATACCGCATGAAATCGCAGCAATACTGTCTGTCATCGGGATTTCTTTCAAAACACCAATCGTAACCAAGTGCTGCATCGCCAAATGAAGCGCAACATATGCGCCCGTGATTGACGCTGTGCGTGTGCCGCCATCGGCTTGGATAACATCACAGTCAATCCGCACCTGACGCTCACCCAGTTTTTTAAGATCAACGATAGAGCGCAATGAGCGTCCAATAAGGCGCTGAATTTCTTGTGTGCGACCAGATTGTTTACCACGTGCCGCTTCACGATCCATGCGTGTGCCTGTGGAGCGTGGCAACATACCGTATTCGCCTGTGACCCAACCTTTGCCTGAATTACGCATCCAGCCGGGTACGTTTTCCTCAACACTGGCAGTACACAACACATGCGTATCACCGAATTTCGCCATGCATGACCCTTCGGCGTGTTTGGAAACATTGGTGATTAATTCTACTTTGCGCATTGCGTTTGGTTCGCGGCCTGAAGGTCTTGTCATTGGTCTATATCCTCTTTGTTAAATGATCCCGCACTTTAGCGTCCATATAAAAATTGTCAAACGCTGACGATGCTTTTATAGTGGTTGGCCATATATATAAGAGTAAAAACAATGACAGTCCGCATTTTACACAAAGGCGATGAAGCGCCATTAGAAAACTTTCTGAAAGATCATGCCGAAACAAGCATGTTTTTGCGTAGTAATATGCGTAAGGTTGGTATTGAATATAAAAATGCCGCCTATCACGGTGATTATTACGGCTCATTCGATGACAGTGGCGCGATCAAAGGTGTTTTGGCGCATTACTGGAACAATAACCTTATGACGCAAGCACCAGACAAAAGCGTTCTTACAGATTTGGTCAATTATTTTCGCAGCCAAACGACACGTCCTATCGGCGGTATTTTAGGGCCTGACGCTCAAGTGTTGGCTGTGATTAATGATTTGGCAATTCCCGAAACCGCCTTTGGGAAAAACAGTAAAGAAGGGCTTTATACGCTTGATCTTGATAAACTCGCCATCCCCGCCAACCATGATGCTGCGCGTTACAAAATGGTTGCCGCACGGGATATCGGAAAAGCTATACTTACTGATTGGCTAAAAGGCTTTAATATTGAAGCACTCGGATCTGATGATAATGAAGAGTTAAGTGAATCAATCAACAATGATGTTGCTCTCACAATGAAAGAAGACCGCCGTTGGGCTTTAATTTTTGATGAAAAACCCGTGGCATTGAGCGGCTTTAACGCGCAGCTTCCTGACATTGTTCAAATAGGCCCTGTCTGGACACCACCTGAACATCGCAGCAATGGCTACGCCCGTATGATCGTGGCATTAAGCCTGCAACAAGCAAAAGAGTGCGGCGTAAAATCATCTGTGCTGGTTGCGGATAACCCGCCTGCGATCAAAGCTTATGAATCCATTGGTTATCAGAAAAATGGTTCATTCCGTCTTTCATTGTTAAAACAGCCCATGTCCATCACACAGAAAATGGCGCTATGATTAATGAGCTAAACCAGCGCGCCCAGAGTATTTTACGCAGCGTCATCGATTCCTATATGGCAACGGGTGAGCCTGTTGGCTCGCGCACGTTGGCGCAAGCGTTGAACCTTGATTTATCAGCGGCGACCATTCGCAATGTTATGTCGGATTTGGAAAATATTGGCTTGCTGTACTCACCGCACACTTCGGCTGGACGTATGCCGACGCAGCAAGGTTTGCGCCTTTATGTTGATGGCTTGATGCAGATTGGTAGCCTGACGAGTGACGAGCAAAAATTAATCGATTACCAATGTGGTGAGCAAAATCTATCCATGTCACAATTGCTTGAGCGCACAACGACCACGCTTTCGGGACTTTCATCCTGTGCGGGGCTTGTTATTGCGCCAAAGACCGATAAGCCTGTAAAGCATATCCAGTTTATCAAGCTCGAATCCCGCCGCATTTTGGTGGTTCTGGTCACAAATGACGGCATGGTGGAAAACCGCGCCATGGAAACAGATGACGATATCCCAGATTTTGCGCTGATATCTGCGGCGAATTACCTCAACAGTAAAATTCAAGGCCGCACCCTGACCGAAGCGCAAAGCGGCATCTTCAAAGAGATCGAAGAAAAGCGCGCCCAACTTGACGACATTACCGCATCGCTGGTTAAAAAGGGTTTGGCGTTACCGCCGCAAAGCGATAATGACGGACATATCATTGTGCGCGGGCAATCAAATTTACTGCAAGACGTCAAAGCCATTGAGGATTTAGAGAAAGCGCGTGCCCTGCTCTCCGCGTTAGAAGAAAACCAAACCATTATGAATTTGCTCCAAGAAACCGATGGCGCAGAAGGGGTGCAAATCTATATTGGCTCTGAAAACCGTATCTTTGATTCTTCGGGCTGGTCGATGATTATCTCGCCTTATCGCACCGAACAAAAGAAAATTGTTGGTGCAATTGGCGTGATTGGCCCGACGCGTTTGAACTATAGCCGCATTATCCCATTGGTGGATTATACCTCTAAAGTTATGGAGAAACTGATTAATCGGTAAATCAGGCATTTACGAGCACATGGTTTTGTCGCTAAACTATGGCGAATTGAATTTTTAAGAGGAACGACCCCATGACATTTGCGCAAACTATAAAACGTTTTTCTCTGGCTGCTGCGATGGTGATCGCTTTGACAGGCACAGCCACTGTAAACAGTTATGCTGCTGACCTTGCCGCCAAGGAGACAAGAAGCCGCTTTGTTCCTGCAAATTCTGCGCAGACAAAACTTTCTTTCGTGCGCATGCCTCATATGGCACTTGGCCAAATCATCCTCCGCGCCGCATTCGCAGTCTCAACATCAGGTTGCGCTAAATTCGAAATGCCTTCGCACCAAACAAAAATCGAAGGTAACATTCTAAATATCTATATGAACTCCCCGACACTGGTCAGCACAGGAATGCCGAGCCACCCAGAATACGAATGTGGCGGCAGCGCACAACAACCATATTCAGACATTGTGCTGAGCAAATGGTTGTTTACCGAAAACAACATCACCAAAATCGCCATTCAGGATTTAGAATACGGTCTTCGTAAAGATTTTATCGTGAATTTAACGGCCTCATACATCGAAATATACCCCGCCAGTGAGCATGATGCGAACATGGCTGTGTTCCAGCCTCAAAGCCTGACATATAATACAACGCCCCTTAAATTCTGGTTTTATCCACAAAACACAGTGATTCTTTATGTCCCTATGGCGAATGATAAAGATGATCTCTCCACGGCGATCACAGCCATTGCCGACAAAAACGGCTGGAAACCATTGATACAATCTCTCCCTAGCTTTAGATCACCGATTACAAATCCGAACTATTTCTACTACACAACAAACGGCGATATTGACGTTTCGGAATCGGCTGCAAAAATTGGTACGATTCAAACAACAGAAACAGTTTACGGCCTGATTGGTGATGAAATGGAAACAAAAACGCTGGACGTTTTCATGAAATCTCCTAGCTTGTATGAATAGACGCGCTTTAAATAAGCTCACATGAATAAACCTACACGATGCGCTACAGACGTAATTAAAAGGAACTCGCATGCATAATCACGACCACAAAGACAACGACCAACCAAATATCGGCGCACAAAACGAAGATGAACACGGCGCTGCTGAAACAGGTCACGAGGATCTTGAGTTCGAAGCGGAAGACATTGACGGCTTAATGGCTGGTGTCGGCGCGGATTTGCATGAGCACGGTTCTGATTCTGGTTCTGACGTTGATCCTGCGCAACAACAAATTGAAACGCTTCTCGCCGAGCTTGATAAAACCAAAGATCAAATGATGCGCGCTTTGGCCGAAGCAGAAAACACACGCCGCCGCAGCATCAAAGACCGCGAAGACGTTAGAAAATACGCCGTCAGCGAATTTGCGCGTGATTTACTCGATTTCTCCGATAATTTCGGACGTGCGCTTGGCTCTATCCCGCCAGAACTTATGGATTTGGATGAACGCCTAAAAAACGTGCTCACAGGAATCGAGGCGATGGAAACTGTCTTGCTTAAAACATTTGATAAGCACGGCATCAAAAAAATTGAACCAATGGACGAGCCATTCAACCCGAACTTCCACGAAGTGATGTTTGAATCACCAGGCACAGGAAAGCCTGCAGGCACGATCATCCAAATCATTGAGCCTGGATATGTTTTGCATGATCGCCTGTTAAAACCTGCCCGCGTTGGCATTGCCAAAGACGAAGGCCAAGGAAGCGCGCCGAGCACAGGCGATAATATAGACACACAGGCATAGAAGCATAACCGCCTCTCTCTTCATACGGCCATAAAAAAAGCGCGTGACAATCAAATCACGCGCTTCTCATTAATCATTAAAATCGTAAATATATTATGCTTGCTTAGGCGCCATACGAAGTTGAGCGACCGTTAGTGACAGCTTTGCCTTTACATCAGCCGGTAGCTCAAACGCATATCCACGCCCTTCACGAATCTCTTTAATTTGGTCATAAACACTTCTGCGACCAGCAACACTTCTGCTACCGCCAACGCTAAGCTTGATCGTTTTCAATCCTGCATTTCTCAAATCGGAAAGTGCGCGCACAGCATCATCACATGCCTTCAATTCATCCACGTCCAGACGTGCTGCTTCAACGTAGAGCGGCATATTATTACGGCGGTCCTGAATTGCATCTACAACATTCTGAAATGATGCAAGGGTCTTTTGCCCAGCCTCAATCATTTTGCCGCGCTGCTCCTTAAGAGCCTCAATCAGAGCATACACCTCATATTCGACATATTGCGCCACGTCTTTAAACTGCTGCGCGATTCTTTCATTTCGTGCGTCTATACTTGCTTTTATGTGATCCATATTATCCTCCCACGGATTTTTCAATAATTTTTAAACATTAGATATTTTACGGATAATATAGAAAACATAAATTTTGGCAATACTTCTCAAAAAAACACGTAAGCATCCTTAAAAATATTGATCCAGGCGCCAATCACACTAATATTAAGTAGTGGATGCAAAAAGATGCTGATATTCGGGTCTTTTTTGTATCCTGCTCTGGAAATTACAGATTAGTGTGGTATATTCCGACTTCACAGAAGTCTGTAATGGAAGGGAACCGAAACAGTGCCAATGGTGGGCTGTTTATGGATTTGCCAATTAAACGAGAGGTAACAAAATGAGCAAAGTAATAGGTATCGATTTAGGTACAACAAATTCTTGTATTGCTGTCATGGACGGCAAGGAATCAAAAGTCATTGAAAATTCCGAAGGCGCGCGTACAACGCCTTCAATGATCGCATTCACCAAAGACGGCGAACGCTTGGTCGGGCAACCTGCAAAACGTCAGGCTGTGACCAACCCTGAAAACACAGTATATGCCATCAAGCGCCTTATTGGCCGCAGATTCAAAGATGCTGAAGTTCAGGACATGATCAAAAAAGCACCGTTCAAAATCATCGAAGGTGAAAACGGCGATGCTTGGGTCGAAATCAACGGCGAAAAAACAGCGCCGTCACAGCTTTCCGCGATGGTTCTTCAAAAAATGAAAGAAACCGCTGAGAGCTATTTGGGCGAAAAAGTAACGCAAGCCGTTATTACGGTTCCTGCGTATTTCAACGATTCACAACGCCAAGCCACAAAAGATGCGGGTAAAATTGCCGGTCTTGAAGTGCTACGTATTATCAACGAGCCAACAGCGGCTGCCCTTGCCTATGGTCTTGACCAGAAAAACCAAGGCACGATTGCTGTGTACGATTTGGGTGGTGGGACATTCGATATTTCCATTCTTGAAATCGGCGATGGTGTTTTCGAAGTGAAATCAACCAACGGTGATACATTCTTGGGCGGTGAAGACTTTGACTCACGCATCATTGATTATCTGGCCGATGAATTTAAAAACGACCAAGGCATTGATTTGCGTCAAGACAAGCTCGCGCTGCAACGCTTGAAAGAAGCTGCTGAGAAAGCAAAGATCGAGCTTTCGTCTGCAAACAACACCGAAGTAAACCTGCCGTTTATCACAGCCGACTCTTCTGGCCCGAAACACTTGCAGATCAATCTGAGCCGTTCGAAATTGGAAAGCCTTGTTGGCGATCTGATTAAACGCTCAATGGATCCTGTGAAGGCTGCGCTTAAAGATGCTGGTCTGAAAGCCTCTGACATTGACGATATCGTCATGGTTGGTGGTATGACACGTATGCCAAAAGTCATTGAAACTGTTAAAGAATTCTTTGGCAAAGAACCTCACAAAGGTGTGAACCCTGATGAAGTTGTTGCCGATGGCGCAGCAATTCAGGGCGGCGTTTTGCAAGGTGATGTGAAAGACGTTCTTCTTCTTGATGTCACGCCTTTGTCACTTGGTATCGAAACATTGGGCGGTGTGTTTACACGCTTGATCGAGCGCAACACAACGATCCCAACGAAAAAATCACAGACATTCTCCACGGCTGAAGACAGCCAAAGTGCGGTAACAATCCGCGTATTCCAAGGTGAGCGTGAGATGGCTGCGGATAATAAAGTCTTGGGTCAGTTTGATCTGGTTGGTATTCCTCCTGCGCCGCGCGGCGTGCCACAAGTTGAGGTGACATTTGATATTGATGCCAACGGTATCGTTCAGGTATCTGCCAAAGACAAAGCCACAGGTAAGGAACAGCAAATCCGCATCCAAGCCAGCGGCGGTCTATCTGATGCCGATATCGAGCAAATGGTCAAAGATGCCGAAAGCAACGCAGAAGGCGATAAGAAAAAACGCGACCTTGTCGAAGCAAAAAATCAGGCGGAATCGATCATTCATCAAACTGAAACGACGCTTGAAGATGTTGGCGCTGATCTACCGTCCGAAGACAAAGACGCCGTTGAGTCTGCGCTCAAAGATTTGAAAGATTCTTTGGACACACAAAGTCTGGATGATTTGAAAGCAAAGACAGACGCCTTGATGCAAGTCAGCATGAAAATGGGTGAGCTTGCCTATCGCAAGGCACAGGAAAAAGAAGCTGGCGATCCTGACAATGCGGAAAGCACAGCCCAAGACGTTGATAGCGTTGATGTTGGTTCTGATGATGACAGCGACGATGACGTCATTGATCTTGAAATCGAAGACGAAGACGAAGATCAAAAATCTGCATAACTCTATAAATCATTTATTTCCCCCGACATTGCGCTCGGGGGAGATTTTTTAAAATATGTAATTCATAAAGTGGCCGCATCATAACCGCGCCGATACAGGAGAAGCCTCTATATGGCTAAAGACTTTTACAAAACGCTTGGTGTTGATAAAAGCGCATCACAAGATGACATCAAAAAAGCTTACCGCAAGCTGGCTTTGAAGCACCATCCCGATCAAAACCAAGACAATCCTGAATCCGAAGAGAAATTCAAGGAAGTCAGCGGTGCTTATGAAATCCTAAAAGACCCGCAGAAACGTGCGGCGTATGACCAATATGGCGCCGCAGCCTTTGACGGCAGCATGGGCAGCCGTGGCGGCGGCGGCGCAGGGTTTGGCGGCGCAGGATTTTCTGACATTTTCGAAGACATGTTCGGCGACATTATGGGCGGCGGTCGTCGCGGTGGCGGCAACGGTGCCATGCGCGGCTCTGACGTTCAATATGCGCTCGATATCACGCTCGAAGATTCCTACAAAGGCAAAGAAGAAACCATCCGTATGCCGCTCAACGATGTGTGTAATGACTGCAACGGCAGCGGTGCTGAAAAAGGCTCGGCAGGCGTTGAAACATGCAATGATTGCGGCGGTTCTGGTCGCGTGAGAATGCAGCAAGGATTCTTCACAATTGAGCGCACCTGCCCATCTTGCAACGGTCAGGGGCAAGCGATCAAAAGCCCATGCAAAAAATGCCATGGCGCAGGTCGGATTCAAAAAGAGAAAAAACTGAAGATCAAAGTTCCAGCAGGCGTTGATTCAGGCCGCCGTATTCGCTTAACAGGCGAAGGTGAGGCTGGCGTTCGCGGCGGTCCTGCAGGCGATCTTTACGTCCTTATTCAGGTTAAACCGCATCGCATTTTCAAGCGTGAGAATTACCACCTGCATTGCCGCGTTCCTATCCCAATGACAACAGCCGCCCTTGGTGGTGAGATTGAGGTTCCAACGGTTGCGGGCAAAACGACAGGCATTAAAATTCCTGCGGGCACACAATCAGGCCAACAATTCCGCCTAAAAGGAAAAGGCATGCCTATCCTGCGCAGTGATGGTTTCGGCGACATGTATATTGAGGCCGCCATTGAAACACCTGTGAATTTATCATCCAAACAAAGAGACTTGCTAAGCCAGCTTGATAAAACACTCGGTGGTAAAGCTGCAAGCAAGCACAGCCCGCAATCCTCAGGCTTCATGGGCAAAGTCCGTGAATTTTGGGATGACCTGACGGAATAGCACGGCAGAAAACATAAGAACGGAGCCTCAATGAAAATCGGAGTGTTAGGATATAGCGGGCGCGTTGGGCAACTCATTATTCGTGAGCTGCAATCTGGTGCTTACCCTGATTTATCTATTGCGGGCGGCACATCGCGTAATGCAAGCATGAACGAAGGGTTCTTTGCCACTGAAAACCCAGAAGTTTTATTCGCACAAGCCGATGTCCTGATCGATTTTACAACACCCGAAGCCACAATGAAACATATAAGCTTTGCCGCGAAAACAGGAACACCGCTTGTAATCGGCACAACGGGTCTTGATGAACATCAGGAACATATCCTCCACGGTGCCACCGCGCACGCCCCTATTCTTTATGCCGCGAATATGAGCGTCGGCGTGAATATGTTGCTCGCCCTTGTCGCGCAAGCAGCGGAACGTTTGGGTGAAGAATGGGATATCGAAATCAACGAAACCCACCACAAACATAAAGTCGACGCGCCGAGCGGCACAGCGATTGCGTTGGGTAAATCCGCCGCCAAAGGCCGCAACACAGAATTAAACATCAACCATGATCGCAACGGTGCGCGCAAAGCTGGCGAAATCGGCTTTTCCGTACAGCGCGGCGGCGATGTTGTCGGTGAGCATATAGTGACATTTTTAGGTGAAAGTGAACGCTTGCAACTCGGGCATATGGCCAGTGACCGCGCCCTATTTGCCAAAGGCGCCCTACGCGCGGCAAAATGGCTGCACGGCAAAGACAACGGACTTTACTCCATGCGCGATGTTTTAGGGCTTTAAAAAACGCTATAAACCTTAGCCAGGATTACGGTTGAAAATATCAAAGCCGCGCTCAACAATTCCTTTATGAGCGAAAGACGGATTCCATGGAGAACTGTTGATGTATTCTGCATAAGGTGACTTTGCCAACTCAGCGCCACCCTCATCCACGAAGATACCTACATTGCCTTTATGGTACGTCACAACAATCAATTCGTTAGGCATATTTGCCGCTGTGCCGTATTCCGCCTTCAAAAAATCCATCGTGACGTCAAAATGCGATTGCTCAAGCCCATCATGAATAAATACAGGGCCACGCGCAGGATCACGATTATCAATGACTGCGCTTGTGTTAAGAATTTTAGCTGACAAAAACGCCTTTGTGACATCAAAAATACGGCGACCTCTGGATGTACCGAGATCTACTGTGGGGCTACCTTCAGGGCTTTGCAAACGCCACAACGTCAGGCCAAAATCATTTGCGATTTTGAAATCGCTCGCGTTTTGCATATGCTCCATAAGAAAAATGTGTCCGCGCCCTCTGTATGACATTAAATCATCAGCTCGCGTTTGAGTGTTATCAGGTGCATCTTCGACAATTGAATTTGTCGCTAAATCATCCGCAAGACTTTGCGCCATAGGTTTATAGTAAAGCTGGTCCGTGCCTATTGTTCCGACGGCGAGAACGAATGCCCCCGCAAAAGCAATTCCTATAATTTGTTCAGCCATGATATTGTCCTATACATAATAACGATTAATGGGTTTAGATTATGTATAAACATAACAAGTGATGCTGTCAAACTTTCCAATGAAGTGAAAACTCTCCACGCTAAAGCCCTGCCTCAACGCCCAATAACAACTTCTTACGCGGGCTGCCCCAGCCGTAATTGTCGATGATGCCTGTGGCGCGGATAACGCGGTGACAGGGGATGAGCAGCGATACAGGGTTTGCGCCGACGGCATTGCCAATGGCGCGCGCGGCCTTTGGTTTGCCAATGCTTGCACCGACTTCGCTGTAGGTTAATGTCTGGCCAATCGGAATTTTCAGCAACGCCTGCCACACCTGTATCTGCATATTGGTGCCGTGCAGATCAAGCCGTAGTTTTTTGCGCGTATCGCCCTGCCCGCGCCAAATCTGCATGATGTCATTTGCCGCCGTGTGAATGGCGGCGTCATCATGCGTATAAGCGGCGTGCGGTAAATGGTTCTGCATTTTAGCAAACGGAATATCGCGCCCTTGATCCATCAAAAAGCCAAGGTAGCAAACACCGCGCGCCGTCTGCCCCACCATCACTTCACCAAGCGGCGTTGGGCAGAATCCGTACTGAACATGGAGTCCTGCGCCCTTATGCTGCACTTGCCCCGGTGTGACGGCTTCGCAGGTTACAAACAGGTCATAAAGCCGCCCTGCGCTTGATAACCTTGCATGATCGGCGGCAAATAACGTGCCCTCACCTGAGGCAAGCAATTCTCGTGCTTGGCGCATATTCATATATTGGATAAGGCGTTTGGGGCTAATCCCCACTTTTTCACGGAACAGCTTTTGAAAATGCGTTGGCTCGTATCCTGCACGCGCCGCCAAGTGATCAAGGCTCGGTTGCGTGTTATAATGCGCGACCAGATAATCAATCGCCTCAGCAATAACATTTTGCGTAAATTCACTCATAGATAAAGGGATAGCCTATAACTATCCCTTTATACAACCCGTTTCTTGGGAATTGCGATTAGAGCCCAAAGCCTTTTTTCATAGCTGCCAAAGATTCGACGCGTCTATCACACTCGGCAAAATCACGAGCAACCTTCTTCACAACACTTTCACAAAGGTAATCCATACCTTGATCGTCGGACACATCGTATATTTCTGCGTTATCGCTTCCGACTTGAACACCTTGCCCGTCTCGATCATAAGCCTCACTCAAACGAACGACAGAGGCTCTCTCGTCAGGCATGCTTGCATCGCAACACATCAGCATAACCGAGTTCGGCCCGCCCAAAGAATTAGAAAGACTGAAATCAAATCCCCCCGCAAATGTTGCATTTAAACGGCTGATGATTTTTTGGATATCGGCAACAAACGTCGGATCTGCCGACGCAATTTCCTGATTACAAATACCGTATGTTTCTGCAAAAACAGATTTTAAATCCATAACTTCCCCCTGATGTTTTTATGACTATCAATATTCATATCAAACCAAATACCGTTAAGCAATAATGATTTTATTAAAACATAACAGTCACACCCATAGTGTAACTGCTAAATAAAATTACGCGCTCTTGCCCCCTGTTTTAATAAGAGATAGTAATAATTCTATGAAAAAAGCAGATATCCATGAATTCTTCCGCCGCTTACAAGAAGTAGAGCCTGAACCCAAGGGCGAGTTGTTTCACACCAACCCGTTCACGCTTTTGGTGGCTGTCGTCCTGTCTGCGCAAGCAACGGATAAAGGTGTCAACAAAGCCACACCCGCGCTGTTCGAAGCTGCTGACACGCCTGCTAAAATGGTTGCGCTTGGGGAAGAAAAAATCCGCGATTACATCAAAACGATTGGTTTATTTAACACCAAAGCCAAAAACGTGCATAAGCTCGCCCAAATTTTGGTCAATGACTATAACGGCAAAGTGCCGCAAAACCGCGACGATCTGGTCAAGCTTCCAGGGGTCGGGCGAAAAACCGCCAATGTCGTTTTAAATATGGCGTTCGGGCAACCCACCATTGCTGTCGATACACATATTTTCCGCATAGGAAACCGCACAGGCATGGCAAAGGGTAACAATCCCGACCAAGTCGAGGCCAAGCTTGAAAAAGTTGTGCCTGATGAGTTTAAGTTACATTGCCATCACTGGCTTATTCTGCACGGGCGGTATATTTGTGTGGCGCGCAAACCCAAATGCGGAGAATGTATTGTGGCTGATTTATGCGGGTTTAAAGAGAAAACGGCTTAGACTGTTTTAAAGGTCGGAGATATTATCCTGCGCAAGCGGCGGTGTAATATTTTTCATCAAGCTACGGAGGCACGCTTTGTTATCTTCGATATCGGATTGGCGGCTGTTGCTATTCACAAACAGAGCCTTTTGACGTTCGCGCATTTCATAGTGCATAACAGGTGCAAATTGCCAATCCTCAGCAGACTGGAAATAAACATCCAAAACACACGCCTCAGAACGGAATTGCCACATAGACATCATGGCGTCTTTACGCTCTAGATCAGGCTTTACCATCACGAGGTGAATGTCTTGCCCCAAAAGCATACGAAGCTTTTCCGGATCCTTCACGAGAAGCTTTTTCAAATCTTCTGCATAAAATTGCTTGGCCGTTTCATCCATTTTAATGAGAGACGGACGCCCAAACGCATAAGCACGGTTTGCACCAAAGGTTTTCACGAGGTAAAAAACGCTGCCGTAAAAGCCGAGCATCATCAAACCAACGACGAGACCCAAACGAATACGCGGCGAAAACCACCGCGTATTTGTATTCATTATGTTTTGTATATGTGTTTTCATATCCATTTACGCTGCCTTTAAGGGGCGGCGCACGCTATGCCTGCCTAACGGGCAGTGGCAACGCTACCTGTGAACGGAAGCTCAGCTTCGTTCGTCGCGTTGTCGTTACGTGGAGAAACCGCAACTTTTGCTTTTGGTTTCTCAGCGCCTGCCATAGACGCTGCGGATGCCAAAGGGCTCATACGTCCATCAATTGACGCTCCCGCTTCGATCGCAAGTTCGCCATAAACGATTGTGCCTGTGATTGAACCAGAAGATGTTACAGTCAAACGACCATTCACTGTAATATCACCTTCGAAACGACCAGCAACAACTGCGTTTTCGATTTCAACAGAACCGTAGAAAACGCCAGTTTCTGTAATATCCAGAATGCTTGCGCCTTTCAAAGAGGCTTCCACTGTGCCTTCAACGATCAAATTATCGCAAGACTCTATTTCACCTGACATTGTGATGCCCGCGCCAATTACAAGGCGACGATCAGAACCGTTTTTGTCGCTGCTGCCGTAAACATTTTTACCAGCTTGCGGCATAGTGTTATTGCTGTATCCAGGGTATGCGCCTGGAGCTCTCGCTGCTGGTGTCGGTGTTTGTGCTGCGCGTTGATAAAGGCCCATTGGGTTATCTTGCTGTGCAGGAGCGTTGTCGCTCATTGTTTCTGTGTTTTGAACCTGAGGTTGACCATTTTCGCTCATTTGGTTTTCTGACATTACAGTATCTTCCTTTTTCTCTTTTGACGCTACGGGTTGTGATTCAGCAGTTTCTTTTACTTTACTAACCGATACGGCTTGTTCCGTTTTGTTTTTATCTTCGGTTGAATTCTGGCGATGAAACATAGAGCAGTCCCCTTTTTAATTTTAAAAATTTACACACAAATGCGCCACGCATCTGAATATATTCACAACAGTATTTTGAATTGAAGAGACAATACCAACACATCGGATTTATCGCAAGACATGTTTTGCTACTTTTTAAGAAAAAATCGAAAGCTCTTGATTTTTATACGTTTTTAGCGCAAAAAAAGTAATGCCATTAAGAATGATAGAAATCTCAGCGCCGGACACACTTTATGCTCAAATCAAAGAAGCAGCAGAGAAAAACTGCGCGATTGATCATTGGCACAGCGCAAAAAACAAAGATGGAAGACGTACCGTTTCGATCTTAACGCACCTTGAAAACCAACAAGAATTAACCGACAGCCTGCAACGGCTCATGCATAAAGAAGATGATTGGCGTATCGTCATCAGTTCAGTTGACGCGACAATTCCAAAACTCGAAACCGATGATGAAACCAAAAACGGCAAGGCCAAAAAAATTGTTAAGGGCACGCTCACCCGCGAAGAGCTCTATCACGACGTTGAAAAAGGCGCGCGGCTCGATTTTGACTTTGCCTTGCTTGTGTTTTTGTCCACGATTGTGTGCGCCATTGGTTTGATTGCCAGTAACGTTGCCGTTGTGATCGGCGCGATGGTGATTGCGCCCCTGCTCGGCCCTAATCTCGCGCTTGCCTTTGGGGTGTCGCTTGGGGACAAGGATCTCACCAAGAAAGCGATCAAGGCCAATGCTTTCGGCCTTCTTATGACGGTTGGATTTTCTATTATTGCTGGCATGATCTTAAATTTACCCATCATCGGCACCGAGCTTTTAGATCGCACAGAGGTTGGTTTCGATAGCATTGCGCTTGCATTAGCTTCGGGTGCCGCCGCTGTGCTTTCACTCACAACAGGGCTTTCGAGCACGCTTGTAGGCGTTATGGTTGCTGTCGCGCTTATGCCGCCCGCTGTGGCGTTCGGGCTTATGCTCGGGATGGGTATGATAGATTACGCTTACGGTGCTTGCTTGCTTTTGCTGGCAAACGTCATTTGCATCAATCTATCCGCACAAGTCGTGTTTTTAATCAAAGGCATTAAACCCCGCACATGGTACCAGCAGAAAAAGTCAAAGCAGTCCGTCAGAATGACAATTTACTTTTGGCTGTTTATGCTTGTCACCGTTTGTATCCTGATCGCATGGCGTGATTTCAATACGGACAGTATCAAAAAAATCCCGGACACAATCGAAGATATCAAGGCTACGGTTGCGCCTTAATTTCTGGCTGCGTGTAGGAAAGAGCCGCATCGCATTCGGAATGCGTTGTTTGCAATACACCCTCAGCACTACGCGCCAACTGATCAACACACGCAGACGCCATCTGCATATCCGTTGACATCAGGCGGCCATACACATCACGTTGCTGCAAAGTCGCGCTATAGCTTAGCTGATAGCCCACAGCCCAACCGCTGTTATTTTCTGCCTCAACGATCGACCCGACATCAATCGTGGCCTTGTTATTGACCGTCAAGCTATAGGCATTGGGCATTTGCGAAATCATATCGTCTTTGGTCATCGTGTTTTCAGTAAGCTGCCCGTTACCAAGGTTTTTTAGCCTATTCACAAACACAGCATCATCGCGGTTATATTTACGCGCCTCGGCGAGAGCTTTATCAAGGTCAATAACATCCCCCGTTAGCAGCTCTGCTTTATTTTTATAAATTTCTCTTATTTCCTGCTGCACGTCTTGATTTTGCGCGAATGATCCCGCGACAGGCATCGCCACAAAGACTGCGGCGGTTAACGCCAATGTTGTAATTTTGTTCATTTCAAACCCTTTCATTTCTAAAGCAATTCTAAACGCCTAGCATTTAAAGACAATATAGAACACAGACAAAAAAAGGAAACACTACCGCTTTTCCGTAACTTGTTGACCGAAAATCACGCTTATGGTAAAAAAACAAAAATCAGGGAGAATAGATAAAATGTTTACACCCATTATTATACCAATCATCACCCCCACCCCTTACCACGGCGGTGGTGGCGGGCCGCTTTATCCTGAGGGCAAAGGCAAGCTAAGCCGCGCTTTCAAATATGCCTCTATGGGAATGCTTGCGGTTACTGCGGTTGGAGCCACTGTAGCTTTAGGATCTCTGGTCGGTGCTGTCGCCACAATGGTAATAAAGGGTGATCTATTCGCCCCTCTGGTCAATACGTTGATGGATAGCAGTATGGCCGGCATTTGCATCACCATGGGCGCCTTACCAGGTGCCTTTCTTGGCGCCGCGGCATCTCATGCCGTTGAACCACTTTCCGATAAAGACAAAGCCAAAAGAAATTTACACAAACAGCTACAACCATTCCTAAGCCGTATGTGTGATAAAATCAGTAATGTTTCTTTATGGATGGCAGGAACAGCAACGACTGTGGGATTCCCACTGATTGCAAGCGATATGGCTGCTAATGTCATAACAGACTTCCAATATGATTTTGGAACTATGGACGTAGGCGCTAGGCTTGTGGGCGCAGCCTTCATTACAGCAGTGGCGGGCGGCTTAGCCTATGGCGTTGCACGTCTGACGGATAAAAAGCCTCAGACGGAAGCTCCAACATCTGAAACAGTATCCAAACCCACAGAGCCACGCCCATAGCATTACACTAACGATCATCGTGAAAGTAATCGTAAATTTTTTGGGCGAGGTCGGCGGATATTCCTTCGACCTTTTGTAAATCCTGCACGCCTGCGTTTTGCACATCTTTGCCTGAGCCAAAATGCAGCAGCAATGCCTTCTTACGTTTTGCGCCAATATTGGGCACATCATCAAGCGGTGAGGCACTGATTTGCTTCGCACGGCGCGCACGGTGCGTGGTGATGGCAAAGCGGTGCGCTTCATCACGCAATCTTTGCAAATAATGTAGAACGGGATCGTTCACGGGCAACTGGAATGGTGCTTTGCCTTCGACAAAGAAATGCTCGCGCCCTGCATTACGGTCAACGCCCTTAGCGATCGACACAAGCAGCATCTTATCAAACACGCCCAAATCCAGCAGCACGTCCTTCACCGCATTATATTGACCAAGGCCGCCATCGATCAGCAAGATATCAGGCCAGTCTTCATCGCCTTCGGATTTACCATCCTTAATCGCACGACCGAAGCGACGCTCCAGAACCTCGCACATCATGCCAAAATCATCAGCCGCCGCAGCCTCGCGGATATTAAACTTACGATAGGCATTTTTGCGAAATCCTTCAGGGCCTGCGACAACCATCGCGCCGACCATGTTCGTGCCCGATATGTGGCTGTTATCATAGGTTTCAATGCGTTGTGGGATATCGTCCAGATCAAGCAGCTTTGCCAGAGCCATCATGATTTTCTTCTCACTGGCGAGCTTTGCGCCTTCGCGCTCCAACGCTTCTTTGGCATTGCGCACCACAAAGTCGATCAAGCGTTTACGATCACCACGTTGCGGTACATTGATTTCCACCTTGCGGGAGACACTCTCTTTCGCGTTTAACGCTTGCTCTAACAATTTATGCTCGCTTGGTGCTTCGCTGGTAATCACAACGGGGGGGATGGGTTTATTATCGTAGAACTGCGCGATAAAGGCGCTCAGGATATCCGCCGCGCTGTCATCATCGCTATGGCGCGGAAAATAAGCGTGGTTCCCGAAATTCCGTCCTGCGCGGAAAAAAAATATCTGCACACATGTTTTGCCGCTTGCTTGGAACAAGCCGATGACATCCGCATCACCGATATGCCCGATATTAATGTCCTGTTTTGCCTGTATCGCGGTGAGAGCTTTTATACGGTCGCGTAAGGCGGCGGCTTTTTCGTAATCCATCGCTTCGCTGGCATCCTGCATATCATGGGCGAGATCTTGTTGTATGTCTTGGCTTTTACCAGACAGGAATGCTGTTGCTTGTTTAACTTGCTCCGCGTACTCAGATTTTGTCACATGCCCAACACACGGCGCGGTGCAGCGTTTTATATGATATTGCAAACACGGGCGCGAACGGTTTGAAAAGTAACTATCCGTGCAATTACGCAGCATAAACGCCTTTTGCAGCGCGATCAGCGTTCTATTCACCGCCCCCGCAGAAGCAAACGGACCGAAGTAATCGCCCTTTCGTTTCCGCGCACCACGATGCTTCGTCAGCAATGGAAAGTCATGATCGCCCGTCATCAAAATATAGGGGAATGATTTATCATCGCGCAGCAAGACGTTATAGCGCGGTTTGAGCTTTTTAATCAGGTTGGATTCCAACAGCAACGCCTCGACCTCGGTATGCGTATGAACAAACATCATGTCGTTTGTCGCCGCGACCATCCGTTGCAGGCGCAGCGGTAACTTGCCGTAATTCGCATAGTTCACAACGCGCTTTTTAAGAGATTTTGCCTTTCCCACATAAAGCACACCGCCGTCCTTATCGATCATGCGGTAAACGCCCGGCGTATCCGGCAGGCTTTTCACATGCTGCCGAATTAATTTTGCGCCCCGCTCTAGCGATGTTTCGTATGCGTCATTCATGGCCATTAATCTAGGGCATTGCGCGGCGCACGACAACATTCTTGATGCGGTCCAATAAAACACCTTAGGTTGCATTTTTAATTACGCACAACTTTTGAGCTTGACAAACTTGCACAATTGCAACTAAATGCGTCCTCGGGAATAAACACCAAACCAGAAAGAAAACAAAGGGGAGAATAAATAATGCCGTATATTTTCATTAAGAGCATACAAAACGGTAACACGCTATACGAAGGAGATTTCACAACTGTCAAAGCCTGTATTGAACGCGCCGTTGCCGAAGGAGTGAACCTCAGCCATGCGGATTTGAGCTATCAAAACCTTGCCCATGCAAACCTTGATGAGGCGCAATTAAGCGGAGCGAATTTCAAATGCGCAAACCTTATTGGCGCGAATTTATCCGAAGCGATGCTTGATAATGCAGACTTCACGCAATGCTCACTCGAAAGCACATGCTTTGCCTTTTCATCGCTGAAGCGTGCCAATTTCACAGGCAGCAAATTCGGCGGCACATATATTGAGGGTGCAACAATTGATGGTGCATTTTTCTCTGGTCAATCCTGCTTCCACCTTGATTTCATTCAGACACACAGCATGGAGAGTTGCTTATATACAGATGAAAACAATCACCAATATATATTTTCTGCGCCACCATTAATGATCCACGGACTACCAAAAACCTGCGTCATTATCGGAAATCATATTAAAATCGGCACACAAACATACACAGCAACCCTATCCGAAACCCGCCCAGCGCTGGCAAAGCTCAAAGCTGCCTAATTAATTTTAATACTCATAACAATTTTCTTGACTTTACATATAATCAAAAGTATAGATACAACCTATTGTTGTGTGGCAATAAAAAATAATTTAGTGTGTGGGAATAAAATTATGTTGATTTATATAAGTGTGGGACGCATTTGTGCGGCCAGCATAGAAATGAGTATGACGCTGTCTGCAAAACCTTTGATTGCAAAGCAGCGTTATAAAAACGAAACCATTATAGACCTTCCGTTCTGCAGGATTATATTTACTCCTACGAAGCGATTAGGAACGGAAAAGGATATTACCTTTGACCAAGACAAAGATGAATACAAAGATGCAGGTAAGCCTGACAGTCTTTATTGCGTTACAAAAGGAGATGCAAAAAATTGACGCGGAATTCCCGCTGCAATACTCTATTTGCTTGGCTGAAATCGCGCTCTGCCCCGGCATTTCACTGACCGCACTTGCCGATAAAACATCTATGCCGCTCTCCACTGTATCGCGCATTGTCGGCGCACTATCAAAGCATCGCCAACGCGGCAAGCCTTATGAGCTTGTGGCCGTCACCATTTCCCCCGAAGAACGCCGCCGCAAGCATATCATCCTTACAAAACGCGGTGAAAAACTGATAGCGAGCATTGAGGCTATTATCAATGCTTCCGCCACGAAAATCAAAAACCCGACAAAAGCCGCTTAACCAAGATTAAATTATGGCTTCAATTTGCATTCAAATATTTGGGAATAGCTACGGGTTGGGTCACCAGCCCGTGCATCGACATGAATTTTCAAAATATCCGCACGCGGGTCAATATCAATAGCAAAAGACTGACTAACCATTTGAAATGATTGCCCCAATGGTGGAAAGCCAAAACCTATTTGCACCCCATCCGTTTTAGTCAGTGGATCATATTCAAGCGGCAACATAGTCGGAAATGGCGTATCAGGGAGAAAAACGCTAATCACAACATCCCTGTCACCCAAAAAATTTAGCGGCTTAGTGCTGTCCAGCATTAATGCTGCGCTACTATTGCCATTTTGATTTTCACAAATGATAAGTTCCTCATCTGCGCTTGCTGAAGTTACCCCCGCAAAAAATGTCGCAGCAGCGACGACGGCCAATGTCTTTTTACCCATAACGTTCTCCCGTCTATTTATTTTAAAATATAACGATACAATATCAATATGTATATTGTGGTGTTGTTTCCGTCAACACTGAATAAACCAATACCGCTAATAAACCAACAAAAGCCGTTTAACCACAATTAATCCACCCGCAGTGCAATAACCATATTTACATTTTTGGCTGTATCCTGTATCGAAGGAGTGTTGCATAGGTATGCGCCCGTGGCGGAATGGTAGACGCTGCGGACTTAAACGGAAATTGAGTGCTCTTGGGGAAATCCAAGACGTAGAACTGCTCAAAGTCGGGGAAACCTTCAAGTCACATATGACTAATGGCAATCCCGAGCCAAGCCTTATTTTAAGGAAGGTGTAGAGACTAGACGGGCAGCATCTAAACCGCAGCATTGCGGCATGATGAAGGGATAGTCCAGACCACAAAATCACTTCGGTGATCGCGGCGAAAGCCGTAGCTGGTAAGAAAATCCGTTGACCTTTGGTCGTGGGGGTTCAAGTCCCCCCGCCCGCACCAAACACCATTAAATAATCAACTGGCCGCTATTTAGTGCACCCCTACCCCGTCAGCACAATCTGGACAGATGAGGCACTATTGCTAAGGTGATGTTTTTGGTTTATCGCAGTCGACGAAGGAGACGAAGATGAACAAAAAACAGAGTTCAAGAACACACAAAGAGGACGCGGATAAAGTTGTCCGTAATATCAAACGGCAGACCCGCCGCAAGTTCAGTGCCGAAGAAAAAATACGGATTGTGCTTGCAGGTATGCGCGGTGAGGATAGCGTTGCTGAATTATGCCGCCGTGAAAACATCCATCAAAAACTAACTTAATAAATGGACCTATTTTAAGGGGCTGGGTCAAGAGTCTAGATCTATGATTTAAATTATTCAATAAATCAGCGCTTAATTAAGACATTAGATAAAAAATCCTTCAGGCTTTACGGATACTTATATTCGTGGTTGAGTATAAATATGCGTGGTTTTGATAAAAAATATCTTATGTTAAGCTTGTTCCTCTGTTCAGCTTGTCAGTCAGTAATGCTTGGAACGCCAACGGTAAGCGAACGAACGCTCACCGCACAAAAGATTGCTCAAAGCGCCCAAATGCAACGGCAGGATATTCCAACAATTTACGGATATAAATTAGCCAGTTGGCGCAAGATAAGCGCAACGGATCAGCCTATTAACCTGTATATAGAAGGGGATGGTTTGGCGTGGCTGAGTAAGCGAACACCCTCCTTGAACCCAACACCAACGAACCCTGTGGCATTGCGTTTGGCCAAGGAAGATCCTAACCCCAATGTGGTTTATCTCGCGCGTCCTTGCCAATATATAACATGGGAGGATAACCCCTCATGCCACATTGAAAGTTGGACCAGTGAGCGTTTTTCCGTCGATATCATCCACACCATGAATATGGCGATGGATTCAATTGCGAAACAATATGAAGGTGCTACCTTTAATTTGATTGGCTTTTCAGGGGGTGCCAATATTGCTGGGATAATTGCGGCGGAACGATCTGATGTTTTAAGTCTTAGAACCGTTTCTGGAAATATTGATAATAATTTTTTTACCGCGTTTCACAAAGTGAGTGCCATGCCCTTATCTTTGAATATGGCAGATAATGCGGGAGGGTCTTTAAGCACCATGCCACAATATCACTTTATCGCGGAAAATGATAAATATGTGCCTGCTGTCATTTTTGAAAATTATGCGAAGAAACTAACATCTTCTTCTTGTTTGCAATCCGAAATTGTTAAGGGCACAACCCATTCAGAAGGATGGGCAGAACGCTGGGTATCTTTACTGACTAAAACGCCAAAATGCCAATAGCGCTCCAGTGCTATTATAAAAATACCCCTCCCTTACAGGATCACGACATAAAAAAAGCCCCGTTTTGAAGCGGGGCTTTTAAGTAATCTATAATTTTATAGAATTAGAATTTGTATCCTGCACGAAGAGAACCAGTATGTGCACTATAGTCTGATTTTACTTCATAGCTGTAATCAGCAGTGAATTCCCAATTGTTATCCATCGCATAACTAATAGAAGCACCAGCATCAAACGTTCCTTGTGCAGGCTCTAAACCTGAAGTTTCGAACGCAGCACCACCGCCAGCTAGAGTTGATGTTGTATCAACAGCATCTCCAATCAAATCATGACGGTAACCAACACTTAAAGCAGGGCGCATTTTTGACCCATTCGCACCGTCAAGATCCCAAGCAACTTGAGCACCAAGACCTAATTCAAAGATATCAAGATCATCGGAGTTAACATTGAGGTTTGCACCACCAGCACCTGTTTCAGTGTAGTCATCAATCGAAATATGTTGATAATGCGCTAAAACATAAGGTGTAAACGTTGTGTCATTTGCCACTGCATAGTCGCGACCAACTTCTGCGTATGCAATGTACTGATTACTGTCAAAGTCACCTTCTGCAGTCAAACCAGAAACACCACCAACATTATGACGTGTTTGCTCATTGTCGTTCCAAGCATACGCTAATGTACCAGTTAAGTAAGTTTGCTCACTAATGTCATAGTCTCCGTATAGAGAAACTTGATAGCTATCAACATCAGTTTTTGTTGTATTGGCGTTTTTAGAATCAACGTCTGTGTTCGCATAACTAAGGGCTACACCCACAGTTGCTTGATCCATAACATTTGCTGAGTCAATACCAACAGCTAAACCGTATGTATCGGCATCATAACCATCAATACCATCACGACGATCCTGTTCAGCCGCTTGACCAAAGCCCTGCATCCACATTGTTGCACCATTACCCATCTCACCAGCAGTCATACCTGTTTGGGTATCACCATCCCGTAGGGAAGCAAGACGTGTGTTTGATATATCAAGTGACTGTACAGAAGCTGAAAAACCAGCAAAAACGCTGCCACCATCAACTGTTGGTCCAACTGACTCAAGAACTTCGTTCAGTGCATCTGCTGATGACGCACCGTTCAAATTACCAAGTATAGCCAGAATTTGAGTGTCTGTTGTACCCGCTGTTTCCAACGATTGTAAAACAGCACCAACATTCGCGTTACCGCTTGTCGATGCAGCCCCTGCAATCGTGTTAGCTTGTGCAACTGTCAAGTCAAGGTCAGTACCGACAACAGCCAAGGATGCGTCATAAAGATATGAGTTATCTGTTAGTGTTCCAGCAGTTACAGCACCCGAGCTGGTCGCCCAGTCCGCCAATGTCCCTGTTGCTACAGCACCATTAAAGTTGAAGTTTACTGTTGATGTACTGAAGTCAACCACACCAGCGGAAACAATTGTTGCCACATCGTCAGCTTCCAATGTTCCTTGTGTCGCCCCTGCATCACCGATAGAGAAGTTAAATGTACCGGTGTTTGTTGGGATAGAGCCTGCTGTCAACACTGTATCTACAGCTTGGTGTGTTGTACCGGAGTTGGTAAATGCACCAGAGTAAGTTTGATTGCCGTTAAAGCGAGCTATTGTATCCGCTGCGATTGTATTGCTAACCGCAGACGTAATATCGCTTTGGAAAGTTACATCTGTGCCGGCAACCGCAGTTGTTAAAATACCGTCATTAACTGTACCGGAAACAACTTGTGTTGTTCCGCCGTTAAAGGTCAATGTCGACGCATCGTCCAGATCAATCGCATTCACATACAAGTTACCAGTTGTTGTTACGACCGTACCAGAACCAGCACCAATATCCAACGTCGCGATTTTCTTAGCACTTGTACCAATATTGCCAGTGATCGCTGTTGTTGCCGCGGCATCAAGAATGTTTACATCTCCGTCACCATCAGTAGCGGCAACAATATTACCTGTGATGTTCGAACCAGCAGTTACTGTTAAAGCACCAGTTCCTGTCAACGTTGTCGTTGTAACAGCCACGTCATTACCGGCACCGCCAGCAACAATCAAAGTTGTTGCGTTTGCAACAGATGCTGTTGAAGCGCCAAGATCACCCGTCACAGTAGCGTCGGCAGTCACGTCAACCGCACCCGCACCTGAAACATCGCCCGTTACATCTCCACCACCCAAAGCAAGAGTACCAGCATTTGCAATATCAGACGTAATAGTATTCAATGTTGTTGCCAATGTTGAACCAGATGCAACAGTTGTATTTGTCGCAGTTAGGTCTTCATCAGTTGTCAATGTTGTTGAGCCAGAAATAGCAAGTGTATCAATACCTGATGATGCGGCACCAGTGAATGTTACTGTGCTACCGCCTAAAACGTTCACATTTACAGTCTCAGCAGCCCCCCCAGTAATACCGCCAGATATAGTCTGCGTTGTACCACTAAAGTTAGCTGTAATTGTATCGGCAGTTACGCCATCACCCAACTCAATCGCTGACGCATTATCGCCTGTAAAGACCACTCTCTGATTGTTGCCATCATTGTTAACAAGCAATGTACCAGTGTTTGTGCTGTCACCAGCAAATGTTACACCAGAAGCATGTGTATTTGTCACAGTGATGTCACCATCGCCAGAAATTACCCCTGTTACTGTCTGAGCAACAGCGCCATCAAATGTTGCCGTAGCGGCACCAACTCCATCTGTAAGGACTAAACCACCAGTGAACGTGTTCGTTGCACCAGAAAACGTTGCATCAGCTGTACCACCAGCATCAGCACCACCAAGTACAGTTACCGCGCCTGTGAATGCTGTGTTGCCATCAAAGTTAGCCGTCGCAGATGTACCCACAACATCACCACCTGTGATAGATGTTGTTCCTGTAACAGTCGTTGTACCACCAACAGTCAAAGCTAAATCAGCCGCAGTTGTTGCTTCAAGGTTAATAACGGTTAGATTTCCACCCACTGTTAACGCACCTGTAACACCGACTGTAATATCAAGATTATCAGCGTTTGTATTTGTAATGTCGAAATCACCTGCAACAGAAGCAGAACCGATCGTCACAGTAAGAGGCGCCTGAGCAGCTGTTGTTGTAATCAATACACTACCTGTACCCGCGGTTCCTGTGTCCGTATCTGTTACGGCACCTAACGTATAGGTACCCGCCGCACCACCATCAATTGCTGTACCATCATCAGTAATAGTCAATAGAAAAGTATCTACATCAATGTTGTCACCAGCTGCTGCATCAGAAGCATCACCAACATCTGTGCCGCCAGCTGTACCCGCACTCGCCCATGTACCTGGACCTGTTAGAGTTTGGTCAGCGGCTTGTGCCACTGTCGGAAGCGTAAACGCACCCAAGGCAATGATTGCCGTTCCGATGAGAAGTGAATTTTTAATTGTCGAGGTTTTCATACTGCTATTCCTTTTTGTAATTTGTATGATTTGAAAAATAGAAATTATTAATTTAAAGCATTATTCCATTTAGCGCTGATTGATCATTTGAAAGACCCCTGCCAAAACGCAGTTATTATATGTAGTTAATACCTAAAAAGTTATACTAGACCTTGATAGAAAAACAAAACCCACTAAGCTTATAACAAAAAGTATTAGGCAGTTCAATCGCCTACGAGAGAAATTATTCATTTTTTACACAATTTAAGATTAAAACTGTGACAAAAATACATCACTTTAAAGCTTGAAATATTAAATACCTTAGAGTGTCTGCATTTGCTTAACCTAAAGCTGAAGTGACTTTAACGTCGCACTAAAGCCTTGAAGCGGCATCTGTGTTTTCCTAGTCTTATTTTGATTATCTACAAAACTAATGTACATATTTTTGCCGGATTTCATTTTAGCGAGAAACTCGGGCTTTAACGTAAAGCTCGCAATACAGCCCGAAGGAGCACAGGTTTTAATTATAAATTTCTCGCCCCCCTCCTCGTCATCAATTTGCATTATGCCCCCCGCATTCACGGCTATGCCGAGCGGCAAGATAATTACCGCCTGCGCAGAAACAGGATCAGGATCACCATTGTAACCGACAGCAAATTCAAGGAATTTTTGTTTCGTTTCCTTCACAGATAAGGTTTGGAAAATTTCACAATGCGGCTTTTGATTGTCTGCACCTTTTTTCGGCGCATCACAGCGCTTAAACCATGTGGAATCTGTAGGCGCTGCAGTATCTTGTGATTCGGTCTGTTCCGTCACACTATCCGCGACTTCCAGAGAATCGCTTGCGTCTGATTTATCATTGATTAAATACCCTAAGCTTATTGCGCCAACACAAACAAGAATTATGAGAGCAAGCTTTATTTTACCATTCATTCTAATCAAACTCCTGTTTTTAGAACTGCATTATTTTCACGTTAATCAACCTAGTTGACTATAATAATTATTTTTTGCATTTCATCAACAATCTTTTCTCGGAGAGGTAGACAGAGATTCTCATGTATTTCATAAAGACTTTATAAACCAAAAACTAACTTAATAAATGGACCTATTTTAGGGGAGCAGGTCACTACCACACAGTAAACAAGTGAGCTTCTCATTATCAAAATACTCTTTGATTTCTTCAACTGTTTTAAATGGGCTTTCTCGCGGACACCCCTGCGAGGATGGCGTCTGTTTCCTTGGCATACGGCGTACCTTACATACTAAATTTTCTCTTTTTTCTAGCACCATAATAAAGCCCTGCTTTTAAATGGCAACAGCATTGCTACGCCTCATCCTTTTAACTTTTTCCGATAAAAATCGTCGTTTTTATCTACTATGGTTAAAAAATACGCGTGTTTTTGATAAAATGCTTGATTTTCACCTTAGCTTTTTGCACCAAAGCCTATGACCGATAAAAACACACAATACAACCCGCATTGGGAAGCTATTCATGATTACCACGACGTGCAGCGTACGCTTTTGGCGCAGCAAATCAAGGATTGGCACAAGGCGTATCCGCCTTCATCTGATCATCAGGCGTTGAATGCATTGCAAGCAGAGCTTGAATTTCATCACAGGACGTGCCTGCACTGCCTTGATACGTTACAGCATAAAACCGCGCAGGATTGCATGAACTGGCGCGTTAAAAACGCTACGACGTAGAGAGCGTATCAATGTCTTTCATAAGTGCTCGCTCAAGTCTATCAATGCGTAGTGCTGTTGGCGGATGCGTGTAGGCATATTTTTGTAAAAAACCTTCTTTGGCGCGAATATCTTGATCTTCCATACTATCTAATAATGATATAAGTCCTGCGCCAAGCCCCAGCTTAAGCGCAAATTGATCTGCTTTATATTCAACAGGCCATCTGGTTATTTTCTCGCTCAATAAATACAGGCCATAAACAGGAAGGCTCACCACCCAAAGAGCCGTAAATAGAGGTGCACAGAGCAAAGACACCACAAATAAAATGCCGTAGCTGCTCAAGAAAAATACGCCGCAAATATATGAAATCATCAAAGACGGCATGAGGCACATATAAAGCAAGGCATTATAGATACCGTCCCGATTGTATAAATGGCCTGTTTCATGTGCCAACACCGCAGCAATTTCTTCTTCATCCGCTACTTTTAAAAGTCCCGATGAAACAGCGATTGTATTTTTCCCAAACGCCATGCCGTTCATATCAGGAAAATCCATTACGTAGATTTTTGGATTAATAAAGGTGCTATATTTGTCCTGATAAAGCCGCCGAACAATTTCCATCGCTGGATTGATCTTCTCATCATCACGTAAAGAACGTTTTCTAGTCGGTAGAAACAACCCGATGAAAAAATCACCCAAAGGCGTTAAAAGCAAAACCATCATAGCCACCATTACGATTGCCGGAATTTTAGCGTTTTGGAGAACCACATTTATATCAATTTTGGTTAAATCACCCTCACCGAAAAAATCAGGAATGTATAAGATAATGGCGATATAAAGCACTGTAAAAACGCCCAATAAAACCAGCATAAACAATCTTACAATATTCATCATATCTTGCTCATACGGGCTTTCATTTTAACGACCTTGCCGACGCTCTCTTTGCTATAGAAAAATGCCTCCCCTGTTTGCAACGATTTGATATCATCAGGATGCGCGACAAAACCGCGAGTACGCCGAACAGTCCCCATGTGAGTGGGGCCGATTTGGCTCACTTGCGCGGTATATTCAAGCGTATTTCTTGTCCCCAGCATTGCCGCCAGCTTTTCAGCATCTTCTGCGGAGTTTTGACGGTGTAGGATAAAGTTATTACAGTTGCCTACAACCTGGTTAATAAAGTGATCGGCGTTTTCTTTCCGGCCTGAGGCTATATCAGACAGGCTTTGTGTAGAAAGCACCGCGTGAATTCCTGCGCTACGCCCCATGTTAATGACATTCAAAACCTGCTCCCCCGCAAAAACAGAGAATTCATCAAAAATCACATACACAGTATTTTTTGCACCTTGGCTTAATTGCTGCGCCATTGTGGCTTTCAAATCATTAATCACCAAACGCCCGAGCGTTTTGGACATAGAAGGAAACTCCAGCGCGGGAAGGCAAAAATAAGCCACACCATTCTCTTTGATAATTTCATCCAGCGTTAAAACGGGCTTGCCCTCTTCCAATTCAAAAAGTGAGCCGATTTCAGAGGATGTAAAATTACGAATTTCTGCAACAAGGCTTTCAATACTTTTAGAGGCTTGATCCTGATTATTCAGTTCATCCATAAGTTTTTGAGCGTTTGGAATATCGGCCTCATTTTGCCGCACAAGGGATTTAAGCTGTTTTAAATCTAGGTTCTCTGAAAGGCTCGTCAGATTGCAGGGGATATTACATTGCTCCATCACTTTAAAGACGCATTGCAGGTAGCCTTCTGCCAGTTTTTTATAATGCTCTTCGCTCCATTCACGCAATTCAATGATACGGTCTTTTTTTGATGTAAACCCTCCTGTTGCCAAAGGGTTATAAGCGATGCTCTCGCCCTTCATTGCAAACACAGATACAGGCGTGTCTCTTTCCTGCCCGTAGCGGGCTACGCGACACGCCAAATCATAGTCACCCTTGCCATCAATATAAATAAGGGGCAATCCACGATTGATTGCACTTTCCACAATATTACAAACGGTCACAGTCTTTCCTGATCCCGTTGTGCCGAGAACCAGCGTATGCTGGTTTGCAGCTTTGTCACTCAGTTCGATATGACGGGCATATCGATCCGTTCCAATCAAAGTCCCTTTCGCCGTTTCTGCGGGTCTTTGATTAATCATTTTGGCAGAAAGGTCACCGACCTTTCCGTACTCTTTTTCCATTTGTTTTTGCCGCTTGAGTTTTCCAAGCGGATTTTTAAAGAAATATTTTATTGCAGCATAACTGACCGCACCCCAAAACATCCCTGCGGGTAAAAAATAAAGCCATAGCTTAGGAGTGGAGAGCCAATCCAGTGATTGGCGTCCTAAAGACGATAAAAAGGCGGCGAATGTTCCATCACCTAAAATCATATAAAAAACGCCATCTGGCATAGATGCGCTATAGAAATCATGTGTCACAGTGATCGGCATCATAAACCACAGCATAAAATCTTGATGCATCATAATTCCAACAACAGCCGCAAAAGCCGATAACCCAAGGGCAGCAAGCGTATTAATTTTTGTAAAGTTCAAGGTCAGTATCGACAAACCCGCAATACACAAAACAACGGGTCCCAGCGAAAACAGCAGACAAACAAGAGCCAAAGTAAAAAATACATAGGTGACTTGTTCTTGCTCGCTCATTTTTGTATCACCGCTCATGCAATCCTTGCCTTCTCATCAGAGAGTTCCGCTATATCTTTCACCTTGATAAAAGAAAACCCCTTTGCCGCTTTTGAAATCGCGCGGACAACCTCTTTATTATCTGTGTAATACCAAACTTCTTTTACGGCAAGATTGCCGCCATAATCATTAATAATGCTATTAATTCGCGCCCGCGATTTTACGGACAATTCCAGTTCAATCGCAATCGGTTTATCCTCACCTATATACAAATGCCCATCCGCTATATGCCCAAGCTGCCCGACACCGCTCAATCCTTCATTGTGCCTAATTCGTCTGTCTGGTGTAAATTTACCACCTGTTTGCGCCTCTAACATCAATGCCACATCAACCAGCTTAAAGTCATGCCTGAATGTTCCTAAATTCACATACTTAAGCGGCAATATTCCATCGCCCGAAGCCATAATCCCCTTCTTCGTTACTTTATGAATTCTAGCCTGACCATGTAAAATTCTGTCCCGCTCTAAATATCCACCATCCACCAACTTCTTTAACCGCACATAAGCCGCTGTCTGACCAACGCCCATAAATTTTCTAATCTGATCCGCACTTGCAAACCCAAATCCATTCACCCATCGCAATACATCCGCATCCCGCTCCTGAAAAATCATATTCCCCTTCTTCCCCACATTCTTTTCAGCCATCACATTGCCCCTTTCTTATATCCCTACATCCACCAAAACCAAACATTACCCCATCATCCTCCCCACACAATAACTATCGCTGCCGCCGCCCCTTCCTGACCTCAATCAAAATCATGTTGTTTGGTTGAGGTCAGGAAGGGGCGGCGGCTCTTAAGCTAGCAAAATCAATAAAGCGAATCAATAGGGTATGAAAAACTGTTTTTCATAGGTTACTTCATAGCTTTTTTGTGTATAATTGAAAAAATTATTTTGGCCTTGAAAATGAGAAAAACTTACACAAAAACTTACACATTTTTATATTTAATGAAAAATTATATAATAAAATCAATATGTTA
>JBBKWU010000015.1:0-122328 GCA_037969035.1 Bdellovibrionales bacterium
CAAGTCTGAGTGGTGGATCAAAATTCTGCCGTTCGAAGAGAAGAATTATTGGTGATTGATAATTTTAGTTCTTCATTTTTTATTAGCATTAATGCCCGGGTGGCGGAATTGGTAGACGCTGCGGACTTAAAATCCGTTGTCCTTTGGACGTGCCGGTTCAAGTCCGGCCGGGCGCACCAATTTCACTTTAGCCTTTACGTTTATTCACGTTTCTTCGTTTTCTTTTTTCGCACCATGATGTTGAGCATTTCAACACCAAGAGAAAAGGACATTCCGAAGTAAATGTAACCTTTAGGAATATGAAAGCCCAGACCTTCAGCGACCAAGAACACTCCAATCATCATCACAAAAGTCAACGCAAGCATTTTTAGAGTTGGATGCTTAGCTATAAAATCTGCAATCATACCAGAAGCAAACAACATCACAGCCATCGCCACACTCATAGCTGCAATGATCACATAAACCTGATCGGTTATACCGACAGCAGTAATCACCGAGTCAAAAGAAAAGATCAAATCAATCACGACAATTTGCAATATCGTGCCCATAAATCCACCTGTGAATTTTTTTAAATCGCTTTTTGTATCATCAGACACTTCCTCGTGAATGCTATCTGTGGCCTTATAAAGCAGAAACAAGCCACCACCAAGCATCATAAGATCCTTACCGGAAAGCTCCAGCCCGAAGGCCTCAAACCACGGTTCTTTCATCCCGATCAACCAGACAATGCCAAGCAGCATAATAATGCGAAACAATAGCGCAAGCGACAAGCCGATATAGCGCGCTTTATCCCTTTTCTCTTTCGGAAGGTGCCCAACGACGAGCGCAATAAAAACAATATTATCAATGCCGAGAATGATTTCGAGAGCCGTCAGCGAAAGAAAACTCGCCCACAATTGATAATCCGTTAGAAATTCCATGTGTTCAAACCTACTCAGGCAGCTTCGTGCCCGTCAGATCCGCGTCATCAAAACTTGCGCCCTTTAGGTTGCAATTGCTGAAATCACAATGTTTTAGGGAGGCGTGGGAAAAATCTACGTCTTGCAGGTTTGCGTGGCTAAAATTTGCGCCATCGAGCATGGCAAAGGCCATACGGGATTGGCTGAGGTCAACACTTTGCAGAAGCTCGCTTCCGTCAGGGCGTTTTACTTTTAGCGCGCTGAAATTGGCGTTGCTGAGGTCGGCGCGGGTAAACAGGCTTTCTTTGAAGGACGACCCACGGAAATCGGCGTTTTTCATGTGACAATCACGAAAATCCGAACGGTTAAGAACCGAGCTTTCCATCTTTACGCCTTCCAAATACAGCCCCGTAAACTTGCTGCCTGAGGCAACAATCACGGTCAGCGGGTAATTACGCAGGTCTTTTTCATCGCTTAGATCATATTCGCTCAGGTTTAATTGCTGGCCGTCGCGCCCTGCGCTTTGTATCCATTCGGTGTGTTGTTTGATAAGCGCCTTTAGATCCATATCGCTGTCTTTAAGGCTCTTGCGGGAGTTTTGCTCTTCTATCAGCCCTGCAATTTCTGTGCGGTCGCCCTCCACAGCGGTCAAAATAATACCATCGACCACTGCGTTTTTCAGGTTCGCACCTGTCAAATTCGTGCCCGATAGATCAGCATTTGTCATGTTGGCGTTGCTGAGGTTACTGCCGTTTAAGCGGGCGTCATGCATCTTTACGCCGACCATATTAGCGTCGGCAAAATTCGTGTTATGCGCCATGATGTGTGACATATCCGTATCGCGCACCAAAGAACCGCTCAGCTTTGTTTCGCCGCTCTTGTTCCATTGATCCTCGCTGGCGGCGTCCAAGTAATTCATCATCACGCCACGGCGTAAATCGGCGCTGTCGAAATTTGCGTCGCTGAGGTCTGCATTCACAATGGATGCCCCGCGAAAATCACAGCGTGAGAAATCACCATTCTTCATATTGGCCTTGTTCAGGTCGCAAGCAAAGAATGACGCGCTTTTGCATTTGCAATGGCTAAGGTCAACACCATTGAGGCAGGAGCCTGAAAAGTCTGAATTCATGATGTTGGCACGACGAAAATCTAGTCCTGATAAGTCTTTAAACTTCACGCTGGCGCGCACACCACCAGAAATGCCGTTCAAAAAAGCTTGATGCTCCTTCAAAATGCGGTTTAGCTCTGCCTGTGTTACCTTGCTCATATATAGATTATTACCTTAATTGACTGTTCCCCAGCATAAAGTGTAGCGCAGAAGGTTAAAAATTCCGTATAGAAAACAAAGAAGTAAGCTTAAACCCACCGCTTTATTTTTAACGTTCGCTAATCTGCTGAACGAACGCTGAGTGCGCGCGGTTCATCGCCATGACCTTCGATGATCTTAATCAGCTTTTTCGTGGCTTTTTCAAGGATATCTTGATCTGTGCCGCGCAAGACAATGCTCAAGCCGAATGTGCCGCCGCGATAATGCGGGTAACTACCAATTGTGAGGTTATCATATTCGTCTTGTAACTGGCTCAAATCCTTTGCCACAACGCTTTCCTGTAATGAACAGGCCACGGTATTAGATAAAATCGGGCTGCCAGCTTCGATTGTGCTTAGAACATGGTCTAACATCGCCTGCATAATACGGGGAACACCCGCCATCACATGAGTATTTTCAATGATAAAGCCCGGAGCAGCACTAACAGGGTTAGGTATAAGTTTCGCGCCAACAGGAATGTTTGCCATTTTAAGGCGCGCTTCATCGAGATTTTCAACGCCGTAATGCTCTTCCAGAACACGAAACGCCTCTGTATTTTGCTCAAGCTCAACACCGAATGCCTTGGCCACACATTCTGCTGTAATATCATCATGAGTCGGGCCAATGCCGCCTGTGGTGAAGATATAGTCGTATTTGCCTGCCAAATCCTTAACCGCGCCTACAATTTCTTTTTCCACATCGGGGATAATGCGCACTTCGGACAGCAATATGCCGCGCCCGATCAAACGCTCGGCGATCCAATGCGTGTTTGTGTCCTGTGTCCGTCCCGAGAGAATCTCATTACCAACAATGATAAGACCTGCGGAGTAAATATCGTGTTCTGCCATAGTAAAAAATGTCCAAAGCTGTTGATTCAACAATCAATTAAGATTATCTCTTTATCATCCGATGTAAAATGACAAAATGAAGTTAATGTCATATATTAGATTTATTATAATAATTTACCCTATATAGGCAACATGACAAGTAATACTGCAAAGAAATTTTCCTCCGAAGGCATTGAGCTTCATCCCGCAGCTGATTTTGAAGGCATGCGCAAGGCTGGCAAGCTCGCCGCCGAGATTTTAGACATGATCACACCCTATGTTGTGCCCGACGTCACGACAGAGCGTTTAGATCAGCTTTGCCATGATTACGCGATCAAGCATAATTCCATCCCTGCGCCGCTCAATTACAAGGGCTTCCCTAAATCCATCTGCACCTCCATCAATCATGTGGTGTGCCACGGTATTCCGGGTGATAAAAAGCTGCAAAATGGCGACATCGTTAATATCGACGTCACCGTTATTTTAGATGGTTGGCATGGCGATACATCGCGCATGTATCTGATTGGTGATAAAGTTTCGATCAAGGCAAAGCGCCTCGTTGAAGTTACCTATGATTGCATGATGAAAGGTATTGAGATTATCAAGCCTGGGGTTACTCTCGGTGATGTTGGTCACGCGATACAGCAACATGCAGAGGCCGAGCGTTTTTCCGTAGTGCGTGACTTTTGCGGTCACGGTCTAGGGCGCGTGTTTCATGCGCCGCCTTCTGTTTTGCACTATGGAACGCCCGATACAGGCACAGTCCTCGAAGCAGGTATGTTTTTCACCGTTGAACCAATGATCAACGCAGGCCATTGGGCAACAAAAGTCCTTCCCGATGGTTGGACGGCTGTCACACGTGATCGCTCACTTTCGGCGCAGTTCGAACATACCTTAGCCGTTACCGATGACGGGTTCGAGATTTTCACCCTATCGCCCGACGGGCACACGAAGCCGCCTTATTAATTTATTGCGTGAGCTTTATATGCAGCAAGAGGCATTGCTTGCGGAGATTTTTCAAGATCGGCAGAGCCTCTTTTAATTGTACCTGCCGCCTCATCCTGTAGATCAGAGCAATCAACAAAAGCAACTTCATTCAGACCTGCATGATTCATGCTCAAAGTAGCCGTTTTATTGCCCTGCATTACAGTGTCAATTTCAAAACCCTCCTTTTGAAGGCATTCGATTGCGCGATCTAATGGGCCGTGACCTGTACTAAATTTACTGTATGTGCGTTTTAAATACATTTCATCACCTTTTCTTAAATATAGAAGTTCATTAAACACGAAAACAACTATTATGTCAAAAAATTCAACATAACTCCTTACAAAAATCATTTGAACCATCGCAATTGCAAAGCTATACAAATAGAATGACAAACACAGTTAAAACCAAAGAAGCAGACAAACCCCACTATCACGGTCATCGTGATCGCCTTCGGGCGCGGTTTGTGGATGGGGGGGCTGATGCGTTGCCTGATTATGAGCTTTTGGAGCTCATCCTATTCACCTGTATTCCGCGCCGTGATGTGAAGCCGCTCGCCAAAGATTTAATCGCGAAATTCGGTAATTTTGCAGGTGTTGTGAATGCATCATTATCTGAGTTATCCGCCATTGACGGCATATCCGAAAACACCGCCATTGCGATCAAAGCCATCCAAGCAAGCGCCCTGCGCATGATGAAGCAAGACGTGCTCGATAAACCTATTCTCAATAACTGGACGCGCTTGATGGATTATTGCCACGCCACCATGGCCCATGAGAAAAAAGAGCAATTCCGCCTGTTATTCCTCAATAAAAAGAACGAGCTGATTGCCGACGAAGTGCAGCAAACAGGCACCGTTGACCACACCCCCGCCTATCCGCGCGAAATCATGAAACGCGCACTGGAGCTTGGCGCAACAGCCATGATCCTGTGCCACAACCACCCGAGCGGCGACCCAAAACCATCCCAAGCCGATATCGACATGACCTTCGCGATTATTGCCGCGGGCGAACCCTTCAACATCATCATCCACGACCACCTCATCGTCTCCCGCACAGGAACGAGCAGTTTTAAAAATTTGGGACTGATTTAGAACCTAGTTTACCACCCTGGCCCTGTACTTGGCGCGCGTGATTTTGCTTGGGTTTCTAGGCGTCCGAGGAGCATTGCGGCGGCGGTGACTTCGTGACGGTATTTGAATTCCGCAAAATATTTGCTCTTGCTTGCAAAATCAGTTGGTGCTGCGCCGCGCTCGTCATTCAATGTGAATTCTTCGATATATTTACCGCGCTGTTCGGTTGTCGATGGCAACGCCATAAGCGCATCCATTTCAGCCTCGGAAACCTCAATCGCACGCATCACAACTTTTTCAACCAGCGGATATTTCGGTGTTGGCACCATACCATCCCAAAGATATTGCACACGCGCCTTAAAATCTTCGTAAGGAAGGATCGTTTTCATTTCCTCGCCAAGCTCTTCGAACATCTCGCGGTATGTTTCCTGCACGCCGTCAATCATTTCACCAGCGCGTCCGAACTCTTCCCAAAGGGATTGAAACTGTAATCTGAAAGCAGCATCCAATGGCTTTCCTTCTGATGCCGCTTTACCTTTCAGCGTTTCGATTTTCTCTTCGGCTTCACCCAAGGCATCCTTAACTTCATCAAACCCACCTGCGCCGAGGCTTTTGCCTACACCCACAGATTTATCGCGTTCTGTAATCAACATACGAACGGTGTTGCCTTGCTTGGTATAAATCGAAAGGTTACTGCATGGTGATGCTTGTAGATATTGATATGTGTAAGTCATGGCTTTGTTCCTGTTCCTATTTTTTTTATAATTGAAAGCTTTGTGTAGCCTGTGCCTTTGGCGCGCCAACAGTAAAGAATTGATCGTTTGCCACGATAATTTCGCGATCTGCGCTTGCGAATTGCTCCGATAATGCGCCGCCTGTTTCGTCCATTGCAACAACGGATGAAGGCTCTGTGTTTTTCAACATTGAATCAACATCTGATCTATCGGGAATTAATGCGGAAACCGCGGAAAACGTCGATACAACTCCCAAAGCAACACCTGATGCCAGCCCCCATCCATTCGGACGTATGCCTAATTTTTCTGCTAAGAAAAGAGCCCCAAGAGAAGCGCTTCCGCCTAACCCCACAGTGGCTATAATCAGCGGCAACGCCGCATATCTCGCCACAACGCCGAGTCCAACAACGCCAGCAACAAACGACAACCCCGTCCCCAGCCCTGCGGCACCCGCTAAGGCGTAGCCAAGACCATAGACACCGCCAACAGAAATACAGACCGCGAACGTTGCAGCACCTGTGGCCGCAGCACTTCCCGCAAAGTCCCAAGTTTCCCTTAAAGCTTCGCGCAATTTCCCGTAAGCCATAGCTGTTCTCTCCCTGTTTTTTTTAAATTCAAGAGATTATAGTAAACACAGAGGCGCTATGTAAAGAGAAAACCATTCAGGATAAATATCAAATTTGCCCGCCCCACCCCTTCGCATGTGCGGCAAATTGTGTATATTCATTATATACGCTAAAAAGGTAGAGTGATTTAAATGAGTGCGAAAAAAAATAGGACATTCGGTTTATATAAAGTAAGCGAAATTATTTTAAAACCAGCACCTAAAGATATTTCTCCTATTCAAACTCTCTCTAATTTAATGTTGGCCTCCATTTTCGGCTTTATATACCCACTGATGCTTAACCTCGATACGAGAGACTTGGTTAAAGGTAACCTTATTGTTTTTTTGGCGTTTGTGCTGACTTACATTGCCACATCTGTCATTACATTTCTCAGCCTGCCATATTTGATTTTTATTTTGTGGCCGCTTAGCATTAAAATGCATAAAAAACATATTGATAATGTTTTACTATGGGTGCTTGTTTTTCCCGCTATAGGCTTTCTGTACGCGCTTATTTTGGTACTTGGTACGGGGTTGTATTGGCCTTGCCTCATTCTAATCCCCGTCAATGCCTTCTTCACAGGGATATATATGTGGGGTCACTTCTTTGATGAGGCCTTTTCCAAAAAATATACCAATAAATAAAAACACCTTACGCCCTTTTAATCTCAACGAACTCTGTATACAAAAGTAAAAAATAGAAAGTACTGAAATGATTCCACGTTACTCCCGCGAAAAAATGGCCGCCATATGGGCGCCCGAAAACAAATTCCGTATCTGGCTAGAGATTGAAACGCTGGCTTGTGAGAAAATGGCGGAGCTTGGTATTGTCCCAAAACACGTGCCCGCCATTGTCCGTGAAAAAGGTAATTTCGATATCGCCCGCATCGATGAAATTGAAAAAGAAGTCAAACATGACGTGATTGCATTTTTGACCAGCGTTGCCGAACATGTTGGCGAGGACGCACGCTTCATCCACCAAGGCATGACATCGTCCGATATTATTGACACTTCTTTTGCGGTGCAGATGTGCCAAGCGGCTGATATTTTGCTCGAAGATCTCGATCAGCTTTTGGCTGCTTTAGAGAAACGCTCGAAAGAGCATCAACACACGCTGTGCATTGGCCGCAGCCACGGCATTCACGCAGAACCAACAACGTTTGGTTTAAAGCTTTCAGGCCATTATGCTGCGTTCCGTCGTGCGAAAGAACGCCTCATTGCTGCGCGCAAAGAGATTGCCGTGTGCAGCATTTCTGGCGCGGTTGGCACGTATGCCACCGTCGATCCATCAGTTGAGGCTTATGTCGCAGATAAAATGGGGCTTGAGCCTGAAGACGTTGCAACACAGGTTATCCCACGTGATCGCCACGCGATGTTTTTTGTGACATTGGGCGTGATTGCGTCTTCGATTGAAAATTTGGCTGTTGAAATTCGCCATTTGCAACGCTCCGAAGTGCGCGAGGCTGAGGAGTTTTTCAGCAAGGGGCAAAAAGGCAGTTCCGCCATGCCGCATAAACGCAACCCTATTCACTCAGAGAACCTCACGGGGCTTGCCCGTATCGTGCGTAGTGCGGTGACTCCTGCGCTTGAAAATGTTGCGCTTTGGCATGAACGGGATATCTCTCATTCCTCTGTTGAACGTATGATTGCGCCCGATTCTACTGTCACGCTTGATTTTGCACTCTCGCGCCTGACAAAGTTGATCGAGAACTTGCTGGTTTATCCTGACACCATGATGGAAAACCTAGAAAAGCTTGGCGGGCTTGTGTTCTCACAACGTACATTGCTCGCCCTCACCCAAGCGGGCATCAGCCGCGAAGACTCGTACCTCATCGTGCAGCGTAATGCGATGAAGGTTTGGGAATGCAAAGCCACAACAAGCTTTTTAGAGTTCCTCAAAGACGATGCGGATGTGAAAGCAAAGCTTAGCAATGACGCGCTTGATGAAATCTTTAAATACGAGCATTACACAAAACACATCGATTCCATTTTTGATCGTGTGTATGGCAAATAACTTTGGGGCACTTCCCTCTTGCTATCAGGTATGAAGCGTTTATCTTATGTACTGCAATTTGAACTTATAAGGAGAATAGAACTATGAAGGGCGACAAAAAAGTCATCGAATATTTAAACAAAGGCCTAAGAGGCGAATTGGCTGCGATCAACCAATACTTCCTACACGCGCGTTTGTTGGATGATT
The DNA here is from genome assembly GCA_037969035.1 of Bdellovibrionales bacterium. Classification (GTDB taxonomy): domain Bacteria; phylum Pseudomonadota; class Alphaproteobacteria; order Micavibrionales; family Micavibrionaceae; genus JBBKWU01. The sequence continues at coordinate 8,627 of JBBKWU010000015.1, forward strand.
GGGGCATGACCAAAATGGGCAAGCATGAATATGCTGAATCTATTGAGGAAATGCAGCACGCGGATAAACTGATCCAGCGCATTATCATGCTCGGCGGTCACCCGAATGTTCAGGAAATCGGCGGCCTTACAATTGGTGAGAACGTCGAAGAAGTCATCGAAGGCGATATGCGATTGGAAAAAGAAGGCATCGCCAATTACCGCGAAGGTATTGCGCATTGCGAGGCTGCCAAAGATTACGTCACACGTGATTTGTTTGCATCTATTTTGGCTGACGAAGAAAACCATTTGGATTTCTTGGAAACGCAAAAAGAAATGATCAAAACAATGGGCTTGCAGAACTACATCATGCTGCAATCAGCACCAACGAACGAGCAAGAAGCTTAGGCACAGGCCATTGTTTTAATATAATCAAGAACACGGGCGGAATCGGCAACGGTTGCGCCCTTTTTCTCTAGTTCTCTAAGCGTGTAAGCAGCGCAAACGGGTGCAGGACCATTTTCTGTCATATCTTCAAGAACGCAGACATTGTATTTCATTTTCAAGGCACTTAAGACTGTTTTTCGAACGCAGGCACTCGTGTTAAAGCCAGACACAAGTAAATTTTGCACGCCATCACGTTGTAGAATTTGGTGGATATCACTGCCCTTAAACGCTGAGTCATGGTGCTTCCTGACAACGGGGTCATTGTCAGGGTTCACTTTATAAAAACCTGGCAAATCAAGGCGCCTTGGCCACAGACGGCTACGTCCATAATAAATCCAATACGGCTTAACGCCTGCGTCTTTAAAGGTTGGCGTTAATTCGGCAATACGATCAGCGACGTGCTCTGTAATTTCGTTCCCGCGACGACGGTGATGGACAAAGACTGTTTGCACATCAATCACCAAATGTGCCGTCCTACGCAAGGCATCCTGCGGATTCATCAACTTAAAATCCACCTTATCGACGCCAAAAAACTCTGCTAGACTGCCCGTTCCCATGCCTTTTATGCTCCGTAAATATTGTAATAAAAGCTCTGAACCATAGCAAAAAACATAACATTATGTCAATAATTACCTTTTTGCGAGTAATTCTCATTATCTTCTTGCCCATTACGCGAATCTATGATGAAATGTAATTAAGAATGATTATCAATACCAACTAGGATGATAGACATGATTATTTGCCAATGTCGCAATATTTCGGACAAAGACGTTAAATCCTACCTCGAGGGGCAGGATGGAAAAGTACGCCCTTGCGAAATCAAGGATGCCTGCGCCCGTCAGGATTGCGCCGAATGTTGTCACACTTGCGCCTGCACGTTTCTTGGCCTGACCAAAGACCATAACGCCAAAGTTATGGTGCGTGATATGGGCAAGGCAATGGAAACAACCAAGGGCAAAAAAGACAAAGATACGCAGCCTGCGTAATCAATTTTCCTGTTATTCATTTATAAACAGAGGAATTCCCCTCTTGCATTCGTACATTACATATGGCACGACTATTTTTTATCCTTTAACAAACGAACCAAGGATGACTGTAATGTTTAAAAAATCAATTCTAATGCTATGGAGTCTAGTTGTTATGACAGCCGCCACAACTGCAAACGCAGAACAAATGAACCCTGAAGATACGCTATATCTTGATCTGGCCTCTGGTCGTGTCACAATTCAACTGTTGCCAGAACGTGCCCCTGCGCATGTTGAGCGCATCAAAAAATTAACTCGTGAAGGTTTCTACGACGGTATCATCTGGCACCGCGTCATTGACGGCTTCATGGCGCAAACTGGTGACCCAACAGGCACAGGTATGGGCGGCTCTGAGCTTGCTGATCTTCCTGCTGAGTTCACAAATTACCAGTATAAGCGCGGCACAATCGGTGCAGCACGTTCACAAAGCCCGAACAGCGCGAACTCACAATTCTTTATCTGTTTCACAGATGATGGTTGTTCATTCCTAACTGGCCAATACACAGTATGGGGTCAAGTAACATCTGGAATGGAACTTGTTGATAAGATCGCCAAAGGCGAACCACCAGCCAACCCAGATAAAATCGTGAGCATGAGTATTGCTGCGGATGCCGTTAAAGATGCCTCCGGTGGCGAAGCCACTGCCCAAGCACAGTAACGATCAAAAATATAATAAAAAGGGCTACCAATTGGTGGCCCTTTTTTGTATGAAGGGCTCTGAAAGTAACATCGAACACTTAACATCTAACACTAAGGACGATTTATGAGCGACAAAGACTGGTGGCGCGGCGCGGTCATCTATCAAATATATCCTCGCAGCTATATGGACAGCAATAATGACGGCATTGGTGACCTAAACGGCATCACGCAAAAGATCGATTATATTGCCGCCCTTGGCGTTGATGCGATCTGGATATCCCCGTTCTTTAAATCACCGATGAAAGATTACGGATATGACGTTGCTGATTATCGCACGGTTGATCCTTCTTTTGGTACCAACGAAGACTTCGTCAAGCTCTTAGACGAAGCACACGCGCGCAATATAAAGATTGTCATCGATATTGTGCCAAGCCACACATCCGATCAACACGAATGGTTTCAGGCAAGCCGCCAGAACCGTACCAATGATAAAACTGATTGGTATGTCTGGGCAGACCCAAAACCAGATGGCAGCGCGCCCAATAACTGGCAATCATTCTTCGGGGGGCCGTCATGGAGTTACGAAACACGTCGCGGGCAATATTACCTGCACAACTTCCTGCCCGAGCAACCTGATCTGAACCTATGGAACCCTGCTGTACAGGATGCGTTGCTCGAAGAAATGCGCTTTTGGTTAGAGTTAGGCGTGGACGGCTTCCGTCTGGACGCCATTATGTGCATGTTCCACGGGCAGGATTTACGCGACAACCCTGCGGCCGATAACCCTGAGCCTGCGCGCTTTAACATTGATTTCCCAACCCCACACAGCATGCAAGATCATGTGAACGATCATATTATCCAACCTGGCGTAGAGTTTTCCGAACGCATTCGCGCCTTGCTGAATGAATATGATAACCGCATGGCTGTGGCTGAAGTTGGCGGCGGCGACGGCATTAACCTCGCCATTCGTTACACGGAAGATGATAAGAAGCTGCAAACGGCCTATCACTTCGGCCTGCTCTCGCACGAACCGTTAACACCTGCCTTTATCCGTAGCAATATCGAGGAGTTCGAGAATGCTGGCTCGCAAAGTTGGCCATCATGGGCATTTACAAACCATGACGTTGTCCGCGCAACAACACGTTGGGGCGGCGAAGGCCAAGAAACAGAGCCACAATACGCAAAATTCCTTATGGCGTTACTCGGCAGCCTTCGCGGCAGTACCTTTATCTATCAAGGTGAAGAACTTGGCCTACCCGAAGCCCATATCGCGTTCGAGCAAATCCAAGACCCGTGGGGCAAATTTCTCTACCCGCTATGGCAAGGCCGCGATGGGTGCCGCACGCCGATGGTGTGGGATGATATGAAACCACACGCAGGGTTCAGCAATGGTGATTCAACATGGCTACCGATTGATCCGCGCCACCCTGCGCTCGCCGCGTCATTACAAGATGCCGACAAAGCCTCTACATTGAACTTCACGCGCGACTTTCTAGCGTGGCGGAAAACGCGGCCTGCCCTTATCAAAGGCGACATCGAATTTATAGATTGCGACAATGCGGATGTTCTGTGTTTTAAACGCACGCACGAAAACGAGCGGCTTTTCTGTGCCTTCAACTTCACGGAAAATGAGGTCACAGTAACACCCGCCATAGCCGTTAGCGAAAGCGCGCTGCTGTCTGATACAAATATGGTTGGTAAAAACAATGGCGGGGCCATTACGCTACCGCCGTTTGGGTGTTACTTCGCAAACGCGAGATAACGAGAACCGTCTACTAAATTATTACCGTGCCTTTTATTTGGCTTTAGTTGATTTCTTAGGCTTCAAAGGCGCGGTGATTACAGGCTCAGGCTCAACATCCTGCTTTCCATCCTCATCATCAGAAGGGTCAGCATCAACGACAGGCGCATAATCACCTTCGTCGTCGTCATCGTCATCATCTTCTTCATCGTCGTCGTCTGAGTTTTTACGCTTTGGAATAAGCTCTTTTTCCGCGCTCGTCGGCGAAAGCACCTTTATGTCCCGCACAAGCCTGCTCATAATGCGTTCTGTCTTTTCTGCGTCCCGCAAAGGATCACTTGTTTCAATACGAAGAACCGCATCAATTTCATCAAAGAAAAACATAACCGTTGTGCCCTTCATACCCAAAAGCCCCATCAACGTGTCAAGGCGCTTTTTAGTGAAATAGGCTTTGAATTTCTTTTTATTCTGGGTCCGTGCGATATAGTCCGCAGACCATTTATCATGCTCAAAAATAACATCTTTCGTAAGTGTCAAACTGTTCACAAATTCTTTGGTTTTTTCCGTACCTACAACGCCTTTTACGGGAATGCCCGCGCCGAGCTCAAGCTCAACCACAGTGACATAACGAAAACCACGCATATCCTCGGTGCCTTGCGTATCCGTATAGAAATTCATAGTGTAGCCGTCAAAGCGTCCCGTCATATAAGGCGAGTCCATCATCTTACCCGCAGCGTAGGTGAATTTGTGCTTCACCGCGAATTTCTTCCAAGCCATCTTTTGCTGGCGCAGAATTAAAAACGACCACAAAGAGACGCTTAGGATAAAAATAGTGATGATAAGCCAGATTAAAATCCACATAACGACAACGTTCCGGTAATTAAAAATTATTCGATTCTACAGCCTAGTTTAACTTTATTAAGTCACAATGACCATAAGGAGTTGGATTTTCAAACAGAAAACCGTAAAATAGAAACATGTAACAACACTTTATGGTGCGTAACCTACCATGCGAATTCTTCATATATTATCCAAAGATGCAACAGTCACACAGCAGCAACAATTTCTGCGATTTCTGGCCATACTCGACTCCGTCAGTGACACGCACCGCACGCTCACCTTCCCTTTCAAAGACATTGAAAAAGAGCTCTCATCCAAGGGCGCAACATTTGACACTCAAAAATTTGGCGGCATGTTTGATCTGCGCACTAAAAAAGCACTGCAAGACATTATGAACAACTTCACCCCGCATATAATCGTCAGCCACAGCGAAGAATCTGCTGCCTTTACATCAACACACATCAAAAGCACACCCCATATCGGGATCATAGATGGCGGCAGCGCGGATCGTCACATCGCCTCGTTTTGCGATCACACCGTTATGGTGACAGAGAAGCACGAAGATGCGGAAATCTTAAAAACGGCGTTATCTCGTTTTGAGACGGTTTTAAAACGTCACGAGGAGAAAACGTAAAAGCCCCTTGTCATCGTACGCAAACATCGCCAATATAATGCATAAGTAATTCACCAAAAGGAACGTTCAAATGCCACGCAATATTTTCTACATACTAATCGCTGTTTTCATGTTGTCTGCTTGCCAGACACCGATGGAAGAACCTACAGACATGGAGTATGTGAATGTTCCCCCGTCTAGAACATGTTTTGAAGATGCTATGAACGATAGCTTCCTTTATATGTGCCTGAATGATTTGCTAGAGCAAGCGGATGCGCGTATGACCGAAGTGAGCGCAGAACAACACGCCACAGCCCGCGCGCATGAAGAAGAATTTGAAAAACGCGCCGCGATCAAAGACCTTTCCAACAGCAATCTTGCCTTCTCAACATATCGTGATGCTGAATGTACGCGCCGCGCAATGTTGGGCGACACACGTCAGGTTAAAGAAGATATTTTGCTCGGCTGTAAGGTTGACCTAACCCGTCAGCGCATCGAAAACTTCTTCGTTTTCAACTAAGCCAACCAGACAATCTATAGAACATAAAAAACGGAAGCAGGGAGATTGCTTCCGTTTCTGTATGTAAGGTGTAGCCTTCTTTTGGTTACATCAGTTTAATGAAACCGAACACCTTCCGCCTCAGTCATATTCCAGAGACTGGTATTAGACTGATCGGCACGTATCTCACTGCCTTCATCGGCCGTGATATAGACAGGAGCGGAGGGTTGCTCTTCTTCTGTCTGTTCGGTTCTTTTCTCTTTTTCTTCCAGTGTTTCTACACGGTGTTCCATACGGAATATCGCGTCACTGAAGAAACCGGTTTGCTTTGAAATGACTTCAAAAGATATTTTCAGCCTTTCAAAACTCGCCCCGAGTACCAGGCTGGAGCCAACAGCAACAACTGCCGCAAAAACAGCAAATGCCAATGACACCAGAAGGTAAGTTTCCAAGGTTATGGTCATTTGGTCCAACCCTTTCTTTCTTCCTACTTCGAAGTTTCAAGATTTGAGCGCCACCGTAAACCCCGTGCTACAGAAGATCGCCCTATAACTATTATGTTAAACTATACGCCTTAAATAACCGTAACTTTATGATCGCAACATATTTAAATGTCGATCAATTAAAGGGGAATTTTATTTTGATTTTTATATAAATTTGAACTGCTGCAGAAGTCAAAACCTCAAAAGCAGCAGCTACACTTTATTTACGCTGTTTCTTCTGGAACATCGCGTCGCCATCGGATACGGATTTCTCAACAGGCTCTGGCTCAACAGCTTCAATTTTTTCTATGACTGGTGCTGGCGGTTCAATGATTTCCGCTTGTTCCGCAGGGGCCATCTCATCTATTTCGCGCAAATTACGAACACCTAAGTCTTCTTGTTTCGTGTTTAATCCACGTGACGGCGCCATAGATGCCCGTACATAACCAACACCAAACCCTGCTGTTCTCTCATTTGCGTAAGGCGTGCCTTCATATGGCACTTGAACCCATTCCTCGCCTGAACATGCTGTTAAAAGACAAATGGCACTAACGGCCGCAAAGTTCATGTACTTACGTAACATCATAATATTCCTGTAATTGGTGCCAGAACGGCTTTGAAAGAATCGCAGGCAGAATCGCTGCGTTGATAATCAATCATAATATGAAAGATGCCGCGCGGCAAGCCTGCATATTATAGTGCGTTATACGTGGCGTTATAACGCACTGCACAACATTACGATGAAATATTTATTCACTTTTTAAAAGCGTTCCGCTAACGTGCATCCATAAAATACGAACAATATTCAGGGACATATGACGCAACAACCGCAGCCAAAAAATGACTGGGTCGCCATTATCAAAGGCAACATCGAGGCCGATGGTGAATATCGACAAGCCGTCACCTTTCGCAACAATGTCAATGTTGGCGTGCGGCACTTCGAGTCCTTCTTCAAGAGCCTAGAAGATAAAGACGCGCGCGGTGAATATGTTGACCCTAAAGCATTTGAAAAAGAAGTCCTCGCCTACCCTACAAAGATATCCGCCCCCATCATTGCCACCATCATGTCCGAAGCCATGTTTGAACGCTTTGCCCTACAAAGCCTTGCCAAAAAGCTTCAAGGACAGCCTCCGCAAAATTGACCGCGCTAGCGCACGTTCCATGGAAATAATGGAAACCCAGATATACCGAAAATTCCAAAAAATGATGGATGAACAACAAGAACGCCTCGCAAGCCTCGGTGCGATAGAAGAAGAACAAGATGTAAATTTCATGCGCGCGGTCACCCTTTGGGAAGAATATGAGAGCCGTAAATATGTGCGCACATGGTCGCCCGTCCAGCAATACCGCAACATCCGCAACCTCTTCCGCCGGCATAGCCTACAAAACCAAGCCATGGAGGCCTTTGGTGCTTGCCAACCCTGTAAAGGGCGCAAACTAGCGAACGAGATTAAAATCGCGCACGAAGAAACTACCCGAGACCTGCAAGAGCTTCGGGAAGCATTCCACCAAGCCCGTGATAAAATCGAGCAGCTCAGCGTGACCGAGCTCGATATTTTCAACGGAAAATTACAACGAGAAGTGTTTAATCGTGCCAATCACCTTTTGATGGCGCGGTTCGATGCGCTATATCCACCATCAAAACCGACCTCTTAGCCTGCATCAGCTATTGAACATAACGTCCTGTTATTGTTGCACAACAAAGAGAACGCTTGACGTTATCCACAGAATATGAGATACCTCTGCATAGTTTGATACTACTCTATACCATCGACTTTTTTCCGGACACTCTCCTTTAAGAAGCGCGATTGGCCATAGACTATCACGACCCTACAAAGGCCGATCAGACTACACAAATGTCACGCGCGGTTGCGAGGCATCACTACCGTTACCAAAGGAGATAAAAATGGCAAGCGGAACAGTTAAATGGTTTAACCCTACAAAAGGCTTTGGCTTTATCACACCTGACGAAGGTGGAGCGGATATTTTCGTTCACATCTCAGCAGTTGAAAAAGCTGGTCTTAACTCTTTGAGCGATAATCAAAAAGTTAATTACGATCTTGAAGAAGATCCTAAAAAAGGCAAAAGCTTTGCAACTAACCTTTCAGTTGCATCTTAGTTAAGCATTTAACAAGCCATAACGGACAAGTCGTAAGACAGGTTCTATAGAGAGTTTTTCAAACGCCGATATTTTTATCGGCGTTTTTTAATGGCTGACACGTAATTTAGTCGGGTTATTTGACAAAATTATCACGTATCATTATTAGTTATAATAAAGAACCATTGATCGACAAGGGAGACTAAAATGACTTGGTCCGACATTGAAAAACGCATCCAATTCCAAATGGATCATTTATCCGTCACCGTACGCGTTAAAGGCTCGGTTGAGAAATTAAATGAAATAAACGCATCAATAGCCGATGATATGAAGCCGCAAGATATTTTAAAATGCTATATGGATAGTGGCCTGCCACGAACACACGAACTCGTTGTCAATACAACGAGCGGACGCGCTACAAGTCGCGAATGGCATAAAAACGGACAACAACGAAATCGCATACATTTTATTACCAACGATCAAGGTGAACTTGAAAAGCAAGACTGCGCCTCAGGTGAACCCGCAGAAATACATTGGTTTGATGACGGCCAAATCAGCAACGTCCACCATGTCGTAAATGGTCGCAGTTGGGGCGAAGGTTACCACAAAAACAGCGCACTCCGCCTACGGGTCAATCAATTAGCCGTTTACGTCAGAACCGGCAGCAACAGCCGCAGTGAAACTTATACGCCGCATGATAATCAAAAAACGGGCGCGGCCGCGCGTGAAGAATGGTACGAAGACGGGCAGCCTAAGCATATTTCTCACCAATTCAATGGCCACCCCTGCCTCGGCAAAGACGGTAGCCCCGCAACGACAATGTGGGATCTAAATGGTAACAAATATGTATCTGGCTTTGACGCTCCCAAACCTATTTTACAGTAGTTTAAGGCGCTAGCGATTGAACACTATACCTTCTTCACAAAACAAGTCTTCAAAACCAAGCCTTTGATCTTTTTGCTGCTGCATTCGATTTCTTCGAGGTTATTGGTCAGGCGGATGTTTTTGAAGGACTCGCCGCGCTTGAGCGTTTGCCCTGCGCCCTTGACCTTTAAATCCTTGATGATCTGTACGCTGTCACCATCGGAAAGCTCTGCGCCGTTTGAATCTCTTGCGATCTCTTCGCTCATAAATACTCCTGTTCGTTATATGCCCTAAAGCATAACCGCTCCCCCGCACAATATCCAGCCTACAGAAAAACATGGAAATAACGACCTCTGTTATGGTAAGTTAATGCAGTGTTTATAATATAACGCCGTAAAAGAATAAATTCAGGGAATTTAATGGCCTTAACCGATACATTTTTCAATAGCGCATCATCGGATGTCGCAGACACGAACGAGCGCATCGCTGAGCTTCTGAGCCGCACAAACGTTGTGTCCGAAGATTTGCGCACGCTCGTAGCCTCCATCAGCCTATCCCCCGCCTACACGAACTATGTCCTAAACGCCACCGTTCGCGGTGTGAGAGATTACCTCGAAATCCAAAGAGATTTCGGCACGGGCACAGGCTTTGGCAAAACAATCAACATCCGCGAAAACGCGCAAGCCGTGCATGACTGCATCATGGCGCAGGCCCCCGAAATCAATGCTGCCGCAAAAGCCATCAACGCCCGCACCGACATCATCCGTACAGTCAGCATCGCCGACAGCGCAAAACTGCGTGTTTACACAAACATGAACTCATACGAGCGCGGCGCGCATCGTTTGGTTAATATCGCCCACGCGCATTTTCAAGACCCGCAATTCCATATCGAAATTAACGCCGCCAACCGCACCGACGGCGGCGCTGACCTTATCAAGACCATCGCGCATGAAACTGCGCATCACATGGAGATCAAGCTTGCCCTCGCGCAGCATTGGTCACCGCAATCTGTGCCTGAAGAATTCCAAATGGATGCTGTTTATTTTCACTCTCTGCACATGAAAAAAGCACATGTCCAAGGCAGCGCCGATCACGAGCTATACCGCAACCAAGCCAACGAACGCATGGCCCGCGCCGCAGGTGCCGAAGCCCGCGCGACCGCACAGAAACTAACGGCTCGCTAAAGCCGCATCTTCTTGAGCACGTCCCCGTGCTTGTCCCGATCAAACAAGATAAACGCCCCAATCGGCACGTTCCGCCGCTTAACCAGAACTTTCCCGTATAGCCCCGCCTCCATCATGCGGATGTAATGCGATAAATGCGTTTTAAAATCGTGAATATTCACATGGATGTAGTCTTGGTAATGATGTTTGCTCATCTAAATTCTCCTTTATTTGTTTATTGGTTTTGCTTCGCGGTAACTTAGTCCAGTCCGAACGGACTAAGTTATCCGCCCCACCACGCAGAAATCTGCGGAAAGCTGAGTGGACTAAGTCCGTTTGTTTTTTTGAAATTTACAAAATTGATGCTACCGTCAGCCATAACAAGGCATAAAAAAACCGCGCCCGATCATCGGCGCGGCGGCAGTCATCACATAAATTTCGGGCGTTAACGGCTCCAGTATAGCAATAAATTCCTAGAGAGTCATTTGTTTTAGTCACCCCACCATCGTCATTGCGAGGAGCACAAGCGACGCGGCAATCCAGTTTCTGCGCTTGGGGCTTTCTGGATTGCTTCGCTACGCTCTCAATGACGGGAAAACAAATCATAAGAACTACTTATGCCGCGCCATTGTAATAATAGCTTGAGGGCTTCCTTCTTTAGGAATATCACTCACCGTTATAAAAGCAGACACACTACCATTTTTATCTGTTTCATAACTTTTTGAGCTAGCTGCTGATTTGCGATCTTCATTTACAAGCTTCCACGGCGAGATGTTAGGGTCAAATATTGTATCAAGGTTATCCCAAAGCTTCTGTGCATCGGCTTCACGGATAGAAACCTGACAAACCCCATTATCTAACGTCATTAACACAATCTTGCCTAGAGCATCCTCTGTCGCAAACACCGCACCGCTTTTATCCTTTAAAAACTTTGATGCCGCTTCTTTAGGAAATTCTATCAACCCCATTTGACGCGCGAAACGTGCCGCATTATCCCCCGTAAATATAGGTGTCACGCAATTGAGCAGCACCATATCGCTTGCAACATCTTCTACAGATTTACTTTGCGCTAAGGCTGGCGTAGCTAAACACAGAACAACTAATAAAACTTTTAAAATTCTCATGCACTATTCTCCTCATATATAGAGCTATTGTAGCAACAAGTTAAAAGTCGTTAAACAACTAAAGCCCCAAATCAATCTGCTCTAATTTCTTCACTTCATCCCTGATCTTCGCGGCTTGCTCGAACTCTAAATTTGCGGCGGCTTCACGCATTTCTTTGTGGCGGCGGTCGATGTATTTGCGGAGGCCTTGTGGGGTTTCGAGGGCGTCTTGTTCGGCATCGGAAAGGCCTGCGACGCGCGGCACTTGCAGGCGGTCGGCGCGTTCATACACGCTGTTCATGACGTCGCCGATTTTCTTTTTGATGCTCTCGGGCGTGATGCCGTGCTCGGCATTATAGAGGATCTGGCGGTCGCGGCGGCGGTTGGTTTCGCCGATGGCGGCTTCCATGCTGCCTGTCATTTTATCGGCATATAAGATCACGCGCCCATCCACGTTTCTTGCGGCGCGGCCTATGGTCTGGATCAGCGAGGTTTTGGAGCGCAAGAACCCTTCCTTATCCGCATCTAAAATCGCGACACGCATACATTCAGGGATGTCTAAGCCTTCACGCAGCAGGTTAATCCCGACCAGCACATCATACGTGCCAAGGCGCAGGTCGCGGATGATCTCGATACGCTCTAACGTATCAACGTCGCTGTGCATGTAGTTTACTTTGATACCGTTTTCGGACAAATATTCCGTCAGGGCTTCGGCCATTTTTTTGGTCAGCGTTGTGACAAGGATACGGCCACCGAGCGCGATGATCTTCTTGCACTCGCCCATGAGATCATCAACCTGATGCGTGGTCGGGCGGATTTCGACGATCGGGTCGACAAGTCCTGTCGGGCGCACGACTTGCTCGACATAGGTGCCGCCTGCTTGGTCAAGCTCCCACTCGTTCGGGGTGGCGGACACAAACACCGTTTGCGGGCGGATGCTGTCCCATTCCTCGAACTTCAACGGGCGGTTATCGAGGGCTGATGGGAGGCGGAAGCCGAACTCAGACAGCGTGCCTTTGCGCGATTGGTCGCCCTTATACATACCACGGATTTGCGGCACCATGACGTGGCTTTCGTCCAAGAACATGATGGCATCATCGGGGATGTATTCGATCAACGTCGGCGGGGCTTCGCCCGCTTGGCGGCCTGTGAGGTAGCGCGAGTAATTTTCAATGCCGTTGCAAAAGCCTTGGGCCTCCATCATCTCGAGATCAAACATGGTGCGTTGCTCTAGGCGCTGCGCCTCGATCAGTTTGTTATTGGCCTCGAAATACGTAAGGCGCTCTTTGAGGTCGGTTTTGATTTGCTTCATCGCTTGCGCCATTGTCGGGCCAGGGGTGATGTAGTGGCTGTTGGCGTAAATGCGCACTTGGTCAAGTTTTGCGGATTTAACGCCTGTCAGCGCGTCAAACTCCACAATTTCCTCGATCTCGTCACCGAAGAACGAAAAGCGCCACGCGGCATCATCCATGTGGGAGGGAAAGAGCTCGACCGTGTCACCGCGCACCCGAAACGCGCCACGCTCAAACGCCATATCATTGCGGCGATATTGCAGGGCGATGAGCTCGCGGATGAGCGCGTCGCGTTCCATGGTCGCGCCCTTCTTTATGTCGATACGCATCGCAGCGTAATCCTCTTTCGAGCCAAGGCCGTATATGGATGACACCGAGGCCACGATGATACAGTCACGGCGTTCAAACAAGGAGCGCGTGGCGGAGTGGCGCATGCGGTCGATTTGTTCGTTGATCTGTGAATCCTTCTCGATGAAGGTATCGGAGCGCGGAACGTAGGCCTCAGGCTGATAATAATCGTAGTAGGATACAAAATACTCCACCGCGTTATCTGGAAAGAAGCTTTTGAACTCGCTATAGAGCTGCGCCGCCAAGGTTTTGTTTGGTGCCATGATGATTGCAGGGCGCTGCATTTCTTGGATAACATGCGCCATGGTGAAGGTCTTGCCTGAGCCCGTCACCCCGAGCAGCACTTGATCGGAAAGCCCATCAGACAACCCTGCGCAAAGCTTTTCAATCGCTTGCGGTTGATCGCCTGCGGGTTTGTATTCGCTGTCAATGCGAAACGGCCGCGCGCGGTCTGCGTCGCTGATGGTCTCTATAGGGGTTTGGGCTGTTTTATTCATACAAAATTATATAGCGCAAAAATGTGCGCTTGTCATACGAACAAGATTATTTAGATTAATTGTTTGCTGGGGCTAATGGCTGAACCGTTGTTGCGGCCTGTTCCGATATAACATTACCTGCAATCGCTTCAGATGCTTCATAACCACCATAGCCGACAGCCGCAGACGTCGCCAACGCAAACACCATCGGAAACAAACCCTGCGATCCAAATAGCTCCGAATAAACACGAACACCAAGGTAAGCTCCTGCGGCGCTTCCAACGCCCATTGCCGAGGCACCGCCAACTCGCAATAACTCGCCTGCTTGTTGAATATCTTCAGAATTAAAATAACCTGCAAGGCCGCCGGCCACGCCACCAATCATGGCTATTGTTGTAAATTTCATAAGTAGCTCCTTGTGTTGAATTTACGTATATTTAAACGATGTTGGTTAGTATGTCAATCTAGGCGCAAAACAAACATTGATTTACATAACTTTATATGTTAGTTTCTGTCGGTTCAATGAGCAGGAATAAGACGTTATGAGCAAAAATTCGGAAATTTCAGGGCGCAATTTATATAAATTCAATAACCCGCCGCTTGAGAGCGCGGATATTAACACGCAACTGGTCAAAGCTCTCGAAAAAGCCTACGTGCCGATGGTTGATGCACCGCATGCGCTCAAGGATATTGCTGCAATTGGGGCTTTGATTACCGATGAAAAATTGGTGCGCTCTCCTGATTTGAGCATGTTGGTGACTGCTTGTAAGACAATGGCAGAGGGTGGAATGCCGATACACCCTACCCCGTCGTTACGTGTTTTTAACCTGCTCGCGCCGATAAAGAGTGATTTTCTGGAAACCGCCTTTAATTATAGCGCTAATAAAAGAAAAAACCTCGATCTAGCTGTTGTTTGCTATGTTCCAACATATTCTCCCAACACCAACAGCGTTACAATGCTACACCCCGAACAACTTCAGATGCAAAATCACGGGTCACAATTATATAAAGATTATGCCATTTATGGCCTGGACCGTTTGAAAGCCGTGAGCCTTTTTCAAGACAACTGTATTTCATGGGGCGTTGCAGCGCATGAGCATGGCGCAAAATTTGTAGCTACATGTGGCGGCGCGCGAGATGAAATCCATAGCAATCATTTCGTAGACAGCGAACAATACAAACCATTAATCTCTACCCTCGAAGGCTTCAAAAATGCGAGCATCGGTTACAGCAGCGGATCATTTGGTTTTGTGGTAAACAAAAATCATGCGAAGGCCGCCGCGCAGCACGCAAACACTGGCACCCTACTCGGGCAGCGTTTAAAATATCTGTAGGAAAACCCACAAAATAATTATTATGAAAATAATGGCAATCTGGTTGCCATCTGTGCTACATTACCGCATGCTTAAATAATAACAGGGATACAAAGGTAGAAAATGAAAGCAAAAGAACGCCGTCAGGCACAAATTCTGGACATCGTTGACGCTGGTCGCAGTAACCAGAGTCTTCAAACCTTCAATAAAATGAAGGGGCGCGAGCTAAGCCAAGCCATTGAAATGGCGCTGTCTCGCAAAATCGAGAATTCATCGCTCAAACATTCTATTAAAACGCATCATTTATCCAAACAGGGCAACATGACGATGCGTGCCCTCCACGCTTTGCTTATGAAGCAATCACCGGATTTCACCTATTACAAAAGCCTGCGCACGCGCGTGATGGAGAAACTTTCCCATGACCCTGCGATGCTGGGGAGCTATCTCGGCCATGCCCAGAACGCCACGGCGGGTTGGGAGGACACAGCGTTTAAAGAGGTTGTTAAAACAGCACCAAACGGCGAGGATTTATACGGCTTTATCGGTATTGTTTCCTTTAATGGCAAACGTTACGTCACACCGCACGTTGTTTTTGACAGTAACAGTGACGATGCCCGCCACAAAGCCAATCAAACGTTGCTTCACAATATCATGGATAAAAACCTAAAGCGCACAAGCCCAGAACATGATGAAGAAGGTCATGATTTTATCCAAGTGCACCCAGACGGTAATGTTTCATATCACAAATTTATGAACCGCCACGACGCTGCAAGTTCCTTAGAGTGTATCACTGAGAAATTTGGTTTGGTTGCACAAATTAAAAAAGAGCGCACTACCCCCATCACAGGCGTCGTCACCTATAGCTTTGAACTCTCAGCATCTGATGAGGAAGGTCAAATCAACGGTATGTGCGAAGTATTCACAAAGACAGCAACATCGCGCCCAGCAGCAAGACAAGCCGCCGCCATTGAAGCTTTCGAGAGCCGTATGATGTTTGAAGTCACAGGATTTACATTACTTCCCAAGCTATAGGATTTGCCAAACGCGCGATTACCGCTTATTTATAGTTAATATAATTGTAACCGTGGGGAGAGTAACACCATGAAACTATCAGACCTACATCCGATCTATAATGACAAAATGGATTACCTTCGCGAGAAAATCCAAACGGGATCGTTGTGGCAAATGGATGCGGCAAAATTATTGCTGCACATTGATAAGCGCGAGTTTACCACCGATGAGATGCTCGGTTATTTGCATGATTTACAGCGCGTTGAAAAAACGTTTCTTGCTGGCCTTGAAAACAATCAGGACTATCGCGATGAATTTGAGAGTGCAGGGCTTTTGCATTGGTTGAATTTCAGCAGCCCGCCTGTTGATGATGCCTTACAGCAAAGCTTAGCGGATAAGCTTTATAATCTGGATAGCCCCGACGATGTTCCTAATATTACCATTGGTGATGGCTCACGCAAAATTGGTGCGTGGTTGTTGGAGCGTTGTCTTGCTGACGGTCACGCCTGCCTCATTGGCATTGAAGATGTCCGTTTTGCCAAGCTCATACAAAAGCATGCAAATGAAGCAGGTATAAGAGCCTTAAGCAAAAAATTTCTGGAAGATGACCAACATGTCACAAAATCTATCGCATCGCGTGGTGGCACACCCGAAGGCGTTGAGATTGTCCCTAAAAACGAAAATGTGCAGCTTAGTGCAAAACTGAACCGCCCTGCTGGTGACCGACGTTCAAGCGGCGAAGTGCATTTTACGCTCACCGAGATCCCAACACCAAAAGACGCAGAAATCGATGGCATGAGCTACGATGATTACATCAAGCTGTTTTTTGAGATGTGCGATCAACCATGGTACGAAGACGCGCACCCGACGATTAACATTAATGCCGCGCATCTTGCGTTGATTGGTGAATTTAACGCCGCATCCAAAGTACGCATCACCAACAATGACGGCACCGATGTCACGATGGATCTTATCGACCAAAACGGTGAGAACATGACTTTTGCCAACAGCCTGATTGCCCGTAACGTGCCGGGGTGTGAGATATTCAGCTCTCCGCGCATTGATAGCTTGAACGGCACCGTGGTTGCAAAAGGGAAATTCATCTCTCGCTTTGATGACGAAATCGAAGATTTAACGCTGACCTTCAAAGACGGTAAGCTGGTTGATTATGATGCCCGCGTCGGCAAAGAACATTTTGAAAAAGTCATCAACACCGATGACGGCGCACGCTTTGTTGGTGAACTTGGAATCGGCACCAGCCCGCATTTAAAACGCCATGTGGCAAACGGCTTGCTGGTTGAAAAAATTGGCGGCAGTTTTCACCTAGCACTCGGCGCGGCTTACACCATGACCGAATATATGGGCGAACCTGTCCATGTTGATAACGGTAACCGCAGTGCAATTCATTGGGATATCACAACGATGCTGTACGGCAAGGAGGGTAAAATATACCTCGATGATCGCCTTGTGATGGATGATGGTGTTTGGCTAGACTCAGCTAAATATGATGTTCTAAACCGTGGTTGGGACGCTATTCCAAAAGCGAATCGTCCTGCTTACTGGAAAGACTATAAAAGCCCTATTCCAGCACCAAAACCATAGAGTAGATATTTGATATTACCTTGATGATAAACGAGTGGCTTCGTCACGCATGCGGCGTAGCATTTCTTTTTCCTCGTCATTTAAACTCTCTAGCCCCTTGCTAAAACGTACAAAAACAAGAAAATTGCTGTACATCCCTTTAGGGCTTTCACTGTACTGCATAAGGTCGATAAGTTCATTCACAATGCGTGAAGATAATGGGCCATTCACGTAAACCTTGTCTGCTTGCTGGTCATAGCCCGATGAGCCAACGAAGGTATCCCGCGCGTTTGTTTGCAAAAGCAGTTTTGCTTTATATTGCTGAAAGGCGTTATACCACAATGTCTGCACTTGTTTTGCGGCATCGGGGCTCATAATTTTTTGTGGTAAAGACGGCGCAATACCCGTTTTTTCAAGGAAATGAACCAAACGCCCGTCAACATACGGGCCGCGTGCATCGCTCGTCACAAGGTAAGAGCCTGTCCAATGAAGCAATATATTACTCACCAGATAATCAATTGCGCTGTAATCAGCAAAAATTTGAACCGCTTCCCTGCGTCCCAAATCCATAACGTTGTTTTCTAAGAGCTGATCCTTCGCCATCACTTGCTTCATCGGCAACGCGTTCCCTTGTTGCGGCAGTAATGGTATAGTGCCGTTACGAACGACAGGGCCGGTATTTTTGTCCTGACTTGTGACATAAATTCCAGCCCCCGTCAGCGCAACAATAAGGGCAATAAAGATCAATGATTTCATAAAATAAGATGGGAACATAAACTGATTCTAAATTTTTACCGCTGTTTTCCTATTTCACCTTTTAAGACCATAGGAAATTTGAAAGAATAACAAAGAATTATAACGCAAAAAGGTTAGATAGATGAGTACGAATTTCATTTTTACAGAAAAAAAATGTGCGAATACACTGGAATTTTTAGAAAAACGTCGTAGCTGCTCATTAAAAATGATGGGGAACCCTGGCCCAAGCGTGCAAGAAACACAAAAAATCCTAACAGTTGCAAGTCGCACTCCTGACCATGGACGCCTGTTTCCATGGTATTTTATGGTGTTCGAAGGTGATGCGCGGGAAAAAATCGGCACCATACTTCGCGATGCTTGGTTAACGGAAGATCCAGAAGCCGCAAACGCAAAACTCGACCTCGAAGCAGAGCGTTTTATGCGTGCGCCTCTCATCATCGCCGTCATAAGCCGAATCAAACGCGGCAAACACCCGCAATGGGAGCAAATATTATCCGCAGGTGCTGTGTGCCAAAACCTATGCCTTGCGGCAAATGCCATGGGATATGGCACGAACTGGCTGACGGAATGGTACAGTTACAACGATACGTTCCGCGAAAAACTTGGTCTGGACGAGCATGACCATTTTGCAGGATTTATCTATATCGGCACACAAACCGCCACGCCCGAAGAACGCGACCGTCCTGACATTTCCGAAATTACAACCTATTGGGAAGATGGTGTAAAACCGCGCAAAGGCGAGATTTACGACCACGCAAACATGGATTATCCAAAGGTTGGTTTTAAGGCAACAACCTAGAGTTTGCTTGTATCTCATCTGATCCATTTGCGACAAGATGGCGTAAGCACGTTGTTGCATATTTTGTTACGATTTCTTCATCGTCTCTTCTGAGCTTACCTGTCGCGCTTTCAAGCCTATCCAAAATTTCAAGATCAATGCCCAGTGTTTCACACATCTCTTCCTGCGAGAAGCCACATGCCGCGCGCATAAAGCGCAAAGACATTGCGCTTGCACGTTTTTCGCGGCTATTTCCCATGGCTTTTTTAAGTGCTGGGTTGCTATGCGCTAATGCTGCACGAAACCCACTTTTAGGTGTGTCTGTCATTTTTCTCTCCCTATCGAGTTATTATTTTATGCAGTTACTCTTTATGCTTCAGCGTTGGGAAGCAGATTACATCGCGGATGTTGGTTGAGTTTGTCAGCAGCATCACAAGGCGATCAATACCAAGCCCCCAACCACCAGTCGGCGGCAGGCCGTATTCGAGGGCTGTGACGAAATCGTTATCAAGCATTTGTGCTTCTTCGTCCCCCGCTTCGCGGGCGGCGACTTGTTCTTCGAAACGGGCACGCTGTACTTTCGGGTCGTTTAATTCGGTAAACGCGTTTGCCACTTCCCAGCCATTAATAAAAGTTTCAAAACGCTCGACAAGGCGCGGGTTGCTGCGGTGTACTTTGGCAAGCGGTGAAATATCCATTGGGTGATCGGTGACGTGCGTTGGTTGAATGAGCGCGCTCTCACATTTTTCTTCGAAAACAGCTTCGACAATTTGCCCCCAATTTGATTTAGGATCAACCGTTACACCAAGGTCTTTTGCAGCCTTCATCGCGGATGCCGCATCATCGAATTGCAAGAAATCAACGCCTGTTGCGTCTTTGACAAGATCGACCATGGATTTACGCTGCCACGGGCTTGTGAAATCAATTTCATGGTCGCCATAAGAAACCTTAAGCGTGCCATGAACAGCCATAACGACGTGTTGCACAAGCTTTTCAATCAGAACCATAATGTCGTTATAGTCCATATAGGCGTGGTAGCCCTCAATCGTTGTGAATTCTGGGTTGTGGCGCGGTGAAACACCTTCGTTACGGAACAGACGACCCATTTCGTAAACGCTATCCGCCAAGCCGCCAACAATGAGACGTTTCAGATAAAGTTCCGGTGCGACGCGCATGAAGAAGTCAGAACCAAGCGCGTTATAATGCGTCACAAACGGTTTGGCTGTTGCGCCGCCCATGATGGCGTTTAGGATTGGTGTTTCAACTTCGATCGCGCCCATATCGTTCATGTAGCTGCGAATTTCTTGTACGATTTTTGAACGTGTGCGCAACGTATTGCGGCTTTCCTCGTTCATGATGAGGTCAACATAGCGTTGGCGGTAACGTTGTTCGATATCCGTCAAGCCGTGGAATTTCTCTGGCAACGGCTGTAAGGATTTTGTCAGCATCGTTAGTTCTTTGGCGCGCACGGAAAGCTCACCGCGTGGTGTTCTACGAATCGTGCCTTTCACGCCGATTATATCGCCAAGATCAAAATATTTGAGCTTTGCGAGTTCTGCTTCATCGGTGCTATCTTTGTGACAGAAGGCTTGGATTTTACCGCTCGCATCGTGCAAATCGATAAACATACCGTTATTACGCATCGACATGATACGGCCTGCAACACTCACAACATCTTCGGTTTCCGTACCATCGGCAAGGTCGGCGTATTTGTCTTGAACAGGTTGCGCCATATGTGTGCGATCATACACATGTGGGTATGGGTTGATGCCTGCGTCCAATAATGCCTGAAGCTTTGCTTCTTTGGCTTCGTGCGGATCGGTGATGGCTTCGTTCTTCAAAATTTTCTCTGTGCTACTCATAGCAAGAGATATAGCAAAGTAGCGGTGAGAAACCAAACAAATTATAGTCGTTTCGCTTTATTTTGTGACAAGGCGCAAACGGCGAAGCGTAGTAAACTACGTGAGGCGTGCGGCAACGCTGTCACAAGATAAATGGAAATGACTAAAAACAAAAACCCCCGCGAACCGTTTCGATCTGCGAGGGCTTATTTCATTCAGTGAATGATACTATTTCTTTGTAGGTTTTTTTGTAGGTTTTTTAGTGTCAGCCATTGCTGGTAACTCCCATAAACGCGGTCTTGTCTGACCGCGGACCGTATCCCGATTGATACAAGAAATATTTTACTCTTGTTTTTTGATTCCGTATCGCGAAAAATGAGCGCATAATAAATTCGCAATAAAATTTCCGATTTATTTCCAGATGCAGGAAGGACTGTACATTATGGGCGATCACAACCCTACGAAAAACCCAAGCAGAGCTTCAGAATCAGGCAGTGTTATCTGGTTCATACTATTGGCTGTGGTTTTACTGGCGGCACTCACCGTCACCATTTCGCGCTCGTCTGACACGGTAGAGCAAAGTGGCGATCGTGAACGGGCGCGTATTGTCGCATCGGATATGATGCGCTACGCCAAGGGGCTTGAGCAAAGCATCAGCCAAATGCGCCATCGGGGTATCGGCGAAAACGAAATCAGCTTTGAAAACAGTTTTCTATCTGGTTACGAAAACGCACGTTGCGGCGATACATCGTGCCTCCTGTTTGATAAAGAAGGCGGCGGACAGGCATACAGAGAACCACCAACAGCTTGGCTTGATAATGCCCATAGTGCCAAAGACCATTTTGGCACTATTTTATTTACCAGTAACCCCTGTATCCCCAATGTCGGAAACTATGGTGAACCTGGCAACTGCGCTGTTGATGTTTCGACGCTCGACCTTTTGATGGTTATTCCGTTCATACGCGAAAGTATTTGCCTTGAAATCAACCGCTTAGTCGGCCTTGGAACTGGTGGCGCAGCCCCACCACAAGACGACTCAGCGGCTTGGGATAACTCCGTAAACACAGCACGCTTCACAGGTTCATATTCTGTCGGTAACAACCTTGCGTCAGCGGGCGGTGAATTATCTGGTGTGAGTGTCGGCTGTTTTGAGGGTGATACAAGGCCGTCTGGCGGGTATCATTTCTTCTACACCCTTGTTGCGCGCCCAGGTGGTTAAGTTTTAGAGGCGCAGGCGATACAGGTGGGGATGGCAGGATCTAGCTCTAATCGTTTCGCGGCGATATCTTCGTCACAGGACACACAGTAGCCGAAATCGTCCTGCTCCATGCGCTCTAATGCGGCGTTTATGCGTTTGAGATCAACCTCACGTCTGCGCTCTGCTTCTTTGGCCATTTCTTGTTGTTGCATGGCGTCTAAGCGCGACAACCTACCTTGGCGGGTTTGATCAAGTTCTACCGCATCACGCGACTCGGCTGATTTTTCGCGCAAGCTCATTAAATCAGCCTTTCGGCCAATCAAGGTCTTGCGCAGCGCGTCAATATTGATATCCTTGCGATCAGTCATAATCACAAGTAAAGCAGCTAATGGAAGGCCGAGCAATTGGAAGATGCTAAATCTTATAACTTAAACGACCTTTGGATCGAAACAATTGATGTTTGGCAGCATGGCTTTATGGGTGTCGATATTAGCCGCATTATTGTTGCGCTCTGTATTTTATTCGCCTTCTTGCTCATTCGCGGATTGTTCGGACGATATGTTCTGATACACGCGCAAAAATGGACAGCACGCACCGAAACCGAAGTCGATGACCATGTGATTGAGGCACTTATTCCGCCGATCAAATTTATTCCCGTTATTATCGGTTTTTATTTTGCTGCACATTATTTGAATATGGACGATGTCTTGGGTGATTTTTTCACGCGCCTTATTCGTTCCATGATTGCCTTTACGATTTTTTGGGGGCTTCACCGCGCCTGTACACCGATGGGGCATGTCATGCGCGGTTTGAACCGCGTTCTAACACCGCTCATGGTCGGCTGGCTGTTCCGCTTCTTAAAAGTGATGACTGTTTTTCTCGGCGCAGCGGTTATTTTAGAAATTTGGGGTATCAAGGTTGCACCACTTCTGGCAGGTCTTGGCCTTCTTGGTGCGGCTGTCGCCCTTGGCGCGCAGGATTTGTTTAAAAACTTGATCGGTGGCCTTACGGTGATTGCTGAAAAACGCTTTCACCCTGGTGACTGGATCAAGGTTGATGGCATTGTCGAAGGCACCGTCTTAGATATCGGCTTTCGTTCCACGCTCGTGCAGCGTTTTGACAAAGCACCTGTCTATGTACCTAATTCAAACCTATCTGATGCTGTGGTCATAAACTTCACCCGCATGACGCACCGCCGTATTTACTGGATGATCGGCGTAGAGTACCGCACAACCGTTGATCAACTTAAAATCATCCGTGATGAGATCACATCCTATTTGAACAGTCATTCCGATGAGTTTGATACAACCGTCACAACTTTTGTCCGTGTCGATAGCTTTGGCGCGTCATCGATTGATATTATGGTTTACTGCTTCACCAAGACAACGGTGTGGGGCGAATGGCTTGAGATCAAGGAAAACCTAGCCATGGCCGTCAAAGACATTGTCGAGAAAAAAGCAAAAACAGGCTTTGCCTTCCCGTCTCAATCTATGTACTTGGAAAAATGGCCAGAGGACACGCCTGAAATTTTTGTACCGCCTGAAAAAACAGCCAAAAAATCATCTGGGAAAGATAGCCCTCCGAAGAAGAAGAAGAAGAAGAAGAAGAAGAAGGCCGCGTGACACGGTGCGATTCCGCTGCTAACACTTATATAGCTATATAGTCGTTCTGCTTTGTTTTTAGACAAGGCGCAAACGGCGTAACGTAGTAACACTACGTGAGGCGTGAAGCAACGCTGTCAAAAAACAAATGAGAATGGCTATATGTCACTAGATATTGCACCATCGCCGAAACCGCGCGCAAAGATCGCGCTGCCTGAGCTTCCTGTATTGGCGATCAACGCAAAGGAAGCCGCGCTGCTGAGCACGGATGGTGAAATCCGTATCATTTCGCATGAGCAAGCAAAAATGCAAATCCACGGACGTCCTGTGATTGTCTGTCATGCGCCTTATACGCTGCACCGCCTTGGTGCGCGTGATTTACAGGGGCTTGATATTTTAGAGCTGTTTGCCTTTGTGCATCCTGCGAGTTTTTGTGTTCCGACACCAACTGGGCTCGCCAAGACATTGGGATTGCCTGCGCCGACATCGCTTGAGGATCAACCGCTTACGCTCATGGAATGTGTGCGGGCGCTGTTGTCGGATTTACAGGACGAACCAAGGCCTATTGAGCGCGATCTAAAAAAGAACGACCCGTTGGAAATTGCCAAAGCCATGGGACAAAATGGACATGGTTGGCCGTGGACACCGTTTATATGCGAGGCCTTGGGCGAACCGTACAAGCCCGACATGCCCATCATGACCAAAGTCTCAATGAATGTCTGGAAGCATTTGCCCGAATGGAGCGAAGAAGCACCACCGCCACCACCATCGCATCACCCTGTCACGGGCGATGAATCGCGTGACCGCTTAAGCACACTATTGGGCGTCGGCGCAGAAACGCGTGAACCGCAAAAAGATTACGCCACCCGCATGACCGCAGCATTCGCGCCCCGTGACCCAAGCATCTCAGGCGATGAAGATACAGCACCGCCTAATGTTGTGATCGCCGAAGCGGGCACAGGCGTTGGTAAAACGCTTGGTTATCTTGCCCCCGCCAATGTCTGGGCAGAGAAAAACCAAGGCAGCGTCTGGGTTTCGACCTACACCAAAAACCTGCAACGCCAGATTGACCAAGAACTCGCGCGCGTCTTCCCAAACGAAGACGTTAAAAACAGCAAAGTCGCCGTGCGCAAAGGTCGTGAGAATTACCTCTGCTTACTCAATTTCGAAGATGCGGCGACAGCGGCGGCACTCTCCAAAGATGTGCGCCAAGCCATTGCCGCAGGGCTTATTGCACGCTGGATTGAAAAAACACGCGATGGTGATTTGCAAGGCGGTGATTTTCCTGGTTGGCTCTCCAGCATCTTGGGCTTCAAACACACGGTTGGGCTATCGGATAAGCGCGGCGAATGTATTTATTCGGCCTGCGATCATTACCACAAATGCTTTGTCGAGCGCAGCATTCGCAAGTCAAAACGCGCGGAGATTGTGGTCGCCAATCACGCCTTGGTGATGATTAATACCGCCATGGCAAGCGCGGATGATGTGTTGCCGCAGCGTTATGTGTTTGATGAGGCGCATCACTTGTTTGATGCGGCAGACAGCGCATTTGCAGGGCATTTAACCGCGCGTGAAACCGCAGATTTACGGCGTTGGGTTTTGGGTGTCGAGGGCGGAAAACGTAGCCGCGCGCGCGGGCTTAAAAAACGCGTGGAGGATTTAATCGCGGGTGCAGAAGACGATGCCGCAAAACATTTAGACGATGCCATTCATGCCGCGCACGGCTTGCCTGCGATGGGTTGGTCAAAGCGTTTAAAAGACAGCAATGCCCAAGGTGTTACCGAATTATTCCTGCATGAAATTTATAGGCAAGTTTATGCCAGAGCCGATGGCGCGCAAGGGCCTTACTCGCTGGAAACCAATACATTCCCTCTAATTGACGGCGTTAAAGAACGTGCGGAAAAACTGCGCACGCGCTTGCAAGAACTGTACAAGCCAATGAAAGCACTCGCCAAAAGTTTGCAAAAGCGCTTGAGCGAACAAGCCGAAACACTCGATAGTGACACCCGCAAACGGCTTGAATCCGTGAGTGCTGGCTTACTACGTCGTGCGGAAACAAGTGTGGGTGCGTGGATTGGGATGCTCGACACGCTCATTCAAGGCAATGATAGCGGCGCGCAGGAATACATAGACTGGATGGAGATCGAGCGCATCGAAGGTCGATCTTATGATGTTGGCATGTATCGTCATTACGTTGACCCGATGAAGCCGTTTGCCGCCGCCCTTGCGCCACATGCGCACGGTATTGCTATGACCTCGGCAACATTGCGCGATCAATCAGGCGACGACGATGATGACTGGCGCATCGCACGCCAACGTACGGGAGCTGATTTCCTCACCCCTAGCCCGCAGCAATTTGCGGTCAAATCACCGTTTAATTATGCCGAGCAAACCAAAATCATTGTTGTGAATGACATTAATAAAAATAACATGGCTCAACTTGCGAGTGCTTACCGCGCGTTGTTTGAAGCCTCAGGCGGTGGTGCGCTCGGGTTGTTTACCGCCATTAGCCGCCTACGGATGGTGCATGAAAGCATCGCTGCGAAGTTAGAGGAGCGCGATATCAATGTTTACGCGCAGCATATTGACGGCATGGACACAGGCACGCTGGTTGATATTTTCCGTGATGATACGCATGCCTGCTTGCTCGGCACGGATGCGGTGCGCGATGGTGTGGATGTGCCGGGTGAGAGCTTACGGCTGCTTGTTTATGATCGTGTGCCGTGGCCGCGCCCCACCATTATTCACAAGGCACGCCGCGATGCGTTTGGCGGACGTCGTTACGATGAAATGATTACGCGCCTAAAACTGCGCCAAGCCTACGGCCGCCTCATCCGCAACAAAAACGACAAAGGCATCTTCGTGATGATGGATAGCGGCCTGCCAACACGGCTCTGCACCGCCTTCCCTGACGATGTTGAAGTGCAGCGTATAGGATTAGCTGAAGCCTGTAATGAGATTGCTGATTTTTTGTCTTGATTTTATGTTTTATAGCTTCGGTGTTGGGCCATTCACGGCTTCATTTATATTGGCAACGGCACGCTGAAACATATTAGGTTTTGTCTTGTCACGCCCCAAATATCCCGTAGCGCCCATAGCCATGACAGTCGCACCAACAGCATTTGCTGTCCAACAACCTGCTTTCACACTCGCCGACAGATCGAAACATCCCATAATCCAACTGCCGCAATGACCATCAATGGATAAAGTCGTACTCGCCGCAGCGATGCTTACTGCGCCGCCGACTGTCGCCAATCCGTTAAATAAATAACTCAACTTGCTTCTTTTGTGCATGAAATTTTACCCTTAACCATAATTTATTATATCAAAAAGACACTATATAAGGATGCAGTCAAAAGCAAGCGCTACGATCATAAAAAAACACCCCGATATACGGAGTGTTTTTTTATTTCAAATTGTTTGGTTTTTAGTAACCGAGAACAAAGAGTTTGGCTTCGGCGACATCAATTTTTTGTTGCACTAACGCTTTTTCGCCAACACTTTCGGCCATTGCCAAATCTTGCTGAAGATCGATAAGTTCTTTCTCAACAGCTGCTTTATCAAGGTCTTCAAACGGTATGGCTTGTTCGGCCAAAACGGTCAGGCTTGTTGGCGTCACATCGGCAAATCCCCCCGCTAAAAAGTAACGGCGCGGCGCTGTATCATTATCATTGGCAAGAATTTCCAAAACGCCTGGACGAATAGAAGACAAAAGCGCGCTATGGTTTGGCAGCACGCCAAAATCGCCCTCTTCACCGGGAACAGTCACCATGTGAACAGACTCGGACAGAAGTTTTTGCTCTGGTGAAACCAGTTCAAAATGAAATGTTTTTGTTGCTTCGCTCATATTACTTTAATCCCGCTTCCATTTTTTCAGACAGGTCTTTTTTTACTCGATCAATTCTAGCATAAGCTTCCTGACGTTCAGGAGGTGTATCATATGAAACAAGTTCCGCATTAACATTGAAAGTTTGCGTTAACTCGTCATCATCTTTCCGCGCCGTTACTTTTACTTTTTTTTCAGCACGTGAGTAATGCACATCGATTTTTACATCGTTGCTATGATCTTGTTGTAATAACGTCCAGTCATTTTGCAATGTTGTCATTTTAACTTTCCAAATCTGTTCCTGTTTCTACTTACGCAGCCTCTGCAGCCATTTTATGGGCTTTTGCTTCGGCTTCTTCGATTGTACCAACCATGTAGAATGCAGATTCTGGTAGGTGATCGTATTTGCCGTCCACAATATTGCGGAAGCCTTTGATTGTATCTTCCAAGCTCACAAACGTACCTGGTGTGCCTGTAAAGACTTCGGCCACGTGGAATGGTTGTGAGAGGAAACGCTGGATTTTACGCGCACGAGACACGACCATTTTATCCTCTTCGGACAATTCATCCATACCCAAAATCGCAATAATATCTTGCAAAGATTTGTATGTTTGCAATGTTTGCTGCACGTCTGTGGCTGTTTTGTAGTGCTCGTCACCAACGATACGCGGATCAAGAATGCGCGATGTTGAGTCAAGCGGGTCCACGGCGGGATAAATACCTTGCTCAGCAATCTGACGTGACAGAACCGTTGTAGCATCCAAGTGACCAAATGTTGTCGCCGGTGCAGGGTCAGTCAAGTCATCCGCAGGAACGTAAACGGCCTGTACAGATGTAATCGAGCCTTTGTTAGTTGATGTAATACGTTCTTGCAACGCGCCCATATCAGTTGAAAGCGTTGGCTGGTAACCCACAGCAGAAGGAATACGACCCAAAAGTGCAGACATTTCAGCACCCGCTTGAGTAAAGCGGAACACGTTATCCATAAAGAACAAAACGTCCTGACCTTCTTCATCACGGAAATATTCCGCCATAGAAAGACCAGAAAGCGCAACACGTGCACGGGCTCCCGGAGGCTCGTTCATCTGACCGTAAACTAGGGCAGCTTTTGATTTTTCACTGTCACCAGGGACAATAACGCCTGATTCGATCATCTCGTGGTAAAGGTCGTTACCTTCACGCGTACGCTCACCAACACCAGCAAACACAGACACACCACCGTGGCCTTTTGCAATGTTGTTAATCAGTTCCATAATTGTAACGGTTTTACCAACACCAGCACCACCAAACAGACCAATTTTACCACCTTTTGAATACGGGCAAAGAAGGTCAACAACCTTAATACCTGTTACAAGCTGTTCTGTTTCTGTTGCTTGCTCAGCAAACGCAGGAGCATCGCGGTGAATAGCATATCTCTTTTTCGCTTTGATCGGTGGAAGCTCGTCAATTTCTTGACCGATAACATCGAAAATACGACCCAAAACTTCGCGTCCGACAGGAACCGTAATCGCATCGCCCGTATCGGCAACTTCTTCACCACGAACCATACCGTCTGTGGAGTCCATCGCGATACAACGCACTGTGTTTTCGCCCAAATGCTGTGCAACTTCTAGAACCAATGTTTTACCATCGTTCTTTGTTGTCAACGCGTTCAAAATCGCAGGCACATTGCCTTCGCTGAACTGTACGTCAACAACAGCCCCAAGAATCTGTGTGACCTTACCAGTTGATTTTGCCATTTTATATTTCCTCTCGCTTTTTAAAGTCTTGTAATCGTTTTGTTTAACACTCAAATTAAAAAATTATTTTCGTGATAATCCCAAATTATAACCTTCAATTATTCCTTGCGCTCGCGCATCAACAGCTTGGTAAATCGAATGCCCATCGAACACACCCACTACCGGCGTCGGTGACATCGTAATTTCTTCAGCTTCTTCTTCCACAGCTTCAAAAGCTTCTTTCAAACGCTCTCTAAACTCTTCAATTTTTTTATCTAAATCCTTTTCAGGAGGTGTATTCACCAACGTATCAAGCTCTCGGGCTGCTTTTAAAAAATCTTTAGCTAGATCTGACAATTCGTCATTCGTTTCTTCAAACTCTAGATCATCTTCATATGATGGTTTCATTTTATACAGCCTCCGCGCCACTGATAATTTCGATCAGTTCTTTTGTAATGTAAGCCTGACGGGCGCGGTTATATTTCAGTGTCAAACCGTTAATCATGTCGCCCGCGTTACGCGTTGCGTTATCCATCGCGGTCATACGTGCGGCTTGCTCACCCGCAGCACTATCAAGCATCGCGCGGAAAATCTGGATGCCTAGGTTTTTCGGCAATAACAGTTCCATAATTTCGTCTTCTTCAGGTTCGAAATCATAGGACAGAGTTTGCTCTTCTGCTTTTGCCGCATCATTGGTTTTGTTATCATTGGCACTTGGGTCAGGAGCAGAAAACGGAATAAGCTGCTGCGTTTTTGGCGGTTGTGCCAACACAGAGCGGAATTCGTTATAAAGCATTGTGCAAACATCAAAGCCACCATCAGCAAATTCACGCAAGACAAGCTGCGCGATTTTATCAACATCAGCAAATGATACACGTCCTTTGGCACCGATACCTGTGTAGCGTTCAATCACACGCTCGCCATATTCACCTTTCAGCAAATCATACGCCTTACGACCGGCACAAATAATTTTAACCTCTTTGCCCTGCCCCAAAAGTTCTTTGATATGCAGGCGCGCACGGCGCACAAGGTTGCCGTTAAAGCCGCCGCAAAGACCGCGATCAGACGTGACAACAATCACAAGATGCGTGTCGTCTTTACCTGTGCCGCTCATCAAATTCGCTGTATCGGGTGCGGTTTGCACGTTTGCCGCCACACGCGCCATCATTGCGGCCATCGCGGCGGCATAAGGCTGTGCAGACTCAGCTTGATCCTGCGCTTTTTTCAGTTTCGAGGCCGCGACCATTTTCATCGCCGACGTAATTTTACGGGTCGACTTAACGGAAGCGATACGATCTCTAAAATCTTTTAAACTTGGCATCTTTTTACAATCTTATTCCTTGTTCAATCACGCGGGGGTTTATAACTTTCGTTGGAGCTAGTTTGGATTC
The DNA here is from genome assembly GCA_037969035.1 of Bdellovibrionales bacterium. Taxonomy (GTDB): domain Bacteria; phylum Pseudomonadota; class Alphaproteobacteria; order Micavibrionales; family Micavibrionaceae; genus JBBKWU01. Next base: position 39,249 of record JBBKWU010000015.1, read on the forward strand.
AGCTATCAAATCATTGGTTGTCAGCTCTTGCATAAAATCAATCATTGTGTCCATCGCCACCGGTGAAGGAAGAACAACCCAAACCAATTTTTGATTTTGCGCAGCCGCCAGATTAAAGGAATCAGCCACACTCTTGAGGCTTTCAAGATTCTCTGGAGAATGACATGGCTCTATCGTTGCGCCAAAAGCTTCAAATTTCTTCTTAAACGCGGCCGCATCGTCAGAGAGTTTGTCACCAAACAATTCATCTGCCTTAAATTTTACTTTGACTAATGCAATGCTCATTTTCAACTCCCTTATTTCTGAAACTTAGCAGGAGCCTGTGGGTTCCGTGCAGGGTTTGAGTCAATTTTACTGATGACAGCGACCATTCCAGAATCACGAAGTGGCCTTAAGTCTAGCTCAACAGCATCAGCGAGGTCTTTACTGTAAATCTGAGCATCTCCCTGATAGACCGTAAAACGTGGCGCGTATTGCACTTGTTTATCTGGGTTATCAACGAGATCTTTTGTCCAGCGGTAAAGTGTTGAGTCTGTTTCTTTGTTTGCTTCTGCTTCGGCACAGAAACCTGCAAACGCGTCGAACTGGTTTTTTAAAGTCACGCCATGCTTGTCCAAAAGAGCCTTAAGCGGTGCAAGCTCAGGAGCATCTAAGTCTTTGCGAGCAACAGCAGCAAATTCATCAGCAAGGTTAATGCGGACTTGCCACAACCAACCATCACCAGATTTCTCCCCGATGCCGCTTAATCCTTCATGTCCGTGACTTTGTTTATTCATATTATTTCTCTGTTTCATATCCCTAATTTATCAAGCTTGGCTTGTTCGTCGGGTTGCCTTGCTGCGGAAGCATGGCATTATCGAGTATATCTATACTTTCTCGCTCAATAACATCTTCCATTTCATCCGCATAAAGCACCAATAATACGTCCGTTATGTTTGACGCATCATTCACCACAATGCATGGCACTTCGTGAGAGTTAGCCAAAAACAATTCAGTCGGACAAAGCTTCCCCTCGCTCGCAATTCTGTCTGCTTCAAACCCATCACTGTCAACTTTTTGTGTTGTTCCACGTTCAACATCATAACAAGCCAGAGCATTATCAAGCTTGTTCAAAAAAGTTTCTTCGTTGGTTTTAAGCTGAAAAGTAATTCTCATCCTTAATACGAGCCCCTTAAGCAGCTTTTTTCGCTGAACCAGCAAAACCGTTTGTGAATTTCTCGAGGAAGTCTTTCATGTCTTTCTCAATTTTATCATCCAGTTTTTTCTCTTTCTTGATTGTATCAAGAATTTTCTTACCGTTTGCGCGTACATCAGCAAGCAATGCTTTCTCATACGCGTTCACATCAGCAACCGCGATTGTATCGAGATAACCACGTGTACCTGCATAAATCACAAACACTTGCTCTTCCACTGTGAGTGGTGAGTATTGCGGCTGCTTCAAAAGCTGCGTCAGACGCGCACCACGAGCAAGCAAACGCTGTGTTGCAGGGTCAAGGTCAGACGCGAACTGCGCGAATGCTTCCATTTCACGATACTGTGCAAGCTCAAGCTTAATTGTACCAGCAACCTGCTTCATCGCTTTGATCTGCGCTGCTGAACCAACACGTGACACAGACAAACCAACAGAAATCGCAGGACGTATACCTTTATAGAACAAACCAGTTTCCAAGAAAATCTGACCATCTGTAATGGAAATCACGTTTGTCGGGATATAGGCCGACACGTCACCCGCTTGCGTTTCAATGATCGGAAGAGCTGTTAGTGAGCCCGCGCCCAATTCATCGTTCATCTTCGCAGCACGTTCCAAGAGACGTGAGTGAATGTAGAACACGTCACCTGGATACGCTTCACGACCTGGTGGACGACGAAGAAGAAGTGACATCTGGCGGTATGCAACCGCTTGTTTGGACAAGTCATCATATACGTTTAGGGCATGCATGCCTTTATCGCGGAACCACTCACCCATTGTGCAACCTGTGTAAGGCGCCAAGAACTGCATCGGTGCAGGATCAGAAGCCGTCGCAGCAACAACGATAGAATATTCCATCGCGCCATTATCTTCGAGTTCTTTCACGAGTTGTGCAACTGTTGAGCGTTTTTGACCAATCGCAACGTAGATACAATATAGGTGCTCTTTTTCATCTTTAGATGAGTTGATTGTTTTTTGGTTGATGATTGTATCGATCGCCACAGCTGTTTTACCAGTCTGACGGTCACCAATGATCAATTCGCGCTGACCACGACCAACAGGAACAAGAGCATCAAGCGCTTTAATACCTGTCTGCATTGGTTCATGCACAGATTTACGAGGAATAATACCCGGCGCTTTTACTTCAACACGGCGTGTTTCTTTGGCCTTCAGTGGACCTTTACCATCAATTGGGTTACCAAGCGCATCAACAACGCGGCCCAACAATTCACGACCAACAGGAACCTGAACGATTTCGCCTGTACGTTTAACAATGTCGCCTTCTTTAATATCACGGTCAGAACCGAAAATAACAACACCAACGTTGTCTGCTTCAAGGTTCAAAGCCATCCCTTTAACACCTCCAGGGAATTCAACCATCTCACCAGCGCGAACTTGATCCAAGCCGTACACGCGGGCAACACCGTCACCTACGGACAAAACTTGTCCAATTTCCGCAACGTCAGCTTGCGTGCCGAAATCGGCGATTTGTTTCTTTAGAATTTCAGATATTTCTGCGGCACGAATTTCCATGTCGATCCTCTACATTGATGAACTCAAAATTTTATTACGCGCATGAAATAGCATATGGAGTAGCGCGATGCAATCCTTATGAGGCTAAAAACAACAGTTTTGCAAAAAAAATTTTAATATGCTAATACACATAATCCGCGCCTTACTACATATTACGAAATATGAAGAACAACATGTGATCAGGAACACTAAAATGGACAGTAATCAAAACGCAGAAACACCAACAAGACTATTCGAACGATTCGAGGAAGCAAGCACAAGGTGCCGTTATAGCATTGGCGCCACATTAATTGGTCTTATGGTTCTGCTCGGCTCAGCAGGCGTTGAAAAAGAGAACCTGCACGATTACGAACATCATGACAAAGACTCTTTTGAAATGGCCGTGCGTTCAGGAGCCTCTTTCGCAGGTCTAATAGGCGGATTGATGCTACTTACAATCGGCGGGATATCCACCGTGCGCTCTGCAAAACAAGCAGAGGACTATAGAGATGCTATGAAAAAGACATTGCGAGAAGGTGAAAGACCCGCAGCACCTAAGCCGCTTGTACGTCCTTAGCGCTCATGGCGCGGCCGAGACGTTGGATCTTGCCGCGCACAGAATCATCAACCATGACAGAACCAACGGTTACGATCATGCCGCCGAGCAAGTCTTTGTCGACGCTCACATTCATTGTGACGTTAGAGCCCAATGTTTTGGAAAGTTGATCTTGAAGTTTCTTTGTTTGTGCAGCTGTAAGCGCACTTGCTGTTTGAACTGTGGCAGCAATTTCGCCACGGCGTTTTGTCAGCACGCGGTTAAAGGCAATAATCACATCTGAAAGACCGTTCAAGCGGCCATTCTGTACCAAAACCAAAAGGAAGTCGGCTGTGATTTTTTCAAATTTTGCAGATTTAGAAATAGCTTCGATCGCAGTAAGCTTCTGCGCTTTGCTAATCAACGGGTTACCAAGCAATTTGCGGAAATCAGCAGAGGCTTCGATCATCGCATACAGATCGAGCATGTCTTTTTCGACCTTCTCAACTTTTTTCTTATCCACGGCAATGTCTAGCAGCGAAGAAGCGTAACGATCGGCAACAAGATTTGATTTCTTTGATGTCATGGTCAGTCCTGTACGTAATGATTGCTTTAAACTCTATAAAATCCAGCGTTTATTTAACACAGGAATTTTCAGCACGCAAGCCATATCACTTGAAATGTCACGCAAGCTGTGCGAAATTTTACACACGAATAATTTAACGCCCCTTCGCGCCACACTCATTAAAGTCCATTTTAAAGCCAATCAAAACCAGCAAAGCCAACATTGTGACAGACACAAATCAAACACCCGCCAGTTTCTCCGTTGATAAATTCAGCAACTTTTCCGAGGTTTTTGCCTATAATCAAAAGCACATCTCTGGCAGCAAAGTCTTTGTGCAAGCGCGGCAAGAGCGCAAATTAAGCTATGGTCGCTTGCTTGATTTAACGGCGCGCACGTGTTCTTGGTTTACAGCGCAGAACCTCAAGCGCGGTGATCGTGTCATTATCCTTAGCCATGATGGGCTTGCGATCGTTGCATTATTTATGGCATGCCTGCGCTATGGCTTGACCGCCGTGATCGTTGCGCCAGACAGTGGCGAAGAAGAACAGATGAACCTTATCCGCGCGGCAAAGCCTTCGGCGCTTTTCATGGATGATGTTTTTTACAAAAAACTTAAAGCCCTGCCTGACATTACAAAACTAAGCATTGAACCAAATGCGGCATATGACAAGGGCGGCCTACTCGGCAAACTTATGGGCAACAAAGGCGGTGCTGCGGATATGTTCCCTGCACTTCTAAAAGGAATCACCCCCGCAACCGATTGTGAGACCAACCCTGTGCCACTTGATACGGTGGCGTATATTCTATTTACCTCGGGCACGACATCGCGCCCCAAAGGCGTTGAAATCACGCATGGTAACTTGCTCGCGCAAATGAAAACCTTTGTGCGCCATTACGGCTACACGGCAAACTCACACCTTTTGAACATTCTGCCGCTGCATCACACCGATGGTTTAACCCAAGGCCCTGTGGTTGCTTTTACGGGTGGCTGTACCGTTCATCGTCCCCTGCGTTTTGCTATTAATGCCATTCCGCAATTAATGAGCGCTATATATAAGTATCGCATTACGCATTTTATTGCTGTGCCTGCGATGTTGCAGCTTATCGATTCGTTGGGCGCGAAAGATGACCAAGTTTTCAAAAACGAGCATTTCAAATTCATTATCTCCACCGCAGGATATCTCGACCCGAATCTATGGCAGCGATTTGAGGCCGCGTTCGGCGTTATGATCGTCAATGTTTATGGTTTGACCGAAACCGTGTGCGAGGCCTTATATTGCGGCCCGACACAAGACACACGCCGCGTTGGCACCATCGGCAAACCCGTGGATACCGAAGTACGCATTTGCGACGATGACGGCAAAGATGTTACCGACGGACAAGAAGGTGAGCTTTGGTTAAAAGGCGATCACGTCATGAAGGGTTATTTTGAAATGCCCGATGAAACGGCGGAAGTCCTAACCGATGACGGCTGGTTTAAAACAGGCGATCTCGGCAAAAAGGACAAAGACGGCTTCTTCCACATTGTGGGGCGCAAAAAGAACGTCATTATTGTTGGCGGTATTAATGTGTATCCCGATGATGTTGCCAATATTTTACGCAGCCTGTCTGGCGTGATGGATGCTGTTGTATGGGGCGAAAACGATGATACATGGGGAGAAACAGTAAATGCCGCCATCATCCCCGAACAAAACAACACACCTGACCCTCATAAAATATCAGAACAATTTTTAAACCATGCCGCGGTTGAAATGCTGCCGCGCCAAATTCATGTCGTCAGCGATTTTCCACGCGGCCCTGCGGGCAAAGTCATTGTCCGTGACCTGCAAAAGCAAATTAGCGCGCAAAAGCAAGGTGCTGCGGCGGAGAACGGCACCGATCAATTCGAAGATAAAATCATCAACGTTGCCGCGAATTCCTTTAAATGTCCTGCGTCAGAATTATCACTGTCCTCCACCGCAGAAACAACCAAAGGCTGGAGCTCTCTCGCGCATGTTGAATTCTTGCTGAGCCTTGAAAAAGAGTTTGGCATTAAGGTAGAGCCTAAAGATATCCTCAGCGTCCGTTCCATCGGTGATGCGCTTAACGTTGTTAAAAACAAAATTGGGGAGGCTGCATAGCCTATGCTTTTACTGACGCAAGATTGGCTATTCACCGTTTTAGGCGTTGTCCTTATTCATTGGATTTTACCGGCTAAGCTTCGCGGCGCATGGATTGTTGCGGCATCGGCGGGGTTTCTCGCGGTGTACTCGCCGATCTCACTTGTTATCATTTCCGCACTCACTACGCTTTACTATTTTGTGGCGGTGAAGAAAGACAGCATCTCGGGGAAAACGCTCATTGGCTTAATCCTTGTGACGGCAGGCATTTTAAGTTCGTTTAAATTTTATGACAGTCTCATTGTCGGCGCGACCATTGATTTCACGCCCGAAAGCATGGATTTTATTATACCGCTTGGGCTGTCTTACTATACGTTTCGCTGTATTCATTATGCGATTGAAAAATACAAAGGCACAATCCCCGCGCATAGCTTCGGCGAGTTTGCACAATTCATGTTTTTCCTACCCACCTTTCTTGTCGGCCCTATCCACCGTTTCCATGATTTCCAAAGCGATCTAAACCGCAAGCGTTGGGACCCGTACATGGTGGCGCAAGGGGCGGAGCGCATGTTATATGGTTATGTTAAAATCACCTTTATTGCCAACCTTCTGGTTACGGGTTTATTGGGCATTGGGATTGCCAATATCTCTGGCTCGAACGAGAGCCTTTATGCTTATCTAAGCATGGTCAGAGCGTTTTTGAATCTCTATTTCATGTTCTCTGGCTTTTCTGATGTGGCTATCGGCTTTGGTATGATGCTTGGCTTTAAGGTCATGGAGAACTTTAACTTCCCGTTTCTTGCGGCCAATATTTCTGATTTCTGGCGTCGTTGGCATATCTCGCTCACAAGCTGGTGTCGCGACTATGTTTATATGGGCGTGATGTCCACAGCACGCAGCGCAGCACTCGCAGCAGCCGCGGCGATGCTTGTCATGGGGCTTTGGCATGAGTTTTCACTGCGCTTTGTTCTTTGGGGTATTTATCACGGTGTTGGCATTGTCATCTGGCAGAACTTCCAACACGTCAAACCCAAGCTGCCACAGGTTAAAAACAAATATGGGCTTATGGCCTTGCGCGTCTTATCGACACTGCTGACGCTGCATTATTTTATGTTTGGTATGTTAATTGCCAACAACACTGACCTTTCAACAACATGGGGGGAGTGGCATAAAATGTTATTTTTCTGGCTATGAAGATCTACAGCTTTTTAAGGAAGTGGTTTTGCGATAGAGACGCCACCATGATTATGGCGCTTTGGTATGCTATTATGATCACGCTGATCTTTCTTGGCTTATCACAGCTCGGGATTGATTTACGCTATGCCAATATGTAGGCTTGGATGCTGTACTTTTATTTTTAATCTTTGTTCGTCTCTCACAATCAGGAATTGATCTGCGCTATGAAAACATCTGATATTTCAAACGGCATTATTATCCTCGGCAGCCCGCGCTCTGGCACAACGTTATTGCGTCGCCTTATGGATGCGCACCCCGATTTATGTTGCCCCGGAGAGAGCTTTTTGTTCAAAGCCTGCGCACCGTTTTTTGAGGCTGACAAAATATCGCACGGCTTTGATTACGGTGTTTTAAGCGCGCTTGAAGGGCTCGGTTTTTCACAAGAGGAAACAGTTACCCGCCTGCGCAGCTTTGCCACAAGTTTTTACGAAGACCTCGCCAAAAAGAACGGCAAGAAATATTGGGTCGCCAAAACCGCGATTGATAGCTTCTACATGGATACGATCGAATCTCTGTTTGCTGGGCATTCCAAATTCATCTGCGTCACACGCCACGGCATGGATGTTGTGTGCAGTATGGAGGAGTTTGTTAAAGACCTGCAAAGCTACATTACCGAGCTTCACGCCTATCTGGTTGAATACCCGCAGCCTTTGGAGGCCTTCGCGCATGCTTGGGCAGATGTCACGGCATCGATCCATGATTTTGCCGCGCGTTATGCCGATGATTGCCTGCACGTGAGATACGAAGACCTTGCCGCATCGCCCGACGACGAAATGCGCCGCATTACAGATTTTCTCGGCCTTGCCCCGAACAAACAAGATGCCGCCACTATTTTGGGCAAAAAGACCATTGATGGCATTGGTGATTGGAAATCCTACAAAAAGACAAAAGTTGAGCAATCAAGTGTTGATCGCTGGCGTGCGCAATTACCCGATGTCGCCGTACAAACACTCGCACCGATTGTGAACCCTGTGCTGTCACTCGCTGGTTATGATGAAATTGCGATTGAAAGCGCAAAAGACGCAAAACGCCGCCAAGAAATCGCCATGATGATGATGCAGGCCAAAGGCGAATAATGGCGCTCAAACATCTTTTAAAACAAATCTTTCCATCAAATCTGTTCTAAAAACCATTGGCTGAACGCCTCGCGCCCCGTCGGATTCAAATGTAGGAAATCACAATAGGCACTCCGCCCCTCTGATTCAGGATAAGACAACCACGTTACTTGGTCATATAGTGCAGGCAAAAGCTCTTCTTTATCTGGCGCGTGATCAAGCCCGTAACTATCAATGTAATAATAGGGCACGCCATATTCATCCAACACATCTCTGTTTGATGGTAAATGAATAATAATAACCTTAATGCCGTAATTATTGGCCTTGGCAATGAAATCACGCGCGATTTCTCTGTTCGAATTGATTTCAGGGTCAAGACTGTGACGGTCGCGAACAGCCGTTGATTCAATGCGCCTATTCACCAACCTCAGATCGTAACTATCATAACAGGATAGTTCCAACTCATGGCGGTCATTAGTCCATTCTTCTTTAGGGTCCCATCCCTTCAATTTTTCCAGCCATGCTTCATAAACCATTTTTGAATATCGCAGAAAAATAGACTGTTCTGGCGGACGCATATTCGTCAAAAGCATATCCATCACCACAACATAATCAGGCTTTGCCGCCAAAATCATATCCGTAACACCGCTGTAAATTTTAAACTCCGCCGCATTGGATGCAAATTTCAACACGGCCATTTTTCTGCCGTCGGGCATATCAACAATGTCTTCCGGATCAAACCCAAACGTAGAGGCATAGCGCATACGGGAATTCCCTAGCATCACAACACTAACATCAGCCTCTTGCTGTGCTTCTTCAAAACGTTCAATGATGCCTCGATTCAAGTTAACGGCATAATCGCTGGCAAATCCTGACACGGCGGCATCAAGCATCAGAAACAGTATCATCACCGCGCCAAATACGGGGGCGAGTAAAAACGAAAACAAATATGTTTTTTCGCGCTTCATTTCAATGATCATAATGAATCATCCATCCGCCTGACGTTAGGCAGTTCAAGGTCGGGCAGCGCGGACTCTTCAGCCTGATAAAAAAGTGCCCAATCAAAAAACTGGTATGAGTCAGGATAAAAAACAACCAAGGCGAATTTAAAGACAACCAAATGCACGACGTAAATTTCCAATGTCCGCCGCCCCATAAGCTGTATAATCCACACAACAAAATTTGGCAGCGCGTTGGTTAGTTTTGGAAAAGTCTTTGGCGTAAAAATAAACAAAATCGCCATCACAAACAATGTCCCTACAATCGTCAAAATCCACAAAGGCTGCGAAAACGAAAATATTGTAGCCTGCATGAGCAAAAAGCTTGCAAGCGCGAAAAACATATAGCAATTCAAAATAGGTTCTGCGTGGCGTATAGACTCTCTGTTCCTTACCAAATAGCCAAACACAGCCATAATCAACGCCTGCGTGCCGTATTCAACATACATACCTGTCGGGAAAATAAGGATAAAAAGCGTCACTGAAAACGCGAACATACCTTGGATATTAGCCATCGAAAGCTTGATATACGGATCAAGAACGAGCCTTATCACGATGATCGTCACGAGCGCATTCATCGGGAATAAATAATGCCCACAAATCATACTCACCGCGACAAGAACAATAGCGCCGACCCACAGCTTCATCGAAAAGTCACGGCTACGCGCATATCCGACAAGGAAAAACCAGATCGGAAATCCGATGCGCCCGACAGAACGCCATATTGATTGTTCGGGGAAGAAGTAAAAGCCGACATGGTCGATAATCATAATGATCACGGCGAAGGCTTTCAGAAGATCATAAGACGTGATGTCCTTCGGAAGAATTTTTTTAGTGCCCTCTATCGCACCACTACCTATCGTTTTTTCTTCTACCATAATGGCGGTATCCATTTCCAATCCAAAAGCCCGAAGCGCGGATCACCCAGCGCCATCGCACTGAATCCCAAGAACAAAATATGCGCTACGTATATTTCCAATGTGCGCCTTCCGGTAAATTGCAGCACAGAAATGCACCACGTCGGCATTTTAACATTGATTATCTTACTTTTGAAATGCGTAAGACCAAATAAAACACTGATTATACCCACCGATAACACGACAAACTGCGGCGTATCAAAACCGTGGAACACAGCTTGCGTCAATACAAACGTGAAAAAGGCATACATAATATATTTAGATATAAAAGTTTTGTTATAAGCCGCCTCATCATTGTGCCGCACGAAATACCCTAGGAACGCGAGAATATATCCCATCGTGCCATATTCCAAAAAAGAGTTCGTGGGAATAATCAAAACCATAAGTGCTGCGCCGATTAAGATCATCATTAATTTCGAGTGCATAAACGCATGAAGCACACCATCCATCGTCAAACGTAGGAAAATGATCGTGGCCAATATGCTGAACGGAAAGATATAATGCCCGTAAAGCGCACTACCCATAACCAAAATTGCCGTACCGCCCAACAGGCGCATATCAATGTCACGGCTGCGCGCATAACCGATCAGAAAAAACCACATCGGCACGCATAAACGCCCGATCACACGAAGCCAGCCGTCATCAGGGAAGTAAAAAAAACCAACATGGTCAACAATCATCAAAAGCACCGCGAGTGTTTTTAACAAATCGTAGGATGTAAGTTCCTTGGGGAGAGTTTTCATCATGCTATGGTTTTCCACGTTAAAAGCTTTTAATCTTATCATAGTTTCACAGGAAGAAGAATCCATCACATGGTCCCTTTATACACACTTTTGCTAATTATCTTTCTCGAAGGGTATGTTGTTCTCTCGGCAGAGCTTTTGGCGATCCGTCTGATTATTCCTTTCACGGGGAGCGGGACAGATACAATTTCCATCATCATTGCTGCTGTTTTGATGCCGCTTGCCTTTGGCTACAGCGCGGGCGGGAAATTTTTAGTCGAACGCAATACGGGACAACGCGCCCATACTGTGCGTAAACAACTCCTTTGGAACCTTATGGTTGCGGCGGTTTTCTTTACATTCGGGCTGTCTTACCTGTTCATCGATTGGGGCTATGATCTGTTGTACTGGTTAACGGGAATCAATGATCGCATTATTTACACCGTCATCTATGCGACTGTCTTTCTGGTTTACCCTGTGTTCTTACTGGGGCAAACAGTGCCGTTGGTCAGTAACTATTTCCGTCGTCAGCGCGTTGCGCAATTTGCGGGAAAAATCCTGTTCTTTTCAACCATGGGTTCGTTCGTGGGGTCTGTCTTTTGTACGCTCGTCTTGATGGCCTTTTTGGGCGTGCATCATGCGGTCACCATTACCATTGCGTGTATGTTTGTTATTTCGCTGTTGCTGTCTAAAAAGAAAACGGGGCCTGCGCCCTTTGTCATCGGCTTTTGCATGATGGCTTCCTTTGTGTTCAACAGCGATGCGGCAATGCAACGCCTAAACATTGTGCAAAACGATCATTACAGCGTTGTCCAAATCAAAGAATACGAAGAAGGCTCCGTTCGGGCGATGCTTGTAAACCGCTCCCCTGCGTCCATCATCTTCAGCTATTCCAACGATCCTTACGCTGGTTATCTCTACTACATTCACCAAAATTTCATTACGCCGACACTGAATAACGATGAAGAACCATCAAAAGATATTTTAGTCCTCGGTGCGGGTGGTTTCTCTATCGGGCGCGGAGATGAGAAAAATCATTACACCTTCGTTGACATCAACAAACACCTCAAAGACATTTCAGAAGAGCTTTTTCTGAAAGAAAAGATTGGCGAAAACCGTGAATTCGTGCCGCTTCCCGCGCGTGCCTTTTTGAACCAAACGAACAAAAAATACGACATGGTTTTTATCGATTTATTCTTTGACCCGACCAGTACGCCTGACCACCTCATCACGCGTGAGTTCTTCCAACAGGTTAAAGACCACGTCAAAAAAGATGGCGTTATGGTTGGAAATTTCTTTGGCTCACCCACATTTACCGATCCGCTCTCGCGCTCTTTGGATGCCACATTACACAGTGTTTTCCCCTACCTAAACCGTCAAGTCATCAATGAATATGACGGTTGGGAGCGCGAAGGACGATGGGACAACATTATCTACACCTATTACAATTTGGATGAAAAAGCCACGATCTACACCGACGATAAAAACCGTGCGCTTTATGACAGACCGTCAAAATTACCGCCCCGCATTGAAGATCGTCAAAAGCTATAGCGATGAAACCTATTCCGCTTAAAATGCTATTTCTTGTTATCTTCCTCGAAGGGTATGTTGTTCTCTCAGCAGAGCTTCTGGCAATACGCTTGATTATCCCCTACACAGGCAGCGGTACAGATACAATTTCTATTATCATTGCTGCTGTTCTTATGCCGCTTGCCTTTGGTTATTATTACGGCGGGCGGTTTAAGCAACGGCGCAGTTTCACCATTCGGAAACGCTTACTCTTAAACATTACAATCGCTACGATTATCCTGACACTTGGGCTCTCCTATACATTCTTGCAATGGGCATCCGAGAGTCTTTATCTCTATACAGGGTGGAATAATCGCATCGGTTTGACAGCACTTTATGCGTTGATGTTTCTTGTCACTCCCGTTTATTTACTCGGGCAGACTGTTCCGCTCATCAGCAATTATTTCGGGCGGCACAGGCTTGCGAGCATCGCAGGACGTATACTGTTTTTCTCTACCATTGGTTCGTTCATGGGGTCGATTTTTTGCACGTTGGTGCTGATGTCCTTTTTGGGTGTACACCACGCCGTTAGCATCTCCATTGCGTGCCTTGCGCTGGTGTCCTTTGTGTTATCCAAGCGTAAATTCAACCTCCATACGGTTATTATGCTGCTCTGCGTGGCGCTTTCCCTTGTCATGAATAGTGATGACATGCTCAAGCGAGATAACGTGGTCGCCAACAACCAATATCACATGATCCAGATCAGTGACTATGACAGCGACAACAGCCGCTGGATGAAGATTAATCACAACTTCTCATCTGCCCTTTCAAAAGACAATGACGAACCCTATTTCAAATACGCCAAATTCCTCGAAAGCCATTTCATCGAGCCACTCACTTGGGCACCGATAAAAAATGAAATCTTGGTCATCGGTGCGGGGGGCTTCACGCTTGGCCTGCGCGACAAGCATAATCAATATGTGTTTCTTGACCTTGATGGAGGGCTTCTCAAGCTTTCCGAAGAAAAATTCATTGATAGGAAGCTTGACGATAACAAAACATTTATTGCTGAACCTGCCCGTGCTTACCTCAGCAACAATGACCGTTTATTCGATATGATTATCCTCGATGTTTTCCGTGGGCAGACCAGCACGCCCGAACATCTTGTCACGCGTGAATTTTTCCAACAGGTCAAACGGCACTTAAAAAACGGTGGCGTGATGGTTGGTAACTATATGCTATCCCCGAATTTTTCCGATGACTTCACTATCAATTTAGACAATACGATGCGCTCCGTATTTAAAAATTTAAATAGGCAGGTCATGACCCCATATAACGGGTGGGACGATAAATCCCCATGGGTAAATGTGGTTTACAGCTATCACCACAACATTGATGCGCCGACGGGAATTTACACGGATGATCTCAATTCCTCCCACTTTGACAAGCCTACGAAATTGCGTGGACAATAACAAAACCTCTACAGAAAACTCTGCGGGTCGATATCGATATAAACGCGGATGGTGGATGGGATTTTAAGGCCGCCGACCCAGCTCTCGATTGTTTTTTGGATGTTTACTTCTTTGTCCGCACGAACGAGCAAGCGGCGGCGGTAATTACCGCGCAGCCTGTAAAATGGGGCTTCGGCGGGGCCCAGCGTCATAATCTTTTCCGAATGCGGCGCGTTGCGTGCCAAGGCTTGCGCCGTTTCTGCGACTAATTTTTCATCCTTGCCTGATACAATTAGCCCGACAAGGCGGCTATAGGGTGGCATATGCGCTTGCGCACGCTCTGCTGATTCCACCTCGAGGAAGTAATCACGGTCATGGCCTGCTAAGGCTTGCATCACTTTGTTATCGGCAAACCATGTTTGTAAATAAACATGGCCGCGCTCTTGCTCACGTCCCGCGCGGCCTGCGACTTGGTGCAATAACTGGTACGTGCGTTCTGCCGCGCGGAGATCACCGCCTTGTAACCCAAGATCCGCATCAACAACCCCTACCAATGTCAAATGCGGGAAATGGTGACCTTTGGCGATAATCTGCGTGCCGATGACGATATCGTATTCATGGTCACGAATATCGGTGAGCATCTTTTTCAACGTGTCATGGTCGGTTGCGGTATCGCTCGCCAAAACAACCGTGCGTGCTTCGGGAAAAAGATGTTTTACTTCTTCCAAAATACGTTCCACCCCAGGACCGCAGGCATGAAGCGAGTCTTCATCATGGCATTCTGGGCAGGCTTTAGGAAACGGCAGGTTATAGCCGCAATGGTGGCAATGCAGACGATCGGTGCGCTTATGCTCGACAAGCCAAGCCGTGCAACGTGGGCATTCCATACGGTGCCCACAAGAACGACAAAGCGTCAGCGGCGCGTAACCACGGCGGTTCAGAAATAAAAGGCTCTGCCCGCCTTTTTCCAAATTCTCGGTTAGGGCTTCATGCAACGGCGGCGCGATGAAAAAGCCGCGCTCTGGTTTATCTTGTCGCATATCAATCAAATGCATTGTCGGCAAATGCGCGCCGCCAAAACGATCGGGCAGATGCACATGCTCGTACTTCCCCGCCCATGCATTGGTGATGGTTTCAAGCGAAGGTGTTGCCGACACCAAAACCACAGGATGCTGCCCGATATGCCCGCGCACCACCGCCATGTCACGGGCGTGATAAATTACATTATCTTCTTGTTTATAGGCGGGGTCATGTTCTTCATCGACGATGATAAGCCCCAAATCATGGAACGGTAAAAATAGCGCTGATCGTGCGCCGATGACAACTTTTGTCTGCCCTTCGGCAACACCGCGCCATGTGTTTTTACGTTGCCCTGCGGATAAGGCCGAATGCCATAGCGCAGGTGACGCGCCAAAGCGCGATTTAAACCTGTCCAAAAATGCGTTTGAGAGCGCGATTTCAGGCAGTAAAATAAGCACCTGTTTATCATTGAGGATGGCTTCCGCCACGGCCTCAAAATAAACTTCGGTTTTACCAGCGCCCGTCACACCATCCAAAAGCGAGACTTTAAATTCGCCCTCTTTCACATGCTTGGCCAAACTTTTTGCCGCCATATCCTGCGCTTCTGACAATGTCGCGCCCTTGCGGTTCACATCGGGATTACGGCACGGTGCGGTGCTAAAAATATCGACTTGCTCAACCAAATGTTTATCGAGCATCCCTTTAACAACAGCTGCCGAGCAATCTGCTAAATCGGCAATCTCTGCAGCGCGGCGCGGAATACCGTCTGATAGCGCCTTCAAAACGCGCTGTCGTTGCGGTGAAAGCCCTTGCTGTGTTTTATCAGTGATGGATACGCCAATTCTATATCCTGTAACGGCCTTTGGCGGCTCTAACGCCGAGGGAACGCTGAGCGCCATTTTCATGACAAAACCGCGCGGTGCCATATTGTAACGCGCTGTCCAATCCAGAAACTCGCGCTGTTCTGCGGGCATGGGCGGGAAATCATATTTGGCGACAATCGTTTTCAATTTTTTAATAGGCACATCATCGGGCGCATCACCCCAGACAACAGCAGGAATTTCACGACTGCCGAGCGGCACAACAACGTAATCTCCTTCTTGGACATTCACCCCTTCGGGCACGATATAGCTATAGGCCTTATCAACAGGGTACGGCACAAGCACACTCACGATGCGTGCGGTGTTGGCTTGCGCGCCCTCGTCTTTCGATGGTTCGTCTGCAAATAAAGCGGATTGAGTCATGCGCTCATTATTCCGCTAAAACGTGTAAATCTCCAGACATTTCTATTTACGCGCCTTATAAAAAATGCATAAATGTAAAAAACCATAATAATAAAACATAGAGACAGGGAATAAACGAATGAGCATCATCACAAGCTTAACCAATAAATTTCAAGGCCTCGCAGGAGTTTTGAGCGGTAAAAGAACCGTTGAAATGTCGCGAGAATCACTGGCAAAAATACTTTATCCGCTTATGGCGTTCAAAGGTGATGAATACAGCAGCACAAATGAAACCCTGCAATTACGCCTTCGTGAGCTTTCCGATTGGGTGCGCATCGGCTTTCACAACGACGAGCCAAAAGGCACGCTGTACGAGGATTTACAAAAAGCTCTAACTCATCTCATTTCTCAGGTTGCTAAAACAGAAGATGGCAGCCCGACAATTCCTGTCGAAAAGAAATTCATGGATTTCATAAAAGAAGGCACATGCCAAATCAACGGCGCCGCGATTTATTTAGAAAGCTCTGCCAAAATGCAGGGGAAATATCAAGAAATCCCTGACAGACACGGCAACATACTTGCTGTGCCGCTGATCCAGATATACAACCGCCCGTACGAATCCCATCAAATGGCGGCTTACAAGTTGAACGAAGTCGCAGAGCATTTCAAAAATCACTTCGATGGAAAACCGATCAACGTTGCGGCGCTTAATCTTGTCCCTTAATCTTGTCCCCAGATAATCCGTTGCCTGCAATTAAGACTGGAAATCGAGATAAAATATCGTTAAACATGCTGTATTCAATCAACCTCAACGGGAGTACAGCATGAAATTTTTCGTAGACACAGCAGACCTTGACGACATTCGCGACCTTGCCTCAACAGGCTTAGTGGACGGTGTTACAACCAACCCATCATTGATCGCCAAAAGCGGCAAGGAATTCATTCCGCTGATCGAAGAAATCTGCAAAATCATTGATGGCCCTGTGAGTGCCGAAGTTGGCGCGACTGATTACGAGACAATGATCAAAGAAGGCCGTAAACTGGCTAAGATCGCGAAAAACATTGCCGTGAAAGTACCGTTGACAGAAGCTGGCCTTAAGGTTTGTAAAGAGCTCTCCGATGAAGGCACCATGGTCAACGTCACGCTTTGCTTCTCCGCCGGTCAAGCCCTTTTGGCTGCTAAAGCTGGTGCAACATTCATTTCGCCTTTCGTTGGTCGCCTTGATGACCTTGGCTATGATGGCTTGGAGCTTATTGCCGACATCGTGCAAATCTATGAAAACTACGGTTTTGAAACAGAAGTTCTGGTTGCCTCGATCCGCAACCCGATGCACATCATTGATTCAGCGAAAATCGGTGCCCATGTTTCCACATGTCCGCCAAATGTTATTCGCCAGCTTTACAAGCACCCGCTCACAACGAGCGGCCTAGAAGCCTTTGTTGCTGACTGGAAAAAATCAGGCCAAAAAATCCTCTAATCGTTAATGAGTGCTGCGCTTCCAAAATAAGGAAACGCGGCGTCTCTGTTTAATTCACTTGACAAAACGACATGAAATCGGCTTTAACATTACTCATGCAAAAGATACAACGCACCATTTTCTGGACGATTCTTGCCTCGGAAACGACGCATGTGTTCTGCTGCGTTCTCCCCACTATCGTCAGTATCATGAGCCTGCTTTCAGGCATGGGCTTAATTGCCGTGATGCCGAGTTGGATGAGTTCGTTCCACGACATGATGCACGCGTGGGAATTGCCCGTTATTATGTTCTCGGGCGTTCTATTGCTCCTCGGCTGGGTGCTTTATGCCGTTAGCCGCCGCATTGATTGCCTGAAGGATGCTGGTTGTCATCACGAGCCTTGCGCGCCGAAGAAAAAAAGTGCTGCGAACATCCTGCTCCTTGCAACCGCACTTTTCATTATTAACACCTCGATATACATGACATTGCACCGCGGCATGAATAATACCACGGCGACAGTAACCACAAGCGTAACTTCGTCTCACAACAATCATGAACAAGGATCGACCAATCATGCTCACTAAAGGTTCCCTGACTAAAGCAATGAACGCCGTCTCTTTATGGCTAAAAACAGAGTTCCCTTCCCAAGAAACAGAAAAAAAACTTCAAGAACAAGGCTGGCGCGCAGAATATAAATCCGCACCGTCCATGGGTATGCATTTCGGTGCGACCGGTTATACGGTAAGATACACACCAGAAGGTAAAACTGTAGCTTTTGGCTCTGAAGAGCACAAACGTTACAAAGACGCCGTTCGCGCGATTGTTGAAAGCCAACAACCCAAGCCATAGTTTTTTGTTACATAAATTAAAAAGTCCCGTGACGTAAGCGCGTTACACGGTTATGATTGTATGGGCGTAACCGTGTAATCCTCCAAGAAAGCTAAAGAATGTCCGGCATCATGACCAAAGAAAAACCACCCGAAAACATTAGCGAAAACGACGTCATTAAATGGCTACAAAAAAATCCTGATTTTTTGGTCAAACGCCCTGACGTTTGTGATGTTTTGACGCCGCCGACAGAAAAACGCGAGCGCAACATCAGCGACTTTCAGTCCTTCATGATTAAACGCCTAAAAGAAGACAAAGAAGGTATCATCGAAGAAGCACGCGAAATGGTGGAAACCAGCCGCCTGAACATGAATAATCTAAGCCGCATCCACAAAGCCGTTCTGATGATGTTGGAAGCACACAGCTTCGAAGATTTCATCCATGTGATGACCATGGATTTTGCCGCTCTCATGGATGTTGATATTGTCACAATCACCGTTGAGTCCGAAGGTGACACGATCCCGCATATCCACATGAACGGTGTTCACGTTGTCACACCTGGCACGATTGATTTGTTCATGAAAGACAAAGCCGTCATTTTAGAAGATCACATCGCAGGCCATGATGAAATTTATGGTGGCGGTTCTGGTCTTGTGAAATCCCAAGCCCTTGTGAAACTCAATATTGCCCATGATGTGCCGCAAGCCCTCCTCGCCTTCGGTAGCCGTAATCCGGAAATGTTCCAAAGCGGTCAAGGCACAGAAATGATCTTTTTCCTCGGGCAAGTTGTGGAGCGCTGTTTCAGAGCATGGCTACGCCTTCCCCTTTAAAAGCTCATATCCTCGATTTATGCGCTGCTGACCTTGCCGCAAAGCTTTCCGAGTGGATGCGCTATTTAAGTGCGGAGAAAAACCTCTCGCCGCATACGCAGCGTGCCTATGGCACGGATATCACGCAATTCATTACCTTCATGGTTGAATATATCGGCAAACCCCCTTCGCTTGATGATTTGTCTGAATTTGATCTGCGCAGCTTCCGCGCATGGATGTCACAACGGGCAATGGGCGGGGCAAGTGCGGCGAGCCGTGCGCGTTCCCTTTCTGGCGTGAAGAACTTCCTGACATGGATGGATAAGCGCGGCTTCATGCATAATGCCGCGATCAGCAACGTCCGCAGCCCCAAACAACCACGCAAGCTACCGCGCCCGCTTTACGAAGGCCAAGCCCTCGACTTTATTAAAGACAGCCCTAATGAGAGCTGGACAGACAAACGCAACCGCGCCCTGTTCACACTGCTTTATGGCTGCGGCCTACGGATACAAGAAGCTCTAGGGCTTGATATTCGTGACCTGCCCAATGACGAGGGCTACATGCGCGTAATGGGTAAAGGCAGCAAAGAACGCCAAGTTCCCGTTTTAAAGATCGTTGAAGATACCATCAATGAATACCGCAAGGTTTGCCCCTACCCCGAAGAATATGGACGTCCACTATTCATGGGTGCACGCGGCAAAAGAATGCGCCAACAAATCGCGCAAAAAGCCATGCGCGAGCTCCGCATCGAATTTGATCTGCCCGAAAACGCGACCCCGCACGCGCTACGGCACAGCTTTGCCACACACCTCCTGCAAAACGGCGCTAACTTACGCGAAATTCAAGAGCTTTTGGGGCATGCATCTCTCAGCACAACCCAGCGCTACACCGATGTGGACACCAAAAAACTGATGGAAACCTACCGCGCGTTCCATCCTCGTAACAATAGAGATTAAACCCTCTTTTTTAACTCCCTATTGCTGCATTTCAAAAAATTAACCTTATATTAACCTTTTCTCCATTATAATTTTACATAATTATAAACGTTGTGAGGAGATATAAAAATGGGCGCTCTAGATGAAACTGTAGATGAAGCGAATAACACCATGTCAACAAATGACACCATAAATATAGACATAAAAAAATATGGAGACATGACATCTGCGCAACGCCAATCCATGGCGAATGCAATGGTGGATTTAAAGGCGCATCTTGATGATCTCAGAGGGATCCAAGAAACGCCTGACATTACAGAAGAAATAGACCGTACATATACGGCTATGGGTGCATTATTGCCGCTAGGTGATCCATCACAACTAATTGTACCAGAAAGTGAAACTTGGGAAGAAACAAAACAACGCAAAGCATCGCACGAACACTATGACCAATGGTATGACAGACTTTCTGGTTCAAATGCTAGAGAAGAGTTCAAAGCATTAGACCTCAGTGATTATGATGCAGGCCGTATGGTCACATCAAGAATGGCACCACAGCAAGCCGTCGAATACCTGACAGAACCTATTAACGAATATGTAAGGGAAAATCTTTCTGATTTTTCATCAAATTCTTCCTACGATGATTTCAGTAGCGTTCGGTCTCATGTTCCAGAATTTCAAAACCGCATCGAGGTAGCCGCTCATCATCAACACGCAGACAACCCAGAAATCAGTGTCGATGACCACGAAACGCTCTTAACAGAAGAAACCCGTATTAACGAATTCCGCGATAGAGTTGGCAGCCAAAATTTTGATGGTCTATTACGCCAGAGCGCGATTATAGACATTAATTCGCTCCTCACTGGCGTGGACAACGCCGTCTGTAACATCAATGGCAGAGAAGCTGGGGAATGGAAAGTGATGTTCTCAGATGCTGCTCGTCTAGAGAATATGTACTCCCGCGCAGAATCTAGTGTCGAGGCCCGTATCTCTAACATCAACAGAATTGCAGACAAAGAAAGAATCGATCTGTCCGACAGAGAAGGAATGGGAAAAATTGGTATTGACATTGATTCACTAGATGCCGTGAAAGAACGATTAACCACACTTGGTTGGTCTAAAGATCATCCGGGAATTGCGCGCCTCCTGTCCTCGGAAAACACTGGTTGCGCACCTAGCGAAAGATGGAATCTTTTTTAAAAAACCATCAATTTGCATATTCCCGTAATTTGAAATAATATATGGCGATGGATAATAATGAACAATATTCGCCGCTTGTGCGTGAACTACAACATGCCTTTAATCGCTGTAAGGATGACGGTGATCAGGCTTTATTCGTTTGCGCTAAACACTTCTACTCATTAGAAACACGGTCCTTTGTTTATATTCCTGTGCAATCTGGTGTATGGCCATGGTCTGTTTTTGATAACCATCCTGATATTCGTGCAGGATATCTAGAAAAACCAATGATCGCATTTGATTTAACGAAAGAATTTGCAGAACAATTTCCAGAGTCTCTAAACCATACAAACACCATCGATTGCTTTGGCAACACCCCGCTTTATCATATAGCTGACCGCACGGGCGTTATTCCCGCACAAGAGCAGGCGAAATTCCACGGAAAAGCGCTACGCCGTACAGATCACCTCAGATTGGTGAAATAAGTCTCTTTAGATATGAATAGGGCGACCGTGAACCGCTAAGCACGCTTCTTTCACGGCTTCTTCCAATGTTGGGTGCGCATGGCATATACGTGCCAAATCTTCCGCAGAACCACCAAATTCAAGGATAATTGCGCCTTCTGCGATCATCGTTCCTGCCTCAGGCCCCACGATATGCATACCGAGCAAGCGATCGGTCTTTGCATCCGCAAGAACCTTCACAAAGCCGTCAGTGGCATTCATCGCGCGCGCACGACCATTGGCCATGAACGGGAATTTACCTGATTTATATTCAACGCCCGCTTCTTTCAGCTGCTCTTCTGTCTTACCGACAGCCGCGACCTCTGGGAATGTGTAGACAACACCGGGGATAGCGTCATAATCAATATGGCCTGATTGACCGTCGAGCATTTCCGCAAGCACAACACCTTCGTCTTCAGCTTTATGCGCAAGCATAGGGCCCACAATCACATCGCCAATCGCGTAAATACCATCAACATTGGTTTTAAAATGACCATCAGTGACAACGCGTCCGCGATCATCCGTTTTCACGCCAGCCTTATCAAGGCCGAGCTTGTCCGTAAAGGCTTTACGCCCCACAGCCACCAACACGATGTCCGTTTTAATTTTTTCAGCATCACCGCCCGCCGCAGGTTCAATCGTTAAATCAACGCCTGATTTACCCGCTTTTGCGCTCGTGACTTTGCTCGAAAGCTTGAATTTCAAGCCCTGCTTTTTCAAAATCTTCAATGTCTCTTTGCCGATTTCTTTGTCCATACCCGGCAAGATGTGATCCATGTATTCTACAATCGTAACATTCGCGCCTAAACGCTGCCAGACAGATCCCATCTCAAGACCGATCACGCCACCACCGATCACAACCATGTCCTTTGGTACTTTGGTAAGTTCTAACGCGCCTGTAGAGGACACAATCTGTTTCTCGTCAATCTCGATATTCGGGAGCGATACAACGTCTGAGCCTGTCGCGATAACAATGTGTTTGGCTTTGTATGTGTCTTTACCAACTTTGACGCTACCTTTGCCTTCGATGCTGCCTTCGCCTTTGAGCCAATCAACCTTGTTCTTTTTAAACAGAAATTCGATGCCTTTGGTGTTGGCCTCAACAACGGAATCTTTAAACGCCATCATTTGCTTTAGGTTAAGTTTTGGTGTGCCGACGTCAATGCCGATATCCTTAAAGCCGTGCGACGCTTGATGGTATTTCTCAGACGAAGCCAACATCGCTTTGGAAGGGATACAGCCAATATTCAAACATGTCCCGCCTAATGTATCGCGCTTTTCAACGCACGCGGTTTTCATGCCAAGCTGCGCGCAGCGTATCGCGCATACATAGCCGCCCGGACCAGAACCAATTATAATGACATCATAAGATTTTTCAGACATGGAGACATACCCTTCTAGGAAGTTTTACACTCTAGAAACTTAGTGAAAAGAGTAGAAGGCGGCAAGGGGTTTTTAGCAGTAAAAGCAAAGCCCTGCGGAATTACACCGCATGAGGGCGATGCCTACAGTGTATGCTTAAGCAAAACAGGCTGATGGGCTGCGCGTTTCGTAACAAACGCATCTTTGATTGTTTGATATTGCTCATCAGTATAAGGCAAGAGCGGCGCCATTTCTTTCGCGGAGCGTGCCGTGCGTAAAATTTCCATCGCTTCTTCTTTGGTTTCGACAACCTGAATATTAAAGTGCTTAAAATCATCCTTCGGGATCATTCTCAAGAACGGATCATAGTTCCCGCCTTGGTTCACAATAATCAACGGACGATTTTCAACAGGGTAGAAACCGTTTTTGCGCATAATCACAGATCCGATGATTTCCTGAATAGTACCCGCTCCACCTGGAAGAACGACCTCAGCATCTGTTCTTTGCAACTCGTGCATGCGTTGGTAAATCGTAGGGTAAACAGCCCAATAATCCACATCCGTCAACAAGCCCTCTTCCTCTTTTGTGTCCTGACACTGGATCGAGGACACATGCGCGACAGGAATATTGTCATTGGCAATTTTTTGGCTTTGTAGATAAGGGCGGAATTCCTCGTTAAATATCTTTGCGCCTTGGGAGGTTTCAAACATCAAACCGTCGGGGCCTGTGCCGCCACCGTTTTTAATGCCAAACCCATAGGCCGCCAAATCAAAACCAAAATCGCGCGCGTAATCTTTCATGTCGCCATCCGTTGTCGAAGCAGAACAATAGATTGTGACATTGTACTTATCGACAGGGCATTTTTCGCCATCTTCGATAAAGGTGTTTTCAGGAACCTGATCGGGCTCGTACTCCGCGAACGCTTCGTTCATTTTTTCCACCAACGCAGGGTCATCAGCCTTCACAACGCCAGAGAAAATATTTTCAGGCATCTCAGGAATAAGTCCCGCAGCATAGTGGTTAAACACCTTCATAAGCGGCTGCCACGTTGGGCAATCCATCACGAAGAATGGTTTAGCGGAGACAGATTTATCCTTGATCTGTTTACCAACAATCAATGAGAAAAACGTAAAGCTGCGCTCCCAGAATGTAGCGTCACCAACCATCGTGCGGCTATCAGGTGTCAGCATAAAGCCTTCGGATTTACGCGTGAAGTTAAAGAAGTTCTCAAGCGGCGTTTTCATGACAAACTTGCTGCCGTCATCGCGCTTAACATCATGGTCACGGGCAATGGATAAATCATGCATACCACCATTGCCGCACATGAATTTATAAATGCCTGTTAAGCTCTGACGAACGGGTTTGGTAAGTCCTGTGCTTTTGCGTCCTTTATAAAGGCTGTGCTGTGTGCCTAATCTCCACGCCTCGCCTGATGCTTTTGTAAAGCTACGGCTTAGGCTTGTATCAGTGTTTTCAATTTCATATATACCTGTCACGCGGGAAATGGCCTTCATCACTTGCGCTGTGTAGCTGTGAAGTGCTACGAAATGCGGGTTTTCCGCCTGTGTTTTTTGCTCAGGATCATTTTTAGGCACCATAAAGTATTTGGTGTCCACCGCCGCATAATCAGGGCGCGGTTCAATAATCAATGAGGCATCAGTTATAGATTGATAATAACGAATTGGTGTTT
Source organism: Bdellovibrionales bacterium (assembly GCA_037969035.1). Classification (GTDB taxonomy): domain Bacteria; phylum Pseudomonadota; class Alphaproteobacteria; order Micavibrionales; family Micavibrionaceae; genus JBBKWU01. Next base: position 64,043 of record JBBKWU010000015.1, read on the forward strand.
CATCCAGTGCTGTGCGCCAGTCTTTGCCAGCCTTAATCGAATCCACAACATCCTTGAACGAGAACAGCATCACAGAAACACGGTCGCGCACATCCATTGATACTTCGGCATCCTTATCACCTGCAGCAATGCGTTCGTCTTTAATACGGTCAGCCGCGGCAAACATTCGTCTGATCATCGCACGTGTGCCGCGCTTGCCGTCAAACTTCTGGTTCTGCATGGCGTTCATAATATTTTTAAGCTCTGGCCCTGGGCCAAAATCACGGTAGTTATTTAGGCGATATCCTGCGTGTTGAAACTCTGGCCCTGTGGTCAGACCTGATTTTGTTTCAAAGCCGCTATCATCAAGTAACGCCATCGCGGTTTTAATATCGCCGCCCTTTTCAGTAAGCTTGGCTACAAAATTATCCGTGCCGATATTGTCGCGAATGTGGTTATAAAGATTACTATATTTCTCGATCAGGTTACCAACGTAAGAATAGCTAAACTCTTCCGCGCCCTCAGGCTTGGCAAACGCTTCATGGAACCATTTGACCTGCATGTCTATTCCGCGACGGTTAAACACCTTGCGGTAGTCTTGCACTTTTTTACCCGTGCCTGTCACGACATAGACCTGCGCACCAGCATTTGCGATACTTGGTATATCACCGCTCTTTGGTGTATTTGATACTTTATCACCCAAGGTCTCAGCCAGTTTCGCACATGTGCTGTGGCGGCTGTTGGTTACAATATGGTTTTGTTTTTCTGCAAAACCACCGAGCGCACTCAGCATCGGCTTCCAAAAATCATCCGAGCTTTGAACAATAAAGGATGTATCTTCAGACGATAACACGCCGTCCTGCTGTGCTTTTAAGAAAGATACGTACTGGTACAGCTCCATCAAGCCACCCTTAATCAACACAAGAGCATCGGCGTCATTTTGTTGATCTAGTGGGTCGCGGTAATAACGGTAAGCTTCATCCGTGCCGAGCACTTTAAAATTTTTGATGCCTTCTTTACTTGCCTTACGACGCAAGCTTTTTGCTTCGGAGGTTAGTGTTTTTGGCAGTGGTTCACGAATGGTGATGCCTTTAAGTTGTTCCAGCGTTGTGCCGAATTTCGGATCCATCACATCTGATAGATTTTCGCCCGGCAGCGTGACATAGCACTTAGGCTCTTCACATAAAAAACCCGCATCATACATACGGGTCATTTGATCAAACAGCCATGATTCACTGTCGCGCGATGTTTCAAGTTTAGGCTTTTCGCCATGAAGCATATCAAAGAGGGTTTTATGCGCCCAATCAAGAATGTCGGGGTCTATTGTTTTTTTATTGGTGTCGTCTGCATCAAACATATACATATCCCAAAGGTGAAAACTCTTACTACTCAAAACACTGGTTTAAATAGTTATGTCATGTAGTTAGCACGTTACTTGAAAAATTTGCAAGAAAAAATTAGCAAAATCTAATCTTCCGCATTAATCATGGCATTTCATGCTGAATCCTTTTATAAAGAAAGGACTATGCAAACACAATCAATGAACCCCATCCAAGAAATGCAAAAGGCTGTAGATGTTGTAAACACAAGCCTTCACCCTGAGCATAAGATTGCCGCCACCTTGTTTGGCGTTGATCATCATGGCCATAATTTCAGCATTTCGCACACAAACTATTGGCCCGATTCGATTTCGGCCAAAATAGGCACAGATAAAAAGGTTGGAAACAGCAGCGGTACAATACATGCCGAAACCGCGTGTATTCTCGCCGCCCCGCTCACAAATGGTGCTAATCTTTGTATTACAGACCCATTTTGCCCGAACTGCGCCAAAAATATCGCCGAGGCGGGCATTGCCAATATCTATATCGACCATAAAGGGCTTGATAAAGAATGGATGGCTGCCAATCAAGAAGCCTTTGCCTCTATGTCGCTGCGCATCTGCGCCCGTGCAGGCATTAACGTCTATGAGGTCAATCGCAAGGCACAAACCATCACCCCGATTTATGAAGCACCGCGCGATTACAAACCGTTGCTGGAAAACCCTGTCACCCTCGCAAAAATTGACGCGGCAACGGCAATCGATTTCACGGCATTAATCACAGAAGCGCGCAACCATAACAAAGGCCATGAATTCGCGCTATGCCTTGCCGAAGACCCTAGCGGCGCTCAATTTTTAATGACAGCGCGCCGTCATGCCGCCATCGGTTACTCTCGCCAAGTTCCTAGCAGCATGGAAGGCAAGCAAGGCAAGTACAGCTTCATCGTCCAGCCTGTCACCCGCCTATTAATGAATGCGCCACGTTTTGGGCTACGTATCACAGATGGTTACGTATTCACCACCCGTGTGCCCACCGCCCGCGAACAGGTGAACATGGTCGGTACAGGTTTAAGCGCAATCACAATCGCAAACCCTGAACGCGCCCGTGACAAAGGCGCGATAGACGCGATGAAGGCACTTTCTGCCGCACATATTATTGATTATAAGACGCTCGCTTAACCGAAATCAGATCCGCATCGCACCGCGCGAAATCAACGCTTGCTCAAACGAGAGACCGTCAGGCGTTTTATTGCGCTTGGTTGCCGCACCGTTCACGGCGACATCGGCCAACACCGCCACAGCATTATAAAATGCCTCGCCTGAGCTGAATGGGTTTGCACTCTCGGACGCGCCCAGAATTTCCTTCGGATCATGGCTGATACCGTTATTGCCATGCGCGCCGAGGATAATCGTGGAAGGAACGCCCTCTTGCGCCAAAATCATCGCGTCATGTCCCGCGCCTGATGAACGCACGTCAGATTTTATGCTGCGATTTTCGGAAAAATCAGCAAATTGCTGCGCCAATTTTTCATCAAGCTGTGCCGCAGGATTAAGCACCAGCATGTCTTTACCACGTTCCGCGAGATTGATTTTAACACCCGTTTTTTTCTGCACAAATTTTGCAGTGTGCACCATGATATTCATCATATCTTTCAAAAATGAATCGTCATTGCTGCGCACTTCATACCAACACTCGGCGTAGTCAGGAATCGTTGTGCGGGTTTCTTTGCTGCCTGCAGAGATATAAGTATCCGTGTTCACCAAATCACGACCGCGATTACGGTGCACATCGCACACCCTATCCATTCGATCCATAAACATGCGCGCCGCTTTGGACGCAGAGGCTCTATCCGCCATATCTACCGCGCCGCTGTGACCACCTTCGCCGACAAATGTGATCTCTGTTTTTAGGCGCACATTACCGCGCACATCCTTACACGGTGCAAGGCTAAGACCCTCACGCAGCAAACCACCGCTTTGCGCGATATGGTATTCATACGCCGCGCCGATATGATCGATTGGAATTGTTTGCTTACCGACGGTCAGGTTTTCACAAACTTTTGCAGCATCGAGGCCAATGGCATTCATACGGTGGAAAATGCTCTTGCCGTCGCTCGCGCCTTTTGTGCCAACGACAAAGTCAGGCTTAATCTGGCGCGTCGCGATTTTAGACCCAAGCGCGAAACAACCAAACTCTGGGCTTTCCTCGCACGGGAACACCGCAACAACGAGCGGACGATCAAGCTTCGTGCCTTGTGCTTTATGATGCGCCACCGCCGCAAAGGCCGCGCACAATCCCGCAGCAACACCCGCACGCCCATCATAACGTCCGCCATTCGGCACAGCATCAATATGCGACAGCATCATCAGCGCAGGTTTATTGTTTACTTCGGCTGCTTCATTCACATGGTACTCAAGTTTTCCACCACCACGGAAAATATGGTACTGCACGCCGCTTTGGTCTTTATAGGACACAGCACCCAAGCTCTGCGCCAAATCGCGCACACGCAGCATGGAAACAGCCTCGTTCATTGAATAACCAAGGCAATCAACCCCGTTTTCAGGAGCCCAGTTCAAACCATCTAACTCTGCAAAGAATGGCTTTGCCACGTCTTCCATCGCCGCGTCGACGTGTGCTTTAGAAACCTGTAATGTCGTCATTGGATTTTTTCCTATTCAAAGAACGGAATTTGACACAGCGGCAGATACAGCGCAAGAAAAAAGCCCCTGATGCGGGGCTTTGAATTGTGGTTAGCTATACGCTATACAAAAATTATTTATAAGTGCAAGTCATGTTACCAAGCGCATCGCGACCCAAAACAGCTTCGCTGCCTGCGGGTGTCTCCAAAGCACATTTATCAGCAACACTCATTGGTGTCGGCACTTCATCGCCGTCCAAATAATCAACGCCTGTGCCAAGAGCTAAGCCCAAAGCCGCGCCGCCAAGAATACCTTTTAGCGCAGAAACAGCCATATGCTCATCTTTTACTTTTACCCAACCGCGCGTAAGCGCAGAAGTAAGCTGCCCGCCAAAATTAAGCACTGGAAACGCAATGCCTCCCGCAGCAGCCAAACCAAATGCCAAACCAATTGTTAAACCTGTCATGTCCATCTCCTTTGTTTACAGAACAAGGGATGATTAGCACAAACAGAATTCAATCGTCAATTAAAATATGGAAATTACATATCCAGCAATAAACGCTGTGGGTCTTCAATCGCTTGCTTGATACGCACGAGGAAGCTCACCGCCTCTTTACCGTCAACGATACGGTGATCGTAAGACAGCGCGAGATACATCATCGGACGGGCTTGGATAGAACCGTCAGGCATAACCATCGCGCGTTTCACGATATTGTGCATGCCCAAAATACCCGATTGCGGTGTGTTCAAAATCGGCGTGGACATCATTGAACCAAACGTACCGCCATTCGTGATCGTAAACGTTCCACCCATCATTTCATCGAGCTGGATTTTACCGTCGCGGGCTTTCAAACCATATTCCATGATTTGTTTTTCAATATCCGCCATGGATTTGTCTTCGCAATCACGCACCACAGGAACAACCAGCCCTTGCGGTGTGCTAACAGCAACGCCAACATCGTAGTAATTTTTGTAAACGATCTCGTCGCCATCGATTTCCGCATTCACAGCAGGAAATTCTTGCAACGCGTTCACGCACGCTTTGACAAAGAAAGACATAAAGCCGAGCTTCACACCGTGTTTTTTCTCAAAACCTTCTTTATAAACCCCGCGCATTTCCATCACGGCGGTCATATCAACTTCGTTAAACGTCGTCAGCATCGCAGCTGTGTTTTGTGCTTCTTTCAAGCGTTCCGCAATTTTCATACGGAGGCGCGTCATTTTCACACGTTCTTCGCGTGGGCCAGCATCTTTTTTCTCCTCGCGAACATGAAGTGCTTTATCGGACGGCACAGATGTTTCTTCTTTTGCTTTTGCAGACGACGATTTTTCGCCCTTCTCCATGAATTCCAGAACGTCACCTTTGGTCACGCGGCCATCTTTGCCTGTGCCTGAAATTTTGGAAACGTCGATATTGTTTTCATCGACCAACTTACGAACGGCTGGCGGTAATTTATGCTCTTCATCGCTATCGGAAGGTTTGCTCTCCGCCTTTGCGGCAGGCTCTTTCTTTTCTTCGGTTTTGGCGGATTTTGCTTTGGTATCGTTTGCTGCGCTGCCCTTACCAATCACACCCAAAACGGCGCCAACACCAACATTTTCGCCTGCTGCAACGGTGATCTTTGTAATCACGCCGCCTTCGGGAGCATTAACCTCAAGCGTCACCTTATCGGTTTCAAGCTCCACAATCGGCTCATCCGCTGCGACCGTATCGCCTTCTTGCTTCAACCACTGTGCAACAGTTGCTTCGGAAACAGATTCACCCAATGTAGGAACTTTGATCTCGGTCATGTTTTTGGCCTTTTGTAGGTTAAATTAGATGCTACAAAACTACTCCATTCCTGCGCGGAATCAAGGGATTTTTGAGTAAAAAGGCAGATCTATCTATGAATTTCTGTATGACCATTCCGCCATGGAACCTGCATACACAGGAACGGGGCGATTATAATCATTTGTGACCTTACGAATAGCGAGAGCAAAAATTGGTGCCAACAGACCATGCGCGCAATACGCCACATGTTCGTTATTCGGGTTCACGCGGGCGGCTGCAAATGTTTTTTCCAACGCGCGAACATCTTTTAAGGTTTGAAAATCAAAATACTTGTCTGAACGAACAAGCTCTTGGAATGGTAAATTTGTGGCACGCGGTAATGCTGCCGCTGCAAATTCATCTTCAACGCGTAAATCAACAGAATTTCTACTCACGAAATTTGGATCATCCATGCGTGCGAGCCACTCTAAATTCGAACATGCAGAAAACGGCGTCGGCGTAGTGTCGCGAAAATCTCCCGCAAGCATGCGACGCTTTACGCTGAAATCACGTGCCTCCCACGACCATTTTTCAAAGCCACCTTCTAGTATCCGTACATTTTCATGGCCATAATGCTTAAAAAGCCACCACGCGCGCGGTGCGGAGAACAGACCATGGTGATCGTAAACCACCACAGGGTCATCATTATTCACACCCAATGCGCCGACACCTTTGGCAAAGGCTTTCACGGACGGGTGCGAGTTGTAAACATTTTGCGCTATTCTAAATGATAGTTCAGGTCCACTGATTTTGTCCTGATCAAACGGTGCAGCACCTGCGATATGCAGCCGTTCAAAATGCTTTGTGCCAGCATATTTTTGGCCAGGCATCCATTCGGCATCCAAAATACGGACATCATCCATATGCTCGGCAAGCCAGTCTGTGGTTACAAAATCACCTTCAGGGAATATATTTTCTTTTTTCATGATATCTGTTTGCCATAAAAATATGCGGCAAGTCAAGAATATATAAAATTGCAGTGCAATAAATAAGTCGTAGCAGGCCTTTAAATTTGACATATTCAAGGCATTGCCGTACCCTCTGCGGCAGTAACTAATAATACGCGGAGGCTAAAAACATGGAATCGTTTATCACCCGCTTTAAGCGTGATTTCAATAAACTCTCTCTACCTAAAAAAACCGCCTTCGTTGCCACCATACTTACAAGTGCGTTTGTGCCTGCTGCTATGATCAATGAAAAACTACAAAGATATGCGATCGACTCGGTATACAGTGATATTTTTTGCGCGCTTGATCCCACATGTCGTTCTCTCAATGATACAGAAGTTGCGTTACTGTGGGATTATTTTGGTGATCAAATTGATTACGACCTTGTTAAGACATTCTCGCGCGGCAACCTTTTTTATAACGATAACGATAAGGCTATTGCTTACGTAAGCGGCAACAACATTTACAGAGGGCCGCAATATCATTTAGTCGCGAACGACCCTCAAAAAGCCAATAGTATTTTCGTACATGAGGCCACGCATGTGTGGCAGCATCAAAACCCGAGCATAAGCGGTCAAGATCGTGGAGATAATCGAAACGGGCTATATAGCTATAACATCAACGAATTTGAGAGTTTTGCCGATTTTGGTATCGAGCAACAAGCTGAAATAATGAGAGCGTTATATAAATATCAATCGTCATTTTCAAAAGAGTTAGAAACTCTTTACCAAAACATTTCTGACCCAACAGAAGCCATCATTGCCCAACAATGGGTAAGTGATCAATGCCAAAAACTGAAAGCTCATTTAGACAAAGCGCGTCAAGTCTTGCCTGTTGCGCCCATATCCATACCCGCCTGCGAATTCGTTCAGTCTTGATAACTCTGCTAGATTTTAGGAGCACAACATTGAACACCCACTCATGCTGAATGGAGTGGAATGTGACCGATCACAGCGCCGCGGTTCAATTATCCGTTTGTAATTTTACTTTTGCATTATAATTATGTATAATAAATTCATGTTAAGACATATTGTAAAAGCGATATTTAATACGGTAGCCCCAGAAGGTTATGTTGGGCCGCACGGATAACAAGACAGAGAGCTAATGGCCGCTGGTCATAAGCCGATTGTCTTAATGGGTGACATGTCCGATATTGACTTAAGCAGGGACAATCTCGACCCTGTCATACGCAAATGGGCCGAAGATTTTCAAGATCTGTCTGCACTAGCGGACGAGGGCGGACTTACGCGAATGGATTTTGGCTTCGATCCCAGTGTGGAAAACCATATAAACCTAGTTCTTTTTGGCAGATTTGGTGAAGAAGAAAACATGATGGCCATCAAAGACTTATATGAATGGGAAGATAATGGCCGCCAAGGCCCACCGCCATCTGATAAAGATATAGGAGAATATCTCGGCTACACCGAACAAGACGTCAAAGCGTGGAATCTTGTGAATACGCTTAGCTCTGCGGCGCGCTATGCTCCGTTTTTAATTCCTGCGATTAACGATTACATGTTGCAACACAACGTGCCAAACCGCGATGCCCATGTTGCTCATATGCTTGCTAACCCTACCGAGCATCAATTTGATATCCCCAAAGCTGGCATGTAACACAAAAAAAGGCACCGCGCCCGCGCAAGTGCCTTTTAATTTTTCATCTCTTTAATTTCTTACTTAACGCTCAACGCCTCATCAACCAATTTGGCTTGCTGTGCTTTATGGCGGCTCATAAGACCTGTCGCAGGAGAAGCCGCAGCGTCACGACCCACATATTTCGGGCGTGGTTTTGTGTGCTTCATCGCTATCAACGCATCTTCGATCCATTCGTTGATGTGATTCCATGACCCCATATTGCGCGGTTCTTCCTGACACCAAACGATCTCGGCATGCTTATAATCTTTAAGCTCTTTCGCCAAAGCCGTTGCAGGAAATGGGTAAAGCTGCTCAATACGTAAGATCATCACATCGTCAGTTCCGCGCTCACGGCGCTCTTCCAGCAGGTCGTAATAAACCTTACCTGAACATAGAACCACACGTTTCACGTCTTTGGCTTTCTTCAGCTTAGCCGCGTCATCATCCCACAAGATACGGTGGAAGGTGGAATCTTTGTCGAACATCGATTTATCAGAAACCGCCAATTTATGACGCAACAATGATTTTGGCGTCATGATAATAAGCGGCTTACGGAAGTCCCGCACCATCTGACGGCGCAACGCGTGGAAGTAGTTTGCCGGTGTTGTTAAATTACAAACCTGCCAGTTATCTTCGGCAGCATTTTGTAAGAAACGCTCCATCCGTGCGGAGGAATGCTCTGGCCCCTGCCCTTCATAACCATGCGGCAAAAGCATCACAAGGCCAGACATACGCAGCCATTTAGATTCGCCCGAGCTAATAAACTGGTCAATCAAGACCTGCGCGCCGTTCACGAAATCACCAAACTGGGCTTCCCATAGAACCAACGTTTTCGGATCCGCGAGCGAATAACCGTACTCATACCCAAGCACCGCAGCTTCAGATAGTGGGCTATCATGGACTTCGAACTTGCCTTGGTTGTTATCAATGTTGGTCAACGGTAGATATTTGCTGCCGTCTTCTTGATCGTGCAGCACCGCGTGACGTTGCGAGAATGTACCGCGCCCACAATCCTGACCGGACAAACGCACCGCAAATTTTTGATCCACCAATGAGCCAAAGGCCAATGCCTCGCCCGTAGACCAATCAAACCCTTCTTTGCCCGCGAACATCTGTTTTTTAGATTCCAACTGACGCACGATCTTGGAGTTTGCATTAAAATCAGGCGGCAGCGTTGTCAGTGCCTTACCAACTTTATCAAACATCTTCTTTTCAAGACCTGTCGTACCGCGACGTGCCTCGCCATGGGCGATTTTCATGTCGCTCCATACACCTTCAAGGTAGTCCGCTTTGTTTGGTTTATAATTCTGGCTGGCCGCGAATGCTTCTTCCAGATAATCGTTGAACTCTGTGACAAACTGATCACCTTCACCTTCGGCAAGGGTTTTTTCTGCCGTTAGTTTTATGGCATACAGCTCACGCGTTGTTTTGTGCGTTTTTATTTTTTTATACATCAATGGCTGTGTGAAGGATGGCTCGTCGCCTTCGTTGTGGCCGTGACGACGGTAACAAATCATATCAATAACAACGTCCTTTTTGAACTCGTGACGGAATTCCATCGCGATACGTGCAACATGAACCACAGCTTCGGGATCATCGCCGTTCACGTGGAATATCGGTGCAGATAGCATCTTCGCAACATCCGTTGAATACGGGCCAGAACGACCAAATTGCGGTGTTGTGGTAAAGCCGATTTGGTTGTTAATCACAAAGTGGATCGTGCCGCCCACGCGGTAACCAGGAAGCTCAGAAATCATCAATGTTTCAGCAACCAAGCCTTGTCCTGCAAACGCTGCGTCACCATGTAACAACAACGGCAGAACTTGCTCGCCTTCAATGTCATTGCGCAAAACTTGCTTCGCGCGCACTTTGCCGATCACAACAGGGTCAACCGCCTCAAGGTGCGACGGGTTTGCGGTAAGTGAAAGGTGGATAGTGTTGCCGTCAAAATCACGGTCGCTAGATGTACCAAGGTGATATTTCACATCACCTGAGCCCTGCACGTCTTCAGGGTTAGAGGAATGCCCTTGAAACTCAGAAAACACCGCCACAAACGGTTTGCCCATCACGTTTGTTAGAACGTTCAAGCGGCCACGGTGTGCCATGCCCAATACAATTTCTTTCAAGCCCAATTGCCCGCCGCGCTTCATGATTTGCTCAATCGCAGGAACGAGAGATTCGCCGCCATCAAGACCAAAACGTTTTGTGCCTGTGTATTTGGTGTTCAAGAATTTCTCGAACCCTTCGGCGGCTGTCAAACGTTGTAAAATCGCGCGTTTGCCGTTTTCGGAAAATTCGGTTTGGTTGCGCGGCTCTTCAATGCGTTCCTGAATCCATGATTTTTCTTCAGGGTCAGACAGATGCAAAAACTCGACGCCGATTCTGTTGCTGTAGGTTTTTTTCAACGCGCTCATAATCTCGCGCAACGTCGCCATTTCCATACCCAAAACGCCGTTCACAAAGATCGGACGGTCAAAGTCGCTATCGCCGAAACCATAATGCGCAGGGTCAAGTTCTGGGTGGTATTCTGTTTCTTTCAAATTCAACGGGTCAAGATCAGCAATCAAATGACCACGCGCGCGGAACGCACGAATAAGCATCAACGCGCCGATAGAATCCGTAGTGGCTTGACGTGCCAATGCGTCATTCGCAACGGGCGCTGTGCTTTGTCTTGTCGTCGGCGCGTCATCTTCTGCCGTAACATGTGTGCCTGCGGAGAAGCGATCAAACGTGTTTTCATCCTTGCGGTTTGCCTTAGGTGTCCAGCTCGCGCCATGTAATTCGCGCAGAATGGAGACTTCATCATCGTTCATCTCATCGAAGAACTTAATCCAACTACCGTTGATTTTTGTCGGGTCGGCCAAATACTGGCTGTAAAGATGGGCTATATATTCGGAATTAACACCGGACAGGAAAGAAATATTGGTTTTACTGGACATGGTACGCTGCCTCTCTCTTAAGCATTCTTGAACGAAGCTTTCTTAGCATCATTTCAAATCATTACAAACATGATATTAGAAAGGACTTCACAATTTTTCAACGGCGCTTTTGCAATAAAGCACCGTTTTAAAGTTCTATTTGTCAGGCAACACTATATTTGATTCAAACTGAAGCGCTTTTGCCAGTTTTGAAAGGGCCATATCCTCAGCCACACTAATGTTCAAAAGAGAGCTCGAAACATAGCTCTCGCCTTTAAAACCGCCCATAAACTTATCAAACGCAATCCCCAAATGCGTCGTTATCTTTTTGCAAAAACTGGTCTGTACATCGAACTCGCGGAACGATAACGCTACTGTTGTTGCAATCTGCATTATGTTTTCTTTGTAGCCCTTCGCATCATGTTCAATCAGCTTTGCAGAAACAACAGTCACCGCAGTACGGCAATCGGCTTCAATATCACCTATTTGCCCCTGCCATTTTGGCCAATCAGCTTCGCGTAGTTTCAATTCGGACATGATTTCATGCACAAAGGCGGATTCAAAAAGCCCTGCGGCCTTTTTCGCAATAATTTTATGCAACTCGTCTCGTTCGTGGATACTGGATAGTGCATTGCCCGTTTTATCGGCATTGCTCACCCATATCCCCACCCGATAAGGCAGAGACACCAATAATGTTTTTTCTTCTGCTGAGAAGCTTTCAAGAAAAGCCACAATGAGTCCTTTCTAAGTCTTATCGACTTCGGCACTTGTTTCTGTTTCGGCGTCAGGTTCGGCATCGATGACTTTAATATCTTCCGCCGCAGCGTCCGCGCCTTCATCGTAATCTTCTTCAAATTCATAATCTGCATAAACGTCTACATATGTGTTGGGCAGGCCATCCACCTCGCCAACGCGCAGAACCTTTGACAACTGCGCCAACGCGACGCTTTCATCACGGCTAATATTCACAAGTTCGACCATCGTTTTAGGCTGTTGGTGCGTAATAACCGCGCGAATACTGTCGAACGTCATAATGAAATAGAGGCTGAGTTTCCCGAAAAATGTTTCGTGGAAACTACTCTCCCGAAAGGCCATCGCAACGTTACGCGCCACTTCCATCAATGTGATTTTGAGCGAGAGAATATCTTTTCGCTCTAACTTATCAGAGAGCATTTCAATTGCGGCGCTGCATTCCTCAGGAACTTTGTCCAGATCATCTTCCCAGCTGCTCCACTTATCGTTGAGTGCCATCGTGCCCAGCATAAGCTGCTCCACAAACTCAGACTTCAAAAAATCCTGCGTGAAGCCTGTAATGATGCTATGAAGCGCACGTTTTTCGTTTCTATCCGCTTCAACACCACCTGTTTCATCGCTTTTACTGATCCACAGCCCCACACGATAAGGAAGCGAAGCCAATTGCGCTTTTTGTTTTTCATCAAGATCGTTGAATGTAGTCACAATGACACCTTACTTGGTTGAACCTTAAACCCATCAAAAGCACAATCGCCCGATGACTTACATAATAGTACAGAAACGTCGTTTAAAAAACGTTTGTTTTCCAGTATTTCTTAATCACGAAGAACAGCCGCAAGCTGCGACAAAGACGAATCTTCGGCTGCGCTCACGTTCATCGCGTGATTTGTTCCATCATTCTTTCCGAACATACCGCTTATTTTTCCGACCAATGCGCCGAAACCTGCGGGAGCTTCTGCGTTTGCGCCACCAAACTCGCCCCATGCTTCAGCCACAGTCTGCGCGATTTCAAGCAAGCTTTTGCGGTAATTATTCACGGTGCGTTCTTCGGCGCGGGATTTAAGCAAAACCATCGCCTTCTCGCATGATTTCAAAACATGGAAACTCTCATCCGTCCAAGCTGGCCATTTATCTTTGGATTTTAACGTTTCGCGCGCGATTTGATGTACAAACGGCATGTCTTCGTGGTGCTTTGCCACCTCGCGTATAATACGTTCGAGCGCGTCCATCTCGACATCGTCATCCTGCTCGCCCTCGGTATCGTCTGCGTGGCTCACCCAAATACCCACCTTATACGGCAAGCTCACAAGCAATGTACGTTCTTCATCGGAAAAATCGGATAGCGAAGTCATGGGACAATCTCCTTTTTGTTATCCGCATTATAGTCAGATTTTTGCTGTTAATCTACGGTCGATATTAAGCCGTAAGACTTAATAAAACATAAAAAAAGAGGGCCGACCCGACCCTCTTTTTTTTATGTTTTTGAACCCAAAACTACAACCCGACCTTCATGACCCTGTATTCCTCGTAAACAATCGCAGCATTTTTATGCCCGCCCTCTGCCAGATTTTTGAAAACTGCACGAGAGGATTGCAATGTTTTTTCCATTATCTTCTCAGTGCAACCATTGATTTCGTCGGCAGGTACGTGTCTGGCAACGGTCTGGACACCTAAGACATAATCATATATTGCCTCTGCATCATCGCCTGCGGCCGCGGCTTCGAACTCAGCCTGTAAATCAGTGATAGAACTATTTTCAGCCACCAACAAATCGTGAAGGGGAAAGTTTTCTTTTGTTATATCAACCATTATTAACCTCCTGTTGCTGTCATCATAGTTATTTAGTTTTCCAAAGTCAATTTTAGGCCGCCAGCGCCTCTTTTACAGCATCACCAAGACCCGCAGGGCTTTCTGATACCACAAAACCAGCTTCGCGCATTGCTGCCATTTTGGCTGGTGCTGTGTCGTCACCGCCTGAAATAATCGCGCCTGCATGGCCCATACGCTTACCTGGAGGGGCTGTTGCGCCTGCGATAAAGCCTGCGATTGGTTTTTTGTTTTTCAAGCTTTTGTAAAACTCGCACGCTTCAACTTCTGCTGAACCGCCGATTTCACCGATCATCAAGATTGCTTCGGTTTCGTCATCATCCATGAACATCTCGATACAATCGATAAAGTTCGTGCCGTTCACAGGATCACCACCGATTCCGATACATGTCGATTGGCCAAGGCCGTTTGCTGTTGTTTGTGCAACAGCTTCATATGTCAACGTGCCAGAACGTGACACGATGCCGATTTTACCGCGTTTATGAATGTGGCCTGGCATAATGCCGATTTTGCATTCATCCGGTGTAATCACACCCGGGCAGTTAGGGCCGATAAGACGTGTCTTAGAGCCGTCAAGCGCGCGTTTAACCTTTACCATGTCAAGCACAGGAATACCTTCTGTGATACAGATCACAAGCTCAATATTCGCGTCAATCGCTTCCAAAATAGAGTCCGCAGCAAACGGAGGCGGCACATATATAACGCTCGCGTTACAGCCTGTTTTTGATCTTGCTTCGTCAACAGAATTAAACACAGGCAAACCAAGGTGATCTTGACCACCTTTACCAGGTGTGACGCCGCCGACCATTTTTGTGCCATACGCAATGGCTTGTTCACTATGGAATGTGCCTTGCGAGCCTGTGAAGCCCTGACAAATAAGTTTGGTTCCTTTGTTCACGAGAACGGACATGTTTATTACTCTCCTACTTTGTATTGAAATTTGGAAATTTAAATTTATTTAGAAATTAATTGAAAACCTGGTGCGAAATAACGTTTCGGCGTTGGTGGATAGCCACGTTTTACACGTTCCGCTTCAAAATCAAAAACCCGCGCCAAACCTGATTTATTAGCACTTTCCGTTTTTTTTTCTTTGTCATCCCCTGAATGATCCGCCATAGCCATGTTCCATCTATCGTTTGAAAAATCCTACCTGCTATTTGTAGGTTATTCGTATCTGTAAATCAACAGCATAGTACACAGAAAAACCGCAGGAGATGGGCTTTTTCATGCTGTAAAACGCTTCATTGCATTTTTTTCTTGAAAACAAAGCATAATTAACTTAACAATTTACAGAATGTTGATATTTAATAATAAAAATCAGGGATAAGAATATGCTTACAAAATTCACAGCGGGCGTAATGGCCGCAACTTTCATGGCACTAGCAGCTCCTGCTCTTGCCGATGATATAAAAACACCTGTATTTTCCGTTAATGCCACCGAAGATGAGGACTCTTCCGCATGTCCACAAGACAAAACCATCGGGGAATTAACGGAAGAAGAAAAGAAACTCTGCTTTGCCACAGAAGAAGAAGAAGAAGAAGATAAGGAAGAAGAGTTCGTAATACGTCTGCACAATAAAGTCGACGCTCCATCAGCCCAAAAGGTTATAGTGGCTCTTCGGGAATACGCAGAACAAGATCCTGAAAGAGAAATTATATTCTACATCAACTCCCTTGGAGGTTCCCTTACACAAGGGCTTGCCATTTATGACACGATGCAGGACATACCAAACAACATCCGCACTATATGCGAAGGTGCTGATATGTCTGCGGGTCTGCTTTTACTAGCCGCAGGCACCCCTGGCAAAAGGCAGTCATTACCGAATTGTGACATTATGGCACACCAAGCCAGCGGTGGGGTTGCGGGTCACATCGAAGACAGCCGTATTGGTGTAGAATTCCAGACAAAACAAAATGAAAGAGCAATCTCCATAATAGCAGCACATTCGGGGTGGGATGCTGTGACCTTAACAGAAATTATAAGTCACAATCTCTATATCACGCCGGAGCAAGCGCAGGACATGGGCTTTATCGATAGCATCATAGAGCCTACTAAACCGCTACCTCAAACACCCGTAAGAACAGCAGCAGACTTGCCTGAATGGCTCTGCGAAGGGGAAAGAGCACAAGTGGTAACAGCCTGCGTGGTACAGCGTCACCTCAACAACAACTAATACTCGTAAACATATGCTTTATCGAGAAACGTTGCGAATAACGTCCAAGACGGCGTGTGTTCTGGCATCCACTAGGTAAATATCATTATCGATCCAGACAATATCCTGACTTCTATCGCGTTTTGGTAATCGGCGTTGCACCTGATAAGGAAGGTCGCGTTGTTTTACGCCGCGTGGCAGATAACCTGTCTTTGCTATATAACGTTCCAAATCACGCGCAGCATGATCTTGCTTTGAATAGCGGTAAGACACATCTTTTTTGCTTTTATTTTTGTAATGATGGTCATGGCCATGGCCATAGTCATCGCGATCATAATAGTTACTATGGTGACCATATCGATCATCATAACGGCTGTGCTTATCATGCCTGTCACGACCGAACATTTCATTAAATGCTGTGCGGATAATGGCTTTTTCTTCGACTGTGAAATCGTTTGAAACAACCCTGACATATCGTCCAACATTTCTGGTATCGGGTGCATTTTTATAATACGGGCTTCCCGTTCCCCAATATAAAAACCCGCTACTTTCCGCTTTTGCGGATGTGACCGAAGACGTCAAAGCGGCTGTTATAACTGTGGCAAGTATCAATGATTTTTTGTACATATCTGTTCCTCTGTTTTGTGGTTTTCGTTAACTCACTTACAGACAGATATACGGAACAGGTTTACAAACCTTGCGGTTTATTTCAAAACATCGCGCACAACGTCCAGCACAGCACGCGTTGCGGTTTCAATCAGGTAAACATCATTATCAATCCACACAACGTCCTGTCCCTTGCCGCGTTTTGGCAAACGGCGTACAAGCTCAGGCGGCAAGTCACGCTTTGCAAGCCCCGGCGGCAAATATCCTGTTTCATCGATTTGTTTTTGAAGACCAGGCGGCAAATGATCGCGCTTTGCCAATCCATGCGGCATAGATTTACCGCCTTTTTTAGATTTCTTGCCATGATCAACATATTCGCGCTCGTTACCTGTGCCGAATAATTCGTCGAACACCGTGCGTATAATCGCTTTTTCGTCAGACGTGAAGTTTTTAGACAACATGCCCTCTTGCTCGACCTTTGCAGAACCGCCAAACAATGAACCCCACCAAGAACGTTCACCCTTCTCCGCCATCGCAGGGGATGTTGAAGCCATCGCGGCAAGCATAACCGTTGCCAGTATCAAATTTTTCTTAGGCATATCCGTTCCTTCATGTTTGAAATTATTCTTATTCCGCAGCCTTTATAACACCGCAGGCAATACGTGCGCCCGCGCCACCGATGGGCTGGGTTGTGTAATCATCTGGTTCTGCATGAATAACAAAGGCAGAGCCATTTTCATCAAGCAACGCCGTTTCGTCGTATCCGCTAACCTCTAAGTCAGGCGCGTAAAAATCGACAACAACCTCGCCGTTTGCGGGCACAATCAAATTCGGCAGATCACCTGCTTCGGGGCCTTCTTCGTTGAAAAAGCCGTGCATATCGCCTTCTTCGGAAATATGACCGCCCGACATTTTAAACGCATCATGGTCGCTGCAATCGCCCGTGTTGTGAATGTGGAAACCGTGCTTGCCCGCTGGAAGCCCTTTCAATGAAACACCAAGCACAACACCGTCATTGCCTTCGGTCACATCAATCGTGCCTATTTCCGCGCCTGCGTTATTAATGATAACCGCAACCGCTTTCGCTTTATTATCAGCAGCAACAACTTCGGCTTCATCCGCCGCCATCGCGACACTTGAAAAGGAGGCAAAAGAAACCACAGCAGATAGAAGCAATAGGTTTTTAAATGTGTATGTCATGTTTTTGTCTCCATTTTCTAATTTAATAATCACGTGATGCCTGCGAACTAAGCAGCCATCGCCTGTTTCGTGGCATCAACAACTTTTTGCGCCGCATCGCCAAGACTATCAGCAGAAATAATCGGTAAACCCGACTTCGCCATAATCTCTTTACCCTTCTCAACATTAGTGCCTTCGAGGCGGACGACAAGGGGAACAGATAATTTAACTTCCTTAGCCGCAGCAATCACGCCTTCGGCGATCACGTCACATTTCATGATACCGCCGAAAATGTTCACGAGAACACCTTTCACGGCTGGATCAGAAAGAATGATTTTAAACGCCGCCGTTACTTTCTCAGTTGTTGCTCCGCCCCCAACGTCCAAGAAATTGGCCGGCTCACCACCATACAGCTTGATAATATCCATTGTGGACATCGCAAGACCTGCGCCATTGACCATACAGCCAATATTGCCGTCCAACGCAACATATGACAGATCATATTTGTGGGCTTGATTCTCGCGCTCGTCTTCTTCTGTTTCATCACGCATATCAGCAACGTGCTTTTGACGGAACAAAGCGTTCGGGTCGAAGTTCATTTTCGCGTCCAGTGCCATAATCTCGTCATTCACCAGAATCATCGGGTTAATTTCGACAATCGAAGCATCCAAATCGACAAAGCATTTATAAAGGTTCAAAAAGAACTTCACCGCTGACTTCACCGCAGCACCTTCAAGACCAAGCGCGAACGCAAGTTTACGAGCGTGGAACGGCATCATGCCTGTCACAGGATCAATCGCAACATGTGTGATTTTCTCAGGACTATGTTCTGCGACTTCTTCGATCTCCATGCCGCCTTCGGTGGATACCATGAATGTGACGCGGCTTGTGCTACGATCCAAAACAACTGAGCAGTAATATTCTTTTTCAATATCAACGCCGTCTGTGACGTATAGACGTTGTACTTCTTTGCCTTCGGGGCCCGTTTGTTTTGTAACCAAAACTTGTCCCATCATGGCTGTCGCAGCATCTTTAACATCATCGATTGTCTTACAAAGACGAACGCCGCCCTTGCCTTTAGGGTTGTTTTTGAAGTGACCCGCGCCGCGTCCGCCTGCGTGAATCTGTGATTTCACAACATAAAGTGGCCCTGGAAGCTGCTTTGCAGCCTCTACCGCTTCGTCAACACTCATCGCCGCGATGCCTTTTGGCACAGTGACATTGTATTTTTCCAATAATTCTTTGGCTTGATATTCGTGGATATTCATTAAAAACCCCGTATTTTCAGTTGGTTACCCCAAAAAAGGATAAAAGTAATAATCATTTAGACCCTTTTATTTAGCACTTTCCGTAGGCTTTGCAAACAGTACATGCGCCAAATTTGTGCGCCGCATTAAAAATAATGCGGAATTTTGATTTTATTTGACGTATCGTTAATAAATCTTCTATAATATAAAGGCGTAATAGAAAAAAAATAAAAGCTGTAAAAACAGCATCACAAATAATAAAGGTGTGTTAATGGCGTCTGCCAGTACCCAAAATTTGAGCCTTACACAAGCGGCTAACCTTACATTTCACCCGCCAGAAATGGCGGAAAAACTGATTGCTGCTGCCGAACATGGCGCGGGCATTAACTCAGGTTTTGATAATATCAGCGACAATCGCGTTAGCCACAAAGGTGAAGAAGACAAAAACAGCAGAATCATTAATGGCTACATGAACGCCATCAATGACACGAATGTGGCACTCAGAATAGGTGCGTTTGCTTTCAGTGCGTTTGAAATCGCTAATTCTTTAGCCCAACATTTAGATCAGCAGCGCGACGGCCTCGAATTATCGCGCCTGATTGATCAGGCAAATCAAGACAGATACATGAAACACCCTGACGGAACACTCTTTACACCAGCCGAAATAGCGGATTACGAAGCACAAAACTTAGTCTGCGTTGCTAATCCCCACGAAATAGCTGCCGATATGGCCACACTAGAAAGCGATGTCGCCGCGACAGAGGCTGCTCAGGCCGCATTACAACGTGGCGAAACAATTGACCTTGCCACATTGCCACCCGCCGTTGCCCAACAAATGGTGCGCGACAAGATCACAGATCAAATTGCAAATGGTGAAACCGTTGATCTATCAACAATACCACCAGAATTTCAAAAAACCGCTATTGATGCTGTTATTAGTGCTGAAACCGAAGGCGCAGGCATTGCCGCCTACCAAAAACTCGGCCTAACCGAGCAAGATTTCCGCAATGGTGCTATATTCACCGATGCTCATGCTGATCTTCGTACTGGTTATTTATCAGATATGAGTAATTGGGAAGATGGTCGCCGCACAGAACTTTCTGCCGAAGCAGGAATCGATTACGAAGCTCCTGCCCCTGCTCTCTCCACAGAGCCTACACCGCTTGAGCTAACAGGTGAGAGTTTACTGCCGCCACCCGCGGCTGCGCCTGCAAAATTAGAGTTTTAAGAATAAGAACGAATACAACAACGCTCTGAACAAAACGCCCCGTGCATTTTTCATCACAGGGCGTTTAATATTTTAAAGTCCGCTCATTCGGTTATCACTCAAAATTTGCAGATAAATTCACAACCAGCTTACGCCGCCTTTTGGTGCGGGAACAGATGTTCAACAGCAGAGCGTTCTTCGCGAAGCTCTTTATCCGTTGCATCCATACGGGCGCGTGAGAAATCAGAGATCTCCAAACCTTGCACGATCTCGTACTTACCGTTTTTGCATGTCACGGGATAACCGTAAATCACGCCTGGTGCGATACCGTATGAACCGTCTGATGGAATACCCATAGAAACCCAATCCCCTGACGCTGTGCCCAATGCCCATGTGCGCATATGGTCGATTGCTGCTGATGCCGCCGACGCCGCAGAAGAAGCCCCGCGTGCTTTGATAACTGCCGCACCGCGTTGCTGTACTTCAGGAATAAACGTGCCTTCGTACCAGCCCATATCAACTTTATCCATTGCTGCCGCGCCTTTGACTTTGGCGTGGTGAATGTCTGGATATTGTGTTGCACTGTGGTTGCCCCAAATAATCATGTTTGTGATATCGGTTGAGTCTGTGCCTGTCTTTTCGGCCAAAGAGCTAATCGCACGATTATGATCCAAACGCACCATTGCTGTGAAGCAATTCGGGTCAAGGTCAGGCGCATTTTGTTGCGCGATCAACGCGTTCGTGTTTGCAGGGTTACCAACAACCAATACTTTCACGTCACGTTTTGCGTGGTCGTTAATTGCCTTGCCTTGTGGGCCAAAAATGCCGCCATTCGCAGACAATAAATCCTTACGTTCCATGCCGTCTTTACGTGGCATCGCGCCAACCAACAAAGCATAGCTCACGTCTTTAAACGCAACATTCGCATCATCCGTTGTAACAACACCCTTAAGCAGCGGGAACGCACAATCGTTAAGTTCCATCACAACACCATTCAACGCGCCAAGCGCAGGAGTGATTTCCAACAAATGTAGAATCACTGGTTGATCGGGACCCAACATCGCGCCACTGGCGATACGGAATAACAACGCATAACCAATTTGGCCAGCTGCGCCTGTGACGACGACTCTTACAGGTTCTTTCATGATAATTTCCTTCTCTATCAAGCTATCAAAATTCGAATTTTTCTCAATTATGCTTACGCCTTCGGCGGTGCAGCGTCAAGGTGGTTTACAATGCAATCCTTCGGATTACTAAAGAGCAAGGCGCTTAGATATAAAATCCCTAGTCATTCCTAAAGATGGTTCACGTTCTTGATAATTGGCTACATGAGGAGCTTCAGACTCCAATATTTGAAAATCAACATCAACACCTGTTTTTTTAAGACGGCGCACAGCTTTTTCAATATCAAGCAACTCACCGCGCCGCATTTCAATGTCTTTTTCGTCAGCAATAAACAAAATAGGAGGCTTTGATGCGGCATTAAATATTTGTCCCAAATAACCACCAGAATGACTTACAATGCCAGCAACCTGATTTTTCGATAATAACCCAGCATAGATGGCAGCGCCCGCGCCCATAGAAAAGCCCGATATGATTGTTCGTTCAGCAGGAAGACCCGTTTCCTTTTGCTTCGCTTCAATATATTTTACTATACCATGAAGCATCTTCTTCTTAAGCTGATATACAGCCACTTTTTCTATAACAAAGTTCTTAACGCTACGTACAACTTTGTTAAACGATGTCATCGCAGATTTTTTAACCATATACTCATCGAATAGCGCTCGTTTTAATTCCTCTTGGGTTGCATTCTCTTGCCCCTTAGGAAAAGAAAGTGGCGAAATTGTTTTAGCACCATAAGCAGCAACATAAGGGAATTCGATATGGGCTTGCGGGAATATTCCATGATATTTTTCAATTAAAGGTCTGTTGTTTTCAGCATTATCGCCCATTCCGTGCATATGAATCCACAAAAAATCAGGCGTACCTTCTGGCTTTACAGCAATACCATCTTGAATAACATTTGATGTCATTTGTTTATCCCCCATATTGAAGTTGCATTAGTAGAGATACTTATAAATTAAAAAATTACGGTCGACAATATACGGTACGTTATTTAACGCTCAGCCCTAAAAAGTCGAGCTGCCATTTCATTTCCTCATCGTCCATCGGGTAATCGGTTCCCTCTTTCGGATAGATCAGCTCATCGGGCGCGATATGCCCCATTTCCTGTTGCAGCTTAAACGCGAAACGCATGCTCAATTCCGCCCGCCAGCAAAGCGCGATAATCGGTTTTGGGGCTTTCATCTCGAACACTTTTTTCACAGTTGGTACTGTTGTGTTCGCAAGCCGCGCCAGTGCCGCATATAAAAACGCCCGATCGCGCATCGCCAACGCGTCTGAAACAACATCGGCGTTCAGTTCGCCATTTTTCTCAAGTCGTATTGCGCGTTTCATCGGGTCTTCATCAAGACGACCTTCATCGCCTGCGAAATCCAGACGGCGTTTGAAAATTTCGGAAATTTCTTCAATGGCTTCGGGGTCTAAATCCTCGCGCTCCAGCAATAATTTACGCACCGATTTATCGGCATACCGCGCGAGTCTTTTTGCCATCTTGCTTGAGAGTGCTTTCCGTGAGGCCAATGCGCCGTGCCATTCGGGAAAATCGCGGGCGCGCTCGATAATATGTTCTAACAACGCCAGATCAATTTCTGCGCCCTTGTTTTCAAGCAACGTTTGACCGCCGGGTTCGTTATTGGTGTCGATGATCGCGCGGGAAATAATACCGCTCACTTTTTTCCGTCCCGCGATGGCTTTCACGCTCCAGCTATCGGGATGTTCCTTCAAAATCTCTAGCAAATCTTTATCCGATAGCGCGGTGCAGAACATCAAAATCGGTTCTGCCACTTCGCGCTCAATATCACGGGCGAGCTGTGATGCCACTTTCGGTGGGGTGTATTCTGAATCCTTGAGTGCTGTCGAGAGTGCTTTCCGAATTTTCAAAACCTCATCCAGTGCAAGCGTTCCCATCGATTGCGCGACAAAGGCGTAAAGCTGGCTGTGCTTGTCATGCGAGAGATCAGGCAGCAACCGTACCAAACGCTCCGCCAGTGCCAAACGCACTTCCGCGCTGCTATCCCCTGCTAGAACGGGGCTGGCTTGTACGGGGGTCGCGTTGTTTTTGGCGACAGCCTTACGCACGGCAACGCTTGGGTCTTTTTCGGCGAGGTAATATAGAATTTCCTGATGGGTTTCGCTGCTTTGCGCGAGAGAGAGGCGACCGCCCTCATTATCGGAATGCGCGATCTTCTTTTCCTGTTCATAGCGCACAGGGTCTTTTTTCACTTTTGATAAAGACGGGGCGCGCTTGAATATCTTTTTTATAAAACCGATCATGTGACAAATATTAGACTTTTTATTGCAAAAGACATAGAGTCATAAAAAAATTAATAAATAAAACAGGGACAACATCATGCTTACGGATTTTCTTTATCGTCAATTAAAGCCTTACACGAGCCGCCCTGCGACTTGGGCACTGCGTCAGGTTTTTCACCTTCATGCAAACGCCCTCGGGAGCGCATTCAACCCACGTGGTTCAACCTACGCGACAACACATGAAAGAGCCGCCACAAGTCGCTGCGCCCATATCATGGATAAAATCGGTACCGAGCGTCTAAGCACCTTACGTGAATGGATGCCGCTGGAAATGCCAGAAACGCTTAACACCTCATCGTTGAAAAAATTTCATGGGGAGCTAGAGCGTATTCAAGCATGGGAAAATGGCCAAAAACCAAGCGCGCCGAAGCTCTAGCGCGCCGCGCCTTACTTGAGGTTTTCAGGGCCAAAAGAATCGGGCAGTAATTCATCCATTGTGTAACGCTTCAAGACCACACCACTTTTATCCATCACATGAATAATGGTGTCCTCATCCGCGAACTCACGGATGCGTTGGCGGCAATCACCGCAAGGGGTACAAAGATGCTCGCTCGGCCCGATCACGGCGACATCGGCTATCTTATATTGCCCGCCTGTTATCATCGCCGCCATTGCTGATGCTTCGGCGCACAGCCCTTTATAATGTGCGACTTCAACATTCACCCCCGTATAAACCGCGCCGTTATCCGCACGAATTGCTGATGCCACAGGGTGCAATGAATACGGCGTATAGGCATGATCCATCACCGCAATGGCGGCCTTATACAATTCATCTGTTTGTCTGTTATTTTCCATCGCTGCGCCTTTCTTTATCTTTGCTATGTCCGCCTCTATAGTCCTCGCCCTGCATTTCGATTAGGCGGCTTATCGTGCGTTCAAATTCAAATGCGTGATCTTTGCCCGTGTATAATTTTTCGATCGTGGTGTCTGCGGAAATCACAATATTGCATTTTGCTTCATACAGCGCATCGACCAAAATCATAAATCTTTTGGCTTCGTTATGTCGATCATAACCAAGTCTAGGGATATTTTCGATTAAAACCGTATCGTATTTATTTGATATTTTGAGGTAATCCTCCGCCCCATAAGGCTTCTCACATAGGTTAGCAAAGCTAGAACGCCCTACATTGCCCGCCGCTTGCATAGAAATTTTATGCCCTTTAACGGTCAATGTTTCTGTTTTTTCAGGTGTTCCTGCAGCAAGACTGCGGAATATTTCATCCATTTTTTGCTGTGCGCTTTTACCAAGCGGCGTGAAATAAATATCGGCCTCTGCCATATTTTGCATACGGTAATCGATTGGCCCATCGAGTGCTTGCACATCCATACTTGCTTTGAGTAAATCAATAAACGGCAAGAACCGCTCGCGCTGTAGGCCGTCCTCGTACAATCTATCGGGCGGCCAATTGCTTGTCGCCACAACGATCACACCATGCGCGAATAACGCACCAAACAGCCGTCCCAAAATCATTGCATCGGCAATATCGGTGACATGAAATTCATCAAAGCACAGCACTTTGACCTTGGCGGCGATATCTTTCGCGTAATGTGAAACCGCCTTATCGGGTTCTGCGCCTTGGCGAGCCTTGTGCAAATAATCATGCACATCGATCATAAATTCATGGAAATGCGCGCGTTGTTTTCCGATAGAAGGAGGCAGGCAATCATAAAATAAATCCATCAGCATTGATTTACCGCGCCCAACGCTGCCGTAAATATAAACGCCTTTAATCGCACCCGTTTTCTCGCGCTTGCCCCATGAACGCCAGAACGATTTCTTATCACTCATTTCGTGTTTTACAATTTGCGCATGCAGCGTATGCAGCTTTTCCACGGTGCATTTTTGATGCGGGTCCGTTTGAATAACCCTGTCATTAATCAAGATTTGGTAATGCTGGAATGGGGTGCTCATTTTTTCTTGCCCATGCGCACAAGGATGATGGACACCTCATAAAGTGCCAAAATCGGGATCGCCAAAAGCACCTGACTAATCACATCAGGCGGCGTCAGAAAAGCCGCAACAACGAAGGTTACAATCACCGCGTATTTACGTTTGGCGGCCAGCATATCCGCAGTCACCACCCCTGCCCGCCCCAAAAGCGTCAGCAAAACAGGCAGCTGGAAACACAGGCCAAAGGCAAACATCAACACCATCACCAAGTCCAGATACTCGCTCACCCGTGCTTCTAGCTGTATCGGCAAGGCGGTGTCCGTGCTTTGGAAGCTCAGGAAGAATGGCCACGCCATCGGCATCACCACAAAGTAAACCATCGCCCCGCCCGCGATAAACAAAAGCGGCGACGCAATCAAAAATGGTAAAAACGCACGCCGTTCGTTCTTATAAAGCCCCGGCGCTACGAAGCGATAAAGCTGTGTCGCGATCACAGGGAACGTCACACACAGCCCGCCAAAAAACGCGACTTTTAGGTACGTGAAGAAGGCTTCCGTAAGGCCTGTATATATCAATCGGTTCGTATCGTTTTCCTGCATCGCGTTTGAAAGCGGCGAAATCAGAAAGCTGTAAATATGCTCAACATACATATAACAAAATATAGTCCCCACAAGCAACGCCATGAACGACCACAACAGACGTTTACGCAACTCCAACAAATGTGATTGCAGCGGCAATTGCGATTCCTCTGCGGCTTTTGCATCTTCTGCGCCAACTTTTACGTCTTCTGTTTTTTCCGTTTCCGTCATGATATTTTCCTCGCAAGCATACTGACCTTTTCAAAAGGCAGCTCTTCTTCTGAGGTAAAATCTCGCTCATAAACATTCAGAACCTCAAACCCATGTTCTTGCAGCAAGGTCGATATTTCATGGATGTTACAGATGTTCAAGAAAAACGCGACCGATGGGTCAAACGGTTCATTCACCCATGTTTCAAGCGGTGCGCCAGCCTGAAACCCTATATACAAAACACCGCCGAGCGTAAGAACACGGCTAAACTCTTTAAAAACCTGCGGCATATCTTCTTTTGTCAGGTGGATAATCGAATATGACGATACCACACCATCAAACGCACCATCATCAAACGGCATATCACGCATGTCACCATGCTTTAAAACAGCATCAGGGCATTTTTTACGCGCTTGCTCTACCATGTTCGTGGACAGATCAAGCCCTGTCACCTGATGCCCGCGATTGTATAAATAAAACACGTCAACACCAGGGCCACAGCCCACATCCAAGATACTGACGCTGCGGCCTTTGAAGTATTCGAGGAAATCATCGATATTGTCTGAGGGCTGTTGAAACGCCGCGACATAGTCTTTTTCGATATGGGCGTAAAGTGCCGCAACATCAAGGCGTTTGCTTTTGTCATTTGCTTGCACTTTTTCGTCAGATGCCTGTGCCTGTGCCTGCGCTTGCGCCTGCTCCTTATCGAGCGGTAACATTTGCGGTTCACCATGACGGTCGAGCGGTACATTCTCGTTATAGCCATCGATTTCGTCGCTCATCGCGGCATAATGGCGGATTTCGTTCAAATCATGATGCTGCATGAAATCTTCGAATTGCTGTGTGAAGGCGTATTTGATGTATTGCATACGGCGCACGGCGCGCCCCAGCGTCATCATAATGTCGGGAATCTCTTTAGGGCCGATCACAAAGACTGCGATCGCCATAATGACGAGTAATTCTGCCCAGCCAAAATCAAACATGGCGAATTACTTCTTTTTTGAGGTGGATTTTTTGCTGTCCGCGCTTTCCGCGTCGATCACATCGTCATCGTTTTTAGCATGAGAAAGCGAAGGCTTGCCGCCTGTTTTTTCGTCTTCTTCCTTCATGCCTTTTTTAAAGCTTTTGATGCCTTTTGCCATATCTTCCATGATACGCGGCACGCGTCCTGCGCCGAACAGAAACAGTACGACCAAAACGATAATTAATATTTGCCAGATGCTGGGTGCCATTTATTCACGCTCCTCTTCCAGATCGTCAGTATCATCCATTTCGGCGTCAACTTCCAGACCTTCTTCATCGAATTCGTCATTCATTTCATCATCTTGTGAATCGTTTGACGGTTTATAGTTCAAATCATCTTCCATATTGGCGTCATCTTCGCCGAATAACTCGCCTGTCATCTTCACCGTATCAATAGCCGGACGACGGTCGAGCAAGCCTGAGGATTTAAGGTCATCAAGCCCTGGTAAATCTGTCATAGACTCCAGCCCAAAATGATCCATAAAGGTGGGCGTTGTCACCCATGTCAGCGGACGACCGGGGCTTTCACGACGGCGACCGGGTTTAACCCACCCTGCTTCCATCAACACATCCAGCGTGCCCTTGCTTGTCGCAACGCCGCGAATGTTTTCGATTTCTGCGCGGGTTACAGGTTGGTGGTACGCCACAATCGAGAGTGTTTCCATCGCCGCGCGCGAGAGCTTACGCTGCACTTCTTTATGCAGGCTCAGCGCATCACCCAAATCAACAGCCGTACGAAACGCCCATGTACCGTTCATTTCCAACAAATGCACGCCGCGCTTCTCGTACCGTTTTTGCAGCTCCATCAACATGCCGCCAACATCTGCGCCCTCGGGCAAGCGTTCATACATCGCCGCCACAGTTAGCGGTTCACCTGTAGCAAACAGCATTGCTTCTAACAAGCGCATATCTTGTTCTTGCCTGCCCCTGTCATCATGTGTGTTATCGTCCATGTCATCGCTCATATCGTTTGTTTTAGCTTCCTGTGCCATCTTTTACCTCTTGTTCTTCGGGGGTAACGCTTTGTAGTTTATCAATTGCGGCGCGTAAATAAATCGGGCGGAAGGCACCGTCTTGTTTAATTTCGACCTTGCCTTGCTTTGCCATCTCCAGCCCGACAGTAAACATCGAGGCCATTGACGAGCGCGCATATAATTTATCTTTGATCTTTTCAGGCATGAACGAGCTTAACGTTGTCCAAACGCTCCACGGGCCTTTGCGCGGTAATTTACCCAGCATCTTTGTCATACGATCAAGCGCGGTATCCATCGACATCAAAGTAAAGGTCGGCAATTCGTAATTCTGGGACTCGCTACGGCGTTTGATGTCGCCATAAGCTTTAAGCAGATCAAGCAGGGTCGCATCGTACGTTGTGTCAGTCTTGGTTCTCAAGCCTTCCGCCATCCCGCGTGAAAACACGTCTTGACCAAGCTGCGGCAGCGCGAACAAATCCTCGGCGGCTTTTTGCATCACTTCCAAACGGCGGAGCTGGAATTGCAGGGCTTCGGCCATTTCCTCGCCGCTTGGCTCGTCCTCGTCATTTTCACGGGGCAGCAAAAGGCGCGATTTCAAATATGCAAGCCACGCCGCCATCACCAAATATTCCGCCGCCAAAGAAAGCTGTAATTTCTGAGCCTGTTCTATAAACGCCAGATATTGCCGTGCGAGCTGTAAAATAGAGATTTTGGCTAGATCAACCTTTTGGTCACGCGCCATCGCGAGCAATACATCAATCGGCCCTTCATAGCCATCAATGTTCAGTAATAACGCTTCGGGATCAACCAATAACGAAGCCTCCGCACGTGGCGGATCTTCTTCAAATTCAATTATTTTCGTGTTTTGGTCAGCTTCTGTCATTAACTCTTCGCTTTTAAAACCCGTCTAAACAAGGCCTAACCCTTGCTAAGCAACAGGCTGAGACCACTCAATTGAGCGGTTATAGCGCAAAACAGCATCACTTGTCATCTTTGGTGTTTCGGAAAACATTAATTCCATATCTTGGAAGTTTCCGCTGCAATGTAAAACCGCGTCACAACCAGCACGCAAGGCCAGCCGTTGACGGGCGCGCACATCACCAAATTGCGCCAGAGCATTCATTTCAAGATCATCGCCCAACAAGAAACCGCGAAAGCCAATCTCGTTACGGATGACATCAAATATAATCTTACGCGAGCATGTCACAGGCAGTTTTTCATCCAGTTCAGGATAAACAACATGCGCCGTCATGCCCCACACAGCATCGCCATAAATGCTTTGGCTAATCTCGTGGAACGGATGAAAATCGTGAGATTTCAATTCGTCTAACGCTGTGTTTACAACAGGCAACTCATCATGGCTATCCGCCATTGCGCGACCATGACCAGGGATATGTTTGATAATCGGTGTAATGCCGCAATGAATATATTCCTGCGCAACAATGCCACCCAGCGACGCCACAATCGAAGGATCAGTCGAAAACGCACGGTCACCAATAACATCATGCGTATCAGGAACCAACACATCCAAAACGGGCGAACAATTTACATTAAAGCCAAGTTCCTTCAGCTCCGCCGCAATCGCTCTTGTGTTTGCCTGTAGCGCGCTGCGCGATTCCATCGGGTTTTCAAAAAACATATCGCCGAAATGTTTGGCGGGTGGGTATTGCGTCCATTCAGGTTCACGCAAACGCTGTACACGTCCACCTTCTTGGTCGATCAAAATAGGAATGTCTTTGCGTCCCACGCATTTATGAAGCGATTTAATCAACGCCTTAACTTGCTTTGCATCTTTGATATTGCGGGCGAATAAAATAAAGCCCAGCGGATTTTTCTCGGCGAAAAGCTTCGTTTCCTCTGCTGTTAATTCCAACCCTGCAAAGCCGACGATGGCGGCTGCGGGGGCGTTTTCACTATCTATTACGGACAACAAGGCAACCTCCTGCTTTTTGAGCGTCAATTGCGCTGCAAATGGCGCGGGCACGTTCTTCGGATACAGAACCACCCTGCACACGATAATATGTTCCGCGTGCGCCAAGGTCAGCAACATCAACATTCAAATTCAAACCACCAAGCTCTGTCGGGAATTTTTTCTGCATGTCTTTCCAAAGCGATACCGCATTTTCACGAGACTTCACACTCGCAAGCTGCACAAGATAACCACCTGTTGCGGCGATCACTGCGCCACCTGCGGCTGGTTCTGTGCGTGCCATGCTGTCGGCAATGTCATCTGGTTTTTTAGAAGGTGTTGGCGCATCAGGCGTTGTGGTTGTGGTTGTTGTTGCAACCGCGACCTCGATCTCTTTTGTTTCTGTCGCTTCTGTAATGCCTTTATCAACTTGCACAGCAGCAATGGCTTCGATCTCACCCGCCGCATCAGCCTCTTCATTCACGCCCACTTCGATAAGTTCATCCGCAGTCTCGCCTTCAAGCGCGGTATTTATACCTGCAAACATTTGTTCCCGTGACAGAGGCTCTTCCGCATCGGATAGTAAATTTTCAACGCCGCCCTCGCCGTTTTCATTACGGGCGCTGCGGATTGTGTCAAACACTGTGCTGTCGCGGTATGGGATTTCCATTCCACCGGGATCGTTCGGCACGGCCTTCATCGGGCCCGCATCGGCGCGAATCAATGGCACGGAATTAATTTCGCGATATTCTGATTCCTTTGGATAGCTGTACCATAAAACGGTGCCTAAAACGGCGATCACCGCAACTGTCATAAAAGCGGGAAAGGTGCGTCCGCGGCGCATTTCAAATGTATTTCTTCTACCCATTGTGTCCATTATCCTGCGAAATGCCTCAGCATGTTTCGCGTTTTCATCATCGTTATTGTTAGTTTGCATAGCATAAGCCTATTGAAAGTGCGTTTTAAAAACAAAGAAACTTTGCGTAAATCCGCAAGTTATTCACTGATATATACTTATATAGGACGGATTTATGGCGAAATTAGGTTCTATCAATATTTTCGAACCTGACCACCGCAAAATAGGAATTTATTGCTATTCTCTAATTGTCCATGCTACATTAAATCAGAACAGTATCTGCTGTATCCCTTGATAGGCAAGGAGCACAGAAAATCTGAAGAAAACTTGCGAATAAACTGGAGCGCGGTCATTTATCATTCAAAAACAAAGACTTACAGGCAATACAGGCTAAATATCCTGATACAGCGAGAAAAGCCGCTCATGTTCCTTTATCGCATAACGATCCGTCATGCCGGCGATGTAATCGGCAACAACCCGCGCACGGGCGACCTTGTCGCTCTGCCCGCCAACGATTTCGACCCGTGCGTGCCAGTTCTGCGGCAGCAATTCATATTGCTCCATAAAGGCATGGTACAAATCCTCAACGATCTTGCTGACCTTAAGGCGCATACGGCGCACGCGGTAATGGCGGTACATCTTATCCCAAAGGAAGGCGCGCAGTTTTTCAACCTTTTCAAACATCTCGGGCGAGAACGCAACAACCTGCTGCCCTGCCATACGAATGTCTTCCACGCTTTGCGGTTTAAGTTCGCGCAGGCGTTTTTCAGATTCCTCGATCACGTCCACAACCATTTCGCCAATCATCTCGCGGATGACTTCGTGCACCAAGATATCTTCGGAAATATCGGGGTATGTCGCGCGTGTGCGGGCGATCACCTCGTCCAAAATCGGCACGCCCTCCATATCCGCGAGCGTGAACAACCCCGCCCGAATGCCGTCTTGCACGTCGTGGTTGTTATAGGCAATATCATCAGCAATCGCTGCGGCTTGTGCCTCGACCGACGCATAGGTATCAAGGCGCAAATCGGTTTGTTCCTGCAAGCCTTTCAGCGTGACAGGCAGCTCTTTCCGCGCAATCGGGCCGTTATGTTTGACAATCCCTTCGAGCGTTTCCCATGTTAAATTCAAGCCGCGCCATTTCGGGTATTTGTTCTCCAAGAACGTTACAACGCGTAGGGATTGGTCGTTATGCTCAAACCCGCCAACGTCCTTCATGCACTCCACCAAGACATCCTCACCAACATGGGCAAACGGTGTGTGGCCAAGGTCATGGGCAAGCGCAACCGTTTCAGCTAAATCCTCGTTCACCAACAATGACCGCGCCAATGAACGGGCAATTTGTGATACTTCCAACGTATGCGTTAAGCGCGTTCTGTAATGATCGCCCTCGTGATACACAAACACTTGGGTCTTATATTTCAAACGGCGAAAGGCGCTGCAATGGATTATGCGGTCGCGATCACGCTGAAAACATGTGCGGGTTTTGCTTTCAGGCTCGTCATAAATACGGCCTGCGCTTTGATCGGGGCGGCACGCGTAAATCGCGAGCGGTAAGGCGCAATAGTTATACAATGTCTGGTCGAGAGCTGCTTCAGCCATGTGGGGTCTCCTTATTTTCTGAGATTCACAATACTGTGCAGCGCGGCACGATGCAATCACTTCCGCACTTGAATTTTATGCCAAAAGAGCCATATAATTAAGTATGAGCAATGAATACGATATCACCATCACCGAAAACTTCGCCAAGCGCATCAAAGATGTTCTGGCAAAGGATGGTAACGCTGACCAATTCTTCCGTGTCGGGATAAAAGGTGGCGGCTGCGCAGGATTTGAATATGAAGAGTTCAAATTCGTCCCCGCACAAGCTGAAGATGATCATCTGTTCACCAAAGACGGTGTCAACGTCCTCATCGACGAAGGCTCGCTCGGCCTGATGAACGGCTCAACGCTCGACTTCATCGAAGACCTCGACGGCTCGCGCATCGTCATCAACAACCCCAACGCCACATCAGGCTGCGGTTGTGGAACATCGTTTTCTGTTTGATTAACTATTGTGATGAATTAGGCACGCGGTTTAATGCCCTGTGCGTTTCAAGGCCGCTGACATCGCAATCAATGACCTCATCGTTTTTATCAACATATGAGTAAATATCTATCAATGCAAATTCAGGGTGGGGGTATCTATACCCAACATATTTAACCCCTAATTCATCCCTATTCTGGCTTGATACTTTTATTGCATTACCCGCATCAACGAAGGCTCTGTCCATATCAGCCTCAGTCGCGCCGTCGCGTTGGCAGACCGAAAGAACAGTCTTTCGTAATTCTGTAAGCTCAGAATCGTACCATGAATAATCTTCAAACCTAAATTTAGATATATCGAAGCGCGCATCATCTGGATTCGTTGCTTTCCACGGCGGCATTGCCCCTGATGTATAGAGAATGCTTGCCGATATAACTAAAATCACCACCCATGTAGACGTTATAAGTGCTTTATTGGTGCTCAGGCGCAAATACGCCCAACTCGCGATAAACGCCATCACCAGACGCGGCGTAAAGATAAAGTACGCAAAAACAAATAATGTAAAAACACCGTTTTTTGCGCTCGGCGAAAGCCCAAAATGAGGGTAATAAAAAGAAAGAAGAAGCGCCACAACAAAGGGAAACACAACTGAAAACCAAGATGCGTAAAAAAACCATTTCAACGATTTTTTTATTCGGAACAGCTGAACAGAAGCAAAGCAAAACAAGATTGAGACAGAGCTTAACCACATTAAAATTTTCAACGATGAATCAACATCACGAGGGAGAAAATCATTTCCGACATATGAAGGTAGCTTCATATAGTAAAATATTAAGCACAATACAGAGATTGCGAATAAATCAACAGTCATACGCACAAATATCTTTATAGCGCCCTCATCATTTCCTGTCTTCTAAAACAAACTAAAAGCCTACTTTTCGTTTTTGGCGGCTTTTTTCTCTTTGCGTTTTTCTTTTGGTGATTTTAGCGCTACTTTTTTAACGTTCTTTTTTGCGTCTTGTGACTTAGCCATGATGGCCTCCTTGGGGGATTCCCCGTTGCGTTAGAACCGTCTGTAGAACTATTCTACAGTTAAGGCTCTACCTATTTGATCTAAGATTGATTCCGCGATACTGTCAAGCAGGCTCGCAGATGATTCAAAAATCATGGGCTTTAATATAGAGTGATAACCAAATAGAACAATAAGGACGGCCAAAGATATGCGCATCGCAAGCTGGAACGTGAATTCAATCAAAGCCCGTGGAGAGCATGTCAAAGACTGGCTGGCTGCGGTGAAGCCTGATGTGTTGATGGTGCAGGAGCTTAAGGGTTTGGACTTCCCGCATGAGGAATTCAAGGCGCTTGGTTATCATAGCGAAGCGGTCACGCAAAAGGCCTATAACGGTGTTGCGATTTTCACCAAGGAAAAGGTCGAGGTTGTTCATACATCCCTGCCCCATAATGATGATGACGAGCAAGCTCGTTATATTGAAGTTCGCATTGGTAGTGGTGAGAAGCGTATGACGCTGATTAATATATACCTGCCCAATGGCAATCCTGTTTATGCGGATGAAGCGGCGGGCAAAGGAAGCTCATCGGGTGCGCGGTCTGAAAACCCGACCGAGGATGCGGCATTTAGCGAAAAGTATCGTTACAAGCTGCGGTGGATGGATCATTTGATTGCGCGTCTACGGGAATTGCGTGCAAACGAAGAGCCATTCGCGATTGGTGGTGATTTTAACGTCATTCCTGAGCCTCGCGATGTTCATAACCCTGAAAACTGGAGCAATGACGCGCTTTATATGCTCGAAACAAAGCAGAGATACCGCGCCATGCTGAATTTGGGACTGACCGATGCGTTCCGCGTTCGTAATCAGGACACAGAACAATATACATTTTGGGATTACACAGGTGGCGCGTGGCCGCAAAACAAAGGGCTCCGCATTGACCACTTTTTGCTTTCACCATCGCTGGCTGATCGATTGCAGAATTGCTATGTCGATCGTGACCCGCGCGGACAGGACAAACCATCTGACCATACGCCTATTGTGATTGAGTTGGGTGAATAATTTACATAAATATTGACTTTTGATAGCTAAATCGTTTACAAGATTTAGCTATGGATAAAGAACACGAAAAAACATTTTGTCAGCTTGATTTTGTCGGCACCAGTTGCCGCACATTTCACGATGCTCTTGATAGGAAGAAAAGACTGCCAAAGCTTACTTATGAAGAAACCGAGCAATTGTCGCTTCGTTGGCACAATGAAGGTGACGAAGAAGCCCTTATGCAGCTTTTTTGGGAGGTTTCGTTAATCGCTGCTAAAACGGCATGGGAATATAAAAAGAGAATACCCAAGCTGGATATTGACGATGTTATGTCCGAAGCGTTCTTGCAAACGCTCAAGCTCGTAGGCAGTTGGAGCACCGAAAAAGAACGAACAATGATGCTCGGAAACTATGTCAAAACATATTTGCGCAAAACAATATCAAGCGAAATGGCGCATCTTGATCCGAAACTCTACGCTAGTCGCGGAGCTTATAAAAAAATGCGAAAAGCCCGCATAGATATGCAAGAGAATTTCGGGCCTAATATTACGGGACGGTTTGATCCTGAGAACATGGAGAAGCTGCACGAACTATCGAATACACATAATTTTA
The DNA here is from genome assembly GCA_037969035.1 of Bdellovibrionales bacterium. Taxonomy (GTDB): domain Bacteria; phylum Pseudomonadota; class Alphaproteobacteria; order Micavibrionales; family Micavibrionaceae; genus JBBKWU01. The sequence goes on from JBBKWU010000015.1 coordinate 99,824, forward strand.
CGCTTTCCGAAATGTTTGCCATTTATCATGGCTGGATAGCCGACAGAGTTTCATTGGATAGCTTGGGCCACATACCAAATCAAGATAAAGATATTTATTATGACCCTGAAGACAGCATCGATACAGGCGAAGAATTCGAACCATGGGTAAATCAATTGGAAAGCAAAGAAGATGACGGTTTATATGACCCAACAGACATGCAAATGCTAATCGATTCTCTCGCAACTTCAATTCCAGAAGTTGTAGAAAACCCAAAACATATAGCTATTTTTGCGCGCCGCTATTTAAAGAAAGAGCCCGACACTCTAGAATATCTCAGTCAAGAGTACAGCTTATCAAAGGAACGTATAAGACAAATTTCTGTTCGTGTTTTTGAATTAACACAAAAAGAAATGCAGAGACGCTTCCCTGAATTTGTATCAAATGAATATACGCGCTCGCCATTTGCAGATTTTTTAAACCATAGCATTTGCACATCTATAATTTTGCGATAAGTTTCAAGCATGAAATTTATTGCCCTTGCTTCATTCCTGATTTTATCCGCCTGCGCCACGGGTGGTGCGTATAGCCCGCAGGATTACTTGCAAAAAAAAGAGCTTCGTACGCTGCAAACCCGCGCCAATTTTCAACACTGCTATGGCTATGGCTGTCGTAAGGTTGCTGATGTTGTGCTCAGCGATACAGAGTGGAAGAGCATTGCGCGGGGGTTTAGCACCGTGAGTAGTGCCGAAGGTGAACGCGCGCAAATCGCGCTCGCCATTGCGAAGTTCGAGAATATTGTCGGTGCAAAGACGGGAACGAGTGCCGATAAAGCGGGCACTTACGCCAATATCGCCCCCAAAAGCCATGATTGCGTAGATGAAAGCGTCAATACAACGATTTATCTTATGATGCTGCGCCAGAATGGATTGATGAAATATCACACCATGCATGCCCCGTCCGCGCGCTTTCCTGCTCTACATGGGCGCTTTGCCCCGCATCAAACAGCATCCATCACTGAAACTGCCTCTGGCCAACGATTTGCGGTGGATAGTTGGTTCCATGACAACGGCGTTCCTGCCGAAATCATCGAATTTGATACATGGAAAAAAGGTTGGCATCCGCCTGAAAAACCATCGAATGATGAAAACAATCTATAACAACTTGTAATCGGGGCGTGATTTCCTGCGCGCACCGTGATAAAAATATAGGGTTAGATTCTGACTGGAGAAAATCACATGACAATCAAACGCCACCCTCTTTTATCCGCAGGCCTTATTTTGGCTGCTGCAACTCTTGCGCTCAATGCCTGCTATCCTGCCACTGAGTATTACAAAAAAGAAACGGCGGAGCGTTTGGCCGCACCATCATTTATGGTGGAACGCCAAATACAAACAGATACATTTTTGCTGACTGTTTATGAACGCATCCATCAAAAAGGTGGCGTTGCTAATATTTATATCGAAGGCAACGGCAATCAATCTGCTGAGAATGTGCGCTTGAACAAAAATTTCACACCGAAGAATCCAGTGGCACTTCATTTATCCGCCTTTGACCATGCCAAAAACGTGATTTATATGGCGCGTCCTTGCCAATACTCAAAAGACCCTGTGTGTAACGGCCATGAAGGCGCACCGGGTATGTATAGTGAAACAGCCATCAAATCTATGAATGATGCGCTGAGCAAGATCAAAACACGTTACGATCTCAAAGGCTTTAACTTGATTGGTTATGGCGGCGGCGCGGTTGTTGCTGTTGTGTTATCTGCGGAACGTGATGATGTGATGACCCTTCGTACCGTCAGCGGACATCTTGATATCGCAGGACTTCAACCAGCCAAAGGCGATGCGAGCGACGAGAGTGCGCACAAAAATATTGCTAGCGATGCGTTAAACCCGTTGGATTACGCACCTATTATTTCTGCTCTGCCGCAGCATCACTTCATGGGCGAGCATGACCAGTTTATCTCGCCTGAGGTTTATATGGATTACTACCATGCGACAAACCCCAAACGCTGCTTACGCTTTAGCATCGTCGAAGACGCTGACAACACCCAAGGCATGGTAAATGCATGGCCTAATTTGATGAACATGCCCGTTGATTGCACACGCACAGAAGCGCCGGGCACGATCATCATCAATAAGATTGCAAAGTATTAACAGCTTCAATTAGAGCCTGCTTTTTTCATTTGATTTAGGAAATCACTTCTTATAATGTCCCTATAAGAACAGGGAATAAAAAAATGAAAAAATCAATAAATACATTGGCGAAAGCCTTTGCCGTTGCCGCATTGCCGTTCGTGGCTGGCTGCGTCACAACCACAGGTCCGTCCATTAACGGTTTCATGCAGATCGGCAACACCAAGCCCGAAGACAGGGTCGCCATCGCATACAGCAGTGAATGGAGCAGCATCGGTTACTTAAAAAGTGGTCACGGAACTTGCACCGCCACACTCGTTGCACCGAATGTTATATTGACTGCGGATCATTGCATCAAAAACAGAAAGGGAAACCAAGACCCCTTATCGTCCATGAAATTCCAGATTGTCCAAAATCAACGAACAATTGCTTCGGCAAATATAACGGCCATTCGCTTCCCGAGTCTTCCCGCGTCAAGAACAGGTTCCATCGCCAAAGATATTGTATTTCTCATTCTTGATACCCCCTTGGGCAATACATATGGCTATGACAGCATGGCGACAAGCGCGCCAAGACGAAACTCCGCAGGACAAGTCCCTGTGCAACAACTCGGCTACACACCTAAATATGGCTATATGCGCTTAACGGGTGATCTATCATGTAGCTACACAACTGCCGCGCAGGATGTTGGCATTTTGAATATGGATTGTAATGTTTATAAAGGCGATAGTGGCGGCCCCGTATTTGCCGCCGCAAATAACAGCCGCGGCAGGGTTATTGTCGGGGTGAACTCACAAGCTTACTTGGCAGCCGTCACACGCCTATCTTACGCGGCATCTGTTATCGGTTTACGTCCACCGACACGCTAAAGCGCGCCTAACACCTCAAGTGCTTTGGTGAAACCAACGAGCGACAAATCAATCTGCATCTCTTTGCCTTCAATGGTTATGAAGTAAAACGATGCTTCACCGCCGCGCTTCATCTCAGCAATAATTTGCGGTGTGATATCCAAAAACGCATAGCATCCATTTTGCGTGCAATAACGCACTTGGAAATTAAAAAGCGCGCCGTCATCAATCCGCAGACTGGTTTTTTCGTTCAGCAAGATCCCAAGCGGCAACACAGCGACACCGCGCGCGTTTTTGCCAACCCCATCAGGAAAGCCAATCGCAAGCTCAGCAACGCGCTGCCCTGTATCTTTTACTAATAGGCGTTGGAAAATCTCGCATTTTGGCAGTACACCTTCAACCGAAGCTTCGCAGCGTGGGATCCAGTATGATTGTTCTGGTTGCGGCTGCGCTTGTTGTAACTTCTGCTGTGACGGTGGCTGTAATTGTTTCGGCTTACGGCCTGTCAGGCTTTGCGCGTGTGAAAATGGTACGGCCACACAACCAAGGCAGAACATAAACAACCACAGAGACACCTGCCTCTTCATCAAATTTTTCAGTATCATGTTATCTCCGCCGTTTATTTCATTTGCTGGATTCATAGCAAATATAAGAGGCAAAGATAAGATCTAATTATTCAATGCCAACAGTTAACGGGATTCCCACACTACGGGCGAGCGCATATTTTGCGACAATTTCATCACGACGCGCACGGGCAAGCAGGACTTCGGCCTCCACAACATCTTCGTCAGCATCCAAAATATCTACAATGGTACGCTGTCCCATTCGGGCTTCTTCGCGCACACCTTCGAGCGCCTGTTTCGCGGCGGCAATCTCGACCTTTACAATTTGGGTTTGTAGTAATGCTGCTTGGTGTGACCGCCAATTTGTGATGATCTGCTGTTTTATGCGGCGTTTAACGTCCTCGATTTCAAATCCTTGGCGTTTTGAATCTGCTTTCACTTGGCGCACGCGTGAACGGATAGAACCACCACGAAACAAATCAATCGAGGCACGAATACCGATTGTCTCCACTTGCGAATCTGGAATAACACCCGGTTGAGGATCGTATTGTTTATTGACTGATGCAAATGCGGATATTTGCGGGAACAGCTCACGAAACACGGCGTCAGCCTCATGTTCGCTGGCCATGTGTCTGTATGTGTAGACTTGCAACTCTGCGTTTAAATCTTCGGCGAGCTTCACAAGCGTTTCTGGATCATCTGGCATGTCAATATATGCGCGCGGCATCAACATGTTTGCAGGAACTTTCATACCGACAAGCCCCTCATATTCGGCATCACTGACATAGAGATTACGCGCGGCGACAATGCGTAACGATTGCGCCTTGGCAAAACGTGCCTTTGTTTGCTCGACATCTGTTGTGGTGAGATCACCAAGGTCAAACCGCTCCATCGCAGTTTCTAATTCTTGGCGCAGCAAATCTTCGTTGCGTTTATAGGCCACAAGTAATTGACGATCACGCAACACATTCATGTAAGCCTCAACCACCGCATACATTGTGTCTTGCTCTTCTTGTTTCAAAGTCGCAACGCCTGCGCGGATTAAGTCACGCGCCCGATCGGCTTCGGCAAATGTTCGGCCGCCGCGCCAGATTGGTTGGTTAAGGCTCAGCGTCATGTCTTTGGTTGTGGCACCGTCACCGTTGCTAAAATTACTTGTATCTATATCTGTGGCATAAAGGCTTGCCTCCCCCGACAAAGAGGGCAACCACCCTGCGCGTGCCTGCGGATATAGCTCCTCGGTTGCGCGTAATTCTTCGCGCGCGGCGTGTAACATCGGGTTGTTTTGATGAACGTAAATCATCACCTCTTCCATTTCTTGTTGCAATGGCCTGTCCTGTGCTGCGGCTTGGTGATCAAAAAGCAAACAAAGAGACAACGACAAAATAAAGATCAGAGTTGAACGTGACATATGATTTTTCCTTATGATAATGAGTAGATAATTGAGAGATGCTGGATATAAACTTTTGGTTGTATTCGATTATCCAGATTCTGTGTCGGGATTGAAAATATAACCCACCCCGCGCACGGTTTTTATAATGAAAGGTTGTAGAGCGTTATCACCGATTTTCTTCCGTATTCGTGTGATTTTGACGTCAATCGCACGCGGTGTTGGAACGTAATTATTCTCGCGAATGACCTCGCATAACTCGTCCCGTTTCAAAACACGGTCAGGGTGTAAAACGATATAATCGAGAAGATAAAACTCTTTTTGTGTGAGGGCGGCGGCCTGACCATCTTTGTCATGAAGCTCATATTTCAAGCGATCAAGCGTCCAGCCGTGAAAATGGCTTATATTAGATTCCTTGCCGTTTCGTTTCATATTAATGCTGGTGTTGTGAGAAATGTCGTAACGCCTTATGTGCGCTTTGATACGAGCGATTAATACTTTGGAATTAAACGGCTTTGATACGAAGTCGTCAGCACCGATTTCAAAGCTTTCAACGCGCTTATCTTCGTCTTTTTCGCTGCTTAATATGATTAAGGGGACGTCAGTTTGTGCTTTAATTTTATCGATGAAATCAAAACCGTTCCCGTCAGGTAAGTTCAAATCCAGCAAAATTAAATTCACAGGATATTGCTCGATGATCTCAAGACAACGCCGCCCCGCACACGCTTCGAGAATGATAAAATCATTCTTCTCCAACTGCTCACGCAGCATGAAACGGGTGGTTTTATCGTCTTCTACCAAAAGTATAGTATTGAGTGATTTCATTTACATCCTTTGGTTGTAACATTTCTGAAATACAAAGACATTTAAACTGAAACATAAAATTTACTTACTCACAACCTAAGATAGATATTCTGAATACGTCAGTACGCCTTTTGTATTGTTTTATTACAAACAGGCCGAAAACATCGGGGCATAACTGGGAAATAAATTTGAGGTAGGGAGTAACAATCATGGCGCAGAACGACACAGCAGCAACCATCAATATGGCGAACCTAACAACCGACAGCCCAGACACGCCGATTATCATCCCGCAGAACAAATTGGACGCGGATCAATATGCTGCCGATGATCTGGATGGTGTAACAGAAAGCCTGTTTGGCTCCGGAAACATGGCCTATGCCTCGTTACAAGCCTCACAAACCGATGCGCTATTACAAGGGGGGCATGATTTTAAACTGATAGATCAATCCTCCATCATGGGTAACGGGAACAACGGCGCGTACAATAATGAAAGCGCCAACATTAGCGGCGAGCAAGGCGTGAGCAGCTCCGCCCTCTTCCCAAAAGGTGCCAACATGTCGATCAACACAGACCGCGCCGTTGACCAACAAGGCACATTAAGCGCGAGCAATAACGGCGGCGGCGCAGCTAATAACTTCACCGCAGCAACCGTGGGCACATTGGGCGCGTCACAGCTTTCATCCGACATAGGTCATTTCAACACCAGCAGTTCAGACCTCACGCTTGGCTCTGGTGCGGATGGCGCAAACGGCAATAACGGCACAGATGGCGACACGCCATTGCCACCGACAAATGGCACGGACGGCAGCGATGGCATTAGCGTCGACATCGGCAACGGCGACACATTCATTGATATCGATATCATGATTGACAACACGATACAGTTGATTGACAACGTCCTTATCAATCTGGGCGACACCATTGATACGCTTATTATCTCCCTGACCGAGGTCACAGATATCATCAATAATATTTTGGGTGACACCGATATCTTGAACATTATAAATCTCGATATTATCGGCGATATTTTGAATGACCTGACGATTAACAATATCCTCGAAACTGTTCTCAACGAGGTCAACAACCTGACCGTTGAGGTCACAAATATTTTGAACAATTTATTGGGTACAGAGGGGCTTGATCTTACTCTCGATCTTAACTTGCTCGACACGCTGACCAGTGCGCTAAACGTACCGCTGGATAATATTTTAGGGAGCGATCTTGACGTTGCTACTTCTTTGGAAACCGTAACCACACTTTTGGACAACCTCACGGAACTTGCGAGCCTTGATGAGCTAAGCGACACGCTCGGCGGGCTTGGCGGCACGGTTGAAACGCTGCAGGCTTCGATTGAGCAACTTACAGACATCGTTTCCAACATCGATCTAAACGACCCTGCAGGCACGGTAAATGGCGTGGTCGAAACTCTCACAGATACGCTTGGCAACCTTGATGCCACCGTTAACGATGTTGTTGCTTCGGTTGATGGTGCGGTTGGTGGGTTACTCGACGGGCTTGGTATCGGTGATATTGGCGGCGGCGATGACATTACGGATGGCTTGAATAATTTATTAGACAGCGTTGGCGGTATTACTGACGGCATTCTGGGTGGCCTTGGTGGCGGTGCAGACAGCATTGATGATGGCCTTTTGAGCCAGACGGCTGATCCTCTTGTTGGGGATGTTGGCGACATTTTGGGCGATATCACAGGCGGCACGACGGACGATTTGACAGACACTCTTGAAGACACGGTTGATGGCCTTACCGATCTTGGCGACGCACTCACTGAACCCCTACTCGGTGGTATTTTAGGCACAGGGAATGACAATGAGGGCGACACAGATTCAGACATTATTGCTGATCTTGGAATTGATGCGCTGGATAACGAAATCATTGATGACACGCTGGAGGTTGCGCTGGATCCTGTTGAGGATTTGATTGGTGATGTTGATCTTGGGCTTGGTTTGGGCATTGATTTACTGGGCGCGGATGGCGAAGAAACCAGCAACCTTGAAGGCGATAGCGATATCACCTTGGAAACAGGGATTGATCTTGTCGATCATTTAATTTTGGAAAGCGGCGCGGATATTCCGCTCGACCCGATTGAAAACCTGACTGGCGACATTGATATTGATCTCGGCCTTGCTACGGATTTGCTCGGAGATCTGGCTGATCCGTTGGTTAATGACGGCGAAGGCGGTACAGGTGAAGACACGCTTCTCGCAGGCATTGGTGATGTGCTCGGCGATACCGTAGGTGATATTCTTGATGGATCAGGCTTGGGCGATATCTTGGGCGAAGAGAATCCGTTAGGAGATCTCGGCGACATAGGCGACCTCGACGCCATTGATGAGGGGCTTTTAAACGACCTCACGGGCGATGATCTGGCGCTTGATGATGCCTTGGATATTTTAGACGGCGCGGAAGATCTCGGCGATGCGCTTGGCGGTGTATTGGGTGGATTAACCGATGGTGGCGATACGCTCGGCGATGAACGCACAGGATGGACAGAGGCAACCGCCGATGGTGGAGGGCTATTTGATGACCTCACAGGCGCCATCGGCGGCGGCGAAATGGACACACTACCCGACCCTGTTGGTACGGTTAGCGAAGGCCTCGGCGCGCTTAACATCACCCCCGACATTGATCTTTCAGGAATAGGAGGGTTATTCGGATGATGAACGCGCATAAACAAGAACGCCAATCTCAAAGCACGGGCACAGCCCCAAACGAAAACAATAATAAGGGAAACAGAAACGTGAAAGACATTCTAAAACCCAAAGGGTTCAAACAAAGCACGCCCTCTCTTTTGCTATGCACATTAGCAATCAGCGTCCTTTCGCTTGCCCTGCCCGTTATGACGTTACAAGTTTACGACCGTATCCTGCCCAACCCCGGCACGGGCACACTGCCTGTTTTGATAACTGGCGTGTGCCTTGCGGTCTTACTCGAAGCACTGCTGCGGCTATCACGCTCATATGTGATTGGTCGCAGCGGTGCCAAATACGAACATTTAATGGCCTGTAATGCCATGGATAAAGTACTTGGTTCTGATCTGTCACAAGTCGGCTCATATGGTATTGGTGAGCACCTTCACCGCATGGGTTCGGTTGGCAAGCTTAAGGATTTTTACAACGGCTATGCGCTGACTGTGATGGCGGAGCTTGCCTTTGTGCCTTTATTCCTTGGGCTTATTGTCTATATCGCGCACGGTTTGGCGTTTGTGCCTGTCACAATATTGGTATTGTTCGCCGCGACATCTTTGTGGAAAGGCCGCCGTTTGCGACAAGCCTTAAAGAACCGTGAAGTTGCCGATGATACGCGGTTTAATTTCTTGATTGAGGCACTCGAAGGTGTGCATACGGTCAAATCCTTTGCGCTTGAAGAACAATTTGCGCGCCGTTATGAAGCGCTCGAGGAAGACTCAACATTTGAGAATTATCACGTCACACAAGAAACCGCGAGCACCTTTAATATCGGTTCAATCTTCTCGCACCTTATGGTGGCTTGTGTGATTAGTGCGGGGGCGTGGTGTGTTTTAAATGGCATGCTGACAACGGGTGGATTGATTGCGACGCTTTTGCTATCGGGTCGTATGATGCAGCCAATACAACGCGCTTTGGGGCTTTGGACACGGTATCAAGATTATATGCTGGCGCGTGAGCATCTCGAAAATCTGTTTACGACACCGCAAAAATTTAAAACTGTGCGTCAATCAAATGCGCCTGTACTGCCCAATGGACGATTGGTTATGGAGCGTGTTGGCTTTAAATATAACCGCAGTGAAGCCGCGATATTAAAAGACATTCATCTGGATTTATCCATCGGGGAAACGGTTTTGGTTTCTGGCGGTCACGGTTGCGGTAAATCAACATTGCTCAACGTCATTGCTGGTATTTACCCGCCGACCAAAGGGACTATCAGTGTCGATGGCGAGGATATCAATAGCTATGCCTCCGAAGAACTGGTGAACCATGTTGGCTACATCCGCACAGAACCGCTGATCTTTCGTGGCACAATACGCGATAACATCACGTGCTTTGGTCAAACAAGCGAAGCCAGCGCTTATGAAATTGCCTCGCTCTTAAGCGTTGACCGAGACGTGGCTAAACTATCGGGCGGGTTTGACACCTTCCTAAACGGCAACAATACCGACAGCATCACACCAGGGTTAAAGCAACGCATAACAATGGTGCGCGTCCTTGCCACAAAGCCTAAAATTATCCTGTTCGACAATGCAGATCGGGCGTTGGACAAAGAAGGCTATGCGATGATCTACAGCTTGCTCGCACGTCTGCGGAACAAAACATCCATGGTTATTATTTCCAATGATCGCAACATCCGCGCACTTGCGAACAACCATTACATTTTACAAAACGGTCAGCTCATCACACAGAACGAGCATTTCAGTCGCGGCAATGTCCGTCCGTATAAGGAGTTAAGACTATGATGATTGCAAAAAACCTTTCCCACGATCAAAGCCAGAACGCTGTGTTCGAAAGATTTGTCGATAGCCAGCCTATTTTGGACATGCTTGATCAGCTCTCGCAAACGGGGCACAAAAACTTTCACGACAAAGGCGCATGGGAAATTTGCCTTTGTGCTCTCATCCTAAAACTTGAGCCGAAATGCAGCATCACGCGGATTTTAGACGCCCTGCCCTATAACGGCGGTGCCCTAGATGATGCACATTTTTTAAACACGATGGCGCATTTGGGGTATTTTTGTCGCAAAGCGGATTCAGATTTGAACGATATTGACGAACGTCTTTTGCCAGCTGTGTTCATGCCACGCATCGGCACGCCCTGCATTATTTTAGGACGCGATGACAAAGGCGGGCTTTTATTCTACGACCCGATATCCAAATTAGTGAGCAGCGTGCCACCGACATTTGATAAAAACGGCCTTGTTTGGTTTTTCCAAAAATATGACGAAACCCGCGCTCGCACATCAAAATTCATGCGCAAGGGCAGCGGTTATGGTTGGTTTCATGCCCTATTCACGCGCTTTGACGGGACATTCGCCCAAGTCATGACAGCAGGGTTAATCCTCAACATTATCGCGCTTGCGACACCGCTTTTCATTATGATTGTTTATGATCGTGTAATTGCGATGGGCTCACTCGCGACCTTACCGATGCTTGCACTTGGTGCGTTTATCGCGATTGGGTTTGAATGGAAGCTGCGCAATATTCGCTCTACGGGATTGTCATGGTTATCGGGGCGATTAGATAACGTGGTCGGCAATAAAATATTTGCGCACCTTATTGGCTTGTCACCTGATTTAATTGAACGTGCTTCGGTGGCGGCGCAAATTGCGCGTATCAAGACATTTGAATCCGTTCGCGACTTTTTCAGCGGCTCTGTTTTTCTATCATTGATCGAAGCACCGTTTGTTTTTATCTCCGTGCTTGCTGTTGGCTTTATCGCGGGACCGTTGGTTTTTGTGCCGCTCTTTATGGTCGGGTGTTACCTTATCCTGTTCATGATGGTGCGGCGCGGTATCAAGACATCCATCCGCATTGCCGCCAAGGCAAGTTCCGCCCGTCAGCAATTCACCATCGAGACATTTGAAAAACTGGACGGTATTCGCGGTCACGGTTTGGGACAAAAATGGCAGGAAAAATTCCGTCACCTTTCAGGTCGTGAAATGATGGCGCATTTCTCACTCGGCTGGCTCGGGATGATATCCGAAACACTCGCACATTCGCTGACGATTATTGCGGCTGTGGCAACGGTTGGTTTTGGTGTTCACATGATTTGGGCAGGGGCGATGAGCACAGGCGCATTGGTTGCCACCATGATACTTGTCTGGCGCATCCTCACACCTTTTTATTCTCTTTGCACGATCATTCCACGCTTGGAACAACTCCGCAATAGCATCATGCAAGTTGATGATTTGATGGATATAGAAACCGAGGCAGAAGAGGCCAAATCGCACTCACGCTTGCCGCGCATCAAAGGGGAGGTATCATTCCACAACGTCACGTTTAGTTATAACGACGATGCCGATCGTGTGTTTTCTGAACTATCCTTCGATGCACATGCAGGTGATATTGTTGCCATCACAGGCGGCAATGGTTGTGGCAAAGCAACCGTTCTGAAACTGGTTAAATCGATGCACCATCCACAAAGCGGTACCATCCGCATTGACGGGTTTGATATCCGTCAGCTTGATGCCCCGAACCTGCGCAAACAGATTGCCCATGTTCCCAAAACACCGCATTTTTTCACAGGCACAATTATCGAGAATTTACGCCTGTCAAACCCATTGGCCAGTGACGAGGATGTCACCAAGGCGTTGGAGCTTGCCGATGCGTTGCAAGATATCAAAACCATGCCAAAGGGGCTGGACACCATCATAAAAACACACGGCAATGCGAAACTTACCACCAGTCTTGCCTCACGACTTTCTCTCGCGCGGGCGTATTTGCATCCGTCCTCGATCTTGCTGATCGATGAGCTGCCCAACACATTAATGAGCAGCAAAGCAGGACGAAATTTAAAATCCTACATCGCGCGCGCGAAAGGAAAACGCACCATCATTCTTTGTACCTATCGCGAAGATTTCATGAACCTGTCCGATACGATCGTATGGCTTCGTGGTCAGGACGAGCCAAAAATCGGTACACGGGATATAATGTTTCACCACATCAACAAAGAAAAGGTAGTCGCATGATTAAGAACAAAAAACATAGTAGCGGCAAAAAACGGGAAAGACAGACACGTTATTTATCGCAGGCTATTCAATTGGAAGAAGCCGTAAACCCCCACATCATCAGGGCAACCATGACTATGGTATCACTCGCCATACTGGTTTTTCTGGGCTGGGCAGGCTTGACCAACATCAACGAAGTGGCCCGCACTCCGGGCGAAGTTGTCCCGCAAGGTTACCAACAAACCGTTCAGCACCTTGAAGGCGGCATCGTCAAAGAAATCAACGTCAAAGAAGGCGGCGTGGTTGAAGAAGGCGATGTTTTGCTCACCCTTGATGATAGCAGTCTCAAAAAAGATATGGAGCGTGCGACATTAAAGGATCTGGATCTGGCAATGCAAGCCGAGCGATTACGCGCCTTTGTGCAAAACCGTGAACCAGATTTCACCAAATTTGATCGCGCAAGCACCGCTACCCTCACCGATCAACGCTCGTTCTTTGACGGTATGAAAGACTCGCGCACCAAAGAAGAGGCTATCGTTTTAGGGCAAATTGCAGAGCGCAAGCAATCTATTCACGCGCTCAGGATGCAACTCAACACTGCTCGTAGCGATATGAGCATCGCCCAAAACATGTATGACAAGCGTGCGCAATTAAACAGCCGTGGCTACGCATCCGATATGCAACTGCTGCAAGATCAGCGGCAATTAAACGCGGCAAGCGGTGAGATCCGACGCTTACAAAACCAAATATTGGTGTCGGAAAAGGAAATCGGTGAATATCAAAGCCGCCTAACCTCTCTGTCCGCACAGCATCAGGACGAAGCTTACGAAAGATTGGCGCAAGTTGAATCGGATAAAGCACAGAACTCCGAAATTATCGAGAAACTGCAAGAACGCATGAGTCGCCTTGCCTTACGTGCCCCAACGCGTGGCCTTGTGAAGGGCTTAACCGTCAACACGATTGGCGCGGTGATACAGCCTGGGCAAACCGTGATGGAGATTATCCCACTAGATAAAAACCTTGAAGTCGCGGTTAAAATTTCGCCACAAGACATCGGTCATTTAAAAATCGGGCAAGATGTGCAGGTCAAGTTCAGCACCTATGACTTCTCGCGCTATGGCTCGATCAAAGGCAAGTTAGAGCAAGTCTCCGCGACAACATTCTCAGGCGACAACGGCAATCGTTATTACCAAGGCCGCGTTTTGTTGAGCCAAAACTATGTCGGCGAAAGCAAAGGTAACATCATCATGCCCGGCATGACCGTCATGGCAGATGTGATCACAGGCGAGAAAACCATCCTGCAATATTTGCTTAAACCCATCCATTTATCATTGCGCACAGCATTCACAGAAAGGTAATCCCATCATGGAAAACGCAGAGAAAGTATATGATGACAATATCAATTACTCGCTTCTTGATCGCGAAGACCCCATCAGTGTTTTGGCTGTGGAGGATGACCCGCTCTCGATGAGTTTTTTGGAATCTCAAATTACGGAGCTTGGTCATTCCATCATTCCTGCCACCAACGGGCAAGAAGCACTGAACGCTTTGGATTTGCACCGTCAAAATATTGACGTTGTTCTGATGGATCGGGAGATGCCTGTGATGGATGGTCTTACGGCGGTTAAACGGATGAAGGCCAGCCCACAATTACGGAACATTCCCGTCATCATGGTCACAGGCGCAGACAGCACCCAAGAGATGCAGGAAGGCCTAGACGCGGGTGTGTTTTACTACCTCACCAAACCCGTCGATGAAAGCATGTTGCGCTCTGTCCTCTCCGCAGCCGTTCGGGAAGCACAGCAAGCCCGCACCCTTGCCGAGGAGTTAGGAAAGCACCGCACGAGCTTTAACCTGATCGACACCTGCAAATTCAAATATCGCACATTGGCCGATGCGGAGAGTTTATCTGCTTTCATCGCCAATTGCTTTCCTGAGCCTGAACGCGTGCTACCTGGTCTTGCCGAACTTCTTATCAACGCCATTGAACACGGAAATTTAGGGCTAGGCTATGAGCGTAAAACAGCGTTGATCGAGTCAGGCACATGGCGCGGCGAGATCGAACGCATGCTTAACTTGCCACAGCACGAAGACAAATATGCCTTTGCCACCATCGCCCATAAAGACGGCGGCACCTATGTTGTGATCGAAGATCAAGGCAGCGGTTTTGAATGGCGTGAATACATGAAAATCGACCCTGCCCGCGCAGGCGACAATCATGGGCGCGGCATCGCTCAAGCAAACACCGTCAGTTTTGACAAGCTCAGCTACAACGACACAGGCAACAAAGCCGTCGCGTTTGTAGGCACAGACAAACATCTGGAGTGGTAAAATTTAAAGGGATAATACGATATGTTGGTCATCAGTAAAAATGCGGAGAAGCGACTGCAAAGCGAGATCAATCGCTATGCCAAAGACAACCCGCGTCGCAAATGTTTCTATATTCAGTTCTCAAAAACACAGCTGGATAAGGGCAAGGTTTTTGAAACCTTTATCCGTCAACTCAATGCCCTGCCGAACTCCTACATGGCGCAAGTCTATATCTGTAATGATCTTGATATCTTTATCCTGATGCAAGGGTTTATGCAGCGGCAATTTTCTGACCTTATTGATGGTCTAGCGAAGGAGCTTGACGCGCCAGAATTAACAAAGCTCGCAAACACATTCGAGGTCGGACATCACGAAAGAATTTTGAAAAACCTATGCGCCGATAAAATCGAAATACTGGATAATTCAGAGCTAAAAGAAAAAGAAGCCGCGTTACAAGCACAAGCCGACAAAGCCACAATGGATATTTTGGCGCAGCTCAACGCAGGATTAATCTCCGATGTCGCAAAACGCCGTGACGCACGCGCGACACCATCTATTTTAGTTGTCGATGACGATCAACTTTCGCGCACGCTGGCGGGGAATGTCATCAGTAAAGAACACCATGTGATCTACGCCCAAAACGGGCGCGAGGCTTTAAACGAATATATCAATAATGCCCCCGATGTTGTGTTTTTGGATATCGGTATGCCTGACATTAACGGGCACCGCGTTCTTGAATGCATGATGCAGATTGATCCCGAAGCTTACGTCATCATGTTTAGCGGTCGCAAGGACAAAGCCAACATCATGCAAGCCTTGGAAATCGGCGCACAAGGGTTTATCGGCAAACCATTCACCCGTGACAAGCTGTTTGAATATATCGGTAAATCTTCTTTTGTGCGCGAAAAGCAAGAACGGCACAGCGCACGCCCTGACAATTTCATCCATCAAAACACGTAAGTATCACGCAGATGAACGAACAGTTTTTGATAAACTCTCTAACCATTGCCGCCGTTTTTATTACAGTTGAAATGGCGCTCTATTTCATTCGTGAACGCAAGACCTCCCGCGCGCAGCAATTTCTGCGCCGTGCGAAAGAGGAAATCGAAGAAGTATCTCAACTGCCGCTCAACACGCCCTACCCAATGATGAAGATATCGTCAAACCTTGCTGTGCTTTACGCAAACCCTGCGGCGTTGAAAAACTTTCCTAATCTCAAAAGCACACAATCCGCGCACGACATTTTGCGCGGGCTGGAAAACACAATGAAAGACGCGCACAATGCAACACGCGAAATCGAATATGACGGACGCATTTTTCACCAAACAATCACAACAACACAAATAAGCAAGGACAGAAGTTATCTCGTTTATTGTTACGACATCACAAAACGAAAAGAGCATGAACGCGATTTACAAATCGCCTATAAACAAACCCAACTCGCCCGCATTGATGCCGAACACGCCAACCAAGCCCGTGGGGATTTTTTAGCCAACATGTCTCATGAGTTGCGCACCCCGATGAACGGCATCATTGGGCTATCAAACATCTTAACGGAAAGCAATCTCACGGCAGAACACCATGAACTTGCCGAGGCTATTAGCAACTCCTCCACCAACCTCCTAAGCCTGCTCAACGACATTCTCGATTTTTCTAAAATTGAAGCCGGTGAGCTTACGATTGAAACAATCTCGATGGATTTGAGGCAACTCGCCGCGCATATTTTGAAATTACACAATCCTGTGGCAAGCAGTAAAAACCTTACGCTACGCTTAGAGATTGATGAAGACGTGCCGCAGAATTTAATCGGTGATCCTTCGCGCCTTCAACAAATTTTGAATAACTTAATCGGCAATGCGCTTAAATTTACAACGCATGGCGCGGTTACGCTTTTGATCAATGGCACAACCGATCATCAAAGCGGCATGTTTAACGCCTCTATCGCGGTACGTGATACGGGCATCGGCATCCCCAAAGACAAGCAAGTGCAAATATTCAAAAAGTTTCAGCAAGCCGATACATCGACCGCGCGTAAATTTGGCGGAACAGGCTTGGGGCTCGCCATCACCAAAGAACTGACAAAAATAATGAACGGTAAAATTTCTATCGAGAGCGTAGAAGGAAAAGGCTCAACTTTCACAATCACCCTGCCCCTCACCATCACAGATCAGATGCCAAAAACAAAAGACAGCATGAGCGCGACTATCGTCGAAAACAGGTTAAAAACATTAAACACCACATCACGAATTTTGGTGGTGGATGACCATCCGATCAACTTGTTATACCTGACAACAGCACTCAAAAAATTCGGCTTTAAAGATTATCAGGAGGCCAGCAGCGGCGTACAAGCGTTCAAACTTTGCCAAAAACAACCTTATGATATGATCTTCATGGATTGCCAAATGCCCGATATGGACGGCTTTGAAACCACCGCGCGCATCCGCACATTGTCTTCGGCGGAGCACACAACCATCATCGCCGTCACCGCCGATGCCATCCAAGGCGCGAAAGATAAATGCCTCAAATCTGGCATGGATGATTACATCAGCAAGCCCGTTCACAAGGCAGATTTGCTCGCTGCCTTGGAAAAACACTTGCCGCATAAATCCAACGTTACCCCGATCAAAACGATAGACACCATCGATAAGGCCGAAGTGAATACTGATGTTTTAGATCGTAGCGTATTGTATGATTTTACCGAAGGTGACAAAGAGATGGAAGCACGTGTGCTTGATATTTTCATCAGCAATTTAAAGGTCGACATTTCTGCTCTACACAAAAGTTACCTAACCAAAAACTTCGTAGAGTGGGATTCATGGGTGCATAAATTATACGGTGCCTGCGCGCATATGGGGGCAAACGCAATGGCCGACATTTGCGATCAAGCTCAATTTATAAAACCCAACCAACCCGAACAAATCAAAGAGCTTCATCATGATATTTTGGAAGAATATAAACGGCTTCATAATACTCTTACAAGCGAAAGCAACAAGACATCTGCCCACAGCTAAACCGCCACAGCAACCTATATCTGTCCATCCAGTATGGCTTCGAAACGTGTGATGACACGTTGCCGATCAAATTCATCGGGGAGCAAGGACGTCCTGAATTTTTCAACAGGCGCAGGTGTCACCGTTTTCATTGCCGTCAAAAATTCGTCCATATCATCCACGACACGCACGTTACCTGATGCGAGCGCCGCAATTTCAGAAATACCGCCTGACTCTTTCGTCGCAATCACCGGCGTTCCACACGCCAGAGATTCAAGCACCACATTCGGTAACCCTTCCCAACGTGACGGCATCAAAAAACAGTCCGCCATCGCGTAATGCGGCCAAGGGTGAGAGTTCAAACCGGGCAAGCTGACATGTTTACCAAGTCCCTTCTTTGCGATCAAATCCTCCAACGCCTCACGTTCGCTGCCTTCCCCTAAAATTGTCCAGCACCATTCATAGGGTATGTCAAGACGCGGCAGAGCGTCTAGCAGCATATCAAATCCCTTTTGATGATGCAGCCGTCCTGCCGAAACAAAATGAACGGTTTTCTTCCGCGTTTCGGTAATGCCGTTTTCGGTATGCTCCTCCGCGCGGATTCGTTTTAAATCAACGGGGTTATAAAGCAGCGCATGATTAGTGCAGCGCATACCAAGAACATCACGAAACTCATCAATAATGATCTCTGCAGGACTAATAACACGAAACGCTTTTGGGTAAAGCGTGCGATACGCCATACGTAGCAGCGGCGCCCAGAAACGATGACCATCCAATATGAAGGACGGTGTGATCGCTTCGCGTACAATAAATTTAGTTTTCGGAAAAAACGGCTTCAACAACAAAAGCAATAAATTCATATGCGCCATGGTCGAAACCACGATGTCAGGCTGCAACTGTTTGAGCTTTTTATACAGCGACGGCAACGCCCGCAGTACACCGCCCTGCCCAAGACTATGAAACGGGATAGATGGGTCAATAATATCGCGCAATGTTCCTGCGTCGCTGACCGTCACAAATTCTGGATGAAAGCGCGTGCGCTCAATATTATTCATCAACGTAATCAAAACACGCTCCGCCCCACCTGCCGTAAGCGCAGGAAGCACGAAAGTAACCTTTGTCTTAAAATCATCAGAAGCTGTCATGAAAACACTAACCGTATTAAATTCGCTCTATTCTAACAACCTACTATTGTTTTGAGAATAGCTTTATCAGAAAAACCAACACGTCCCTTATCTGTCGGGTGGTGTCCAATCACTTTCTACAGCCTGACTGCTCCACAAACGCAGAGCAAGCCCCACCGAAACGCCCACGCCAATAGCAACGGTCAAATCAACAATGACGGTCAGTACCAGCGTAAGAAGCAAAAGAAAGACGTCACTTTTCTTGCCACAGGCATATTGGCTCCATTTGTGCGGTTCACTCATGTTCCATGCGGTCACCATGAGGAGCGCGGCAAGGGCAGGCATCGCGAGATAGCTTGCGAAAGGTGCTGCAAACAACATCACAAGCAAAATGACAACGGCATGAACAATCCCCGCCACAGGGGTCTTCCCCCCTGCTTTGATATTTGTTGCCGTGCGCGCAATCGCTCCCGTTGCGGGAAGCCCCATAAACAGGGCTGAGGCAACATTGGCGACACCTTGGGCAGTCAATTCAGCGTTTGGTCGATGATGACCTTCTATCATCTTATCGGCGACCATAGCCGATAAGAGCGATTCAACCGCCGCCAAAAAGGCAATGATGAAGGCAGAAGGAAGAAGTTCAATAATGCGAGAAAAATGAAGATCAGGAAGTTGCGGCCAAGGCAATTGGCTTGGCAGCTCACCAAAGCTAGAACCCAACGTATCCACTGGCAAAGACATAAAACCCACCAAAGCAGAGCCTACCGCCACAGCCACAATAAGCCCCGGAAAGCGCGGCGCAATTCGGCGTAGAGCCACAATCAAAAAGAGTGTTACAAGCGCAATCCCCAATGTCGCCAAATTCAGGGTGTCTCTCGCTTCCCAAAGCACCGGGATTTTCTCCAAAAAGTCAGCGGGCGCATTTTCAGCCGCCAAACCGAGGAAATCCTGTAATTGGCTCGTGGCAATAATAATGCCAATACCGATGGTAAACCCGCTCACCACTGCTTCGGGAACAAACGCAATCAAATTGCCTGCCCGAAAATAGCCCGCAACGAGCAAAATAATACCCGCCATAAATGTTGCAAGAACAAGACCATCATAGCCATGGTTGGCAATCACCCCAAACACAACGACGATAAACGCCCCTGTCGGGCCGCCAATTTGAACACGGCTTCCGCCAAGCAATGAAATGATAAAGCCCGCGACAATCGCCGTCACAAGCCCCTTAGCTGGATCAGCACCAGACGCAATCGCAATGGCAAGACTAAGCGGCAAAGCGACCATGTGGACACTGTTAACCCTGCGAGCAGGTCAGCAACAAAAAGAGCCCAACTATAGGTCCTAATAGTGGTTAGAAGCTTCGGCTGGCGCATTTTGACTGTCTTTCGCTGAATTTATTCGTTCGCGGCACCTATTGAATTTGAAGGTGCGCTGCATTGCAACGCTATAGTAAGCCGTTTGGGTATTTAGTTAGCATGCTAGGCTGTTTTTATCGGTTGATGGCATAAAGTTTCATTCAGAAACATGTCGGAAAAAGCTAAGAAACGTAGGGCTTTAGATGGTTCTGTACAGTGGGTAAAATAGAGCACTTATTTTTTCAAGTTTCTTCCAACAATAACGTTTACAGAACATTGAGTAAACGCGCTAGTTATCCTTGAACAAAATGTGTGAGTGCATCAATTTCTTTTCCTGTTACAATCACGCCTTGATCAAGGTTTTCTGTTTGTTGCCCAAGCCTGTTAACCCAAACTGTCGGATAGCCAAACCAATTTGCTCCAGCCGCATCCCATGCGGCGAAGGCACAAAAGGCGATATTTTCTTTTGGTAAATTGAAACGCTCAACGCCCATTTGATAAGCTTTTGGATCTGGCTTATAAGCCAGCACTTGATCCGTACTGAAATATTGAAATTTTTCTTCAATATTACCATTACGGGCATTAGCGCGAAGCATTTCTTCCGTAAAATTGGAAAGAAAGGCAAGCTTAATATTTTGTTTTTCAAATTGATCCAGTGCTGCCGCAACATCTGGCCACGGCTTTAAAGTGAACCAAACACTCATAAGCTCTTTACGTTGCTGTGCACTCATACTTACTTTGTGCTGTTCCACAGTATAATCCAGTGCTTGACCAATAACTGAATAAAAATCTATGTATTTTCTGCCATTTGTACGCAACCAAGTATAAGAAAAAATTTTACTAAACCACGCTTTGGCAAAATTTTCATGTTCTGGAAAAATTGATTTCACCAAGGCAAAAATCGGACGCGGATCAAATACAGGGAAAGCATCAAAGGCAATAGCCTTAATAACAGGCTTCTCTGTCATAGCCATGGCAAGTCGCATAAAAGGACTTGCTGTCGCCAAAATAAGTGCGCCGCCACCTGCTGTTAAAAGAAAGTCTCTTCGCTTCATAATTTTTGCCTTTTATATTTAGCCACTAACTATTAGTAACATACCTATTTATCGTGACAAGACGCTAAAAGTGCCCCCTTTCTCCAAAAGGGTGGTGCTTTGCGATTGAGGCATTATCAATAGGTTAAGCAACGTTTCGCGACCCTTCAAGGAGATCGAAAGGCATCGTAAAACGTAGAAAACACGGGGTTTTAGATGGTGCGCCTAACGAGAGAGAACTCGAAATCTCTGTTTGAAGCACTGGAGCAATGGGAGCGCCATCTCGCACAACTAGACCTTGACGGTCTCGGGTGCGATCATGACAAACCTAAGCCATAATTTCAATAAGTTATCACAAGAAACACGGTCGAAGCAACCGACTCCTTTCTCGCTGCGGCTCAGCTTTGATGAGCGCGGAATCCTTGAACATGACGCGGCGGGGAAGGCTCTTGGCGCGTATATACGTGACCGCCTGTTCGGCGATGATGTGACCCCGCGCACGACACGGGGCAAGTTTCCAGTCAAAGATCATGCGGCCCTCGGGCGCGTGCTTGGGGCGCTCGGCGCATCGCGCCTCTCCGCCAACCTGAACCAACTCGCAAAGGCCGTAAACACAGGCTCGCTGCCCGTGACACCTGAAACCGAGGAAGAGTTGCGGCGCGCTTGTGCTGCCGTGCTTGCCATGCGGGAAGACATTCTGAACGCGCTCGGGCGCGACAATAATCGTGGTCCGAAGCCGTGATCGTCAAGGCCAAAGAACGTGGCGGCGGGGCGCAACTCGCGCGTTACCTGCTGACCATGCGGGACAATGATCATGTCGAGCTGCATGAGATGCGTGGCTTTGTCAGCGATGATCTGCGCGGCGCGTTCTGCGAGGCCGATGCGATTGCCGCTGGCACGCGTTGCCAGAACCATCTGTTTTCTATCAGCCTGAACCCGCCGCAATCTGCGGATGTCAGCATCGAAGATTTTGAGAAGGCAGCCAATGAGATAGAGCGTAAGCTCGGCCTCGACGATCAGCCGCGTGCGATTGTCTTTCACGAAAAGGACGGGCGGCGGCACGCTCACGTGGTCTGGTCGCGAATTGATGCGGAGCGGATGCGGGCAATCAATCTTTCGTACTACAAGCTGCATCTGCGCGACGTGTCGCGCGACCTGTTCCGCATGCACGGCTGGGAAATGCCGAAAGGGCTGCGGGACTGGCGCGAGCGCGATCCGCTGAGCTTCACACGCGAAGAATGGCAGCAAGCGCGGCGTGCTGGTCTTGACCCGAAGCATATCAAGGCGCTGTTCCAGCGCGCTTGGGAGCG
>JBBKWU010000016.1:0-94457 GCA_037969035.1 Bdellovibrionales bacterium
CTCGAACTCTCTTTTTGAAGCACTGGAAGAATGGGAACGCCATCTCACGCAACTTGACCTTGATGGTCGGGAGCGTCGAGATGAAGCATCCAACGAATGATTTCAATACTTTAGCCAACCAGAAGGCAACTAAGGGGCCTGCGCCGTTCTCGCTGCGACTCAGCTTCGATGAGCGGGGCATCCTTGAGCATGATGCAGCGGGGAAGGCTCTCGGTGCTTACATCCGTGATCGTCTGTTCGGCGATGATGTCACACCGCGCACCACGCGCGGCAAGTTTCCTGTCAAAGACCAGGCTGCCCTCGGACGCGTGCTTGGTGCGCTCGGCTCATCGCGTCTCTCCGCAAACCTGAACCAACTTGCCAAGGCGGTGAACACGGGCTCGCTGCCCGTCACACCTGAAACCGAAGATGAACTTCGGAAGGCGTGTGCCGCCGTGCTTGCAATGCGGGAAGACATTCTGAGCGCGCTCGGTCGCGATAATAATCGTGGTCCGAAGCCGTGATTATCAAGGCCAAAGAACGCGGCGGCGGTGCGCAACTTGCGCGGTATCTGCTGACCATGCGGGACAACGATCATGTCGAGCTGCATGAGGTGCGCGGCTTTGTCAGCGATGATCTGCTCGGCGCGTTCTGTGAAGCGGACGCGATCGCCGCTGGCACGCGCTGCCAAAACCATCTGTTTTCTATCAGCCTAAACCCGCCGCAATCGGCGGATGTCAGCATCGAAGATTTTGAAAAGGCCGCCGACGAGGTGGAGCGCAAGCTCGGCCTCGACGATCAGCCGCGCGCGATTGTTTTCCATGAGAAGGACGGGCGGCGGCATGCCCATGTCGTCTGGTCGCGGATTGATGTGGAGCGCATGCGGGCGATCAATCTCTCGCATTACAAGCTGCATCTGCGCGATGTGTCGCGCGAACTGTTCCGCACACACGGCTGGGAGATGCCGAAAGGGCTGCGCGATTGGCGGGAACGCGATCCGTTGAGCTTCACACGCGAAGAGTGGCAACAGGCACGGCGTGCGGGTCTCGATCCGAAGCATATCAAGGCGCTGTTCCAGCGCGCTTGGGAGCGTTCGGACTCGGGCGCATCCTTCGCTCAGGCGCTTAAAGAGCGCGGGTTTACGCTCGCCCGTGGTGATCGGCGTGGCGTTGTCGCCGTCGATTTTCGCGGTGAGGTCTATGCCGTTGCACGGCAGGCAGGAGTGAAGACGAAGGATGTTGTGGCGCGTATCGGCGATATCAATGATCTGCCCTCGGTCGATCAAGTCAAAGTCGCAAACGCTGCGCGCATGACAGAGCGGATCAAAGGCTTCATCCGCCAAAGCGAGCTTGAGGCAGGGCAAGGCCGACAGGCACTTGAATTCCGGCGCAGTGAGATGGCGGGACGGCATCGCGGAGAGCGCGCCGTGCTGAAAGAGGCGCAGGAAAAGCGCTGGACTGCTGAAACCAATGCGCGGGCGGCAAGGTTGCCGCGCGGGTTCTCGGGCATCTGGCAACGCATCACAGGCAAGTACAGCAAGATCAGGGAACAGAACGAGCGTGCCGCCTGGGCGGCGTTGCTGCGGGATCGTGCGGAGCGTGACGATCTGGTTGCTGTGCAACTCGATGAACGGCGTGATCTGCAACACGACATGCGTGAACATCGCGAACGGCAACAGGCCAACATTCTGCTGCTGCGCGAGGATATCGCTCGATATCAGGACATGGAACTGCCCGAACGCAACGCCGAACGGCAAGAGCAAGAACGCGAAGGACGCAAGCGGACACGCGGGCGTGGGAGAGGGAGAGGCCGTGATTTTGGATTTGAACGCTAGAGAAAGGGTTGTGAAATGAGAAAGTTAAACCATGAGTTAGATCAAAAACAAAACGACGCAATACGTTCCGAGATTGCGCGCGTTAGCGAACGCTTTGAGCAAATCACGCGAGAACACATGTTTGACGATAGTATGCAGCGCGTCGTTCTGACATTACCCAAGTCATTCATATATTTAGCTCAATTTCTGTCGATTATGGAGGAAGAACGCCCAGGAGCATTGTCACGTTGGCAGTCCGCAGATGGCATTGGTCGCGATGAACCGACGCTTCAAAAAAATCTGAACAGGAAGATGCGGCAATTTTTGGAGAACGAATTGTCTGCACATATCTTCGTCAAAATGGCGACATTGCGAGCTGCGTGCCGCGACGATGCATCTGGGCGATGAACTCAATTTTTTTTGGAGGGGAATGAACGCTCCCAAGTTAATGGAACAAGCCGTGATCACATGAGCGCTGCCCTAATAGTTAGTCTCGTCGCACACAACGAACATCAAAAGTTTTATTTTTGATGTCTTCCTTTATCGCCGCACCAACAAACAATATTTGGTATGCGCGATCAAGATCGGCATCGCTCTCTGATGAAGACCAGTATTCATTAACCGTGAAACTTCCAGCGGCATTCAAATCAATCGCTGACTTATTTTCATACAGTCGCAGCAGTTCCGTCATTGATGGCAAATACCAATCTGTAAACCCACCATTTGCCAGGTCTTTACACACCTTGAATGCAGGAAATGTAGTTGAATTCGCAACTTGAGCGTCAATTGCTGCGCCGTCGTAGTAAGAGTCAACAGCTACATCGTCATTCCCTGTTGATGTAGACCATGCGCTTGCAGCACTTTGGTTATTATCAGTTACAAAAAATGCCTCGCAATTAGTGGTGCTACTGTACATTATGAACCCCGCAAATATTGGATCATTGCTTGTTCCACCATTTCCGTCATCGCAAACATCTCCGACATTGGGGCAGAGTGAGGGCGCTGTACACGATGCTTGCGGGCAAACCCAACTCGCTCCATCACAAAACTCAACACAAGTCGAGGCGCTGTTGTAGCGGATTGCCCCACCAGGTGCGCCACTTCCGCATGTGCGGCTGTCATATCCCGCAATTATCGATCCACCTGGATATGTAACTCCACCCCTGCCATCAAATGATGTTTGGGCAAGTAGCTGTCCTGATAATACACACAAACCGGCAATAACAATGCCAACACTAAAAATCCAATATTTCACAATTATCTCTTTCTTTTAACTTCCCCAGCCAACCCAGCTTGATCCATCACAAAATTCAATTTCTGGAGAAGCCGAACTGTTGTAACGTATTGCTCCCTCAATCGTGCCATCACATGTACGAGAATCGTAGTCAGGAATCACAGCGCCGCCATTTGCTCCTCCGCCATTAAAGGCAGATTGTGCAAGGGCGTACGTGCCAAATGACACGAAAATGAAAAATGTGATTACGATGAAGGGTAGACTACTCTTCATCTTTCAACCCCTTAGGGTCATCCGCCTTTTTGACTTCCTCAAATCCATCTACACCAACGTCCGCAATTTGGGTGCCGTAGAATATTCCGTCCCGTACGTGTAGGCCGTCATTTTTCAATACAGCGCTCAAGGCACCGTCGATGTAGAATCTTATTTCAGATTTTTCCGCATCAGTTTCTATTCGAGTTTGGGACGGCGATGGGGCACCAGTTTCCTGCGCCAAAACGGGGGATGTCAGAAAAGCAATAAATGTAAATACCAAAAATAATCTCATAAGAATATTCTACAATTGAATACCTTATTAAAATACTAAGATTTATGGTTATCCCCAACAAATTGGATTTGTTGGGGTTCATCTTTGGTCAGATCGACGCCGCCGATAACCAGCATGCGCTGCAAATAGACACGCCGCATCTTGGTCATGCTCCGCCGTAACGTCGGATCATCTTGCCCAATTCCGCTGACATACTGACAGAAGTGCAGGCCCGACTCCCAGATGAAGGGTTCAATCCATCGCGGTTCAGCACGAAACCTGTGCCATCCAGCATCCATGTGTCCCTTTCGGCTTTCCCGTGGCGCTGTCCTTTAAGGTCATCCGAGATCAGTTCTGGCATAGAAGGCTTTGCAAATGCACAAGGCAGCAAGGCTGCCTGCTTCACGCTGTTGCGCCCGAAGGTGTCCATAGAGCCTTCGAAGCATCTCCCGCTCCCGAAACGACCTGGAAAGGCCAGGTCAAAAACGGAAAAGGAGGTTCACATGAACACGATCATCACAATGCACGAGCTGAAAGGGCTCACGGATCAAGAACTCGGAGAGTTGCACCAGTTGCTCACACTACTGCTGTCAGGCACCGATCAAGACACGCAGGAGAGCCGTAATATCATGGTATCGCTGGAAAACATCACCCGCGTTGGAAGCTTGAAGGGTTGGGCGCCAGCGCCAAGACAGCCTTCAATGCGGCCTCAACCCTCATAGTTGGGCGCAGCTTAAAATAGCACCCCGCAAAAAAGAGCGGTGCGCTCAGTAAGGGTATGACTAGAAATTACCTGTGCAAAGCGTGCCAACCGTCTACCGTACAGCCTTGGTAGTAGTTTTCGGATGTGTTGTAGATAATTTCGCCCGTTTGGCCTGCGGGATTAGAACACCCTCCTGCGCCAGACCCCGCATTGTGGAACGCTCGCCAGCCACTCACTGCACACCCTTGAAATACTCGTTCTGCAGAATTATACACTATCTCCCCAGGATAGCTTGATGGTCCAAAACATCTTCCTGCGTACAAACTAACGGCCTCGAATGAGTTTAGAGACCTATTATATAGGCGAAGATCATCAATTTTTCCATCGAACATGTCTGTGTAATCGGATCTTCCACCGATCCAAAGAGAGCTCGCGTTACTTGCGCCAGTACCACTGTATGTGAAATCGAATTTTTGGAGCTCTCCGTCCATATATAGAAACTCGTTCGCCCCGTCATAGCTAAATAGAATATGATGCCATTGCCCCACTGTTATGGGATTTGGGGATTTTACTTGGTTGGTTTGCTGATGTAATACTGCTTCTGGGTAGCCGCCATCGTCTAGGTGTAGAGCGAAAACGGCATTCGCGAGGCTATCAGGTCCCTTCATGATGATCCTGCTTTCATTTATTGGGTCTATTGAAGCAGCATTTATCCAAGCAGAAATTGTAATATTTCCCGTGATATCAAGCGAGTTATCGTCGGGCGCGGAGATTAGCGTGTTGGTATCGTCAAAGATTAAGGCGTTTCCGATTTTTCCTGAACTTGACTCCTCATCAACGACGTTGTTATCGCCATCGACCCAAGCTCCAGTATTTGACCCAGCTACATCATTTATCACCGATCCTGATTTTTCGTCCAATGGCCAATAACCAACCAATCCAAGTTCGAGATCGAGAGATGTCCCACTCGTGTGTCCATATAGAACGGCTACCTCCATGTCGGACAGAACTCGGTTATAGATGCGGATATCGTCGAGCAAACCATCAAAATGATCTCCGCTGCCTGTTCTGTCACCGATGGTAAGTGTTGCAGGGCCACCTGGATCATCATTCGCAGAACTAGTTGTGTTGACGAGGTGCCCGTCAATATAAATTTTGCTTATGTTTGAATTGTAGTCGTATGAAGCCGTGATGTTCGTCCAAGAAGTTGATACAGGGAAGGT
Source organism: Bdellovibrionales bacterium (assembly GCA_037969035.1). Classification (GTDB taxonomy): domain Bacteria; phylum Pseudomonadota; class Alphaproteobacteria; order Micavibrionales; family Micavibrionaceae; genus JBBKWU01. Next base: position 5,479 of record JBBKWU010000016.1, read on the forward strand.
TGTATCGGTTGCCCCGCCCGCAATAAACAATTCATTCGTAAATTTCGACGTTGCGCTATACTGCATCTCGAAAGCATCCGCAAACCCAAGGATTCGTTGTCGAGTACCGAGGCCAGCGGCATCCAGCTTTACCCATACAGATATCGTACCCTGATGCGGCGGGTCAAAGCTTGCAATCGCTATTTCATTGTCAATTCCATCGAACCGTAGTGCGTTGCCGAATACACCTGCCTCGGATTCTTCAGCGCAATCATTGTTCTCTCCGTCTTGCCAAGTGGCCGAATAGGAGCCTGTTTCATCATTGATGACGCTGCCACTTGTATCGTCCAAGGTGAAATGCGCAATCAGACCTTCCGTTGGAACAGGTGGCAGAGGTGTATAGCCGGATATTGCGTTGGTTGAATGAAGTGCTTGCCATGTGTCGTTTGCTTTGCATCCTTGAAAGACACCGTCGCTAGAATTATAAACGATTTCGCCTTGTATCCCAGTCGGGTTGGAACAGGCTGCATTCGCAGTGTTAAAAGATGACAGGAAAAACGCCGCACAGAGCAGCGCAGCGGTCGCAAATCTATATGCTGTTTTTCGCCACCGAATCATAGCTCCCCAGGCTTGTTGGAATGCGCATTTGCCTCAAGCCTTTTGACCTTGGCCTCTAGCGCTTCGATTTGTGTTTGCTGTATCTTAATGGCCTCGATCATTGGTGCGATCAGGCCTTGGTAGTTTACGCCGAGCGTACCATTTTTGGGGTCTGCAACCCCAACCAATTCAGGAAACACGGCTTGTACGTCTTGCGCGCTGACGCCGTATTCAACCGTATGTTTCGGGTCACCTTTCATCGTGAATGAAAACCCATTTAGTGCTGTGATTTTTTTGAGCGGACTATCGAGTGGGTGGATATTTTCCTTAAGACGAATATCAGACACATCTTGCAGAACGCCTGTGTAATGAATATCACCAACCACATCGAGTGCCACTGACGGGCTGGCGGTTCCAATACCAACGTCACCGCTAGAGCGATAGATATCACCACCGCTTGAGAACCAAATACCATCCGCAGTCGGCGGATTACCGGACTTGCTCACAGCGACAACGCCTTCCGGCTCCCAAGTCGTTCCGTTACAGATAAGAGTAACTTGAAGGCCATTAGTGTCCGCGTCGGCGGTCATCCGTGTCGCACCCGTCGGATAGCTTGCGCAGCTATCGCCCGCAGCCGTATCAGAACCCACAAGCTGCGCTTGCGCGGGAATCGTTAAAAGGATCGAGGCGGCAATTAATCCGCCAAGTGCTAAGTGACTAATTCTCATAGTAATATTATAGACTGTTCTTAATTAGCAAAACACTAACAAATTTATCTTATCCTCCAAATTATTGTTTCATTTTGAATAAATAATTTCGAGCGTTTGGTGAAGAAGCCGCATCGCGAAATATTAATTTTTGACTCCCATAAAAGTCAGTAGATGGTCGAAATTACCCGCATCTGCCGCTCGAAGCGGCGCGATGTAAGTATTTCTCCGTTCGTTGTCAGCTTGCAGATCAAAGCCACTTGCCTACTCAATTCTCACTTGACCAAAATAGATAGGCATAATTCGGCTGACCAGCGCGGTCAGCCGCAATCAATCATAGTGTGCATATTAACGCCATTTTAACATTAATTTAATATTATAAATTTAAATACCTTAACACTTTGGGAAAAAATACTATGGGGAAAGACGACACAAACAATAAATACGGTACAACCAATCATGGAGAGATACGCTTTCCTCAAATGAAACCTGAAAGTAATTACCAATTCGCGTACGGCGAAACAAAATGGAGAGGGCGCAGCTTTGGGTTAACAGAATTGTTTAATCCCAATAATCCTGATGGCGCCGGCCCCCGTGATTTTGCTCATTTTATTACACCCTATGACAGCGGTCATTCGTCCCCTGATAACAATGTTTATGCCATGACTACCGTTATGCATAACGATAGTCACATGCTGGGCGCAACCTCACTCACTCAAACGCTTTACGTAGGAGTGTCCGAAAAAACAGGTGAGATTACCCGAGTTGGATCGGGAAGCTTTAATTTGGAAGCGGCAAACCCAATTGGTGCATTGCTAGGAGGAGACACTTTTTATTATTCCGCTGACGCCTATAATTTTATGGACGGCCGTAGTGATCAAGGGGCTTGGATGCCCGAAACATCAGATCAGGAAGTAGCGTTTTACGTAGAACGATCGACCAACTCTCAATATTTAAGAAATTTGGCACGAAAATATGGTGTTGGTCAGACGATGGATGAGCGTGCGGACGGCGCAATATTGGTAAGGCTTAAACTTGACCCAAATGATTCAGAACGAAATCCTAGAGCAATTTTCGGTGAATTGATGAGTGACCATTTTGAAGGATATATGCGCCAAGATACGGCAGAGGCCAATGCAGTACTAGATAATTTCCCTGCCGGATTCTTAGAAGAATTTGGTTTGTTGCGTACTGATGACGGTTTGGTCAATGCCTTTCTAAGTGAAAATAATGCACGACGCATCGCACCGGATGGAAGCGTTCAACAAGTACAAATCACATTATCCCCTAACAACATTATGCCCTAAATTGGAACATTGTTAGATTGTACGGTACCTGCGTAGCGATAGATACGCAGGTCTGTCCGCGCCCGCTCTGGCAGGCGCAGATTTTTCGTTACAGATCAGTGCAGAGCCGCCGCCGCTTACGCGGCGACTCCTTCCATCTGTTCGGGTTGCTGCTGGAAACCGTGCAGAAAGTCCGCTGCGCGCTGCGCATGGGCTGCGGCGCTGAAAATCGCGCGCTTGTCCTCTTTCAAAACTTTGAGCCAGTTCTGAATATAGGCGGCATGCTCTTCGCGGGGCTCGGGGGCAAGCCCAAGATCAGCACAAAGAAACGCTGCGCCAAGTTCGGCGACGAGTTCTTCGCGGGCATAGCCCTCATCGCCCCATTTCTTGCGCCCGAATTCACGATCAAGCCGCTTTTCGTGCTTCGTCCAGTGGGTCAGCTCATGCGCCAGTGTGGCGTAATAGGCTTGGGGGCTGCAAAACGTCTCGAAGTACGGCATCGTCGATGCGTCCAGCCCGTCCGTTATCACGGCTTACGAGGGACGGATTGGCAAACTGGAGCGCGAAAGGCTACTTTTGAGGGAAAGAGCGGGTAAAACCTTGCCGCCAAGAGGTAGGTATGAAGAGTTTATCGAACTATCGATGAAATTCTTGGCAACGCCTTGGAATATATACGAAAATGGTAGTCTGTTGCTCAAGCAAACAGTGCTCAGATTGGTGTTTTCAGAGCCCCTGCGATACTCACGGGAAAGCGGTTATCGAACTACAGAAACCGCCTTACCTTTCAAGGTGTCAGCAGGATTTAACAGTCAAAATAGTGAGATGGTGCTGCTGAAGAGAATCGAACTCTCGACCTCTCCCTTACCAAGGGAGTGCTCTACCACTGAGCTACAGCAGCGTGTAGTTGCGCTGGTAGAATAACAGCTGCTTAAAAAATGGTGCCCTGAGCGGGATTTGAACCTGCGACACAAGGATTTTCAATCCTCTGCTCTACCAACTGAGCTATCAGGGCACACATATTTTCACGCTTTATACAAACGCGTTACCGCTTATAAAACAAAGCTATAAAACTGTCTAGAAGAAAATAAGTAAAATAGCCAAGAAACTCGTTTACAGGCTCATGCGGCACAGGAATTGAACTAGCTAAGCGACACGGCACTCTCAAAACGATCCTGCAATGGTGGTGTGCGGCGATGGCGTGCAAGCTCCATAAAGCCGAGCTTGGTCATGCCCGAAATCTGCACTGTGCATGGATCATTGTCGTTAAAGAAGCTCTCCATCGCGGTTTGCAGTTTTTTCTGATCCGCTGATTTCATCTTCAGAAAGTCGATCATAAACGCGCCGCCCAAATTACGAAGGCGCATTTGGCGTGCGATTTCTTCGGCGGCCTCCAAATTAATTTCAAACGTCGAGCGTGTATCCGCGCCACGGTTTACATCAATGGCCATCAATGATGCTGTTTCTTGAATGATAATCACACAGCCCTTATCCAAAATTGCGTAGGGTTGAAATAAGTCTTCAACCTGTCCCACGATGTCACGAAAATCAAACAACCCGAGATCAGTCGGCGGCTCTGGCAATTCGACAGGCACGATCTTTGTCACAAGGTCGGGAGCGTAAAGCTCGCACCATTCTTCGGTTTCTTGGAAGTGATCCATCGTGGTGACTTCAATACGGTCAACCAGATTAAAAGCGTTATCGCTTAGCGTGCGTTGTACCGCATCAGGGCCAAGCATAATAAGCGATGGTTTATCATCTTTGAAAAACGCCTGAACTTGTGACCAAATTTCATGCAGGATTTTACCTTCACGAGAAAGAACATCTGTTTGTGTATGACTTGCCGCAGCACGTAGGATACAGCCCTTTTGATCGCTCATCCCGTCAAGCATTGTCATGAGTTGCTCGCGCATTTTTTTGTCACGGATGCGCGCGGAAATGCGGTTTTCAATTTCCATCGGGGCGTGAATAATGTAACGCCCTGGCAGGGTAATGTTCATGCTAACGCGTGGGTTTTTATCTTCTTTATAGCTTTTGCCTTCTGGGTCAGGCTTTGGCAGATACCCGCTTTTCGCCTGCACGGCAATCATCTCACCGGGCTGGATAAGTTTTCCGATTTCGACCGCGCCGCCTTTTGTATAGCTGCCGTCTTTGTTTCGAATGCGCACATCGGCATTATGAAGCAGGCCAATATTATCACCATCCAGATTTACAAACGCCGCATCCATGGCCTTATCAATACGCGCAACCTTCGCCCAATAGATAGAGCCCCAGCGCACTTCTTCCGCATAGGGGTCAACTTCAAGACCTTGTAATTTCCCTTGGTGAAGCGCGGCAACCCAGACGCTTCCGTCCAGTTCTTCGATCATAATATCTAGATTTTTAACAGCCAAAATAGCCCTCTTTGCTTACTCTTTTTTGTCCGTGCAAAAGCCCGAACCGTTTAATATTTGCATTGTATCATATAAAGATAATCCGACCACATTCGAATACGGCCCGCCGATAAATTTTATAAATTGCTCTGCCCGCCCTTGGATTTTATAGCCGCCTGCAGCGTCTTTCCATTCATTGGTCGCCACATATTCATCGATTTCGCGTGTACTAAGCTTTTTAAACTGCACCACCGTTTCAGGCGTGCGTTTGATGATTTTACCGTCAGGGGTATAAAGCGCGATACCGCTAATAACGCGATGACGGCGACCGCTCATAAGCAGAATAAACTGTCGCGCTTGGGCTTCATCAACAGGCTTTTCTAAGATGCGTCGCCCAACAGCCACCGTTGTATCAGCCGCCAACACGAATGCGCCCTCATGGCGCACAGCAACGGCTTTGGCTTTTTCAACAGCCAAGCGCGTCACGTAATCACGCGGGATTTCGTTCTTTAGTGGAGTTTCGTCAATATCGGCAGGATCAATCGCATCGGGAACAATGCCTACTTGCGCCAAAAGCTCTTTTCGCCTTGGCGAGGCAGATGCCAGAATGAATTTGGTGTTCTTATTTCTCACGGAAAATAATACGACCCTTGGTCAAATCATAAGGGGTCATTTCAACAACAACAACATCCCCTTGCAAAACGCGGATACGGTTTTTACGCATTTTACCAGCCGTGTGGCACAGCACTTCATGTTCGTTTTCTAGCGTGACGCGAAACATCGCGTTCGGGAGGATCTCCGAAACCACGCCTTTAAATTCCATTAAATCTTCTTTTGGCATTTTAACTCTTTTTCTAGTTCACTGAATCAACTGCATAATTATATACGGCATCTTATGGGGTCATGTAAAGAAGCTTCGCATAACACCATCGCTTTATTGACATATACAGGTGTGCTGTGCTATTTACATAGACACAAAATAATTTATAGAGTGAGATAGTCATGGTTGCCGACATACTACCCGTTCCGAAACCAAGAGAATACTGGACAGATCGCGCCGCAAAGCTCGAAGAGTTTCGGGATCGTTATCCTGAAGAAGATGCACCATTTATATGGGCGTATATGGCGTTTACAAACGAAAAACTTGGCATTGTCCGCAAAAGCGAAGTCGGCATTGAAAATGCTAAAATTTGGTCTGCAATTCCTGTACTCGACCTAATAAAACAATACGAGGCTGATCGTGATCTTTATTCTGAATTTCTGAGCATGTGCGGGCTCAGAAAAGCATCTGATATGGACAGCCCACAAGCCTACGATGGGTGGAACATCGCAATGGCGGATAAACTAACATACAATAGAAACAGCAGCATCTCGGCACGTCACCACATAAAACTTGGGAAATACCGCCAATTTGACAACGAAGGATGGAGTTACCGCACGAACAAACGCGAACTTTATGCCCAACACAGACAAGCTCTTGCGCGCATGGAACATATGAGCGGTCTTGATACAAAAATCGTATTCGACGGCATTGAGCAAATGAAAAAAGGCCACGCACCAGGCGCAACCAATAAAATGGAGATCGCGACAACCAACGCCCCGCTTGAAATTCCCGTGCCAAGCATGAGCGATGAAGACATCGCCGCGATGATCGCCAACATAGAGCCTAATTCATTCGATGCCATCACAGGATTTGGACGCGCCTTACAAAGCGACGTTGCCAAAGCATTACGGGATATTTCGGAGTATTTCATCCAGCATTCTGCCCGCCCCGCACAAACGCTCGACCGTGTGGAGCAGATCATGAAATCAACATCCCTTATTGACACACACACACTTTTGCCCGCGATGCCGACAACCGCATTTAACCGTGCCGCAGGCCGTATTTTTGGTGTGCGTCTTGTAAAGCCAGAAGACATGCCGTTTGCACAAATCGTCGAAATGGCCAGTGACCTTTCCGAACGCGCCGATCATGACGACAAATTCTTCAGCCATGATCTTAAAATCATCGACCATGCGATCCGATTATGCGCAGCCTACGCCGACATCATGGAGCGCGCCGCCACAGCATTCGAAGCTGATAAAGACAGGCTTGTCCCACAAACAGAAGACAATAGCCCAATGGCACAAGAACTTGGCACCTCATTTTTACCTGAGCTTTTCGAGGCACGCGTTTCTGGGCTGAAGCGCAGCGTGCATTTCCTAAACAACCAAGCAGGACGTTTTGGTCAAATGGGTCGCACGATCGGCCACACGAGAGAACAGCTTAACCAGATGGAATCGTTGAGTCATACAGTACAAATCCCCGCGCTTGACGCGATACAGGCCTTTAACCTCTATCAACTCAAACGCCTATCCGCATTTGGCCGCGCCGTGAACCAAGGTGTTATGGACCAATTACAGATCAATGACCAAACAGCCGCAGAAATCGCCTATGCCGACGAAAACACCGTTCTCATCAGTCTGGATCGCGCCAGAACCAGCCTTAACGACACCTTCGCAGCGCTCAGCACACATCTCACGAGTGATATGAAGGGACAACGGGCATTAGCGCTCGAGATCAATGATGAAACCACCAAGCATTTGCTCGGCACACCCAAAGAACCATCACAAGGCTAAGTTCATAAAAACTTGAGATTTACACAGCTTATAAGCCCCATATGGGGCTTTGCTTTTGACTCATGCGCGCCCTTCCCCGAGAATAATTATTGGTATTTTGTCCTTCATGCGAGGTGTTTCTGCCGCCTCTTTCGGTTGTAAATTTTATGGTGCGGTTCAAACCGTTTTTTATCACAGGTCTTGCGGCAGTCGGTTTTCTGGCTTGCTGCCTTGGCACGTCCGCGCCCGCATATGCAGGTAACAAGCCGACAGCGATGCTCTCAGGCCCCTTAGGGCTTAATACCGTGCCCAGCGCCCGCATGGACGAAGAAGGCACCGTCAGCGCAAATATTTCCACGCTTGATCCCTATTTACACACCACCGCAGGGATACAGATTTTAGAGCCGCTTTATATCGGCATCCGCCAAACTGCCGAGATATCTAGCCTGCGGGATGAGGCAGACCGCCTTTACCCTGGTATTGATATGAAGCTGCGGCTTGCGCGGGAAACGCCGTTCTCACCCGAAATTGCGCTTGGGCTGCAATCCATGGTTGGGCACAAACGGATGGCGGGTGAATATATCGCCCTTTCCAAACGGTATGAGAATTTTGACTTCACAGGCGGCATGGCATGGGGTCGATTGGGGAGTGCTGCACATATGAGCAACCCCCTAAACGCCATCAGCAGTCACTTTGGCGAACGCCGCCGTCTTGATGGCGATGACCCAAACAGCATCGACGAATGGTTTACAGGCGAAGATATAGGCTTTTTTGGCGGCATTGAATATTTCACGCCGCTTGATGGGTTATCGATCAAAGCTGATTTTGGCGCGGATAAATATATCGTTGAACAAACCGTATCAGATTATAACGCGCCCGAACCTTGGGCTGTCGGCATTAATTACGCGCCAGCAGATTGGTTCAATGCGCAAGTCGCCGTGATCGGCGGCGAGAAAGTCATGGCTGGATTTACACTCAAAAGCCCGCTTTCGCGCTACCCGAAAAAATTTCCGTCCTTTATGGCGGGTGATGATAATCCCCCCGTAGCCCTGCGCGCTTATCGCACGGGGTTATCGTTACCGCAGCAAATGGAGGTTAGTGCCTCTGCCGCAGGGATTGGTCTGCACGATACCAAACGCAACACAAACACGGCATGGGGGAAGTTAAACGTCAATGATTACACGCCCCTGCCGCAGCAAATTGGTCGTGCGGCGCGCCACATGGCAAACCATGCAGGGCCGCATGTTGAGCGGATAATGATCACGCCCATCATGTATGGCATCGAAGGTGATACCGTCAGCATCATGCGCCGCGATTTAGAACAAGCCCTCATCCATCACCAAGGCAGTCCCGAAGAAATCTGGCGTAACGCACGGTTTGGCGATGCACCGCCCGATGATTTGTTGCAAGGATTAACCCAAGGCATCTATGCCGGCAGTCCATACGCTGTGCCGTGGCATTTCCGCATTATCCAAGACAACCAAATCAGCCTCGCCGAAGATGATAGCGGTCTTTTATACCGCGCAGGCATCGTGTTTGAAACGAAGGAGCAGATATTTAGACATGTTTTATACGGTGCAAGTGTGCGCATTGATGTGGCGGATAATTTGCACCGCTTACGCGAATATCGCCCCACGCCAATCTATTCCACCCGCAGCAATATCGATGAATTTGCCAAACGCACAATCGGGCTGGAGCATTTATATCTGAGCTATTTTGACAACCCGCGCAAAGATGTTTTTGCTGCGCTTACGGCTGGTTATATTGATGAAATGTATGGCGGTGCGGCAGCAGAAGTTTTATACCGCCCGTTCGGAAAAACATTCGCGTTCGGCGCGGAAGGATTTGGCGGCTTAAAACGTGATCCACGGCAATGGCTCAATAACGGTGTCTTCATCGACCAAGCCGCATGGACGGGTCATCTAAGCGCCTATTACGAAATGCCAAACACCGACCTCACCTTCAAAGCCAAAATCGGGCGTTATCTCGCCGGCGATTATGGCAGTACATTATCGATGAAGAAACGATTTGATAACGGCGTGGCATTAGATGCCTTTGTGACCGCTACCAACAAGGCTGACTTTGACGTCTTCGGCAGTAAAACAAATCTCTATAGCGGGATAAAAATCAGCATGCCTATCGGGCAAATCAAATACATGCCCCAAGGCAGCATGGTGCGCACAGAAATAGCCCCCCTTGGGCGCGACACAGGGCAAGTGGTGAATAATCCTGTTTCACTGTACGACATGACTGAACCTCTATCTCACAGGCATATAGGTCAGAACTGGACACGACTGCTGGATTAAACCACAACCAAAGCAGCCCCAATAAAAAATCACCCGCACGAGGCGGGTGATCTTGAATGATAATCATGTCTTTATACTTGGCAGAACAGGCCTAGCGCATACCGCCGCATTTTGCTTGTTCTGCTTGGTTAAAAACGGCTTCCGCCAGTTCGTCCGCAGCAACGTCCGTTGTGATACCGCGCGTTTCAGCAACATTAAAGATTTTACCAATTGTTCCACCGATGCCCTCAATATGCTTGTTCAGGTTCGCAAGGTTCAGGTTAAACGGAAACGGATTTTGGTTGATGCGGTCAAAATATTCATAAGCCACCGCAATCACGCCACCAGCGTTAATCACGTAATCAGGCACATAAAGAATGTTTTTCTCAGCCAGCATCACGCCGCTTTGCGATGTTGCAAGCTGGTTATTTGCGGCACCCGCTACAATGTCCACTTTTAGCTGTGGGATTGTCGCATCGTTGATTTGCGCGCCAAGCGCACACGGTGCGAAGATATCAGCTTCAACAGCAAAGATTTCCTCAGGCGCAACAACGACTGTCCCTGGGAACTCTGCCACTGCTTTTTGCAGCATGTCATCGCGTACATCCGTGATCACCATTTTGGCGCCATCTTTGTGCAGCAATCTGGCAAGACCGTAACCAACTGCGCCCATCCCTTGGATAGAAACAGTCACGCCCTTCAGATCATTTGTGCCATAACGTTTTTGCGCGGCAGCTTTCAAACCACAATACACACCATATGATGTGAACGGTGATGGATCACCGCCAAGCTCAGCACTTTCTGTTGGGATACCAACAACGAATTTTGTGTGCTCATGCATCACTTCCATGTCGTGCACGCTAGAGCCACTATCTTCAGCAGTGATATAACGGCCTTCAAGCGAGGCAACGCCTTTGCCCATTTCAGCCATCAGCGCATCTGTTTTCATCTCAAACGGATTACCAACGATCACGCTTTTACCGCCGCCCAAAGGCAGGCCAGCCAACGCGTTTTTATACGTCATGCCACGGGAAAGGCGAAGAACATCGGTGATTGCTGCTTCGTCGCTTACATATGTATACATACGGCAACCGCCAAGCGCAGGACCCATATTACGATTATGAACGCCGATATAGGCATTTAGGCCTGTGTCTTCGTCGCGAATGTTGCGGACGACTTCGTGCCCGTCATAATCGGAAAATTTGCTAAGTTCACTTACGTCAAGATCAATATATTTCATGTATTTTCTCCCTAAGCGGAGCTTATCGCCCCATTAAAAATCCACTACCCTATGTCGCCGTTTATGCTGCGATGCAGAAAAACTGTTTTATTTCTTATACTTACCAGTATACGCCTCTGGCTTTTAAATTGCATTTCAAAATCTTCGTGATAGCCATATTTAAAACATTGCTGCACTTTTCTATAATTTCGAGACAGGAAATATCAAATTTCAGTATCAAAAGATAAATTTTATGCCCTAAACAAAATTACCGCATTTGCGGGATATTGCTCGATTTCGATACAATAGCAACATCAGTCACGTCTCTTTCGGCTCTACCTGCCATGATTTCAGAAATCATGCGTGAACGGTCATTGGGGGATGCCTTTAACGCGCTATCAAAGGCCTTGTTCGCATCCTGCACCTGACAGCACCTATCAAAACTTAACTTAAGAAGGTTTTCGTCCAGATTATAGCCCATTGTGCTTTGCTTCACGTGGTCAGCAACAATTGTTTGCACAAAATAAGCCTGTTGTTCGAGATCATCTAATGAAAAGTCACGAAAAGAGCGCCCTTGCTCCCGTTGCATGTCATCCGCAATCGCATGACCAAGCTCATGCGCGAGATATTTAAACGAGCCTTCTGTGCCGTCATATTCAAAATCAATGATCGCGTAATCTTCTGGGTTACTTTGCTGCGTAAAATGAGGCCCATATTTTTCTTCATAATCAGACATATACATACCCATTGCTTTTAAATCATCGATTGTGATGCCTGCGGGGCGGCAAGCCATCATCGATGTCTGCGCCGTTGTGACCTCGGCAATGTTAAGCCTGTCATCATTATATAGGATTTCAGACGCGCGCCGCCCTAACTCAGCGTCAAAATCATTTAACGCCGTGATAATTGCCTGCTTTGCCGTTTGAAGTGAAATACTCATGGCACCATGTTAACATAATGTTGTTGAGGTTGCGACATTTGATAGGCAAAAAAATGAGCCGCCTGAATGAACAGGACGGCTCTTAAGGAAGGGAACAGATCGACTAGTAAAAAGGGTCTTCAAAATAAACTCTTAAACTTCGTATAGAAATTTGTCGTTGCTAATAAACTTTCTTTATAACCTATTCTTTAATAATACATCCAATTTTATGTAAAATCAATACAAATTGCATTCTTTTTACATAAAAATTAATAAGCTATTGTTCTAGAATAGTTTTTATCTTCGCCATGTCATCTGGAAGCGGAATTTCGAAAGACATTTCTTTGCCTGTGCTCGGATGAATATATCCAATTTTAAATGCGTGAAGTGCTTGGCGGGGAAAATCTATGATTGGTGCAAAGTCGGTGTCCTCGTATCCTGATTTCCGCAGAAGCGACTCTCCTGCGTTATCTTGTAACCCGTAGGCTGGATCACCAATGAGCGGATGCCCAAGATGCGCCATATGGACGCGCACTTGGTGGGTCCGTCCTGTTTCCAGCTTACATTCAACAAGAGCGGCCGCATCGTTATAGCGCGCTTGCACCACATAATGCGTTACGGCATCGCGGCTATTTTGCGCGGTGACGGTCATTTTTTGACGTTGCCCTGGGTGACGACCAATCGGCGCGTCAATGCTGCCCTTTTTGTGCGTTGGCACTTTCCACACCAGCGCATAGTAATGACGACTGAGTGAGCGATCTGCTAACTGCGCCGACAATGCCTGATGCGCTTTGTCATGCTTGGCGACAACCATTAGGCCTGTTGTATCTTTATCAAGGCGATGCACAATGCCTGGCCTTATCACACCACCAATCCCCGATAATGTATCACCACAATGATAAAGCAGCGCATTCACAAGCGTCCCTGCCCAGTTTCCTGCGCCGGGGTGAACGACAAGTCCTGCTTGCTTATTAATCACAAGCATATCAGCGTCTTCGTAGATGATATCGAGTGGGATATTTTCAGGTTCGGGGTCGGCCTCAACAAGGGGCGGAATAGAAATTTCGACAACGCTGCCTTCTTTTATCTTCTGCGAGGCATTGGTGCAGCTCTGCCCGTCTAGCAAAACTTGCCCGTCTTTGATTAAAGCCTGCACCCGCGCCCGCGATAGATCATCACATTGCGCAGCAAGGAATTTATCCAAACGTCCGCCCGCATCATCTTCTGTAATATCCCGACGTAAGGTTTCGATTACATCTGACGCAGTATCGTCGTCTTGTTCATTTTCGTTTTCATTTTTGTTGTTAGTCATGCCCTATTCCGCCTGACACGGATCATCATAGGCACGTAGCGGTGTCCCAAGGAAAATCCAGCCGCGCATTTCTGGTGCTGCCTCGACGGTGTTGGCGGAATCACCTGTCGCACTATCCGCATCTCCTGCTGTGCTCGGGTCTTTTAGGTTAAATAAACCACTGCCGATGATATCTTGTTTGGCGGGTGGTGTTGGGACGATTAAAGCGCTTGTCGTTACAATGCGCGCGCCCTTAATGCCTTCGGCATAATCATTTGCCGACGCTTGAATACCCGTAATATACTGCTCATCAATGATAAGAGCACCACGCGGAGAGAGCGTCAAAAGGCGAATATGGTCAGCAGGCGCGTTCGACATTTTCTCCAAATCAGCCTTCGTCATATCATCTCCAACCGTTTCCGCATTAACAAGAACGGTTAATCGCCCATCATCACGCACCGTCATGGCTTTCGGCACAATTTTATAATCGTCATAACGGAAATAATGCTGCCAAATCGGCGCGCCTGCTGCATCAATCGACATCACCCATGTTGCAAGCTCACCATCATCCAACGGCAAAGAACGACCAAGCAAAACATAACCTTTTGGTGCACTCGAATTGATAGGCGTCACCACCGCGCCGATCAACGCAGAGTTCGCACCGCGCCTATAGACACGCTGCCATATGATGCCGCCATCTTTATCAAGCTCTATCGCCCAACCAGCCATGCCGCCACCATCAGCTTCGGTCGCGCCCGTTGCCAAAAAATGCCCGTCTTTTATAGGAATTATATTGTACAACACATTTGATGAGCCAGGATTGTAAGAACGCTTACGCAGCACTGTTCCATTTGAATCGTACATCATCAGAACACTATGGGTATCAGACTCATTCTTCACATTCTCAGCACGAAGCAAAACTGCAAAATTTTGCCCTACGCCCGTACGAACCAAAGCGGTGAGATCATAATGCCAAGCGGAATCTTTTAGGATTACTTCTTTTTTATAAGCAGCGTCATTATTATACCAAGACAAACGCGCCTGCCTGCGTGAGCCTTCGGTATAATTAGAGGACACAACATAATTCTCACCCGATTTTATGATGGCGTTGGGTTTTTCATCTTTTTTGGCGGCATAACTCTTTTCAAGCAACGCGCGCCCACGGTAGTTCAGCTCTACCAAAACAATATTCTCGGTCTTTAATGTGTCTTCAGACAAAATGCGCCCAACAGAAATCACCGATAGGCTTTCACGCGGTAACGTTGCCAAAAGCTCTACCTTCTTGCCCTCTTGACCATATTCTGCATCCCAAACGTTCGGCACACCAAAATAGGCTTCTTCAAGCGTTGTGATGGCCTCATACGGCGCGGTGCAGCGTTGTGCCATGGCGCTGCTTGGTGCTGCTAAACACAATAAAAAGATTAAGATACGGATGTTATCATTCATATATTCTGCCCTGATCGAAGGAATGCTTGTCTTCTCTATTTTAAGTTTTTATTCTGTTGGTGTCTATGAAAGCCTTTAAATAAGATTGAGCCTGTATGAAAATCCTGATTGTTAGCGATGCGTGGTTGCCACAGCTAAACGGCGTGGTACGCACCTATGAGTATCTGAATGCAGAGCTTGAAAAGCGCGGGCACAGCACGCATGTCATTGGCCCTGCCGCTTTTCCACGCCGTATGCCTATGCCTGGTTATAAGGAAATCGAGCTGGTCATTATGCCTTATCGCCGCTTAAAGAAAATGATCGATTTTCATGCCCCTGACCATATTCATATTGCCACCGAAGGGCCGCTTGGTATCGCCGCGCGTAAATATTGCATCAAACATGACTATCCGTTTACGACGTCGTACCACACACATTTTCCCGATTATCTGGCAAAGCGCGTATCTAAATTTCTGCCGTTTTTATACAATCCTGTCAAAATATCAGCCATTGCACGCCTGCGCCGCTTCCACGCCCCTGCAAGCGCAATGTTGATTGCCACACAATCGCTAGAAGATGAGCTACGTTCGTGGGGATTTAAAACACCGATGCACCGTTTAACGCGTGGGGTGACTGATATTTTCCGCCCCGAGGGTGAGACCGTGATGCAAGATTTGCCAAAGCCCATAGCGCTTTATGTTGGGCGCGTGGCGATTGAGAAGAACCTCGAGGATTTCTTATCCATGGATTGGAACGGATCGAAAGTCATCATCGGTCATGGCCCCGCCGTAGAGGAATTAAAAGCCAAATATCCTGACGCGCATTTTGTCGGAAAGAAAGAACGTGATGAGCTTGCTGCTTATTACAGATCGTCCGATGTGTTTGTGTTTCCATCTAAAACCGACACGTTCGGTATTGTTTTGATCGAAGCCTTGGCATCAGGCATTCCTGTTGCAGCCTATGATGTCACAGGCCCACGCGATATTATTACAGAGCCGTTATTGGGTTGTATTGGTGATGATTTGTCTATTGCTGCAAAACAAGCTCTCGCCTTTGAGGGCACAGCAGCAGCGCGCCACAAATATACCCGCGAGAACTACACATGGCATCTAGTGGCACAGCAATTTCTTGATGCTATTCAAAGCGCACTGATTAAGCGTTAATCTTGGAAGATATCAGCGTGCAAGCCAACGAAGGCTGGGTATTCGTGAGTCACGCAGAATGTTGGTACTTTTTCTAAATACTCACGGAAACGCCCTGCAGATTCATATTCTTCGCGGAAGCGCGAGTTTTCAAAATAATTGCCAAGCTTGTTCACAATGCCGCCCGCGATGTAAATACCGCCCTGCGCACAAAGCATAAGCGCTATATTTTTCGCCGCACGCCCCAAAAATCCGCACATAAGGTCAAGAATTTCTGCGCATAGCTCGCAGCTACCATCTAATGCGGCGGCGCTAATCTCTTCTGCTGTGCGTTCAGGCAGATCATCACGACCATCCATCTCGCACATGCTCTCGTATAAATTAACAAGTCCCTTGCCTGAGCACACACGTTCGGCAGAGATGTGGGAATATTTATGGGTCAGCATATAATTGAAAATATCAAACTCACGCTGCGTGCGCGCTGGCATCATCATATGTCCGCCTTCACTTTGTACAGGGGCGTAGCGCGTGCCGTTCCATACCAAAACGCCTGCGCCTAAACCTGTTCCGGGGCCGATAACACCGATAGGCTTCTTTGATACGGCTGTGCCTGTGCCTACTTGGCGTATATCATTTGGTGTTAAATGCGGGATAGACATCGCAATGGCTTCGAAATCATTGATTAAGTGAAACTCAGACAAGCCCAGTGCTTGGCGCGTTTCATTGACTGAAAATGACCACGGGTTATTCGTCATATCGAAACGGTCGCCTGTAATAGGTCCCGCCACCGCAAATGAGCCCTTATTCGGCATCACATCGGGCTTCACCATATCGAGATAGGCTTTTGCCGCATCAACGATGCTCGGGTAATCATCACATTTTAAAATCTGAGCCTGCTCGACTCCGTTTGCCCCCGCGAGGGCAAAGCGCGCGTTTGTCGCGCCGATATCTGCAATTAATCCTGTTGTCATACTCTCTTGTATTTCATACGCACGTCATCGCAATGTGTATGAAAATCTCTTCTTTGTTTCATAGATAAATTGAATCTGGGATAATATATGGCGTAGAAATAAAAAGAATGCAAGAATTTCAAACCCATAGAGAAAGCGAGCACCCATGGCCAATATCCTGATCGCCGAAGATGATGCCTCCATGCGCAACTTCATCTCCATGGCACTTGAAAACGCAGGCCACACAACCACCCAATGCGCAGACGGTATGGAAGCCTTCAAAAGTATCGAATCGGGAAATGCCTACGATATCTTGCTTGCCGATATTGTCATGCCGGGCATGGACGGGATTGAGCTATCAAAGAAAGCCGCAAGTATACAGCCCAACATCAAAGTCATGTTCATCACAGGCTTTGCCGCGATTGCCCAAGGCAAAACCGAAGGGAACGAGCAATTACTCAGCAAGCCGTTTCACCTGAATGATCTGGTCGACAGAATTAACGATTTGCTGGCGGCTTAATTCTTCTTATAAAAAGCTTGAAAAGCGCAGAAAGAAGAAGTAATCCTATCAGCACCCTTACCTACATGATGTGGGCACGTAGCTCAGTGGGAGAGCACTACGTTGACATCGTAGGGGTCGGCAGTTCAATCCTGCCCGTGCCCACCATTTATTTCCGCCCCTATTATTACCCCCAAGCGAAGAGAACATAAAAACAAATTGTCCTAAATTCGAACAAAAAAGGGGTGATCTTTGGTTGCTCAAAGGCTATACTATATAGAGTGATTTCTTTTCTTCCTTACCAAAACCCCACGATTATGAAAGCAAAATTCAGTATGACTTACCGTTTTATGACGATTTCTTTTTGTGTGACCGTATTGCTCGGCATCGCATTCTCTGCGCCAGCCTATGCACAGGACGGGGGGGACATCATGCCACCACAGGCGACAGCAACATCTGGCGCATCCGCATCTTTAGCGCCCGATGATGCGACGCACCCGCCATTGCGCTTAACACCTGATAAATCCGAGATGTTACGGCTCAGCACTGATGCGGCGAGCATTGTGATCGGCAATGAATCAAACGTTCAGATATTAATGGACAGCCCAAAGCGCCTTATTGTTGTTCCGCGTGAGCCTGGCGCAACGTTCTTCACGATTTTAGATAAAGAAGGCGGCGTCATTATGCAGCGTCACGCCATTGTCGCCAGCCCGAAAGAAAAATATCTCCGCATCCGCCGCAGTTGCCGTACCGCTGGTGCCGCCTGTGAAGAAACCAGCATCTATTATTGCCCTGGTATCTGCCATGATGTAAAAATACAGACCAACACGAACGGGCGCCAAACCAAAACAAATCTTATGCCGACAGGTATAAACACACCGAGCGCATCAGGATACAACGATGATGATGACGACAACACACAATCATCCGAAGATGATGATCAAAACGACGCTGCTCCTGCAGAAGTAGAATAATTAAAGAAAACAAACGCGTAACACTTAATATTTTCGGTTAATCGAAGCAAGTTAGAGAAACAATGAAAACACAAATTTTACTATCCAGAAAAATCACAGGTCTTTTACTAGTCAGCGCCCTGTCCTTCACACTGACTGCCTGTCAAACGACAAAGCAGGCCAGTGAAGCCGACAGGATTAACACCGCACTTCAAAGTGTGGCCAATGAATCATCGGCCAACGGGAATAGTTATGAATCAATGGCGGCGTTGGAAAATCTTTATAAACGCGATAGTGAAAACCCAGATGTTGCCGCACAATATGCACAAGCATTGCGCCACAATGACCGTTTAAACCGCGCCATAATGATCTTACGTCCATTTGCCGAAAACGACCGCTTGAATAACAGCGCGGTTAACGCTGAATATGCTGCTCTTAGCGCAGCCTCAGGCAACTACATCGACACGGAAAATTACGCCCGTAAAGTTGTTATTGAGGAGCCTGAATCAGGCAAAGGATACCACCTGTTAGGTATAGCCCTTGATGCACAAGGAAAGCATGACCAAGCGGAAACCGCATTCCGTAAGGCTCTTGATTACTGGGAGGGTGATCCATCACCTGTTCTAAACAATCTTGGTCTTAATCTAGCATCGCAAGGCTTCTTTGACGAAGCTCTGGAAACGTTGCGTCAAGCCGCAGCAACATCATCAGGCCGCGATGAGATTGAACGCAACATCCGCATTATCTCGACATTGCAAAGCTCCGTACCGCATGGTGCAACAACAGGACGTGGCGGCAGCGCAAAAATGTCCCCGCCATTCCCTGGGAAAAAGCCACCTTATAACAGCTAAGCGCCGTTTACAAAGACCTAACACGATAAAAAGAGCCGTTCACACAACATGAACGGCTTTTGTTTTGGGTGCTTCCATTTAATTGGGATGCGCTATCACGGTCTCGGTGGTGATTATGAATTCATGAATGTCAGAACCACAGGCCCCAAAATAACCACGAACAGCACTGGCAAGAAGAACAAAATCATCGGTACTGTCAGTTTTGGCGGCAATGAAGCAGCCTTTTGTTCCGCGCGCGCCATACGTTGATCCCGCAACTCCTCAGACATCACACGCATAGCGCCCGAAACGGACGTACCATACTGCTCTGCCTGTATAAGTGCTGTGGAAAACGAACGCGCTGAGGGCGTGCCCACACGGCGTGCGAAATCTTGAAGTGCGACGCGCCGATCATTAAGCATTGCCATTTCCGCACTAAGAATACCAAGCTCCTCCGCCAATGTTTCCGAATGCTCGGACACTTCTTCGGCAATTCTGTTCACTGTTTGCTCAAGACCAATACCGCCCTGCACACAGATCAGCATCATATCCAGCGCATCAGGGAAGGTTAAGCTAATTTCTTCCGAGCGTTTAATCGCCATATTCTTAAGTAGCACCCCCGGCAAGCCGTAACCGGCAATGATCGCCCCCGCCAATATCATAAACGTCACTGTGCTTGAAAACTCATCTTCACGCATAGACATGATCAACATTGCCCAAAGAACAAAGAAAACAGGTAACGCAAAACGCGCCGCGATAAACTTGATCGGGGCAGAAGGGCTACGAATACCCGCCTGCAACATACGATCACGTATTTTTTCACCCATCTTACCCAGCATTTGTTGAACCTTAAACAAGGCTGCCATGGATTCGCCCGCAGACATTCCTACGTCTTTACCTCTATTGGCTTCATTTTGCTTGGTTTGTTCGTATAGTTCTTTACGTTTTTTAACGATGATATTGCGATAGCGATCGCGCTTTGCCTCACGATTAAGAAACGGCAAGGCAAAAAGAGCAAATGACAATGCCGCCGCAAGCGCGCTTACGACAACAATCAGAGCATCATTTTCCATCAAGCCTTCCATTGCCTATACCCTAAAGTTAATCATAATTTTCATACACATAATCCCGCAGCCCATCCAGAACGCGCAACCACCCAATAGGATATTGCCCGTCGTTGTTTGAAATAATGGGTCCATATATTCGGGGTTAATCGCGCATAAACCACCGCCAACAACAAAAGGCAGTGCGCCAATAATCATCGCCGATGACTTTGCCTCCGCAGATAGTGCCGCAACCTTACGTTTTAGCCTGTAACGCGCGCGAATAACGCCCGCCAAATTCGACAGAACCTCAGAAAGGCTCGCGCCTGTTTGAGTTTGGATCGCAATGCCCGTGGCAAACATTTGCATCTCAGTGATCGGCATGCGCTGTGCGGCCTCTAGTGAGGCCTCATGCAACGGCACACCAATTTTTTGGGAGTCGTAAATGCGTGACATTTCTTCACCGACAGGCCCTACGAACTCGCGCCCCGCCATGTTAATGGCTTCGGCAACCGGCATACCAGCCTTAAGAAGGCGCACCATTGCCTCAAGCGCATCTGCAAATTCTTCGAGAAACTTTTTCTGGCGTCTCTTTCTGCGAAAACGAATAGCGTATTTAGGAAGACCGAAAAATCCTGTAATACCCACCAATATCGTTATCAAAATAGATTTACCAAGAACGAATTTAGTAAAGAATATCAACACAACAGCCAAAATCGCAGAGTTAATCAAAAACTGGCGCGGTGAAATTTTTATCCCTGCCTGCCGAAGCTGTAGGGACATCGTCGCTTTGCCCTTACGTTTATTATCGTCATCACCTTGTTCTTTCAACTTACGGGCAAGGTCTGCGCGGCGTTTATCTTGTTCGCTGGTTTTGCTTCCTGATTTGTTGGAAAGCGCTTGACCACGGATTACCGCCAGTGTTCTGTCCTGTTTCTGGGTCTTACTGCTGAAATAGACACCCACAATAGTGCCCACAAAAATCAGAATAATAAGAATTATGGCGACAATGATGAAAGGGTTCATTCGTCAAACGCCTCTTCCATGGCCTCAAGCACCATGCCATCCACGCCATATTGACGGGCTTTATCCCAGAATTTAGGGCGAAGACCGCTTGATTGATGTCTTGAAATCAATTTACCGTTTTCGTCCTCGCCATCGATTTCGAGCGTAAACAGATCCTGCATGGTGACGATATCGCCCTCCATACCCGTGATTTCGGTGACGTGGGTTGTTTTACGTGAGCCATCTCGCAAACGCTGCACCTGAATAATAACCTGCACCGCGCCCGCAATCTGTTCGCGCACCGCTTGCTGCGGCAAATTAAGACCGCCCATCGCGATCATGTTTTCCATACGAGAAAGTGCTTCACGCGGATTATTCGCGTGCACCGTGCCCATAGAGCCATCGTGACCCGTATTCATCGCCTGCAGCAAGTCAAAGGCCTCAGGCCCCCGCACCTCGCCCACAATGATACGTTCAGGACGCATACGTAGGCAGTTTTTAACCAAATCACGCATTGTGACCTCGCCCACGCCTTCCAAGTTCGGCGGACGTGTTTCAAGACGCACTACATGCGGCTGTTGTAGCTGTAGCTCACACGCATCTTCGCATGTCACAATACGCTCACCAGCCTCAATAAACTGCGTCAGACAGTTCAGCATCGTTGTTTTACCAGAACCCGTACCGCCCGACACCAAAACATTCACGCGGCAACGACCAATCGCCATAATCAGCTTGGCACAGCTCGGCGTCATCGAGCCAAATTCCATCAATTTTTCAAGCGTCAGCTTATCTTTGGTAAATTTACGAATGGTCATACACGCGCCATCCACAGCCAAAGGCGGGATAATCACGTTCACACGCGAACCATCAGGCAAACGCGCATCACAAATAGGTGAACTTTCATCAACGCGACGACCAATCGCGCCCACAATACGTTGACAGATTGTTGTTAGATGCTGGTTATCACGAAATTTAATATTCGTACGCTGAATTTTACCGTTCACCTCGATATAGGTTGTACTCGGCCCGTTAATCATAATATCAGCGATGTCATCACGTTCTAGCAATACCTCTAGAGGGCCATAACCCAGCATATCATCGCTACATTCTTTGGATATTTGCTCAAGCTCTGTCGGGGTAATATCCAAATTACGGAAGCGCGCAATTTCTTCAACGGCCGAGGCCACCTCTTCACGGGCAGCCTTTGCGTCCATTCGCGCGAGTGCTTTCAAATCAATACCGTCACGTAGATCGAGCCAAATACGGTTACGCGCGCGCTGCAAACGTAATGATGACGATGAATCGGCTCCAACAACATCTTCGATCTCTTCTTCCATATCGACGTTAAACATATCGTCGTCTTCGTTTTTTGCTTTTTTCTTGGGTGCTTCTTTGGGTTTTGGCGCGGACGATTTTTGCGAGGACGAGGACGATCCACTGCTACTACCCTGCTCCGTAGCTAAGGCTTGTAAGTGCGCTAATTGTTCCGTTGAGGGTGCCGCCGCTTTATCTTCTGCGGTGGGCGCTGCTGGTTTTTTCTCCGCAGGTTTTGCAGGCGCAGCAGGTTTCTTTTCTTCCGCTTTTTTAGGCGAGGAAGAAGTTTGCTTTGGTTTATCCGTGCTATCTGTCGCCTTTTTACCGAACATTATGTTCCCTTAAGACTTAGAAGTTAATTTTGAGAGCAGCGAACCTATTCCGCCACCAGATTTTTTGTCCTCCGCACCACCCGCTTGCGTCGCGCTAATCTGCAATATATCGCGAACACTAAACAGCAAAGGAGCCAATACTTTTTCAGCTTCTTTATCTTCTCTGATTTTCTTACCTTGGCTTTCAGAGCCGATGAAAAGCGTCGGGTTATAATCGATAACAGACCCGATCGTGCGTTCCAGCCCTTCTTCCATCTGCTTTTTAGTCACTTCGAATTTCGGTGCCATGCCATGCATGTTCATAATAACCTCAAGATGCTCATCCGATTTACCGCGAAGATCTTTGATTTCGTTAATAAGCGAACGCGCCGCACGCACAGAGGGCAGCAACGGCGTTGCCACAACAAGTATCTTATGAGCGCGACTTAGCACCAAATGGCGTAGCGAAGCGGGAGATTGCGACAAATCGGCAATAACAACAGGGTTACTAACCATCAAATGGTTAAGCAATGCCTCGTAATGGTCAGGGTCAACTGAGTCCTTAAGCATCGCATCACTGCCGCTACCCAAAACAGTCAATTTCTCGCTTTTCTTAAGGAACATACGTTCCATGCTTTCAACGTTTTGTTCATTCGCCGATTTTCCGGCTTCGATAAGCGTACCAACTGGCTCAAACCCCATCCCAACAGGGAATGTCGACCAACCGCCGCTCGCATCGAGTAAATAAGTCTTTTGGTTTAATTCTTCCGATGTAGCCCAAGCAAGCGTTTGCGCAAGTGCGGATGTTCCGACGCCGCCTTTTGCACCGATCATCGCGATTAACGCGCTGTCTGATGCTCCGATTTTATCAATCAATGTTTTTGCCAAATGATTTGCAAACGCATCGGCTTGCAATGGTTTTACCAGATAATCACTGACCCCCATGCTCACAAGCCTGCGGTATAGGTTCACATCATTATCAGGCCCAACGATCATGGCGGCTGTGCCTTCCGAACAATTCGCGGACAAAGCCTCCAAACGGTCTGTAAAGCTTGAATCAATCGTTTCTGTTTGAATAACCACCAGATCAGGCGACGCATAAGACGCAAACTTAGAAATGGCGGTCTCAACATCACCTTCTTGCGAAGACATTGTCACGCGTGCGAATCGCCAGTCGTCTTGTAAAGACTGGAAAGCGCTTACTGTCTCACTATCGTTGCTAAACAACTCAATCGCCGCAGACGGTAACAAAACCGACGTATAGGAGCGTTCCTCTTCACTCATTATTTCTAATCACCTTACTTTGAATAGTGTTCCCAGAGTATATAATCGCCTGTTTTGATTACTAAAACCTTTACAAAACAAAGATTATTCCGAGATTAGTTCGTTGTCGAAATCGCTTTAAGAGGCTGGCTCGGGGTTCCATCACTATACGTTGCCACCCAATTAACCTGACGACCAGCAGAAGCGGCGGGGGACGCTGTTCTACCGAGCAAGTCTTGCGGATTGGATATCTGCCTTGCCAGCAATATATCGCGGCTACAGCCGAACATATAATCTGGGTTAACGCTTGTGCCTGTATCCTCGACACCGCCCATCAAAGCGCAGTTTTCCGGCGCATGCGCCTCATATATATCATAAGAAAATTCAACTTTAGAGACATCACCAGAATCCATCACTGGCAATATTTCAGTTTTTATCTCTGTCGCGCCCATTCTCCTAAGTGCCGAGGTTATCTTGCCTGCATTATTGGAGGCCACCATCGCTGTGTTTGATTTAGAACGCGGATCATACGTCACAAGAACATTAACAGATCCATCACCTTGGCTCAGGTAGTGATCTTGCACACTATTAAGCACAGTCTTGTTTACATCATCAGCATTGTACGATGCCACATGACGCTCCTGCGTCACCGTTATCGGTGCTTTTGATATCTGCGTTGGCGTATCAAGCGCGCACGCGGACAATAGCAATGTCGACGCAACCGCAACCATTAGCGCGCCTTTACGACTAAACATTACAGAAATTTTATTACCTAACATGGCCTTTTGCATCGCGATCCCCATATATTAATCAATCAAATAGCCGTAGCTGCCGTTACCGTCGAATAAATCATCCGGCAATCCCATGCTGCCATATGTGCGCCTTAGATTGGTTGCAAACGCTGTTGAAAGCGCATAATTACTACGTTTCTTGCCGTCCTTAGAAGGTACAGCCTCAACCTTTTCAGCCGCCGTTTTATCAGCATAAGGCTTCACAAGATAAGCCGTCACAATCACGAGCAATTCTGTCTCATTACGTTGAAAACTCTCGGACGAAATCAAATCACCTAAAATCGGAATATCCTTAATGCCTGGCAAATCATTCATGTTCTTGGTTGCCTCAGACTGCAATAAACCCGCAATCACGATACTACCACCGCTTGCAAGCTCAACCGTTGTTTCGGCGCGGCGCACGTTAAAGCCCGGAATGCTCAAACTATTGGTCACCAAACTGTTTTGAGCAGAGATAGAAGAAACCTCCGTCGCAAGCTGTAAACTAATCATATCCCGCGACAACACAGTCGGCACAAAATTCAACGACACACCAAACGGGCGGTACGTTACAACAATATTGCCATCTTGGTCACGCGATGTCGGGATAGGAAAATCACCACCAGCTAAGAATCCTGCGGACTCACCACTGATTGCTGTTAAATTCGGCTCAGCCAATGTATTGATCAACCCGTCGCGCTCTAGCGCACGCACAGTCATGCTAATACCACCCGTACCATCAGCACCCTGATTATACAAAATTGTTCCTACACCAAGCGGATCTGCTGTTAAACCAGACGCACCAACAATACTTTCCTGCAACAGCTCACCTACACCGCCACCACCTTCAAATACACTTGTTTGAAGACCTAGCTCACGTAGAACATTACGCGATGCTTCAACAATTTTAACCTTAAGCATAACCTGATTATCACCGCCAACTGTCATCATGTTCGAAATCACACTATCGACGGGCTGACCGCCACCGCCGCCCTGCAATTCCTGCGCATGACGGGCGACAATATTTGCGATTTGCGCCGCCACAACAGCAGAGGACACATGCCCCGTCAGCACAATTTGATCGGAAAGCGTATGCATTTTAACATCTTCATTCGGGAACAGATTATCAATCAATTCCTGAATAGAGCTATCATCAAATTTCACCTGAACAATAAGACGCTTCACGACATTACCATTCTCATCGACCGCAATAATGTTTGTGCTGCCCAAATTGGCACCCACAACATAAAGGCGGTTCGCCTGCAGCGCCATCACATCAACAATAGACGGATCAGCCACCATAATATCAGACACAGCACCGCTCACATCAACGATTTCCGCCATACCTTGCGTAATAACAAGCGTCTCAACCTGCGGCTGCCTCATCTCCGACAACGTCATCAGGTCGCCCTTCGCGGCATAGCTTCGCACCCCGAAAGACACGGCAATCAAGAATATAAACAGTACGGATAGTATCGCAAAGAAACGACTATGCCCGCGATTTACGTATTTTTTCATGATATTTCATCTCTAGTTAAAGTTAGACGAACGTCCAGGGGTGTGAATAAATTGACTGAATTTGAAAAAATGCTATTGACCAACAGTCACTTCTTCTATGTCTACACCTGAATAGATTCGCACAATATTCCCCGCTTGGCTAGAACTCTTTTCCATACGATGTACTTTTTCGAGGAGCTCATCATAGATATTTGTCACACGCGCATCCGTTGTTGAAGGCGGACGTTCCGCCAAAATAGTTTCATCACCAAGCTTACGTAACGCGAGGCTCAATTTACCAAAATCATCAGCCACCGCCAATATTTCAGCCGACTTACGATCCACCTCAAAGGTAACAACAGCCGACTTTACAGTCTTAGTCGCCGCTTTCTTTTTATTACCTGAATTATTTTTTCCTGAGGAATCCCCGTCACCGTTGCCGTCATCCTCAACCCGCTCAATATCTTGCCCCACGGCAATGATTTTAAGGTTTTGCAAAATTGTTTCGGTGACTTTGTTGTTCAGGTTTGCCTCAATCATATTCTCGATTTCGGGATTTTTCCCCTTATAGCGCATCTTCGATTTATAAGTCAGCAGAACATCAACGTGATCGCCCGGCTTAATAAAACCACCAACCAGATCATCACCCGTGAATTTCACACTAAACGCGCGCATACCAGGTGCCAAACTCGCGGCCAAATAGTTATATTTCTCTTCCGGCACCAAAGCAGATTTCATGATCGGTTCGCCCTCAGTCACCGCGCGGCGCAACGTGCCCTTTACCAACTCATCTGGCTTCTTGCCGTCCTTCTGACGAATAGCACCATCAAAAACAGCATCTTTCGGCCAAGATTGGAACTTTATATTCTTTTCATTCAGCTCATCGCCCGTTGACAGGCTTTTTGCAGCAACGACAATCTTCACCGTCTCGCCCGAAGCAACATTGGTCGTCTTCTTTTTGCCGCCACTAAGGCTTGCCTGGACAACCAAGGCAACCAAGACGGCGATTAAAAAACCACCCGCCAAAACGATCATTATATTTCTGTTCATGGACATACCTCATATAAAAGACGAAAAAAGACTGAACCTAAAAAGGCAAGAAAGCGGCGCAGAAACGTAAGAACTTACAAAGCACCATCATCATCTTACCAAAAAATAATCAAAAGGTCAGCCTCCTAAAAACATAGTTAGCGTTTCTGGTGAAAAATACCCTGCGCGCACAAATGCAAAAACAGCACCAACAGATATCGCAATGCCATAGGGGACAACGGCTTCGCCACCCTGAAGGCGCGCAATCCAGCTCCCCTCAGTCGCATTTTTAAACGGCTTTTTATTTTTGATGAAGAGGGCCACACAGCCCAAAACTCCACCCGCAAAGGCCATATAGCATAAAAACGCCAACGCATATTTAACACCAAACCAAAACGAAAAGGCCGTAATCAGCTTCGCATCCCCCGCGCCTACCATTTTGGTCGCGAACATAATGAATGTGATAACAAACGCCATAAGTGCTGCCCAAAGATGCGAAGATAGTGCCATAAAAACACCGCCCGCATCTGCAAAATATGCAGCACCATACGCCACAAAAAAGATAATCGGCAAGCTTGCCACCAAGGCATTCGGAATAACCATACCGCGAAAATCAGAGAGTGCCGCACGCACCGCAACCGCGCAGGCGAGGACCAGACAGAATATATAGACAACCAAATACAGCATATTATTCCGATTTATCCCGATGAATTGTGTTGAATTTTAATTAAAACAAGAAGAAATAGTACTTGATACAACCAGCCCCGCATAAGCGGGGCATGGCGTAAATTTAGTAAAACCACTAAACGGGCTTACGGTGCAGAAGCACCAGTATCCACGTTTGCAGCAGCGCTTGACATAGCCGTAGACATACGACCGAATATTGTATTCAAGTCACCACCGAAAGCGAAAACAGCCGTCACAATCGCAAGCGAAATACCGCCAGCAATCAGACCATATTCAATCGCGGTCGCGCCATCTTCTGCATAGATATAGCTTTGAATTTTTGCAATTAACTTAATCATTATAAACTCCTTAAGTCTTATTTAGTTTCAGCATTTTTTGTTTGAAAGACCCCCACAAGAACTACGAGGACCCAACCCTTACCTTCTATAATATACCTGAATTATTTAAAAAGTCGTTAAAAAAATGACGTATTACTTCAATTAATCAAGAAAATGTCGTTATTTTATAAAAGGATAAAAGCCTTTTACATTTACATAAAATTTTATCTACTTTTATACTTGGTTTAGCACAGTAAAAAATCACACACCTACTACACTTTACTTAATTGTGGTGTAAATATGTCAATAAATACTTATTAATGTATGTAATAAGGCAAACAAAAGGCCGTAAATATTATGCAGCCTTTCATCGCTATACTTAGATATGTCGCTTAGTTGCTTATGTGTAAGTTCGCGAGCTGGCGACTGATAGTTTCAAACACATTAATCAGATCAGCCTGATCGGGCGCATCGTAATATTGCGCTGGTGAGGTCGCACAATTGCGGTAATAGTTCTTGGTATCATCGCTAATACTCGATGTGAACGTTACCGTATAAATCAGAACGCCCTTCGCTTTTAACATCTGGCACGTCTCCGCAAAACGTTCGTTCAAATCCGAATTATTAATCTCATGATTATCTGTACGCCAATAGCCCGTAACTTCACCACCCATGGAATTCTGACCATCCGTCATCATAATAACCGCTTTACGCCATTCTGGGTTATCCCATGCCGCACCTTCCTGAAAAGGAAACTCAGGGGAAATCAAACGTTGCCCCCATGACATACCAAAGCTACCGATCGTGGCGCCATCGGCCTGCATGCTATCAATTACCGCATACAACGAGTCTTCATCACTCGTCATAGGTAAAACAGGGGCGTATGGGCAATAGCGGTTCGGGTATGTATATGTATCCCATGCCGTCGTGCAGGTTCTATTTCTTCCGCGCCCAGAGCACGTCGTTTCATAACTGCCGTACTCATAAATAGGCCACGGCCCATCATGGTCATTCACATCAAATGGGTAAGGATCATTCTCGTCATCATCTTCATCCCAACCATCGTCATTATATTCAACAACACACCCATACCAATTCGCGTTCAAGCTATCGCGCGCATCACGGTTGGTTGTATAACGGTCTGGATCAATATCATCACCATTGGCATCAACGACAAAAATCTCACCGCTACCATATTGCACACCATTTGGATACTGGCCAAACCCATATGTTCCAATCCGCACAGAAGATGAATACGGAACAAGCCCGATTTTGATATCGTTAGGATCACTCACACGTTCAAAAAGAATTTGTACGAAATTTTCCGACGCTGTTCGCAGCGCCGCAATATTGTTATTCGTATCCATCGAGCCTGTATTATCCAACACAAGAACAACTTCTAAACCGCGAACCTCACGGTGAACTGTCGTACTGCTCGCCACGGTCAATTTGTCGTACCCAAATAGATGCATGAAATTTGTATCAAAATCCGCTTTGGCGGTCACGATCACATCATCGCCATCAACATTCACAGTCAGATCAAACGTTGTCCCGATTTTATCTTCCGGATAGTTCGCAGCAAAGAAATCTTCGACACGCGATGTAATTTCATCTTCATCTGACTCCATCGCCGCCGCCGCCAACGCCGAAGCATCAAGTGCCGCCGCCAAACGTTGCTTCACAAGATAGGCTTCTGATATATCAAGCGCCAAGCCCGCAGATCCCATCACAACAGGGAGCGTCACAGCAAACAGAACCAACACACTACCGCGTGCCTGCTTTAAATACTGCTTACCTGTATCGATTATTTTACCCAACATAATATTCACCCCTGAATTTTTAATGATCTGTTTTTTATTCTACCAACGATACAACTGGCGTTCTGCGCCCCCGCGCAAATGAAACTTCCTGCATCCGAATGTTATCAATGACAAACCCACCAAAGACAGGCTCGTAATTATATCTAACACTAACGACAATAACGCCGTCCCCTTCCATGCCCAGCGCCGTCGTACTATCGAAGGCCGTTTGGTTTACGCTCATATTAAATGTTCGGCGCCATTCTTCGACGGGGCTGTCATCCTCGTCAAATGAAACGCTGACAATATCGTATCCGAAGCTTGATGTGTCATACGGTGCCAGCGATAACTGTCCTGCCGTGATAATGTCATCAAGATCATCCGATGTAATCGAAACATTCCGCGTAATTAAATCCGATATGATTTGTGATGCGGCGATAGTTTTCTGGTTCACCAAAAAACCATTACCCAAATCATATACGCCAAATAAAATGGTCACCATCAACGGAAACACCAACACAAACTCAACAAACGACAGGCCTTCTTCTTCGGAACACCAGCGTTGAAATAAGTCATGTATATTTATTCGTTGCATATCTACCCTTATTGAAACCGATACGGTTCTGATTGGAACACGGCGGTGGACACCAAGAGTCTTGTATTACCCTCGTATTGTCCAAAAATCGAGCCTATTAACGGCGTCATCATCGGATAACGATAACTGACCCTTACCATTATGATGTCACTGACCCCACCCGCATCAAATCCTTGCTCCACCAGATTGCCGTCTTCATCAACATCCGCATCCGCGTCATTTGCCTCGGAAAATGTCGAAAGAACCCGCACGTCATATTGAAATTTATCACAATCCAAAAGCACGCCCGCATGGTCGCATATCGCATCAGCAAACTGCTCTTCCGCATCGGCGGCACCTTCAAGCTGCCCTGTTCGTATCACACGCGATGCGTCATAAACGGCACCTTGTAACAATGATCCAGCCGTAAACAAAATACAGATTTCGATCGTTCCCACGATCAACATAATAACGGGCAAGCTCAGTAAACTGAACTCGATCGCGGCTGTACCCTTACAGCTTTTCCAAAAATTTTGTACAAATCCGGACAACATCCAATATTTTACCCCAAAGAAAAACACAGCAAAAACAAGCGCGTGCGTCCCGCAACCCGCATGATTTATCTGAATTACTAACTTTATTATACCTTAAAGTATTGAAAAAACGATTAAATATGAATTGCATATAGATAACATTCTATTCAATTTTGATATTATATAGGGAGGTGAAATTCACGCGACTGGAGGCCTAGCTATTCAGCATCAGTTGGCTGTTTGAGAGGGAAGCCATACTCATCCAGTGGCATTTTTCCTGCGACCTCTTCGCCCCAGCGTTCCGCCATATTTTTCAAACGCTTATCTATGTCCATAAGGCGCGTTTTTGAGCGTTGCGTCATAATCGTTATAACAATACCCGACATCGCCCATTCAATCAGAAGCCCAATGCTCGCCGCAGAGAAAATAACAATCACCGCACGAGGATCCGTAATCAGACCCAGCGCGTAAGTCACCGTATTATGCGTTGTCCATAAATGAAGCAAAAACGGCGTACAGCCCGCAATATTCATCGCACCAATTGTTATAGCCTTCCACCCGCCTTTGCGATCCGCAAAATACGCCGCCATAGTTGGCATCATACCAAAAAACAAAAACACCGTTGTCGGCAAGAAAAGTGCCGCAGAGAGAACAGAACCGACCCCGATCACAATCCCCTTAAAGCCAAGTTTATTGCCGTTTTTCTTCTTATTTTTTGTCTTTTTTTCTTTGGCCATCCTAGAATATCTCCCCGTCATTGGTCAGGAATAAAAATGTGAAGCAGATAATCACAATCACACTCAGTATCAATGAGAAAATAGCCGAATATTCGCGTCCTTCTTCTTTACCAAACGAGACTGATGATTCAAATTTATCTTCCAACTCTGTTCGCTCGACAACCAAGGCCTTATACTCTTCCATAGCCGATTTGAAATTCAACATGTCCTGATGCAGCGCGTTATTATTTTCCATGATATCGGCAATTTTCGTAAGATTGCCACTGGCGCGGAGCTTATCAACTCTTTCCTTCAGCTTTACACGCAGATGTCTGTCATGAAAGCGCTTATAAACAGGGTCAAGCATATCTGCCACCCAATTTGAAAGCCCAGGGAACATCTCCATTTTAGAGCGGCGCTGAATTGTTGCCAGCGTCATAATGTTACCCAATACTTTTTTATGATGATGGCTCGAATTCACATCCGTCATATAATTATCGATTACTTTTCTATCTTTCACCGATAAAAACGCAATAATGTGACGATCCAAAAACAATGCGGGGCGATCTTTGCTGTGAGATATTTCTTCAAATGCATGCATCATCGTCTCAGGATCAAGCACGTAATATGCCTTAAGCTTATCGCTATAGCACGGGCAATCAGGCATCATATAATAGAGCATGCGCTCCGCGCCATAACCTGCATTTTCTTGCTTTAAAAACGAACGGCACGTCTCGTATTTTGACACGAGCGTACCAATATCAACGCTAACGTCAATTTGTGCATTAAGCCAAAACATAACAAGTTGTTGGTTCACGATTTCAACATAAGGCGCGATATTGCCCTTGCTCCACACTTCATTGGCAAAAGCGTAAGATAATCCTTCTGGTAAGATCGACAATTCTTTGTAGCGCATCGGCGCAAAAGGATCGAGCGCAATAGACACGCGGCTCATCAATCGGTTCCAGTACCCAGGGCCACGCCCCAATTCCTGCGCGCTTTCCAGTGCTTGCTCATAACGCGTATAGGTCAGCTTATCTTCAAAAGACCGTGTCAGCCATTGCGTTAGAACACCACCATCGACAGCTTGCGCAAACTCCGCAGGTTCAGCCTCTAAATCCATTGCCAAAAGCGGTGGTCTGAAATAACGCTCTCCATTGAAATGGATCGGGCGTGAGGCTTTTTTGTTTTGTGAATTTGGTTTTGGGCTGAGGCGTTGCCCTTCCATCCAGAGCATGACCTCTTCCAATGTCCAACGTTGGCGGCGATCATCATATAAAAGACCGCGCAGAAGCTCGAGAATTCCGCCTGTAAAACGCTCTTTACCTGTGAGCGTTGCGTAGCTACCAAGCTCCATTTTCTGCCGTAAAATATCATCATCGCTCAATCCCTTAAGCGGGTTTTTTGTGCGCAAAATCATGGTCAAGCTCACACCGAAGGCGTAAAGATCGTCCGACATTGACCCCACACCACGCGCCAGTGGATCTGCCATCGCGCGTTCCACCGACTCATAAATCATTGATTGCGACGACCCTGGCGGTACTGACAACGCATCACCAAGGATAATGCGCTCTACCTTTGCCGCGTTTCCGTCAAACATGTTGCTCGGGCGGATAGAACCGTGAAAAATGCCCGCATCGCTAAAATCAAGAAACGCGTTAATCATCGGCTTAATGACAGCCGTCATCACCATTTCCTGCTTCCACCCCAAACCATCACGTTGGTCAGGTGTCATTAAAGGATTGCCAAGGTTATTCTCGTATATAAACACATAACGCTCTGCCTTAGCAGGCGGCCAGTATACAACACCGGACCCTATAAGCCGTGCAATAGACGGGTTTAAGATCGATTTCATTTTATTGGTCAAACGGCTGCGCGGCACCAAATTTGGTTCACACACATACGCGAAAAGCTTCACTTGCTGCTTTGCCTCAGAACCCATAGCCTGTGCCAGATACGCCTTCGCTGCGCCATTATCATAGCGAGGCAGCGGTTGATCGGACAAAATCTCGATTTCACCATTCAGGATTGCTTGCCGCGCGGCGCCTGCTCCCTTCTTACCCGCTGGTGTTAGCGGTGCGGGTGGCGCCATCGAAGTGAAGTCAACAGGTTCGAGTTCCTCAGCCGCGTCACCCGTTGCGGCATCGGCGGTTTTCACTTCTTCTATATCCTGAATATCATCGGTCATATTATAGCGGAGCGCCCATTGAGAAAGTCATGAAAAGTAGCCGCAAACGACACGGCTACGTCCATAGTAACTTAATATCCGCACCGATAGAAGCCTAAAGCGTCAACCGCATCAATCAAGCGTCTTGGAAAGGGTCTTTCATCAAGATTGTATCGTCACGCTCTGGGCTTGTAGAAAGCAGCGTCACAGGCGTTTCGATCAGCTCTTCAACGCGCTTCACATACTTGATCGCAGCCGCAGGCAATTCAGCCCAGCTCCGTGCGCCGTAAGTGCTTTCGCTCCAACCTTCGATTTCCTCGTAAACAGGCTCGGCCTTGGCTTGGTCATCCGCATTGGCAGGAAGATAGTCCAAAGACTTGTTGCCCAGTTTATAACCAACGCATATTTTGAGTGTTTCAAAACCATCAAGCACATCGAGCTTCGTCAAAGCAACACCGTCAATACCACCAATTTTACACGCTTGGCGCACCATCACAGCATCAAACCAACCGCAGCGACGCTTGCGCCCCGTGGTTGTGCCAAATTCATGACCGCGCTCGCCCAAACGCTCACCATCATCATCCAAAAGCTCGGTCGGGAATGGTCCAGAACCAACGCGCGTTGTGTAAGCCTTGGTAATGCCCAAAACGTAACTCACGGAACGTGGCCCCACACCAGAACCAGACGCCGCAGCCGCAGCCACAGTGTTTGACGATGTTACATACGGATACGTGCCATGATCAACATCAAGCATCACGCCCTGCGCGCCTTCAAATAGGATTTTCTCGCCGTTTTTACGCGCTTCGTCCAGACGTTTCCAGACAGGTGCTGCAAAGCTGAGGATTTCATCACGGATTTCCATCAATTTGCCATGAATTTCTTCAACAGTGAAAGTCTCCGCCCCCAAGCCTTTAAGCAACGCATTGTGATGCGTTAGCAAGCTCGCGATCTTGACTTTCAAACCTTCGCTATCGGACAGGTCACAAACGCGGATACCGCGACGCGCCACTTTGTCTTCGTAGGTT
Source organism: Bdellovibrionales bacterium (assembly GCA_037969035.1). GTDB lineage: Bacteria > Pseudomonadota > Alphaproteobacteria > Micavibrionales > Micavibrionaceae > JBBKWU01. The sequence continues at coordinate 40,578 of JBBKWU010000016.1, forward strand.
GGGCCAATACCGCGGCCTGTTGTACCGATTGAGCTTTTGCCACGCGCTTCTTCGAGCGCACGATCAACAGCACCATGCACAGGCAAGATCAAATTCGCGTTTTCAGCAATCATCAAATTCGCAGGCGTAATGTTAATGCCCTGCTTCTTAATAGAAGCCATTTCAGAAAGCAACGCCCACGGATCAATCACAACACCGTTACCAATGATGGAGAGTTTGTTTTGACGCACAACACCAGACGGCAACAAATGAAGTTTATAAACCGTGCCATCAATAACCAATGTATGACCAGCGTTATGGCCACCTTGAAAGCGGACAACGACATCGGCACGATTTGAGAGCCAATCTACAATTTTGCCTTTGCCTTCGTCACCCCATTGGGAACCGATTACTGCTACGTTTGCCATGTCTGAAGAAACCTTCCATTTGTGTTCATGAAATTACAAAGAACCAAAGCATGAAACGCGCGAGAAAACAACATTTCTGTGCGAGATAGCGCGGTTCGTCCATAGCTCATTTTAGCGTCCTTCAGTCTGTTTGTCGGATTTTATTGAGGTTTTTTAAGATAAGATATTGTTTTTGTTCGTCTTTTGTCAGTTCGATTTCATGCAATGCCAGTACGGCTTCAATTGTCGCAGCATTATGAAAGAACGCTTTTTCCGCCAGTGATTTGACGCGGCGATACCCGCCGTGCTTATAGGCGTTTACGGATGATTTTGCTTTGCCCGCCGCCGTTTTTGGCCCTGTGGCTTTTTTCCACGGTGCGTTTTTGCGGCAGCGTTCTGCCTGTGCCTTGCGGCGCTCTTCCGTCCAACCTTTTGCCATGCTCGTGACCTCCTTTTTGGTTACAAAAACATAGGGCATTATAGGATATAATTCCTAATTATGCAAGTTATAGCTCCCCCTCCTCCGTCATTGCGAGGAGCATTAGCGACGCGGCAATCCAGTTCTGCGCTTAAGGCCTCTGGATTGCTTCGCTTTGCTCGCAATGACGGAAAGGGTGTTGAATGATGGTGAAGAGAGAGAGAGAGAGAGAGAGAGAGAGAGAGAGAGAGAGAGGAAAAAAGGCGCATATATTTGCGGCCATTTGTTTGGTGACAAGGCATAAGCGACGCAACGTAGCCACGCTACGTAAGAAGCGAATAACGATGTCACCGAGCAAAGGGACGCAAATATAAAAAAACAGGCATTCCCCACACATGAATGCCTGTTTCTTCGGTTATGGTTCTTATTTAAAAGAACTAAGCTGTTTTTTGATCGTCGTCGGCGTCTGCGCCCAAATGAATTTTTTCATCCGGCATCAGACCAAGAGCGCGCATTTGTTGTACTTCACGTGCAGCCAGAATAACGGTTGCCGCTTCGGCTTTACCAGCCTGCGTTGCCAAATTAAAGGCATTGAAACCATCTTCGTTTTTATAGCTAATATCGACTTCGCCGCTCATTGCTAGAACGCGGATCGTTGCGCAATCACCTGCTGCGGCGGCGGCCCATAATTTTTGCTGTAGCTCTTCATTTATTACAACTGATGTATCCATCACAATCTCCTCTTTGTTAATTTGTGCTATATATTATGACAAAAGATGTGGAAAGTCAAGTTTAAGCTGAAGCTTCTTGCTCGATCAAGGCGCACAGCCCGTCCACAATGTCTTCTACCTTCTTCGGATCATCCCCTTCGGCCATCACACGGATTAAGCTTTCGGTGCCTGATGGCCTTACAACCAAACGCCCATCATTGGCTAATTGTTCCTCGGCACGCTTAATGGCCTCGACCACGGCTTCACGCACGAGCGGTGTTTCACCACTAAAGCGCACGTTTTTCAAGAGCTGCGGCAAGGGTTTGAACAAATTCAAGACGGTGCTAGCTTTTTCGCCTTTGTCTTTGAGGATCGCAAGGACTTGAAGCGCGGCCAACATACCATCGCCTGTGGTGCCGAAATCAGACAATATAATGTGGCCTGATTGCTCACCGCCTAAGTTGTAATCATTGCTACGCATTTCTTCGACCACGTAGCGATCGCCGACAGGTGTGCGGATAAGTTCGATGCCTTGTGCCGCCAAATGACGCTCTAGGCCGAGATTGGACATCGATGTCGCGACAACGACTTTGTTTTTGAGCCAGCCTTTGTCTTGCATATAACCGCCGATAAGCGCGAGGAGCTGGTCGCCGTTCACAACCTCGCCTTTTTCATCAACCATGATGAGGCGGTCTGCGTCGCCATCAAGGGCAATACCGACATCGGCGCCTTCGGCAACGACGCGCTCTTGCAGCGCCTTTGTATTTGTTGCGCCGAAACCTTCATTGATGTTACGGCCGTTTGGTTGTGCGCCGATTGTAATGACTTCGGCTTCAAGCTCCCATAGGACTTGTGGGGCTATTTTATAGGCGGCACCATGGGCACAATCGACAACGACTTTTAAGCCCGAGAGATTGGATTGGCGCGGGACACTGCGTTTTAGGTATTCGATATAGCGGCCTTGGGCATCATCGAGGCGGCTTGCTTTGCCCAAATCTTCGGGTGGTGGCAAGGTTAGGTCTGACGCATCTATATATGATTCGATTTTTTGCTCTAGCTCGTCGGATAGTTTGAACCCGTCTGCGCCGAACAACTTAATACCGTTATCTTCATAATGATTATGCGAGGCAGAGATCATCACACCAATATCCGCACGCATTGAGCGCGTAAGCACCGCAACAGCAGGTGTCGGCATCGGGCCAACAAAGATCACATCAACGCCCATGGCTTCGAACCCTGCGGCCATGGCTTGCTCCAGCATATAACCAGAGAGGCGAGTGTCTTTGCCGATCACCGCGCGGCGACATTCGCCATCACCAGAAACATCACGAAACGCAAGGGCTGTGGCCATCGCGACCTTCATCGCCATATCAACCGTCATGGGGAATACATTGGCCTTGCCCCTGATTCCATCTGTGCCAAAATATTTTCTATTCATCGCGTTATTCTTTCATTCATTCGCGGTTATTTTTAGCCGAAAAACGCCAAAAATCATAGTAAAAATCAAAGCCTTACCGAAATCGGTCGAAAAATTCCGATTTTTATTGACGGGGAAGTATGAATAAAGTACTAATTAAGTAACTTCAAAGACAGAAGTCGATAGCAGCCCTGATAACTTGCTGCCCCCCTTGTAAAGTTTTTTACAGTCAAGAACGCCGTAACTAGGACGTTCTGGGTTTTAAAAAATAACAAAAAGGGACAAAAACATGAACACAATTCATTTTGCCGGAAGCTTTTAGTACGGCCGATACATTCACCCGACATAACCTGTAACACCGCTTTGCGCGCATCACATTTGATTCGCTCTATGCCTTGGCTACATCTTTATTACGGCACACTCGTCTGTTGCCGCAAGCGGGAGAACTGTATCTAAAACAAACCATTCATTACGAACGACCAAGGTGTTTATCTGAAATATTGATAATCGCAATACTATACTATTACTTAATTAATACTTGAAAAGGAAACTACAACTAATGGATAACGATCAAATAAAAAACATTCTTAAAGGCATGGGCATCGCAACAAACGACAACCACGGCGATATAGAAGACGCCATTATTAAGGCGCTTAAAGGCGGTGGCACAGAACAAGCGATGGGACAGTTAAAACTCGTCGCGGCCCTATTTGCCAGTGAATATAATGAATTCACCAATGACCCTGACTTTGAATCATCCGTCAGAGACCTTGCCCGTGGCGCTTATGAAACCGTCACAAGCCTAGATATATCTGATATGCGCGAAATCGAGGGCATGCTTAGCATGATGCCAGATAAAGAAACGCTTACGGCTTTGATCACTCAGGCAAAGGATCAATCTTCTGCTACGGATGCGTTAAAGAACGCAGAAACATCCGAAAACATTGCGATGAACCTAAACGAAGAAACACATATTGCGCTTGCGCAGGCTATAAACAGTATTTTACCGCCAAAATTAAAAGCATTTTTCGACAGCGTACGCCCCGAAGGCTTGTCTCTGGAAGAAGCCCTTATACAAGAAAGACACAAAGTGGCCAACTCATCCGTTTTTGAACGCGCCGAAAGACGCCACAAAATGAGCAAGGGTATGCCAGTCGAAGTCTTTGCAAATGCCGCGGCAGAAATCAAAGACAATGCAAATGCACAAAGCATGATGGCGGGCATGGATCACTTTAAAGCAGCCGTCTCCCCAGAAGACTTCGAGGAGACAGCTCTTGCGGCCAGTGAAGTGTTAAAAGATGTGTTGAACGCCGTTGCCGCAGGAAAAGGTCTTGAGGCCATCACCACACCAGCAACAGCAAAACTATCATCACAATTAAAGCACATCTTTGCCGCTGCAGAACAAGCCATCACCACGGCCAAAATTGCACCATCAGCAGAGCCACTAAGCAAAGCCCTCGTGGCAATGAAAGAGGCCGCCAATGATACGGCCTCCGCAACAAAGCCGAATGCTTTGAAGCTGTAACACAATAAGGGAGGGCGATAGCGATCTCCCCCACCCAACCTCTAAAACATTACTTAAACAATATTTGAAAGGATTAAATACAATGTCATATAGAAGAAACAGCGGAAGCGGTTCAGGAATTTCACTCGCATTTACAGCCGCAGTACTTGGTATTGCCATGAGCGTTCCACTTTGGGGAACAGACGTTGATGGTGCCACAAGAACAGTTGAGAATGCCGGATATACAGCGACAGATGTCGGCGGCTATGGCTGGTTCGCTTGCGGTAAAGGCGACCTCTGGAAAACCAATTTCGAGGCAGTAAACCAAAACGGTCAAGATATCTCAGGCACGGTTTGTGCGGGCTTGTTCAAGGGATCAACGATCCGCTTTGACTAGAGAATAAACTACAAAACCAAACATAATTTGTAACCACGTAGAGAGGTTACAGACCGGAGATCGGCAATAACGCCTTTCTGCGAACGGATCTCTGCACTTTATTAAACACAACAAAAACACTTTAACGAGGAGAACTATACTATGAATGAACTAGCTCAAATATTTAACAGCGTTGCCCCTTACGTTGGATATGGCGTAGCAGCACTTACGGGTCTATTGATGTCAAAAGGCCTGATTAAGAACGCTTTTTATTCCGTCGAACAGGAGCATGTAGGCCTTGTACAGCGTTTTGGTAAGCACGTCAGAACGAACACAGACTCCGGCCTGAAGATGAAAATCCCTTATTTCGAAAAAGTATCACAGGTTTCATTACAGGAGTTTCAAACAACAGAAAATCTGGAAACAAAAACAACTGATGATTTGTTCGTTGATCTGCCGATTTCGATCCACTTTCAGATTTCAGACCCTGCCACGTACAAGTTCAAAAAAGGCAACGCGGTTGACCTGATGAAAAAGAACGTATCGGCTGCTGTGCGTAAATATACGTCACAAAAATCCTTCCAAGAGCTTTACGACGAGCGTCAAGAAATTCGTGACGGCGTTTTGAAAGCCATTGAAGATAAAATTGCGGAATTTGGTATTCAAATTAACGACATCGTTATTGACGAGCCTCGTGCTTCCGATGCGGTTAAGAAAACCTTTGATAGTGTTCGCTCATCCTCTCTTGCAAAAGAAGTCGCGAAAAACGATGCCGAAGCCGACTACACACGCCGCGTTAGAAGTGCGGAAGCCGACAAACAACGTAACATCCTTATTGGTGAAGGTGTTGCGGGCTTCCGTGAGAAAATTGCGTCGGGTTATTCTGTCCTTCGTAAACAGCTTGTTGCTGATGGTGTTGACCCAGCCGCCGCAGATGCGTTCATGGCCGAAGCCATGCGCCTTGATACGCTGCGCGATATTGGCGACAAGGGCAACATGGTGATTGTTTCACCAGACAGCAGCAGCGGCAACCGCCTTGCGGAAATGCAAACATTGTCTCACACAATGGGTCGCACACCAGCAGCGGAACAAGATACAAAACCAAAACGTTCCGCGCCTGTGGCATCAGAACAAAAACCTGCGGCACCAAGCGTATAAAGTTACCACACACCACCCACACGAAAAGGCGGGAGATTTTCTTCCGCCTTTTTTATATGCGGCAAGCACAACAGATAAGACAGGCACATAAGCATTGCCCCAGATTCCATTAGCCCTTAATATATTGGCATGCCGTTCGGCAATTCGTCTGCTTTTCCAACTTCACATCAATAGGAACACATAATGGATTTTATTATTTCGCCCTTCTTCGTCACCCTTATCATTTTCTGCGCCGTCGTGCTCAGTGGTCTTTACACCGTTGATCAACAATATGAAGGGTTGGTTACACGATTTGGTAAACACGTGCGCACAAACCCTCTTGCTGGTCTTAAAATAAAAATTCCATTTATTGAGCGCGTCGTACGAATTTCGATGAAAGAACGCCAAGTGGATGAGGCCTTAACAACAAAAACCACTGATGATTTATTTGTTGAGCTTCCTATTTCTGTGCATTTTCAGGTCAATAATTCGGCTGTGTATTATTTTGAAAAAGAAGATCCTGTGCGCTTAATGAAAAAAGTAGTGGCGGCATCGGTGCGTAAATATACATCGGCAAAATCGTTTCAGGAGCTTTACGACGAGCGTCAGGAAATCAAGCAAGGCGTTATGGATGCCGTGCATGAGCAAGTCACTGGCTTTGGTATTCAAATCAACGATATCGTGATCGACGAGCCACAAGCATCCGAAGCCGTGAAGAAAACATTCGACCGCGTGCGCTCTAGCTCGCTTGAAAAAGATGCTGCCAAAAACGAAGCAGAAGCAGAATATATCCGCCGCGTAAGAAGCGCCGAAGCGGATAAGGAGCGCAACATATTGATCGGTCAAGGTGTTGCAGGCTTTCGTGAAAAAATTGCATCTGGTTACTCTACCCTTCGTAAGAAGCTCATTGATGATGGTGTGGATCCGAATGCGGCCGATAACTTCATGGCCGAAGCCATGCGCCTTGATACGCTGCGTGATATCGGCGACAAGGGCAACATGGTGATTGTGTCTCCCGATTCAAATGTGGGCGGACGTATTGCGGAATTGCAAACGCTCAGCAAGACAGCCACAAGCGCGGCCAATAAAAATTAGGTTCAGACCATAGAACAAAAAAACAAAAGGCGGGTGACTTTCCCGCCTTTTTTAATGTCGTTCTTCAACGCTGTTCTGCGCGTTTTAAGGGAGATGATTTATGCCCCTTGTGGAAGCTCACCACCGCCGCCAAGACCGCCAAATTCACCGCCCGTTGGGACAGAAGATTTCGGTGCGCCGTTATTATCATCATCGGCTGGTTCATCACGGATAATCGCCTCACCACGTAGCAATGTCTGGATATCGTCACCAGAAAGCATTTCATATTCTAGCAATGCTTTGGCAATCGTGTGTAGATCATCGAGCTTGTCTTTCAGGATTTTTTCAGCCGTTTTATAGGCTTCTTCCACGATCGCACGTGTTTCGGAATCCACCATCGCTGCCGTATCATCAGACAGGTTTTTGGATTGCGCGACAGAGTGCCCAAGGAACACTTCTTCTTGATCCGCACCGTAGCGTAACGGGCCAAGCTTGTCCGACATGCCCCATTCTGTGACCATGCGGCGCGCAATGGAGGTTGCTTGCTTGATATCGCTAGACGCACCCGTTGTCACCATATCGTAACCGAAGATGATTTCTTCAGCGATACGTCCGCCCATCGCCACAGCCAAATCAGCCTTAAGCTTTGCACGGGACATTGATATACGGTCATTTTCAGGCAAACGCATCACGAGACCCAGCGCACGACCGCGCGGGATGATAGTTGCTTTGTGGATAGGGTCAGATTCTTTGAGGTTCACACCGACAAGCGCGTGGCCTGCCTCATGGTAAGCGGTCAGCTTTTTCTCATCATCGCTCATCACCATGGATTTACGCTCAGCACCCATCATGACTTTGTCTTTGGCATCTTCGAATTCAGCCATGCCAACAACGCGTTTACCACGGCGTGCAGCAAGCAACGCCGCTTCGTTCACAAGGTTTGCCAAATCAGCACCAGAGAAACCCGGTGTTCCACGCGCAATCACGAGAGGTTCAACATTTTTGGAAAGCGGCACTTTTTTCATGTGCACTTTCAAAATTTTATCGCGACCTTTGATATCAGGCAACGGCACAACAACTTGACGGTCAAAACGACCAGGACGCAAGAGCGCAGGGTCAAGAACATCAGGGCGGTTCGTTGCCGCAATCAGGATAATGCCTTCGTTGGTTTCAAAGCCGTCCATCTCAACCAAAAGCTGGTTCAATGTTTGCTCGCGTTCGTCATTACCACCACCCAAGCCTGCGCCACGGTGACGACCGACAGCATCGATCTCGTCAATAAAGATAATGCAGGGCGCGTTTTTCTTGCCTTGCTCGAACATATCACGGACACGCGAGGCACCAACACCAACGAACATTTCAACAAAGTCTGAGCCTGAAATACTAAAGAACGGCACTTGCGCTTCACCCGCAACGGCGCGTGCGATAAGCGTTTTACCAGTACCCGGTGAACCAACAAGCAATGCGCCTTTCGGGATTTTACCGCCCAAGCGTTGGAATTTTTGTGGGTCTTTTAGGAATTCAACGATTTCCTCAAGCTCTTGTTTGGCTTCTTCGATGCCTGCGACATCATCAAATGTCACACGACCATTTTGTTCGGTCAGCAAACGCGCACGAGACTTACCAAAGCCCATAGCACCATTACCGCCCTTGCCTTGCATCTGGCGCATAAAGAACACCCAAACACCAATCAACAGCAGCATCGGGAACCATGAAAGGAAAATACCCAACGCACTAATTTGGTCGCCATCTTCTTCTTCGGCCAAGATACGCACGCCTGTGCCTTGCAAGCGATCAACAACGTTTTCGTTATTGGGCACAAGAACGTTAAATTCTTGTCCGCCGCTCGCATAGTGACCGCTAATCTCTTGCCCCTTAATGATCACATCAGAAATTTGACCGCCTGCGGCCTCAGCCATGAAATCACTATAGGCGAGTGCGGCTTGGTCGGGCGCGTTTTGGCTCTGCGTTTCTTGAAACACATTAAACAGAAAGGCCAGAACAAGGCCGATAGCCATCCAAAAAACGAGATTACGTCCAAAATTATTCACAAGCGACATCCTTTGTCAGGAAAGTTAAAAACATTGATACTTTATAGATAATTATAGCGTTTGTCCAAGCAAACAAGGGCTAAAAGTGCGGATTTACGCCATATTTTCTTTTTCGGCACTTAATGTTTTCCGCTGTGCATCAAGGCGGAAAATAACGCCGCCGAGCGTTGCGGCCTTAAATTCATCAGTTCCGAAAATGCGGGTGCATAATTCCTCGCATTTTTCCATGCGCGGTGCGTAATTTTTATCAGGATTGAATTGCGCCATAATACGAAGCAAAACCCGCAAACGAATTTCTTCGGGGTTTGCGGATAGCGCGTTGTAATCAAATGAGAGAAGCGCAGCGTTTTCGTTCACAATAGCGTTCGTAAAAGCCGTGTCAGTGTATTGCTCAAGCGCAACACGCGCACGAGACAAACGCGCCGCCGTCACAGAAAGGCGCTTTGCTGTTAACCCCTCCTCTGCCAACGCCGCCGCCGATTTTCGCAAACGTGGGCGGGCGTAATGATCGTTTTCATTGCTCGGGTCTTGCACGTAGGAAACGCTCGAGTCTTTGCAATAAGAGAGAATGTCTTCTTTTGTCACGCTGAGGAGCGGACGTAAAATCATGAGATCATCATTATAAGGCTGCGCGGGTTGCATACAGGACAAACCATCAAGGCCGCTTCCTTTGGCAAGGCGGAACAAAAATGTTTCGGCTTGGTCATCACGATGGTGCGCCACAAACAAATGATGAATATCATGTTCGGCGCAGTATTCCGCCATCATCGCGTAACGATCATGGCGCGCATCTTCCATGATTCGGGATTGGGGCTCATCCTTATCAACCGTGCGTGTGAGAATGATATGACGGACATTGGGTAAGTCAGACAACCATAAACCAACTTGGTTGGCTTCGGTTGTTGCCTCTTCACGCAGGCCGTGATCGAGCGTCATGGCATGGATTTGCACGCCGCTGCTGAGTGCCCATTGTGAGAGAAGATGACACAGCGCCATGCTGTCGGGCCCGCCTGAGACGGCCACCGCCAAAGGTGCATCGCCAGAGAAATCGCGCAGAGGAAGGAAATCATCAAGTGTTTTGGGAGAGAGAGGTTGCGGCGTTTCAATGTCGTCCATTTTACTTTCGCTATCGGTCGGCATTACTTACAGCCCAGTTTTGTCTTTTCTTGCTCGGCACGGTTTAACACAGGGCTATTGCCGGAAGGATACTGGCGGTTAAGCTGCGTAAAGGTAAGGCACGCGCTGTCTTTATCGCCTTTCCCAGCGAGCGACAAAGCAAGCTTCAAAAGGTTATCGGGGCCTTTGGGGCCGTCAGGATATTTTTGGTAGGCTTCGGCGAATGTTCGTGTGGCTTGATCAAAGTCATTGCGCACATAAAATGTTTCACCCAGCCAATACATCGCGTTTGCCGATAACACATGGTCAGGATATTTTTTCAAAAATGTTTCGAATGAGGCTTGTGCAGCGACATAATTATTGTCTTTAAGAAGTGCGAAAGCTTGTTCATATTCCGCCGCAGGTCCTTCGTTCAAGGATACAGCCGAGTATGTTGCATCACCAGAGGCACCTTCGGTCACGCTTAACTGCCCCATGGGTTTTGCGCTGTCGGGTAATTTATTGATCGGCGGTGATGGCATGTCACTGTCGGGAACGACCATATCGTTTTGCGTCAGAGTGTTTGAGGACACGCTGTTCGCATCGTCATAGTACTCATCATCATAAGTTGTGCTAGGGGTATTGTTGGTGCTGCCTGTCATTATCGGCGCACCGTTATTGGGCGTTGATACGGCGGCAGCTTTTGAGGCTTCAAGCGTTTCAATACGCTGTAGGGCTTGGGTCAATTTTTCTTGGAGTTGGCGCGTCTCATAACTTTGTTCTTCAACACGCCCTGTTAGGTTGCGCACTTCACCCTCGATTTGTCCGAAACGAAGCTCGATTTGCGCACGTCCTGCGGCATCTTCTTCGTCGGCATCAAACAATGTTGACGGCGGCGGCATCATTTCGCCGCGATAAACGGCATGGTTGAGCGTCTCTAGCTCGTTCTCAAGCCGCTTTAAACGGGCATCCGTGTCGGTGCCATTCTGCGCAAACGCCGGTGCGGACAAAACCAGCACCAGCGTTACGCAAATCATTAGTTGTGTTACAGTTTTAACTGTCACGCTTAGTCTACCGTTGTTACGCTACGACGGTTTTGTGACCATGCTGAGGTGTTAGAACCCATAACCGCAGGTCTTTCTTTACCGTAGCTGATTGTGTTTACACGACGTGGGTCAACACCGAGAGCAACAAGATAGTTTTTCACAGATGTTGCACGACGATCACCAAGAGCCAAGTTGTATTCACGTGTACCACGTTCATCACAATGACCAGCAACAGTTATGTTTGTTGATGGGTATTTTTTCAACCATTCAGCTTGCAGCTCAAGTGTGCGCTGTGCTTCAGGTGTTAGGCTGTATTGGTCGTAACCAAAGAATACACGATCACCAACATTCACAACCAAGTCTTGTTGTGAACCAGGGGCTGGACCATCAATTGCGTATTGATCCATACCGTATTGGTCTTGACCACCCAATGGGCCGTCTGTGATGTCTTCACGTGTTTCCACGTTAATCATGCCTGCGTCGCTTGTTGCATCATCAGATGAACATGCAGAAACTGTAAATACCACTGCTAGAATGGCTAGTGTGCGGAAGATCATATGCCTCACTCCTTCGCGTTAAAATAACATTATCAATCCGACTCAATAATTAGAGACTTCCTAATCAAGAGTCTAGTCCTAGTTTACGTCTATCCCAGAATTACACAGGGAAATTTCAAGTGCCGGTCAAAAAGCCATTTTTCACCCCTTATAACGTACCGTTAGGGGCGTCCACATTTGGTGCCATTTCTGACGTCATTTGCGGTGGGGCTTTATATTCCCGCGCGACAACAACATATTTCAGTGCCTTATCATCTTGCCAGTTTTCCGATGGGTAGCTGGCGGAGAGCAAAAGAATACTTTCGTCACCAGACACCGGAACATGTATTTCACCGACGCGTGTTACAATAAGGTTATCGACATAGTATGCTGTCGTCTTTCCTTCTAACGTTTCCAATTCGAAAATAGTTCCCGCATTTAAATCACGCAAGAATCCGAACTGTAAATCGCGGCGGCCTGAGATCAGGCTGATGCCCGCCTCGCCTGGTAAATCTGTGCCATCATGCCATCCGGGAGCATAGCTCAATACATGGCTGTCTTGTCCTTGCATCACCACAAATGATTCGTGCCGATCTGGAAATGTCAGTTTTGCCACAGGGTGACTGCCGAACCACGGCCATGGCTTCGCATTTTCGCCCGTTGCGCGCGCATTTTGCCATGATTTTTCAATCAGGTAATGCGGCATTTTTTGACCGATCTTAGCCAGAGTCGCGCCATCTATATAGATTAACGCCGCGCAAGATAATGTAATTGTGAAGCATATTGCGAAAAGAATTTTTCGAGCCATGTGATTCTCCCTGTCGTCTGAACAGTTTTAATGACAGATTAGGGCGAAAATATGGACAGAGTAACTTTATCTGTATTTTTATATTTTTAATTTGAAATTAGGGTCATTCTTCATCGCCGCCGCAATTTTTGTGACCATGGGATGAAACGCGCCCAATTTACCAGACGCTATTCTATGAAAGGCCTTACGCAATTTTTCCATGCCTTTAACTTCAATCTGACGAATACGCTCTTTAGACACATCATATTGCGTACCAAGATCTTCGAGTATTTTGGGATCATCAAGCAAACGACGCTGTATCACGATATCTTTTTCGCGTTCATTCAAAGAACCAAAAGCCTCTAATAGTATACTGCGACACACATCAGCCTCATCTTGCTTCTCATAGGCATCCGCCGCTTGCAGCGAGTCATCTTCTATTGTGTCCTGAAAGGTCATCGTCGCGCCGTCATCATTTACAGGCACGCTCAATGACGCATCACCGCCACTTAAGCGCCCCGCCATATGTTTAACCTCCGCAACAGAGACGGTTAACTTGCGATCGCTATCATTGATTTCATCGGTTAAGGCTTGCCAATGTTTGTCTTCATATTGGGGCGTGTCCATAACTTGATAACGTTGCTGAATAACCTGCATGGCCTTGCGCAGACTAAAAAACAACGTTTTATGTGCCGCCAACGTTCCTATTTTTACAACTGAATGTTGCTTCATGGCATGCTCGTTAATAGACGCCCTTATCCAGTGCACAGCATAAGTTGCAAAACGGAGCTCTTTTCCTTCAACTTTATCGGGATCGTATTTAACGGCAGCCTTCAACAGACCTTCAAACGCCAATTGCCTAATATCCTGTTCCGATAACCCATATCCATTATATTGTCTGGCCTGACTTAATCCAAAACGCATATGCGCCTCGACCAATTTATTGCGGGCATCAATGTCTTCATAATCGCGCCACGCGCGGCCAAGCTGCGCATCTTCGCCTTTTGCCAACATCGGGATGGCGCGCACCTGATGATAAAATGTCATGGTTTCGCTATCTGGTATATTTTGTTCTTGATTTGACATGTTTGTCTTTTCATCCCTGTTTCATAAACAGATAATTATTAACATAACACGCCATCATTGCGCAAATTTAATTGTGGTTATAGCCCGAGCGTTTGCCTTATATGCTGTAAAAGCAATGCGGCATCATGACGATCTTGATCAACGGGGGCTTTGTTGATGTAGTCCTCTAGGGCTTCCATCGCGAGTTCCGCCTTGCCTGTGCGGGCATAAAGAACACCAGCATCGAGCTTTAAGCGATATTCATGCGGAGCAATCAGCAACAGCAACAGCACCGTTTCCAATGCGCCTTGGTAATCTTCCATCTCGATCTGGCGGATTTTAATGTTGTTTTGCAGTCGTAATAATATGTCACGGTTATTGGCGGCTTCGTAATAGCTGGTTGATAACTCAGCCTGCGGCCCCAACGCTTTTTTCAAAAGCTTGCGCAAATCTTGCGCTTGCATGATTTTACAGCCCTCAAACGGATCAAAAATCAAACGCTGCCCGTCCATCTCCATCCGCACCAGAAAATGCCCCGGCCAGTTAAGCCCCACAATGTTCCAATCACACGCAGAGGCCACGACGATGTAGAGTATCGAAAGCGTAATCGGCATGCCTTTGCGGCGATCAATCACACGAACGATATCGGCGTTTTCAAGGTCATCATAATTTTCGATATCGCCCTGATATTCATATTCGTAACAGAGGATTGTTTTCAATGCCGCAAGACGCGTTTCTGGGGAATCAATATCGCCCGCAGCGATCAAGCGCTTGTGCTCTTCGCCAACGGAGATGGCTAATTTCTTAATGTGATTTTTATAACGGTCAAGCGAAAGGCCTTGGTGACGGACAGCAGACAGGTACAAAGCCCCTTCGTAGAGCGGGATGTCGTCAGCATCCATATGACCAAAGCCCTCGAGATGCTCTATCAATATGTCTTTATCTGCCGCAAAGTTTGTCATGGATATGTGGTGATGCCTTTTTTATGACGGTTCTAACTTATTAATCCCACTCGGGGTAAGGCTTTAGCGGAACAGGCTGTAGCTGCTCTGATTCAACCTGCCCTGAACTAGACCCTGTATAATATGTGTCTGTCGGATAGGCAGAATCAGCGGGTGGTGGTTCATAGGCTGGTGCCGTAACTGCGGGGCGGTAATTTCCTGTGTTCACGTCATTTGAAGGCGCAGAAGACATCGATGAAGATTGTCCTGCGTCATAGAAACCGCCGATGTCTTCGCCGCTCATCTTCACGTAGCTGATCACTTGCTTCACATGCGGAACGGTACGCGCCGTTTCAATCACTTTGTTAAGCTCTACTTGATTTTGCGCAACACCCATCAAATAAACTGTGCCTTGCACGGTATCGATGGAATAATTGATCGATTGCACTTCGCGATCAAACGTCAGACCTGCACGCAGACGCGTTGTAATCCATTGGTCGCGAACATATCCAGGGAAGCCATCACTTTTGGCAACGCGAATTTCGTTGATCACCTGACGCACGCCCTCGACTTGCCATGCAAGACGAACGGCCTCAACGCGATGATCTGGGTTTTGCACAACGCCCGTAATTAAAACGCGGCCTTGATCTACATTCAGGTTCAACTTAGAGAACGTGCTGATATCATATCTAAACCACTGATCGCTTATCATTGCCTTGAGCTTTAAATCTTGCGCGGCTCCCGAAATACCACCTTCTTGTGCGGCAGCAATGCCGAGCGTTGCCCCTGCGCCCGCAACAATACCAACGGGTGAGCACGATGAAACCGCGAAAAGGCCGATCATCAAAAGCATTATATGTCGCATGGTAAGTATCCTCTAGGCTATTGAACGTGGCGCGCAGAATCGCGCGGAAATAGAATCATTACGTATTATGTAGCGGGTCGCCATGCATTGTCCAGATGACGAACGAAAAATGGTGGCGACATCGCAATAAAATCAAACCTCATCCCCAGCCCTTGCGCCGCAGGATGGCGGGATACATAATCTTGCGCGGCGCGTTCGATACGTGTTTTCATTTTGTGGGTAACTGCGGATAAGGCATCATCACCACTTTGTCGTGCCTTTACCTCAACAAACACAATCGCGTTTTTGTGGCGCGCGATAATATCAACCTCGCCATAGCGGGTTTTGTAGCGTGTTTCTAAAATGCGGTAGCCCTTCGCACGCAAATACCACGCGGCAAGGCTTTCGGCGATAAGACCTGTTTGATGCGCGGTTCTTACTTTTGTGTGCTTGTTATGCTTATTGCTTGTTCTTTTCATTGATATCCAGCGCCATTTGATAAAGAACGGATTTTGCCTCGCCTGTGATTTCAGCAACAAAAGACGCCGCTTCTTTCACGCGCATGCTTTGCAGCGCTTTTTCAAGCTCCACCGCGAGGGCGGCTTCGTCATATTTACGCTCCGACGGTGGCGCGATGACAATCACGATCTCACCTTTTGGTGGGCCAGCCTCACTATAATGTGCAACCAATTGTGACAACGGCGCCGTGCGGCTTTCCTCATACATTTTTGTGATTTCGCGCACAACGGCGGCGTTTCTGTCACCAAACACAGCCTGCATATCGGTTAATGTGGCCACCAAACGCGATGCACCTTCGTATGTGATGAGGGTCGATGGCACGTTCCGCCATTCCGTAAGAACGGTTTTACGCGCGGCTGATTTCGGTGGTAAAAAGCCGAGGAACGAGAATTTATCAGAGGGAAGCCCCGATAACTGCAACGCCGAAAGCACCGCATTTGCGCCCGGCAAGGTTGTCACCATCAATCCCAAATCCACGCAATCCCGCACGAGTTTATAGCCTGGATCGGAAATAAGCGGCATACCCGCATCACTCACCATCGCGATAGATTTCCCTGCTGTGATTGATTCGATAATTGCGGTGCGCTGACGGTCTTCGTTATGGTCATTATAAGATTGCAGCTTGTTTTTAAGGTTATGCGCATTAAATAGCTTGCCTGTAACGCGCGTATCTTCGCACAGCACTAGATCAACCTGTCCAAGGACATCAAGCGCGCGTAATGTTATATCGCGCAGGTTTCCAATAGGAGTTGCCACAAGATAAAGGCCAGAAGGTAAATCCATGTCTTTTATGTTTTTCATTCTTTCTGAATAGGACGTTATGTGCTAACAATGCAAGCGATAAAGGGAGTTATGCTATGTTGAAAAAAATATTGTTTTTGTCAGTTATTGTTCTGGTCGGTGCATGTAATGCCACAGGATATTCCATGAACCCATGGACGAACACCACAGGTGGCGGTGCCGCAGCCGCCCCACCGAAGCCATTAACCGAAGGCACAGAAGCCGCCACAGCGCATGACGCAAAATACAGCCATGTCATTACCGACCCGAACGCCGCCATGCAAAATGGTGAATTCGATGTCGCAGGACTTGAATTCACACCTGACGCACAGAACAATCAAAACCCTTACGCACAGCAACAGCCCTATAACAACCAAATGATGGATGCCTCTGTGAAGCCTGTTAAAGTTGCGATTCTTGTTCCTCTGAGTGGCCCGAATAAGGATCTCGGGCAAGCACTTTTGCAAGCGTCACAAATGGCGATGTTCGACATGAACTTCCCTGCCTTTGAAATTATGCCCCGCGATACAGCCGCAGACCCAGAAACAGCAAGAAAAGCCACAGAATCTGTGATTAATGACGGCGCGGAACTGATTCTCGGCCCTCTTTTTGCAGGCTCTGTGAGAGCCGCAAAACCAGTCGCCAGCCGCCACAACGTCAACATGATCGCGTTTTCAACCGATTGGAGCCTCGCAGGTGGCAACACCTACATCATGGGATTCCTACCGTTTGCACAGGTTCAACGCGTTTCTGAATACGCGGTAAGAAATAATCTCTCCCGCATCGGTATTTTGGCACCAAACACAGACTATGGTAACGCCGTGATTTCTGCTTATGGCTCGATGTCACAACGTGCGGGACTGCCTCGCCCTGAGATTGCGCGCTTCTCAGGTGACGATAACGCCATATCAGAAACCATCCGCCGCTTCACAAATTACGACCAGCGCAGCGCCGCTGCCAAAGAAGGGCAAGTCATTCCCTTGCCATTTGATGCCATCTTAATGCCTGCGGGCGGCGATCAAGCACGCTCTATTTCTAACCTTCTGAGCCTTTATGATATGGATGCAAAATCCGTCAAACGCTTGGGCACAGGGCTTTGGGATGATACAGGACTCGCATCAGAAAAAAGCATGAACTATTCTTGGTTTGCGGCACCATCGCCTGATCTGCGCAAAGATTTCGAAAGCCGCTTCCGTCAGCTTTACGGATACAGCGCACCGCGCCTTGCCACGCTCGCTTATGATGCGACAGCACTCGCAATTGTTCTGGCACGTAAAGGACAGCAAGAAGGCTTGTTACAGAACGCGTCATACGGACGCGCGTCTATCTTCTCACACAACCAAATCTCAAACCCCAACGGGTTTTCTGGTGTTGACGGCATCTTCCGCTTCCGCCCAGACAGTCTTGTTGAGCGTGGGTTAGCTGTTTTGGAAATTCGTGACGGAAGTGCAAGAGTTATCGACCCTGCGCCGACAACATTCCAAAGAAGCAGTCATTATTAGAGAATTTAAAGGTTA
This sequence comes from Bdellovibrionales bacterium, assembly GCA_037969035.1. Classification (GTDB taxonomy): domain Bacteria; phylum Pseudomonadota; class Alphaproteobacteria; order Micavibrionales; family Micavibrionaceae; genus JBBKWU01. Next base: position 58,781 of record JBBKWU010000016.1, read on the forward strand.
AAAAGACCAATTAGAAAGCCATCTCCATTGAGGTGGCTTTTTTATGATTTGCGTTTGAGGTCTTCGAACTTCACAGCCGTTGTGGTTTTGGCGTTTTTTGCGTCGAGACGTTTACGCATGGCATCGAAGATTGTTTTTGGCACGTTCACGCCTGAGGCTTGTTCTAGCCCTTTAAAACCAGGGAATGTATTGGCTTCGCAAATGGTGTAGCCGTCTTCTGTGAACAGCAAATCAATCCCTGCGACTTGGATATCCAAAACTTCGGCAGTTCTGATTGCGAGTTCTTTCGCGATATCATCAGGGATAAATTCTTGTACTGTGCCGCCTGTGCTGTAGTTGGCTTTGAAACCGCCATCACGTGCGCGGCGTTCCATCGAGGCAATCACTTCGCCCTCAACAACGAACAGACGAATATCGCGCCCTTTACTGGCGGCGACGAATTTTTGGAAGATAAGCTGGATATTCGGGTTTGTTTCACCGATCAATTCCATCAGATCGTTAAAGGCAGGGGCTGATTCAATCAAGAAAACGCCACTACCGTTCGAGCCGAGCAATGTTTTAACAACCACGGGAAACCCAATTGTGTTTTCAATCAAATCAATATCAACGGGGAATTTTGCCAGCATTGTATCTGGTGTCGGCAGTTTGCTTTCTGCCAAAACTTGGTGGGTGTGCAGCTTGTCAGCAACGGTTTCGATTGTGCCTGCGGTATTGAAAATGTTCACGCCTAAGCGTTCTAGCTGGCGGATAATGGAGAGCGAGAAGTAGCTGCGGTCACCATGGTGCAAATAAGGGAAGCAGAAGTCAGGCAGCGCCATAGGGGCGCCATCCACGAGAATGGAATCACGGTCTTCCTGCGTCACCAGCAAATCAAACTGACCCGGCTTTATGACTTTTAAGTCTATATCCATCTTGACGGCTTCGGCCTGAAAGCGCCTGACTTCAAAGGCCAAATCGCTTGTAGACTCAATGTCACCGCCGTGAATTATCCAAACTTCCATCTAATGTACCATTTTACTCTTTAAGTTTTTCGCAAGTATTTCCTGCTTTTTAGCCTATTTCAGAGAACAGTAATACATAAATAATCTTTCGCGTCAAAATAACGCTTGAAATAAGCCCACAAGATCTTAAAAATCACAGTGATATGAAAGCATTAAGATGTATAGCCAGTAACCTTACCCGCCTTGCTTTGCTCGCGTTTATCGTGATCCAGCTCGCGCCGGCATGGGTGAAAATTGACTATACAAAGACCGACTCACCCTGCCCGCTTCATGCGTTGCGCGCGAGTTACGACAATGCTGTACCGATGATGAGCGAAGCCGAACAAACGGCGTTCTTCATAAAGACAGGGCATCAGCCATACGATCCAGACATGATCTGCCTGCCTGATATGTTTGCGACAAACGCACCAGATCATGCACAAAGCGGAATCGCCACAAATCATACTGGACACGAAGGCCATGCGCATCACGACCATGGCGATAACGAGGGCAATAATGAGGACAACAAACAAAACGCGGCATGGTATTGCCCGTATTGCTCGGTACGGGAAACAAGCTTTATTCCTGTTGTTGCGCTTTATATCTCCGCGCCACACGAGACATCATTAGATGTCACAGTCGTTGCCCAACGTGGCACGACAGAACAAAGTGCCGTCTTTACGGCGTATCAATCCCGCGCGCCACCTGCTTTTTCCTGAAACTAAAAATACATTTATTCAATAATTTTTATTTTAGGAGAACAGTTATGTTCAAAACACTTCTTATGGCTGGTGCAACTAGCCTCGTACTATTCTCATCTGCCGCAATGGCCGATGACAATCACGGTTTTAACGTCACAAAAGAAGGTGCTGAGACTTCAAGCAGCGCCAACGATCATGCGCCCCTCGGCGTTATGGGTGACCACACACACAACAAAGGCGAGTATATGTTTTCATACCGCTACCACCATATGGATATGGGCGGCAACCGCATCGGCACCAACGATGTTTCTGCGCAAACCATTGCCACAACCATCCCGAACCGATTTGCAGGCACAGCAGGTCAACCGCCAACATTACGCATTGTTCCCGATGAAATGACCATGGATATGCACATGATCGGCGGTATGTATGCACCGACAGATTGGCTTACGCTTATGGTGATGGGCATGTGGATGGAAAAAGATATGGATCTGACAACGTTCCAAGGCGGCGCAGGTACAACCGTTCGTGGCACATTCAATACAAAGTCCAATGGTTGGGGTGACACAAAGTTCGGTGGATTATTCCGCTTATATGATGAAGGGGGGCAAAAAGTTCACTTAAACGCCGCTATTTCTGTTCCGACAGGTTCGATCAAGGAAAAGGCAACAGTGCTCGCGCCAAACGGCATGACACCGACGCTACGACTTCCTTACGGCATGCAGCTCGGTACAGGAACGTATGATTTACACCCTGGCATCACCTATAACGGCTTTCACGATCAATGGTCGTGGGGCGCGCAGTATAGCGGCGAAATCCGTCTGGAAGATGAAAACAGCCAAGACTACCGTTGGGGCGACAAGCACAGCCTATCCGCGTGGGGTGCGTACGAATGGGCACAATGGATCAGCACTTCCGCCCGTGTGAATGCATGGACACAAGACGACATTCACGGCATTGACCCTAATATCGTTGCCCCCGTGCAAACAGCCGATCCCGATAATTACGGCGGGGAAGTTGTTGAGGCTTCGTTCGGTGTGAACTTGATTGGCTTAAACGGCGCATTAACAGATCACCGTTTGGGGTTTGAGGTTTCTGTACCTGTGTATCAAGATCTGAACGGCCCACAGATGGAGCGTGATTGGTCAATCATGGTTGGTTGGCAAAAAGCGTTTTAAGGCGTGTATAAAATGCCCTAGCTGATTTTTTTAGGAATTGTAAAAGCGACAGTGTTTATCATTGCCGCTTTTATTTTTATGGGGTTTAGCGAAATAAATGCCCGAACGGTGAGACGCTGCGAATATAAAATTCGGTGCCGCGCTGTTCAATTTCATCAAACTGCTCGTCCGTTATTTGTGGAGGCTGGCCGTTCTCGACATTTGCGGCCGCTTGATTGGCGATAAGCGTCAGTTCGTGATGTAGGCGCTTCTCTTTTTTATCTTCACCGCACATTGTATATAGAGTTCGGCGCTGCGCATCATCAATAATGCCCTGCTCTCGCATCTCATTAAAGATAGCAACGAAACTTCCTGCGAGTGCATCGCCCCCTTCATTCAGAAGCTGGTCATCATAATAAGCGGCAATCTTTCGTGCATAATCATAAGGGCCGTTTGGTGCCCCCATCAATCCTGTAACAAGTGTGGCATCGAGTTTTAATTTTTTACTCATGGCAAATCCTTCCCTGTAAATGCTTTGCGCCATATGAACATATTTTTTTCACTCTAAGCAAAAAAATAATGACATAAGGCTTGATTTTTTCTGGAAACAACTTTAAAACGGCACGTATCGTTAAAAACCAATAATTAAAAAAGTAAGGAGTACGCAAATGGCGGCTGAATTAGACGTACAGAACGAAATCGATACGCAAGAAACCGAATTTGAATTTAAAGCAGGACGTCCACGTTCCGAAAAATCACGCAAAGCGATTTTGGATGCGACGCGCCGCTTGATGACGCACTCATCACTGGGTGATTTGTCCATCGAAGCGATTGCGAAAAAAGCAAAAGTCGGCAAAACAACAATTTACCGTTGGTGGCCAAACAAGGCATCTGTTGCCATGGAAGCGTTCTTGGAGCAACCAGGCGTGCAGAACATTATGCCGACATCTGCGACACCTTCGGAAACAATTAAAAAGCAAATTGAAAACCTGATCCGTCAATTGCGCGGCCAAAACGGACGCATCATTGCAGGCATCATCGCAGAAAGCCAAAGCGATCCAAGCGTACTGGATTTGATCTACGACAAGTTTTTGAAAGATCGTGTGGGCACACTTTACACGCAATTCGAAAAAGGCCAGCAAAGTGGCGAGTTCAACAAAGAGCTTGATTCCGACATTGCCATCGACATGATGATGGGCCCGCTTTTCTTGCGCGTATTAAGTGGTGAAGACGCATTGGATAACAGCTTTGCCGAGCGTTACCCAACACAAGCCTTGTTTATGCTCAAAGCCTAAGCAACGCACCACAAGCACAGAATACATGAAAGCCGCCTCAATTATGGGCGGCTTTTTTGTTTGTGCGTATCTCGTTCGCAATGACGTAAATATGAGTTTACCAGCTTCCTGTATTATCCATGCTTGCCCATGGCTCTTGCGGCTCAAGACTTGCGCCTTTTTGCAGCAGCTCGATCGAGATACCATCGGGGCTTTTTACGAACGCCATATGACCGTCACGCGGCGGACGGTTAATCGTAACGCCTGCATCCATTAATTTTTGGCACGTCTCATAAATGTTATCAACGCGATATGCGAGATGCCCGAAATTGCGGCCACCTTTGTAGTCTTCTGCTTCCTCGCCATCTGTTGGCCAGTTATAGGTGAGCTCGAGCAGCGGTGATTTACTATCACTCGCGCGCGCTTCATCGTCATTGGCGGCTAGAAAAACGAGGGTAAAGCGCCCTTTTTCATTTTCCATGCGGCGCGTTTCAACCATGCCCATTTTGTTACAGAAAAAATCGAGAGACTCATCAATATCTGTCACGCGCACCATTGTGTGTAAATATTCCATACTTAAATCTCTCCTTTTTTGAAATAGCCATTTATAATCATTGTCTAATGGATTAGGATACGAAGATGCTCGAGTCAATTAATATAGAACAATACATAACCCGTTTTTTAGAATGGGCGCAGGCTTATATCTATACCACTGAATTTGGCCTGCAGTTTTCCTTGATTGGGGTTTCTATTTTGGCGGGTGCCTTTATCCGTAAGCGCTTTAACCCAAAAATCATGAGCAGAATTGACGAATCAAGCCTGCACTACGCCACGAAAAAAATTCTGCGTAACATCAGTCGTCTGATCCTTCACATTGTTGCGCTCACTATACTTTTAATTGCGGGCGCGGTTTTGAAATCTGGTATTGCGCCTGAACTTGACCTTTATTTCTTAAATGCTGCCACCGCGCTATTGCTCGCATGGATTGTGATCCGCTTTATCGTGCAAGTCATTGACAACAGCATGGTACGCAACATGTTTGCCATGACAATTTGGGGCATTACCGCCCTTGCCATACTCGGTGTTTTAGATCAAACCACCGCCGCGCTCGACTCCGCAGGCATGAATATTGGTGAGTTCCGCATATCCGCGCTCAGTATTACAAAGGGCACAATAGCGATCTTTATATTGCTATACTCCGCCCTATTTATCGCGCGCCTTTTGGAGCGACAAGTACAAAAAACATCGAACCTCACGCTGTCCTCAAAAGTTCTCATCAGCAAAATCATCCGTGCAACACTCATCACGACCGCGCTGATTATCGCCGTCACATCGGCTGGTGTTGATCTATCATTATTTGCTGTCTTTGGTGGCGCGATTGGTTTGGGTGTTGGTTTTGGTTTGCAAAAAGGTATTTCCAACCTGTTTAGCGGCATGATGCTTTTGATGGATAAATCCATTAAACCAGGCGACATTCTTGAGCTCCCTGGTCATGACGGCGTCTATGGTTGGGTTGAGGAAATGGGTGCGCGCTTTACCAAAATCGTAACACGCGACAATAAATCATATCTGGTACCGAACGAAGATTTCATCACGCAACAAGTCATTAACTGGTCACACGGCGATGATACGCTTGTGCGTGTGGAGACAAAATTCGGTGTGCATTATAATTCCAACCCGCACGAAGTTAAAAAATTAGCACAAGAGGCAGCACTTACGGCAACGCGTGTGCAGGAAAAACCTGCCCCTGTTTGCCATCTGGTGGAGTTCGGGGATAGCTCTATCAATTTTGTGTTGCGCTACTGGATTAAGGATGCACAAGAAGGTGTTACAAATACCAAAGGTGGGGTGATGCTTGCACTTTGGGATGCTTTCAAAGAAAACGGAATTGAAATTCCGTATCCACAGCGCGAAATCTATATCAAGGAAAACGCGGCGGTCACAGCCGCACCCGATAAAATTGTGCGCGTCCCGAAAGAGGCCGATAAAGAAGCTGAGCCTGTCACAGAAAACAGTGATAATAACAGCGACGACACGGCCAATTAATTCGCTACCAAGCCCATTTCCTGTAAGATCGGTTTAAAGTGCGGATATGTCGCACCAGAAAGACCGCGCATCAAATTTTTATGCTTCATAAAATCAGCTCGTGCTTTGCCTTTGGCCTCGGAGAATTTATCCATTTGCTCGATCGTCGGTGAACCGTTCAATGTTTTTGGGTAGCTTACAGACATCAGCCCACCAAGCTTTGTTTCACCACCGGCTGTACTCTCATACATATCGAGCAAATCATTATGAATATCTTCTGGCGTTTGCGGCACATCGTGTCGTCCGAACAACCATTTAACGTGACGCAAAGCAGAGACCGTGCGCCTATCTGCGCCCTCTTCATGCACGAGAAGTCCTTTAACTTCGCTAATCATCTTCTCCACAGACAGTACTTCCTGACGGGTTTCGCCTCCATGTTCTTGGTACACGTGTAAGACGTTACCGTTTTTAATCATCGGTTCGATTTCTGAGCGGATAAAGCTTTTATCGGAAACTTTCATATTCGGGCGCGCCATAATGTACACGCTGCGGCTTTTATCGTCATGTGTATGGGTAATAGCAACAGCCCCCATCAAATAATAATAAGACATCGTTTTGGTATCTAGCGGCGTTGCTATGGCTTTAAACGCGTGGTTTTGAACGTTCGGAATATCTTTTTCCGCCCAATGAGACGCTATATCCTGTCCATCATTACGAACAGGCGAGGTAAAGACAGCATCTTCTGGTTTCAAATCGGCTTCTTCCGAATTTAACAAACGTAAATTTTGCGCTATCCCCGTTGCCATACGCGGGCACCAACGTTTTTTATTGTTATCAACGTTCTCGAGATAATCATCCAAAGCTTTACGTTTTTCTTCCGCAGGTTTTGCTGCCTCTTTGGTTGCGGCAGCCTCTTTGTTCTTCCAGAATTTAAGTTTTTCGGTCAATGAGAAGCCATTCACGAAGATATGCTCGCCAAATTTATTGGCGTAAACGCTTGCAACACCAATTGCCGCAGCACCCAACTGTGCCGCCTTGACCTTGCCACCAAACGGCAAGGTGATCGCCGCGATACCGCCAACGAATAAAAGCTCGCCCAAAGAACGGTTTTTCACAAAACCAACGACTTGCCCGACAACGCCACGCTTCGCACTGGTAATCGGCGCGTGTGCTATCTCGGAAGCACTCAACAATGATTTTGCATTCCAGCTACGTTCGCTACGGATATTAAAATCTAAAACCATTTTTGCCATGGCTTCTTCTTTGCTCTGGAAAATGCCAAGGCTTTCACCGTCGGATAATATTTTATCAATCATTTTACCCGAGCCCGCTTTATCAAGCCCCATAATAGCCTCGGTTGCGACTTCGTCCGGTTGTTTTTCTCGAATACGGCGGCGTAACTCCCACGCCCCTGCTTTTGTTTCATATATCCCGTAAGACAAGCGCGTATTACCAAATTTCATCACCACGGGATCTTTGACATCAGGATCAGCAACAGCATTAAACAGTCCCGTTAAATCAGCACCGTAAAGGTTTAGCTCTTCTTTGAAACCGCGTTGTAAATTGTAGTGATGTTCAGATATTTGCGACCGTAAAACACCGCCGCGCGCCGCACCAAATGAGGGCACCTTTTGATACGCAATCGGATAAACGCCGTCTGTTGTTGTCAGGCATATGTCGCCATTATCTCGCGTTAAACCACGTAATTTATCGTAAGAAAAAGAAAACAGAGCTACCCTGTTTTTGGTTTCGATATCTTCTGCGATACGATAATAACCGCCCGTTGTGCACATTATGCCGTCATCAGGCATTTTGTTACCATGCGCGTCTGTGTGGGGGCCGATAAATTTTTGTAAAAGGTCGGGACTTGAACGCTCCATCAGATTTTGACTGATCATGTAGAGCGCTTCACCGATATCAACGTTTTTCGTTGGCATATAAATTCTCTCTGCTAAGGGTTTTTATACAAACGCGAACCTCTTTGCTCTCGCACCAATATAAAAACTTTAATAAGCTTCGTAGAATTCATTAAGAAGTTAACAAATTATACGCAACCCTGTCAAGGCTTTTTACAGCACCTTGCGCAAGTTATGCAAATAAAAAAGGCGCCGCGGATATCGGGCGCCTCGATTATCTTTACTTACCTGACAGTTTAGGCGGCGGTTGCCCTTTCTTATAATCAAAGTTTTTATCGCGCCCATTTTGTTCGGCAAAATATTTGACGTCCGCATCCGTAAAGGTCAGCCCCTTGGATTTGGCAAGCTGCACGATTGATTGCTGTAATGCGGGGTCTTTAGAGACCTCGAAAAAGAAATGCTTTAGATCTGAGTGTGACATGAAATTTTTCCTGTTTTTATTTATGAGAAGCAAAGCATAAAACAAAAAGGGGCTTTGAAAAAGCCCCTTCTCAAAACTATAAGCCGTATTCGCGTTACGCGGCTTGCTTCATGCTTCCTTTGCTCAATGCTGCTTCCGCATCCATCACAGAGGCAACAGCATGAACAACAGAGGCAATACGTACCGCCGTCTGGATTTGGTTTTTATCCATCCCGTGGTCAAGCAGTTGTTTCTCATGCGCATCAATGCACATGCCACAACCGTTAATCGCGGAAACAGCCAAAGACCACAGTTCGAAATCATTCTTATCGACACCTGGGTTACCAATCACATTCATGCGCAATTTGGCTTGCATGGTTTGGTAGTCCTTGTTCGACGACAAATGAACAAAGCGATAATAAATGTTATTCATCGCCATGATCGCTGCTGCGGATTTTGCCGCATCATATGCTTCTGCAGAAAGATAGCCGCTGGCCTCTTCTTCGATTTCGCGCATCACAACATCGTTACCGCACGCAATCGCGGACGCAAAAAATGTGCCCCACAATTGCTGCTCGGTTAATGTTTCTTCAGACGCGATAGAGCCGAGGTTCAGCTTTATATCTTTCGCATAATCAGGAATCATTGATTTAAGATTATCAATGCTCATAACTACGCTGCTTTTTTCTTGTCGTTCGCAGCAGAATCGCCACCGATCACGTCACCACCCATTGGGCGGTTACAGGCGCAAAGCTCATCTGTTTGAAGCGCATCAAGAATACGCAAGATTTCTTTCGGGTTACGGCCAACATTCAGGCTGTTTACTGACACATGCTGAATTACGTTATGTGGATCAACAACATATGTCGCGCGCAAACAAACACCCGCATCGTAATCACGAATGCCAAGACCATCAACAAGCGTACCGTTCGTGTCAGCAAAGCTCCACTGGTTCAGGTTGTTCAGGTCGTTATGTTCACGACGCCAAGCAAGCTTACAGAATTCGTTATCTGTGCTGCCGCCCATTGTGACGCAATCACGGTCGTTAAAATCATCTTCAAGTTTTGCGAACTCGGCAATTTCTGTCGGGCAAACAAATGTGAAGTCTTTCGGGTAGAAGAAAAATACTTTCCATTTTCCTTCAAAGCTGTCTTGCGTGATTGTTTCAAACGCAGACACGCCATTTTCTTCGTGCATCATGAATTTTGGTTTTACACCAGTTACTTCGAATTCCGGCATGATATCGCCAACACCTAACATCATATTATCTCCTCATCATTGGTTGTTGTTAAATCTTATCGTCTAGACCAGTAACCTATATGGCACTTGGATAAAAACAAGTCTCTGTCACAAAATTACGGTGACTTATTCTCAAGCAATTTGCATTAATTGAGAATGACTTGCAACAAAAAAGCATAAGAAACGCACGGATTTTATTGAATTTTTGGTAAAACAGCCGTATATACACTCATTATGTGGAAAGTTGCTGCTTTATATAGATTTGTTGAAATCACAGACGTGCCCGCGATGCAGGCTGCGCTTAAGGCTGTGTGCGTGGAAAACGGCGCATGTGGCACGATTTTGATCGCGCCTGAGGGTATTAACGGCACATTCGCGGCGATGCCTGATAAACTCGACAACATTATAGACTGGTTGGATGAGACGCTTGAGGTTTCCAAAGGCGAGCTTAAATACTCCACCGCCGAAGAAAAACCGTTCTTGCGGATGAAAGTGCGCCAGAAAACAGAAATCATCACCATGCGCGCGCCAGAAGCAAACCCAACCAAACAAGTTGGTACTTATGTTGAGCCGCAGGACTGGGATGCGCTGTGCGCTGATCCAGAGGTTGTGCTATTGGACACACGCAATAAATACGAAACATCATGCGGGATTTTCAAAGACGCCATTGATCCAGAAATTGATACGTTCACAGAATTCAAAGACTACGTTGAAAAAGAATTAGACCCTGCCAAGCACAAGAAAATCGCGATGTATTGCACAGGCGGTATTCGTTGCGAGAAAGCATCATCTTATATGATGGCGCACGGCTTTGATGAGGTTTACCACCTAAAGGGCGGTATTTTGAAGTATTTAGAGACGGTGTCTTCGGATAAAAGCACATGGGAAGGGAGCTGTTTTGTATTTGATAAACGCGTTGCCGTCGATCATGGCCTTAAAGAAAGCCCGCATTTGCTGTGCTATGGCTGCCGTATGCCATTGACCGCCGAAGAAAAACATCTACCTTCTTACGAACTTGGCGTTTCATGCGTGCATTGCCACGACAATTTAACCGAGGAGCGCGTTAAAGCCCTTCGTATGCGTCACATGCAATTCATGCGCGAAGCAGAACAACAGAAAAACGCGGTCAACGACACGACCACCGAAACCCGCACAACAAATTAAAGAGCCATGAATTTCAATCAATTTAGCCTTTTGAGGACACGCCGCTTTGTGCCCTTGTTTATCACGCAGTTTTTAGGCGCGTTTCACGACAACCTTTTTAAAAACGCGCTCGTCGTCTTAATTTTATACGGTACGGTAACGCAAAATATAGCGAACCCAGAAATTTTGGTGACATTGGCAATGGGCGTTTTCATCCTGCCTTTTGTTCTGTTTTCCGCGATAGGCGGGCAATTAGCCGATAAATATCCGAAGCATATTGTTATTCGTTATATCAAGATTGCCGAAATCGGGATTGCTGTGCTTGGCTGCGCGTCTTTGCTGAGCGGCTCTATCCCGCTCTCGTTTCTGACATTATTTGCGCTTGGGACACAGTCCGCCTTTTTTGGACCGAGTAAATATTCGATCCTGCCTGAACACCTTGCAGAGAATGAATTAATAGGCGGTAATGCCCTTATCAACACAGGAACATTTCTGGCCATTTTGATTGGTACAATTGCGGGCACATTGATGGTGACCATGCCTGCTGGTCGTATGATTGTTGGGACGGCGCTGCTGATCGTGGCGGTGGCTGGGTATCTTGCGAGCCGCGCTATTCCCGCAAAAGAAAACCCGAGCCCGAGCCTTTATCTAAAATTAAATCCGATTAAGGGCACAATCGCCAATATCAAACGCACGTTTTCACAATCGCGCGAGGTTATTTTGTCGGTGTGCGGCACGGGGTGGTTTTATTTTCTGGGCGCGCTGTTTCTCTCGCAATTTCCGAATTTTGCGAAACTGACATTGGGGGCGGATGAGTTTGTTCTGTCGCTGTTTATGGCGCTGTTTTCCATTGGGATTGGGATTGGTGGGTTACTGAATAATCGTATTTTGCGCGGTGATATCTCTATGCGCTTTACACCGCTTGCGTCGATTGGCATTACGTTATTTACGATTGACCTTTATTTGGCGAGCTTGCCGTTTGCCGCCGTAATGGCGTCAGATATGCTTGCGCCGCTCGGCGAATTTATATCGTCAGGACATGGTATTCGGATTGCGTTTGATATCTTTATGATTTCAGTATGCGGCGGATTATTTGTTGTCCCGCTGTTTGCCATGATCCAGCACCGCACAAGCGATGCAGAGCGCGCCCGCGTTGTGGCAGGGAATGCTATCGTTGATTCATGCTGTATTCTTCTTTCTGCGATACTCAGCGCTATTTTACTGGCGCTTGGGGTTGGTATTACGCAGCTTTTCCTTATTTTCGCGCTGGCTAATATTGCTGTGGCCTATATGTATTGGGCCAATAACCGCAAACAAGCCCGCACAGCGTAAGTCATTTATCCAAAGAGCCGCACTATTTTATTTCCTGATAAAGCATGAACAACGAAGCGTAGAGAATCTACGTGAGGCGTGAAATAACGCGATCAGGGGATAAAAGAGAAGGCGCAGAATCGAAAACTCCCCGACCTTGCGGTGCGGGGAGCTTTCTTTTGTGTGTGGGGTGGGACATCGGGGGAATAATCCGATCTCCCGGTTTACCACGCAGCGGCGCTCCTTGTTGTGTGGGGAGTTTGACGTAGATTTGTCAAATAGGTGCGACGCATATCGTGATAATCTGTATTCACCGTCACATACAACTTCCAGGCATCCTGTAATTGTCTGCGGGCGAAAATTCCTTCATAGGCTGTATATACCTTTTCTATTTCATCCGTTTCAGCTTCGTAAGCTGTTTTCCATTCACGGTACTCGCGGAGAACTCTTCTCATCTTTTCGCGATATTTAATTAACATATCGGTCATCTGCTTTACTTCAAGATACTGAATTTCACGTTTTTCAATATCCGTAATGCGATCTCTTATGTCCTGTACAAACGCTACATTGTGGCGTTCTTCCATTTCTTCGAATATGTCTTGCCCTGTATACACCTATATTCCCTTTTATCTCAAGTATTATTTTGATCTTTCGTAACTTTGATTGTTATTTTCCAAAGTTACGGAACATCACTGTGGTCTACTTTCTATAATAAATAGACATAACTGTCAAGTTTTTATTTTACTTTTTTTTACTTGCATTGAAAAAAAGTAAAGTCTATAACATTCATATATTAAACAAAAAGTGCACAGGAGTTACGTATATTGCGCATGTAAAGGTACATTAAAGGACATATAAGAGTTGATTACCGGACTACAGATATTATTGGCACGCACCGCCCTTCGGATGAACATGGAAGAGTTCTCTGCGGCTATTGGTGTATCTAAGCCAACATTATCCAATTACGAGAACGGCTCTGATATGCCATCGACCCGCATGGCAGAGATCGAGGGATTTTGTGTTTCCAAAGGGCTGGAGTTCACAGACGGTGAGGGCGTGCGCTTCAAAACAATTCCGATGGAGCGTTACAAAGGCACCGAAGGATTCCGCGTTTTCATGGACGATGTTTATGAAACAGCCCGTGATGTTGGCGGCGACATTATGTTGTTTAACGGCTTTCCTGACATGCTCACGCAATGGCTGGGCACGGATTGGTACAAAATGCACGCCAAACGCATGGAAAAAATAAAAAGCAACTTTAATTTCAAAGTTACTTTGATGGACAACACCGCCAAACAAATCGGCAGTAGCTTTGCCGAGTATCGTTATTTCCCGATGCAGTTGGAAAACACAAACACAATATATGTGTATGGGAATAAAATCGCGTTTTTAAGCTTTGATGAGGATGTATCCATCATTTCCGTCGAGCTTTCAGGCATTTCGAACGCATTTCGCGAGTTATTTAACATTGCATGGAGCAGTAAAGCAGAGGCACTAGCATGAGTACTTATACAAAAAGCCACATAGCCATTCCGCAGGATAAATATTTATTGCTGCAGAAAGTCGGCTATTACGACCACGAGAGCGTAACAATTAAGCAGATCAAACCCGATATGCGTCAATATAGTATGCTTTTGCACCGCGTCGGGCAGAATTACGGTTGGGATCGTCGTCCTAAATATTTGCTGGAGAAAGAAACGCTTGAGCAAAGATTATTGAGTGATAGCTCCCGTTTTTACCTCGCCTACTCGGGCAAAAAACTAATTGGCTATTGCCTTGCGTCCCCTTGCGAGGACCGCGTCGGTAAATCTCTGAATAAAGTAATAGAGATAGAGAATTTCGGGCTTTTCCCTGAATATACAGGCAAGGCTCTGGGGCAATCGTTTCTGGCGCAGGTCTTTGCTGATCTGTTTGAAACGTTTGAGAATGTATATCTGACAACACGGTCAACGAACCATAAAGGCGTTATTCCGTTTTATGAACGCATGGGTATGCGCGTGATATACAAAGAAAAAATGCAGGATGATCTGGTTAAGACACCTGCGGAAAACATGACAAAAACAGCATAGCCTATTCTGTCGCCCACACGGCAGATAGGTTTAAAACAGGCCTGCGGTCAGGGCAAACGGTGTAATAGAGTGTGTCTAAAACCGTCCTGAGACGAAAAAAATAACAGGCCCTAAAAGCGCTGCTCCTTCTTCAATGAAAGAGCAGCGTTTTTGGTTTTTAAATTTGTGCATTTTGTTTATTGGCTGTTAATAATTGATCGCTTATTATAGGCCTATGACACACGAACTCGATGGCACATATTTCGTTTCCAGCACCAGTAATTATGACGGTCTTGCCGAACGCAAAAGCGATGGCGCGACCGAAATTCGCGATGGAAAGACAGAACGGCGCGATAGCAACAACGTGTTGTGGAGCAGCAGTTTTGAAGTTAGAAGCGAGACCGAAGTTGAAATGACTTCTGTGGCGGATGCCGATGATGCTCCGCTCGATTTCTACCTTACAAAGCCTGATGGCACACCAACACGAAGCCCTGTTACGTATAAAAGCGTACTCAAACTTGCACGTAAGGATGAGCGCATCCAGATGTCTGGGCAAATTGAGTACGGAAATGAAATTGTTTTTCTGACGTTACGTAAGACAGGAGCTTAATTCGCGACCTTAGCACTCTGCTGCGCATGAGACGCTTCATTGGCACGTAAATATAGCTCCAACAACTCATAAATGATCGCCCGTGTTGTCGTCTCGCCTTCGAGGGTTGGATTGTATTCCGCAATTTCAAACATATCAAAACGATATTTTGAGAGCATATCTGCCAAAACAGGGAAAATTTCTGCTTTTTTGAACCCATCATCCACACGCGTTCCAACGGATAGCCCTTCGGAGGGGTCAAGCGAGTCAATGTCAAAGGACAAGCACAAGTAATCAACTTTCGGCGCGAGATATTCAATCGCATCCGCAAAGGCCGCAGCAACGCCCATTTCGTGAATTTTAGCCATATCGTAACGACGAATGCCAAGCTCCTGCATATAAGCTTCCTCGCCCGCGTCAATGTCACGAATACCCATATAACACACATGTTCAGGCAGTAGCGCAGGCGTGCCATCATCAGAGGCACCAAGTGCAGAAAAAGAAGAATCGCCCATCCCCAAGAGCGAAGCCACAGGCATACCGTGATAGGCATTTGAGGGTGATGTCTCTAACGTATTCAAATCAGGATGCGCATCAACCCAGATAAGCCCTACGCGCCCTTGTGCCCGTTTTGCTTTGGTGAAGCCCGCAATTGAACCTGCGGCCATGGCATGATCGCCGCCGAATGTGATCGGAAAATCACCGTCCGTAACGGCAATTTCAACCATATTGCACAGGTTTTTCACATGAGAGAGAACCAAGCTTTTACGCTCTGCTGTTCCAAGTGAAGGAAGGTTTGCGTGTGTAGCCGCGACATCCATATCCTCACAAAGCGCATCAGGATTTTCGAACCAATCGATATCAAAGCCTTTATCACGGAGATATGAAATAACGCCCGAAGCATCCAAAGCCGAAGGCCCTTTTTCACAGCCTTCTGTTTTGGCACCCGCGCCACATGTAAATGGAATCAATTTTGTTTTTATCATGCTTAAATAATATTTTAATTCGCACGTCATAGACAGCTTTTATAAAAATTATATCCCCAACATATGCCGCCCGAGCGCACCCCATGTTCCGATATCACACCACCGCATATCAACAGGAATAACGGCCAAATTACTTGTACGTTCCATCACGGCATGATCGATCGAAATAGGTTCAATTTTTTCGTAATTCGATTTATCGAGAAATATCGAATTTGTGTATCTTGTTGCTGCTGACAAGGACGCATATGTATTGTTTGATAATTCTGGATCAAACTGCCGAAACGCATTTAAAAACGTCTCTGTACGTCCCAAAAATATACCGCTATTCCATAAATGTTCGCCCTTATTAAGATAAAAAGCCGCGCGTGATTTATCTGGTTTTTCATGAAAATGATCTGCGGCATAAACACCATCAGCGATCATTTCACCCTTGCGAATGTAGCCATATTCTGTGGCGGCATATTTTGGAACAACGCCGAATGTGACAATTTTATCCTGATCCACGATGTGTAATGCATTCAAAATCGCACTTAGAAATTTATCATTATCTTTAATGACATGATCGGATGGCATCACCAATATGATCGGATTTTTACGGGTGAGCCAGTGTGCCGCAGCAGCAATTGCGGGTGCTGTATTTCGTCCGACAGGCTCGAAAATAAGCTCCGTTTTGCGTGCGACATCATCGCCCATTTCTTGTAATTGCGGAATGATAAGCTCTCGATGATCGGCACTCGCCACAATAATCGGCGACTTCATACCAGAGGCACGCAACAACGTGTTTTGCAGGAAGGAATATTGCCGTCCCAGCTTCAGATACGGTTTTGGACGGCTACGGCGCGAGAGTGGCCATAGGCGTTTCCCCGCACCACCCGCCAGTATAACAGGAACGATATCGGATATTTCGGGTACATCAGAAGGTATTTCAGGCGGCTTTATGGGATGCATTGCTTTTTGACTGGTCGAAACGGTTTAGATAGTCATGATAGGCTTGTTTTAAACCATCTTCCAGTGCTGTTTTTGCCTGCCAGCCCAGCGCGTTCATGCGGCTGCTATCCATCAATTTACGTGGCGTGCCGTCAGGCTTTGATGGGTCAAAGGTTACCGCGCCGTCATAACCGACAATTTCCGCAATTTTATGCGCCAGATCATGGATGGATATTTCTATGCCGCTGCCGATATTGACGGGGCCTTTATCGCTGAAATTCTCCAATAAATGTACTAACCCTGCGGCAAGATCATCGACGTATAGAAACTCTCGCAACGGCGAACCCGTTCCCCATAGCGTGACAGAGGTCGCGTTTTGTACCTTTGCCGTGTGGAGCTTCATAATGAGAGACGGAATAACATGGGCACGATGTTCATCGTAATAATCCCCTGCGCCATATAGATTGCACGGCATCGCAGAGATAAAGTCACAGCCATATTGCGCCCTGTACGCGTCGCACATTTTAATACCCGCGATTTTCGCAATGGCGTAGGGCTCGTTCGTGGGTTCAAGCGCATCGGTCAGGAGTGCCTCTTCGGTAATAGGCTGCTTCGCCATTTTCGGATAAATGCAGGATGAGCCAAGAAACAAAAGTTTTTCTACACCCGCCAGATATGCACCGTGAATGACGTTATTTTGAATGGCTAGGTTTTTATAGATGAAGTCAGCAGGTTCACTTGCATTCGCGCCTATACCGCCGACATGTGCCGCGGCGAGAACAACCACATCGGGTTTATTTGCGGCGAGCCATTTGTTCGTAGCTGCTTGATCGGTTAGATCGAGGGCGTTGCGGGAGATGGTGAGAATTTCGCAGCTTTGATAATGTGCGGTTAAATGGCGTAGGACAGCAGATCCCACCATACCGTTATGACCTGCCACCCATATTTTTTTATTCTGCAGCGGAAATACGGGCATTTTTAGGGCCTTCTATAGCGGATTGTGCATCATGTTTGAGCATATCGCGCACAAGCTCGGTGAATGATATTTGCGGCTGCCAGCCTAAGATATCATGTGCTTTGGACGCATCGCCAACAAGCTCATGAAGTTCGTTCGGGCGGAAAAATTGCGGGTCAATAGCGACAAGAACACGGTTTGTTTTTGGATCGCGCGCAATTTCATCAAGCCCCTGCCCCGTCCATTCCAGCGCAATGCCTGACAGCATAAAGGCTGTGTTTATAAAATCGCGCACACTGTATGAGTTACCAGTCGCGAGCACATAATCGTCAGGTTTATCTTGTTGCAGCATCATCCACATGCCTTCAACGTAATCAGCGGCATGTCCCCAATCACGGCGGGATTCAAGGTTGCCAATATGGAGCGCGTCCTGCGTTCCTGCTTTAATCGCCGCGATGGCTTTTGTGATTTTGCGGGTTACGAATTCTTCGCCGCGTACGGGGCTTTCATGGTTGAATAAAATACCGTTACTGGCGTGAAGCCCGTAGGAATCGCGGTAATTGCGTACATACCAGTAAGCTGCGAGCTTTGATGTTGCGTAAGGGCTAAGCGGCGAAAACGGTGTGTTTTCATTTTGCGGTGATGGCGCATTGCCAAACATTTCAGAGCTAGAGGCCTGATAAAACCGCACAGGGTTTTGCCCGTCGTGCAGCTTCAAATTTTTAATGGCTTCAAGCAGGCGCAGCGTGCCCAGCGCATTGATATTTGCGGTGGCCTCGGGAACATCAAAACTGACCCTGACATGGCTTTGCGCACCCAAATTATAGATTTCAGTTGGTTTGATTTCGGATAATAAGCGGTGCAGATTACCGCCATCGATTAAATCACCATGATGAAGATGGAAATTCGTATTGGATTTTAAAACCTCAAGGCGCTGCGTATCTTCTGTCGCGCAATACAGTTGCATGCCATGCACGACATAGTTTTTTGCCAATAAAAAACGGGCTAGATAACTGCCATCTTGCCCTGTTATGCCTGTTATAAATGCTACTTTTTCCATTCACACTACTTTAAATTGTACACAACTTTTGTATGCATATGTATGCATGAAAATGTGGGAATAAGCAAATTTTAGAACGAATTAAGTGAAATCCCGTGTGAGGTCTGATTGAACACCTGTTGTTTGAGGAGCAACATCCGGTTTTGCCCAGCCTTCGGGACGAGCAGCGCCGTCCGCAACATTCAATCCTGATGAACCCATATTAAAACCTGCGTGCAAACCTGCTGCGACTTGCATATGAACAGATAACCCTGCATCGGCCATGCCTTTTGCAATTTGTGCGCAACGTAAATCGCCCGCATCACTTGAAACAAGGCTACACTCATTTGTGCCCATTGCTTCATCAACTGGTTGCCCTGTGAATACCATTCTAATGCATACTCCTTACTTCGATGTAAGCGAGATTGCTGATTGTTTTTGGGAAATCCTCGCCAGGGGGGAATTCCAAAATACCGACTTGCGTGTTTTGTGATAAACGCTTGAAAATTTCACCGCCGGGGTAATCCATCTCGGCGATGCTATCATAACCTGCTTTAAATTTAATATGATTGGCCGTTATCGACACCGTATAGGTATCGGCATAAGGCAAGTGCTTTGGAATCACAATGAGTACATTGTCCCCCTCGCCAAGCAGAAAATCGCAGCGTTCAAACATCAAAAAATCAAACTCCCTTACTACACCCCTCTATCATGCTTGATTTTGGTTAAAATTATATAAAGGCATTGAATTTTTTGAGATTTTTGGTGTTTTTATGAGGAGACCTTGGTTTCCGTACGTTTTTTGCGCGTGACATAGCGTTTTTTAAGGAACGGCCACTGCAATTGTCGCCCAAATGTCGGCGGCATATATTCATTAATGCCAATATCGGCAGGCGGACGGCGGTTTGGATTAAAATATGTACGGAATAGGACATCCCAAAGCATAACATTTTCGCCGTAATTATTGTTGGCCTCTCCCAAATCACGGCTATGGTGCCAGCGATGAAGGCCAGGCGTGTTAAATATCCATGATAAGGGGCCAAAACGCATTTCAACGTTACAATGCGTGAGCATGCCTATAAACGCTGTTATCGCAGACAACCACTTTAAAACCTCCATCGGCGCGCCCAGCGCGAGCAATATGCCCATGCCGAGTAGAATACTGACCAGACTATCAATAAAATGAAAGCGCCCTGTATTAATCACCCAAAGCTTTGTTACGCTGTGATGGATCGAGTGAAACCGCCATAACGGCCACCATTCATGTGCAAGCCGATGCGCCCAATACAGGCCAAATTCCGCCGTATAGACACCCAATATCACTTGCGCCCATAATGGCCAATCGCGCGGCCATACGCTGTATCCCGGCTCTGTCGTCGGTGTGATAATATGCGCAAGCCCCATCGCGGCACTAAACACAAACAAAACCTGTACTGTGCCTTTGCTGCTGAGCGTGTGGTAAATATTGGGAAGAAACTGTCCGTCATCTTCATTCCATTCTATTTCGTGCGGGATAAGACGCTCCAAAAACAGGAGTGACACAACAAGGACAAGGTATGAGAGGTTAAAAAATATGATTGGTTTATCAATCACAAAACCATAGGTCGTGATGCCGATACAAATCAGCATTAAAGCAGGCCATGTAACCCATGATAAAAAGTGTTTAAAGACGTTATGCTGCATTGTTCTTCCGTTTGATTTTAAACATGATATATATCAGGGAGAAAAATGAAAAGGAAAGATCAAGATCATGTGGATTATGGTAGCAAAAACTTTGATAGCAGGCCTTTTGATTGCGTTTTCCTCGTGGCTTGCAGGGAAGAAGCCTGAGCTTGCGGGTTTTATTATAGCCCTGCCCCTCACAACGCTTTTAGCACTGGCCTTTGCGCAGCTTGAGCACCAAAGCCCCGAAAATAGCGTGCGGTTTGCCCAAAGTGTGTTCGTTGCCATTCCCTTGTCACTTTTATTCTTCGTACCGTTTTTAGCTGCCACAAAATTACAATGGCCGTTTTGGGGATTATATGGCAGCGGTTTAGGGCTGCTGGTTGCAGGGTATTTTATTCATAAATGGGTGATGGGAATGGTTATAACGGGGTAGAGTTACCCGCCAAACACTGAAAAAACTTTTATCAAAGCACCGATACAGACCGCACCAGAAAAAACAACCATGCCAACTTTAGCCAAGATTGCCCAAACAAACGCACCTTGATATTTATCTGCGGCTTTAAAAACAGGAAACAGCATAAACACCGTCCAGCCAATAGCAGCCAGTGATAACATTTCACCAAAAGGCCCCAATAAGGCTGCACCGAAGCTCAACACAACAAAAACAGCCAAAAAATAGACCCAAAATGTTTCCAAAAGCCCCATATCACCATTACGTATGGTTTGTAGCTTAAGCTTTATATCTTCGTTGTTCATCTTTACGTCTCCTCTAATTCCCGTAAATTATTACCCGTTAAGTCTAGCATTATTTATTGTTTTTGTTGCAGCAAAATTTTTATCACGCTATAACTCGCAATATGACAAAAACATACAAAAATCTAGCTGAACAGCTACAAGGGTATACAGAGAATATTCAATCAAAACTGACGGAACACCAAGCGGTTTTATTGCAAGAGCGCGCAAGAAATGCTCCTGATGCCACCACCCTTTCGAACGCTATGGGTGCTATTTACGCCATAGCCATGTATGAAACTTATCTGGATATTATTTGCGACACATACGGTTTTATCGACCGTGAATTCATGGCGCGTGAATATGATCATGAAATGACCCCAAAAGAATTTGACGAATGGGTCGAAGAACAACAAGAATGGTTCACAGAAAGCGCGAATTTACCCGCAGAACCATCAACATTCCCCTGTCTTATAAACTGGTTGGATGATTTTTTCACAACCGAATTATTGCTGCCAGACAGTACGTTAAACTTGCAGGTGCGGGAAAAAGCGGCCGAAGAATTCGCAGATTATGACGAAGGCGCGTTACGAGACGGCATGATGAAGCATTTACAGTGGCTTCGGGAAGCTCTCGTCCCCGCATTAATGCCACGATCATGGACAGAAGACGATACGCCAGATATCTACAAAAAATTAGCATTAAGCAGTTTAAAACGGCAGTTAAATTAGTTTTGCCCATATTTTTGTGGCTCACGTGAAATAAATTCAGGCAATGGGTTTCGCTAGAACGCGCTTCGGGCTATATAGAATAGAGTATAAATTTCTAGCGTATAGGATCGGCTTTATGGCCATACTTAAACGTCGCAAACCGCAATCATTTTGGCGCAAATTCAGGGAAATGTGCTGGCCGACCATGGGCTGGACACGGACAGCGTCATATTACAAGCACCGCATGTTCCGCGAGGGTGATTCTGTGCGCCGTATAACGGGCGGGCTTGCTATTGGTGCCTCTATTTCGTTCACACCGTTTTTGGGCACACATTTTATACAAGCCGCGTTTCTTGCTGTTTTATTTCGCGCGAATTGGCCTGCGGCTATGATTGGCACATTTTGGGGCAACCCATGGACATTCCCGTTCTTATTTTGGAGTAGCTATGCCTTAGGCGCGCTCATCATGCGCAGTCTTGGTTATGGTGACATGATACAATTGCC
The DNA here is from genome assembly GCA_037969035.1 of Bdellovibrionales bacterium. Lineage (GTDB taxonomy): Bacteria > Pseudomonadota > Alphaproteobacteria > Micavibrionales > Micavibrionaceae > JBBKWU01. The sequence goes on from JBBKWU010000016.1 coordinate 81,082, forward strand.
GGATAACGTTGATTTTGCGCTCCTAAGAACCGAACCGAGCCTGTTTTTCCAGTATTTGCTCGATAATCCGATGAAGCTTTTAATGCCCTTTGCGATTGGTGGCTACTTCGCTGCGCTCCTGTTCTGGCCGTTTGCATATGCATTGCTTTATTTTCCTGTAAAATCAATGAACAAGCTATATCACAAAGAACGCTTGCGCCGCACATATAAGCGTGCCGCCAATGCCAAAGAAAAAACCACAGCCAAACCGCTTTCTACGCCCATTACCACGCCAGAAAAAGAGATCGCGGAATGATTATTGGCATTGGAAACGATTTAATTGATATCCGCCGCGTTGCAGAGGTATTGGAACGCCACGATGAGCGTTTTATCAAGCGGTGCTTTACCGACACAGAAATTGCAAAAGCCGAAAGCCGCCGTGAGGCTGGCACGCATATTGATACGTATGCCAAACGATTTGCCGCAAAAGAAGCCGGCGCAAAAGCCCTTGGTACGGGCATTCGCAACGGCATTTACTTACGCGATATCGGCGTGATCAATGATGAAAATGGTAAACCTACGCTCGCGCTAACGGGTGGCGCATTAGCACAACTCAACAAGATGGTGCCTGCGGGTAAAAAGCCACTTATCCACTTAACACTCACGGATGAACCGCCAATGGCGCAGGCATTTGTTGTGATTGAAGTCATTTAAGGGTAAATCTATACTGGTAATTGTTAATTCTTTTCGCTAAAACGGCAATCATGGTCAATGAAACAAAAATAGATAATGAGTCGGATGCTGCCGTAGAGCCTTTGGTTGCAACCAAAAGTGCCGCGCACGAACCACCGATGACAGCACGAGAAGAGTGGATGGAATTTCTGCAAACCGCTCTTATCGCCGTCATTTTGGCACTTATTATTCGTACATTCTTTCTCGAACCATTCAATATTCCTTCTGGCTCTATGAAGCCAACGCTTGAAGTTGGTGATTACCTGTTCGTCAATAAACCTGCCTATGGCTATAGCAAGCATTCATTCCCATTCAGTATGGCCCCCATCGAAGGACGCATATTAGATGGTGACCGCGAACCAAGCCGTGGCGACGTTGTTGTGTTCAAGCTCCCTACAAATACCAGCATTGATTACATCAAACGTATCGTCGGGTTGCCTGGTGAAACCGTTCAGGTTATTGATGGCATACTTTATATTGATCGCCGTAAAGTACCGCGCGAGCCGATAGGTTTAAAAGAAATTGATAATGACGGCATTCCAACAACCATGATGGAATACATTGAAACGCTGCCAGGTGGTATTATTCACCACATATATGAAGAAGGCGATGACCGCCCGTTGGATAACACCGAAGAATACATCGTCCCCGAAGGACATTATTTCATGATGGGTGACAATCGCGATAACTCGCAAGATAGCCGTGTTGCATCAATGGTGGGCTTTGTACCCGTGGAAAATATCATTGGCCGTGCCTCGTTTATTTTCTTTTCCACGAATGGCTATGCGGGTATTGCTGAGTTTTGGAAGTGGCCGTGGAGCATTCGATATAACCGTTTATTCCAAGGCATAACACCTGTACGCCCAGAATAAATCAGGAAAACCGAGAGTTAAGAGCTATGCCAAAAACACCATTAGAAGAGCTACAAATTCGAATTGGGTATCAATTCAAAAATCAGGAACGCCTCCTGAAATCACTTACCCACTCCAGTACAGGTACAGGTTTGAATTACGAACGGTTAGAGTTTTTAGGCGACCGTGTTGTCGGGCTTGTTATGGCGCATGTCTTATTCGAAGAATTCCCTGGTGAAAATGAAGGTGATTTGGCAAAACGTCATGCGGCCTTGGTACAGGGGAAAACACTGGCACGGCTCGCGCGTGAAATTGACCTTGGAAGCGTTATGCAGCTTTCAGATGCAGAGCGCTCATCAGGCGGCGCAGACAATGATAACATTCTTGCCGATGGTATCGAAGGCATGATTGGCGCACTCTACATGGATGCTGGTTTAGAGAAATGTCACGAGGTTTTAAAAAGTTTGTACGGCGATAGTGTTTATGTTATGTTAAAGCCACCTCAGGATCCGAAGACGGCATTACAGGAATGGGCACAAGCCCGCAGCCTGCCACTACCGAATTACGAGCTTGTAGGAAAAGAAGGGCCAGACCATGCGCCAACATTCGCCGTACGTGTTTCTGTTCAGGGTTATCCGCCATGGACATGTCAGGGACCATCAAGGCGCGTCACGGAAAAGCAGGCCGCAGGCATGTTGCTCGCCCACTTAAACGAAATTGATGGATAGTAAAACGTTTTGACAAAGCACAATAGGTTACAAACTGAATACCAAGCTGCCCAGAAGATGCAGGACGAGTTAACCTTGCTTGAGCAACGTCTTGGGTATCGTTTTAAAGACAGAGAGCTTTTGGTTAGAGCCATTACACACAGCTCCACATCCGATGACAATTACGAAAATATGGAATTTCGCGGTGATAAAATTATGGCCTTTATTCTGTCTGAAATTATCAACCACAGATATCCCGAATATGATGCGCGCGATAGAACCGAAGTAATTGATGCCATGGTCTGTAATAATTTCCTCAGAGAAAAAATTGCCGCACCGCTCGGTATTGCGTCATTTATGATTATTGATGCCAATAAAAATACAGATCCAAAAGTGATTTCTGACTGCATCGAATCCCTTATTTGCGCCATATATGACGATGGCGGCGTAAAAGAAGCTGCCAAATTCATTGACAAACACTGGCAGCCTCATTTCGAATACAAATCAGCTAATGATGAGCCTGTGATGCGTTTAACGCAGTATTTCAACGAAGTTGGAATGACACCGCACCCCAAATACAGTGTTTATAAAAGGCACGGTGGTAAAGCCGAGATTGTACTAACGATTCCGCCACATGGTGCTCAAACAGAAGCCATTGAGGTCACAGCCATGCAAGAGAATGCAAAGCAAGGTTATATAAACCCATCCAAAAGACGCCTTATGCGTAACAAAATGGCATTAGAGGCTCTTGGAAAACTTGGCATTGCAACATTATTCCAGCCCAAACCTGAAAGCCCTACAGCATGAATACAAAATGCGGTTTTGTAACCGTTCTTGGTGTGCCGAATGCCGGTAAATCCACCTTAATGAATAGCCTTGTCGGAACAAAAGTTTCGATTGTGTCCCCGAAAGTGCAAACAACGCGCTCTGTCATACGCGGCATTGCTATGCATGGTGATTGCCAGATCATCTTTTTAGATACCCCTGGCCTGTTTAAACCTAATGCTAATAAAAGACTAGAACGCGCGATGGTTGACGCCGCATGGCGCAGCGAGGCCGATTCCGATCTAACACTGTTAATCGTTGACGTTTCATCGAAAAAAGCCATTGGCGAGAGCAAAGACATACTAGCCAGCCCGAGCCTTCAAGGACGAAAAAACATCATTCTTGTGATGAATAAAATCGACAAAATCCGTAATGATACGTTGCTTGCGATCACGCAAGACCTAAACGATCACTTTGATTTCATGGCGACCTTTATGATTTCTGCCTTAAAAGAAGACGGCACGAAAAAACTCCTCGATCATTTAGCCGCGCGCATGCCCGAAGGTCCTTATCATTACCCTGAAGATCAAGCGAGTGATTTACCGATGCGCCTTTTAGCTGCTGAAATCACACGGGAGAAGTTATTTCACCGTCTGCACGACGAACTACCTTACGGCCTTACGGTGGAAACCGAAGAATGGGAACAGTTCGATAACGGCAGCATTAAAATCAGCCAAATTATTCACATTGCCAAAGATTCTCACAAAGGAATGGTTGTTGGCAAAGGCGGCCAGAACATAAAAAAGGTCGGCGAAATGGCACGAGTCGAACTTTGTGAGCTTCTGGATGTCGAAATTCACTTAAAGTTATTTGTGAAGCTAAGTGAAAAATGGGCTGATGATTCAAGCCATTACGAAGCGTGGGGCTTAAACCCAGACGCCTGAAAACTGTTATCCACAGGGGATTACAGAAAATAACTTTTTTCATTTTTGTGGATAAACACGTTTTTTACGCTTCCCGCTATAGTCGCCTCTCCCCTCCCTTGGTATGTTTTCCTACATCAGATTAAAAATTATTTTTGTGTAGGGGAATTCTTTAGTTCCTCGGTATTTATTTAATATCTAAATGGGAGACATAGGGCATGAGTTGGACGGAAGAACGCGTAGGCGTCCTCAAAAAATTATGGGGCGAGGGCAAAACTGCCGCAGAAATAGCGAAAGAGCTTGGTGGCGTAACGCGAAATGCCGTTATCGGCAAAGCACATCGCCTTAAGCTTTCAAACCGCTTGTCTCCGATACAGCAAACAGTCAAAAAGGTTGCAAAACCGAAGGTTGCGGAAGAAAAAGCAGCTCTTGTTAAAAAACGCCCACCTAAGCCTGCGAACATGGATATCCCGTTCACTGGAGAGGGCGTGAAGCTTGCTGATCTTAAAGAGAAAATGTGCCGCTGGCCTATCGGCGATCCACAGCATGAAGATTTCAAATTTTGTGGCTGTGCTAGCGTCATTGGTCTGCCATATTGTGAAGATCATGCTCGCGCTGCTTACCAAACAACGAGCCGCAGCCGTAAGCTACGCGAAGATGATTTTGCCAATATTGACACAAACGTCAAAGCCACGGGTTAATCGCCAACGCAACGACAATTATTTTTTAAAAGCCGTGCATTTGCGCGGCTTTTTAATGCCCTCACAGGTAGATTTCATCTATGCCGTCAGCAAGGCAGCACAGGCATCAGAGCAATAAAACATTGATTAAATTGAAGAATCACACTAAAAATTTAAATACTTTAAAAAACTGTAACTCAATTAAGGAAAAACTATGCTTAACGAATTTAAAGAATTTATTGCCCGCGGTAATGTCATGGACATGGCTGTTGGTATCATTATGGGCGCTGCATTCACAGCAATCGTGAACTCAATGGTTGGTGATGTTATCATGCCTGTTATTGGCGTCATGACAAGCGGCGTTGACTTTGCGGATAAATTTTTTGCACTTGATGGCAATACTTATGCAAGCCTAAAAGCCGCAACAGAAGCTGGCGCGCCGATCATCACGTATGGCGCGTTCTTTAATGCCATTATCAACTTCGTGATTGTTGCTTTTGTTATCTTCCTACTTGTTAAAGGCGTTAACAACCTGAAAAAACAAGCAGAAGACCCAAAAGCGAAAAACGCACCACCACCACCGAAAGAGGTTGTGTTGCTTACAGAAATTCGTGACCTGCTCTCAAAGCCAACTGCTAAAGCCGCAGCAAAGCCTGCTGCTAAAAAAGTAGCTAAGAAAACAGCGAAAAAGAAATAATTGATCAAGAGATCAAACGTTAAAAGGAGGCTTTTTAGCCTCCTTTTTTAATCTCAATTATATGGCAACTTTTTTAGCGCCAATAATAAACCAAAGCGCCATGCCGATCACAGGCAATGCGAGAACAATGACAACCCAAACGAGCTTCATCAAAGGCTCTAGCCCGCTTTGAATAATGTTAATAATCGCCACTATATCCAGTATCAGAACCAATAAACCAACGATTCCATATTCCATAATCTGAGCTCCTTTTCTTTATTATTTTATACATTCAAAGGAACAAACAAACAAAACGCTATTAAGTTCCCTAAAATCACGCTCTGCCCCATTATTTCGGATAAAATCTGTTAATAATCTGATTTAGATATATTTTTTTGGTCAAATGCTATTTATTCTAAATGAGATTAAATGACATCATAGAAAAGAATGAGAGCGCATGTATCTACAGGAACAAGAGACCGACACGTTAATTGCAAAGCAAAGCGCTGCCAGTATCAAAGATACGGTGAAACATTGCACGCAATATCAAGGTGCAGAAACATGGAAAAGCTTTTTTCAGCTTAGCACAACGCTTGCCCTGTTTTTTGCGACATGTGGTGCAATGGTTTATTTGTCTCAAATTTCCTACCTTGCAACAACGTTGCTAATGCTGCCTGCGGCAGGGTTATTGATCAGAATCTTTATATTCCAGCATGATTGCGGTCATGGTGCATTTTGGAATTCTAAAAAAGCCAATGAATGGACAGGCCGCGCGCTTAGCGTTCTCACCGTTACGCCTTATGATTTCTGGCGTCGCTCACACAACATGCATCACGCGACATCAGGTGATTTAGATCGCCGCAGCATCGGTGGAATCGACACCATCACCGCGCAAGAATACAGAGCACTCCCAAAAGGAAAACAGCGCGCCTATCGCATATACCGTAACCCGCTCGTTTTGCTTATATTCGGAACACCTTTTTTCACGATTATATCCCAACGTTTCCCCCTTACCAGCGGCGCAGGGTTTTACGAAGGTTATAAAACATTGGCTGTATCATCCGTATGGAAGAGCGTAATGTTGACTAACATATCGCTAATTATCTTCTATGGCTCACTAGCAGCCATTATTGGCTGGTCACCGCTTTTAACCATCTTCCTACCGATTTTGATCATCACAGCATGGATCGGTGGCTGGCTGTTTTATATCCAACACCAGTTTGAAGACGCACATTGGCAGAGAAATGAAAATTGGAACGCCCAAGAAGCCGCATTGCATGGCAGTTCTTACTATGTTTTGCACCCTATTTTGCAATGGTTTACAGGTAATATTGGCCTGCATCATATCCATCACCTATGCAGCAGAATCCCTAACTACAAACTTCAGGAATGTATGGATACAATGCCCGAGCTAAAGAACATCAACCGCCTCACGCTACGTGATAGCCTTGATTGCCTCCGTTTTAAGTTATGGGATGAAGAGCAGAACAAAATGGTGCCTTTCTCCGCTATATAGACTCATGTTTATATGGCCAAAACCTATAAAGGCGCACTAAGCAGAATATTAAGTTATTTTTGCTTTTAGGCTATGTTCTTAGATTAATAGCTTCCGCGCATATCTTTATAGAACACGCCGCCTTTTTCCTGTTTTTTGACGTCATACATAAGGGAATCGGCGATAGCAACTGCTTCTTCGATGCTATTCTCATTACTGCTGAAGGTGCACACGCCAATACTAAATCCTATGGGCCATTGGTTTTGCTTAACAGCCGTGTCTAACTTCCTGCGCAAGCCATCCATTACATTTTGCACCTGATCTCTATCTGTGTTTGGAAAGAACACCACGAATTCATCGCCACCCAAGCGACTAACAAGGTCACTGGAACGCACACCTTCGCGCATAACACCTGCAACGCTTTTAAGAACTTTATCGCCTTCCGCGTGCCCCATACTGTCATTTACGTGTTTGAAATTATCAAGATCGATAAACGCGAGGCTATAGACATCTTTTTCCCGTTTCATCAAAGGGAACAACACATCCAGCTTTTCACGAAATCCACGGCCGTTTAAAAGGTCTGTCAGGCTATCATAATCAGCATTCAATTGTTCAAGCTTCAGTTTTTCTTTAATATTACTCAGCGCATAAAGAACGAAAAGGAAAAATGTTATCCGAATAGAGCCATTCCAATACGGTATAAGCGGATGAGAATATTGACGCCCCGTATATTGATCAACTATAAACCACATCACACCGCAAGTAATCGCCGATAACAACCCCAAGCGGCGGTTTCCATACCATCCCGCGAGCCAAATCGGTGCCGCATAGAAAATAAAGAAGTTAATTTCATAGCCTGTCACATAGTCAATAACGCCAAGAACGGCAATCAAAGCCAAGCAGATAATTCCTAAGAACATAAGAGAGTTATTCATTAAGAGCTGATCTATTTTTTTAATCAACGGAGTTCACCTTTTATTGCTTTGTGCTAGGAGCATCTAGAACATTTTCGAGAAACTTTAAAGCGGGGTTGTTATCTTTTTTAGGCGTGGGTTGAACAGGTGTAGCGGTACTGTCGCCACCAACAGCATCTGGTGCAGATGTTTCTGCTGATGGCGATTCACTCGTTACCGGAGCATCGGATTTCGGAGCGACCTTCTGTCCACCAAGTTTTTCAAACATTTTTCCTATCAACTCCTGCTTTTTCTCTTCAATTTTCTCGCCAGCTTGCTCCATGACCATTGATTGCACATCAATACCGTAGCGAAGGTTAGAAAACGGCCCAGACATTGTCACAGGCAAGTGCTTTTCTTTCGTAAATTTTTCAGGATCATCACCAAGACCAACGCGCGCTGTATAGTTGACATTTTGCTGTCTCAAATCGACTGAGCCATTGCCAAGAACATGCATTTTAGGGCCGATAAGCGTGAGGTCTGAGTTTCTAAAAACACCGTTTTGCCCCTGAAAAGTGCCGCCCATTGTCGTGAATTTAATTTGGTCATCCGCATTTTCATCCAGCTTTCCTGAATTAAAAAATGCAACAGCTTGATTAATCCGCTGTGAGAGCTGCCAATGGTTGATATAGCCTTCACCAACCTTAAACCCAACATTACCGCCCATGCTGCGCATAACGGCTTGCATTGTGTTACCTGTGCTTTGGATATCAAAATTTATATTCGCGCGGCCTGTTATATATTCCTCGCCAAGATAGTCTTTTAACATGCCGCCAAGCGCCACATTTTCGACAGTGCCTTTTTTACTCACTTTCAACGTGCCGTTGCGCGCATCAAGATGCGATGTCGCCGATAGCTTTCCATCATAAAGGTTCATTGTCACAGGGTTAAAATCAAGCACGCCGTTTGTGCCTTTTACATGCGCCTCAAGATCGGTAAACGTCATCCCGTAGACTTTGATTGTCCCAACCTTCATCGTGCCGTTCGCAGAAATATTTTGTAACATTCCAACAGGTAAGGCGGTCTCTTTCGCACCCTTAGCACCTGACGAAGCAGCAGGTTTAGCATCCCCTAATTTCTTTTGAGTCTGCGGCGCAACGATTGCTAAAATTTTATCCAGATCAACTGTATTTGCACTTACAGAAAATTTAGCATCCGTTTTTGTGCCCCAACCGTAAGAGCCTTTTATATCAATATCCGTTCCATCCCAGCTCACTCTTGTGCCTTCGAGCTGTGCAGTTTGTGATTTCATATCCAAAGACATTTTATCGCTTTTAGCATTAACCGTTATCGCCTTTGATAGAGAGGGGTTCATTAAATCAATATTACTGGAAGCATTAGAAACAAGAATATTAGAGGCATCTTTATTAATTAAAACGTCCATCGCGCCAGATGCCGATAATTTAGTTTCAGCGTTTTTTATCACAGCATCAAAATCGATTGATGATTTTTCTCCCAAAGCAAATGAAGACATTGAGAAGTTAAACGGAGAGATCACATAGGACGCGCCAGATGATTTATCAGCGTAATTAACAGTCGCATCAGAAATTTTGATTTCACCAGAAGAGAGCGAGAATTTTTCACCCGCTTCTTTTTTATTCTCATCCGCAGCATCATTTTTTGTGTCTGATTTTGCAGCGACATCAAAGCTCAAATTCGTTGTGCCATTTGCCAACTTAATAACATTAATCACGGGCTTAACAAGATGGATAGAATCTAGCTCGATAGAACGACTAAAAAGCGGCAAGATTTTTACGCCTGCTTGTAATTCATCGATAGCGGCAAATTCACCCCCCTTGAAGGATTCTGGATTACTTAAGCGCGCCTTGGAAACTGAAAAACCGAATACGGGGAAATAACTTAGACTAATATCACCATCAAGGGTCAATGTACGTCCTGTACTGTCGTGTACCGCTTTGGTGATTTGATCTTTGTAATCGTTCGGATCCAACGTGGCCAGCATCACGCCCGCCGCGCCAAACGCGAGCAGAACCAAAACAAACATTCCTAAAACTACATACCCAATATACTTCATATTTTTACTTCTTACTCCGGTTCCTAAATAACATCATTATGCGGCAGTCAATATACCACTATTTTGGGTTTTAACCTTACGGCTTTATCATCGTTGCCTGATAAACTTTAGTCTGAAATGTTGTTTTATCAAGTCCTTCATGCGCGAGAGCTTCAGTAAGTGTCGGGAGGGAGTTTTCATCTTTTATGCCTAAACTGTCATTAAGCTCCGCCAGCAACCCTTGCGCGCGCGGCCTCAAAGGTGAGTTTTCAAAAAACGGTGCTGTGAGGCTCGGGTCACCACTAAAGCTATTTAGTCCAAACGACGCGCCGACATCCATAATGTCGGCGGCGGTGAGACGAACAAAAACGAATCCGCTTTCATTATTGTGTCTCCTCATGTTCATCCCTGCTTTAAAACCAGCTAGCGTTCTATATTGGTAATGATTTCGAAAGCTGTAGTAATTTTCATCTGTTGAATCCCAGTAAAATCTTTTTGATAAACTTTGCCGTGCGGCACGATTAAACGCCACACCAATATTGGGCGAGGAGTCTCGTATAACCTTAAAGTCCACCGCCGAAAATGCCTCTTTATCCGTTACCGAAGAAAGATGGGGAATGACCTCCGCGAGCAAACTGTTAAACAACGCTTGCTTCACATACGCATCTTCCTCACACCGTTCCTGTAGCATTATCCAATCGCGCGGACATATAATGATTTTTGTGTCTGGGTTAAAAGGGTCAGCACGCAACGCCGCACAGTGCTGTATCTGTAAAGCATGCGCCATTTCATGAACTTTGGCGGAAAATAACTTGGTAAAACTATCATTCGCGCCCGCACCATATGTAATGCTATTCACAAAACCTTTTTGTCCTTCGCGATAGGAAAAGGAGGAGTAAAAGGCCAGACCGTCATAGGCCATATCCTTTGATTCACGACAATTGGTTTTATTGAAATTTTTCAAAAGTTTTTTACCGATTTCGCCAAGATCGGGATCGTGTATTGTACGTATCCGCGCATTAACTGCTTTTATCGAATTTCCGATTTTTTGATGGTCTGAAACACTCACCGCAAACTCTCCCTGAGTTTTATCACGCTATTTTTAGCTGTTGATTGGAGAGATGATATTAAACCGTTTCAGCAGCGCTGTCACGCCATCAAATACGTTTCTTAGTTACAATACATATGGAAACAATAGGCTATTCTTGGCGTTTTCCGAGTAATGCTTTTTCAAGGCTACTCAGTTTCTTTTTATAATAAATGGCAGCATCATCAAGCTGAATTTGTGTGCTTTGAACAAAATTCATGCCTTTTTCTTTGTTATAAACATTGCTGGTCTTTTCCTTACCATCTTCTGTATCGGCGTTATTTTGCTCCGCCAATATCGCTTTCAAAATATTGTTCGATGATAAGCTATTTTCTTTTTCAACGTTATCGTCGTTTGTATTTTCTTCTAATTCTCCATCATCGCTATTTTGTACGGTAATCTCAAACGTTAGTTCATCACCATCGCCTCCAGCAGTAGCACCAGATAACGCCGAAATCTCGTTCGTAACATTTTCACGAATAATTTGTGCCATATCAGAACCGTAGAACGCGAAACCAAGCGTATCGACACCTGCAAAACCAACAGAACGAAGAAGCTGCAATTGTAAGCCGCCATTATAACCAGACGAGCCCTGACCATTGAATGTATCTTCAATTGGACGGAATGAGCGAATATCAGTGGTATCAATCGTTATACGATCAACTCTACCTTCTGCGCTTTGGGTAACAACAGGGATTTCATTCATATCACCCATATAAATTGTAACATCTTGATCTATGAAATACTGACCATCGAATGCACGCAATGTCAGCGTGAACGAATGCGGATCAACTTCGTAATCCATCATCTGCGCAATTGCTATCCCGCGACCAGAAATTGAGAACAGCCCCATTCCAGAACCGCCTACAATTGACATTGTCGCTGCAGGACCATCAGGATCAGAGACCGCCCAATGCGAGAACACACGACCAATCTCCATATTTTCAATAAACGCCGTATTGTCGATCCTAATCAGTTCTGGCGGATCATTTTGTGGCGTGATTGTAATCAAGAACGTTTCAACTGGCAGCGTATAGAACCCGTCTGTGATTTCAAACTCAAAGCTATCTACAATCGTTTCTGAGCCATCATGCACATAAACAATTCTACCGTTCACAATATCATCCTGTGTAAAGCTCATCACAGCAACACCAGGCGCGGTTGTTAACTCTAACTGACCATTAATCGGGAAATCTATGATGTTAAATACAAGATCCGTATCCGGTGTGTCAAAATCGCTCACCGATAGATCCGCAACGGTAATCGGAGTAATAGAAACGGCGAGCGATGTTCCTTCAAGCACAGTAAACCCTGCATTCACATCAAGTACTGGTAAAAATTCGATATTAACAATCACTGTGCCCAGATCAGGCGTAGCACCATCTTCACCGCCATCAGCCAAACTTACATCAAAGCTGCCTGTGACAGTCATCGTGCCGTCATGCGTGAACACAACCAAGCCTGCGTTTACATCAGCTTGCGTAAATGTCAGTGCCACCACACCATTCACGGTGAGCGTGCCATTTGTCACATTGCTTGCTGTATACGTAATGTCCGATGGCGCATCGTCAGGGTCTGTACCTTCTAAGAACGTATTGTCAAAGGTTATAGAATCTCCAACAGCAATCGACGGCGCGACATTTGTTGTAATTTCCGGCTTATCATTCTGCGGTGTAATGATGATCGAGTATGTGTCAGCGGGCAACGTGAAATAACCATCTGTTACTTCAAACTCAAAGCTATCAGCAATTGTTTCTGATCCATCATGTACATAAACCAAGCGGTTATTATCCAAATCATCTTGGCTAAAGCTCGTGATTGCAACGCCAGGTGCTGTGGTTAATTCTAACTGACCATTAATCGGCGATGTCAGCACATTAAATAGTAAATCTGTGGTCGCTGTATCAAAATCACTCGCAGACAATTCTGCCGTTGTAATCAAGTTTATTGATGGGTTATCTGGTGTGCCTTCGAGCACTGTAAACCCAGTATTTGTATCAACAGTCGGCGGGAATAAAATATCCACCGTAAACAAAGCAACATCTGGTAACACGCCGTTTTCGCCGCCATCCGCCAAGCTAATATCAAAGCTACCCGTTAATGTCATAGTGCCGTCATGTGTAAACACAACCAAGCCCGCGTTAATATCTGCTTGCGTAAATGTCAACGCCGCCACACCATTCACGGTAAGCGTACCATTCATGATATTGCTCGCTGTATAGGTAATCTCAGACGGCCCATCATCAGGGTCAGTGCCCTCTAATATTGTGTTATCCAATGTAAGCGCTGTTCCAACAGGAATTGAAACCTCAACATTAGTCGTGATAACAACAGGGTCGTTCACCGGCGTAATTCCAATACTGACAGAGCCCAACGCAGCACCCGCCCCATCTTCGCCACCATCAGCCAAAGATAGATCAAAGCTACCCACCAACGTATCAGACCCATCATGAACAAAAATGACATCACCAGCAGCAACGTCCGCTTGCGTAAAGCTTAACACCGCAACACCAG
>JBBKWU010000017.1:0-17667 GCA_037969035.1 Bdellovibrionales bacterium
GCACCGCTTGCCCGTTTTAAAGAAGGCTTCTCCACTAACGCTACAAACCCTTCTTTAAAACCACAACAGCATGCTCAGACTCACTTTAAACATGGACTCTCAAACGGGGGTTGACACAGTAGCCTCGTTCATATTATGTAACTTTCTCAACCTTGATATCGCTTCAGGTTTATCTATTTCTTCAAAGTAAACTTGCCTAGCTAAAATATAAGCCTTTTGGACCTGCTCTTCGGTGATATTTTTTTTTGCCATTGTATCAACCATATTGAGTAATTTAAATATATGTACTAGTAGCAGAAAAATTCTGTTTTTAATATATTTTTGAAAGCGCAGTATCTAACCTTGGTGTTGTTAGATTAAAATGGTTAGAACGGATTTTTATCAAACTTCAGCAAATTCAAAGAGCGAATACATTGGGAAAAAACAATCCTTATCTTTGATAATGTTCTGGATTTTTATGAGCTCAAGTAAACCTGATAAGCCTGTATAGGCACGACCTCTTGAAAAAAAATTACTAATCTAATTATTTTCTTGTAATGTATTGGATTAATTGCCTATTGGGGCGGTTGTTATGGTCGCTATAGTTGTTGATGTAAATTGAATTTGGGTGTTATGCCGTTTCGTTTTTTATTGAAAACTTTGCTTGTTCTCGCGCTCTTGGGCTACCCGATTTTGGTATATCTGGGGTTGTCTTATGTTGATGTCCGAGTGATGGCGTTGGTGTTATTATGCGTGTTAGTAGTGCGTGCATTGATGTTACCGCGGCAATACCGTTATCGTATATGGGGAATGGTTGCGATTGGTTCGGTGATTGTGGTTCTTGTTACAGTCTTTAATGATCCGTTATATCTGCGTTTATATCCTGTAATGATGTCAGGCTTTATGTTGGGCGTGTTTATATTCAGCCTTTATTTTCCCCCAACAGTTATTGAGGTTTTTGCAAGGCTGCACTTTAAGGGCAAAGAGATGCCCGCGCATGTTATTCAATACACGCGGAACGTCACAAAGGTCTGGTGTGGCTTTTTATTTTTGAATGGAATGGTGGCAACCTACACAATTTTTTGTTCTTTGGCTGTCTGGACGCTGTATAACGGTTTGATTTCCTATATATTGATGGGGACTTTATTTGTGACGGAGTTTTTATATCGCCAACTTATTGTTAAAAAACGTGCGCCAGCGCATGATGCATAAATTCATTCCGCTGCTACAGCTTATGGATGTAGATTTTCCTGACGGACATGCCATTGGGCTGTGCGGTGCAGGGCAAGAAGTTTACGGGATGAATTTCCGCCGTGATGTGATGTGCTTGGCAGAAAGTTTTAGCACTCATGATAATAAGTGCGAGCATTACGTTCTCTCCTGTGAAAATCAATATAATTTCCTCGTAAGCTTTATGGCCATTTCTTTTGCAGGGAGGCATATTGTCATCCCGCCGAATTTAAAACCGCGCACGATCGATGAAATTTCGGCTTTATGTGGGGGGTGTTTATTAGATGATTTGCGTGTGTCCGCGCTGCTAGAAAACGTCAAAACGGCAGATTCATCAAGTGCGATGCGTTTGGAGAACAAGGCTGCGGACTGTTTTGTGACGATGTATACATCAGGCAGCACAGGGGCATCCGTTCCCGTAACCAAACATCTGAGCGCGTTGGGCGCAGAAATCGAGATGTTCCACCATCATTGGAGCGCACAAACACATGGTGGGCTTTTTGTCTCCAGTGTGGCGCATTACCATGCTTATGGGCTGCCGTTTCACTTGTTATGGCCGTTATGCGCGGGTGACGTTATTCTGTTCGAGCAAATCACCTATCCCGAGGCGCTTTGGGATTATGCAGCGGATTATAAGCTGAACTTTATTTCTAGCCCCGCGTTTTTAAATCAGCATGCCAAGGCGTTAGAAGAAAAAGAAACATTGGAGTTTTTGAGGTTCGTTAGCTCTGCGGGATCATGTTTGCCTCTTTTAACAGCACAAAAAATGGCGACTGTTTTTCCCGCACCAATTGTTGAAATTTACGGCAGCACCGAAACAGGAGCAATAGCAACACGTAATGTTTTGGATGGTGCAGTATGGCATTGCCTTTCAGGGGTTGCGATGGCGCAAGACGCGCAAGGCAATGCGCTCGTGAACTCCGCTTATACAGGGCAGAAAGAACCGTTTACGATTTCCGACACGATTGAAATGCACGAGAAAAACAGCTTCCTCTTAAAAGGCCGTACGGACAAAATTGTTAAAATCCATGAAAAACGTGTGTCCCTAACGCAAATGGAGAAAATTTGCGCGCAAAGCTCTTGGATTGCCCTTGCTCATCTTGTTGTGTTTGAAAATTCAAATCGTTTAGGCTGTGTGGCTGTGTTAAATGACGCGGGTTTAAATGTTTTGGCGCGTGAAGGGAAACGCGCTTTGGTGGAGCATCTCAAAGAATATCTCTGCCAATCATTTGATTTGGTGGTTGTCCCGCGCAAGTGGCGCTTCGTTGACGCGCTGCCTGTAAATGATATGGGAAAAGTATCGCAGACCGCTCTATTAGATTTATTTGCGTCGCATTTAACATCGGAATACACACTGAAAAAACTATCTGTCGAAGGAAGCGTGTTAAGCGCCGTATTGTTCATGCCGAAAGAACTGTTATATTTTGACGGTCATTTTGATGAAATACCGATTTTGCCAGGTGTTGTGCAGGTGCATTGGGCGATTAATCTGGCGTGTGAGCATTTGGGTGTGAACGCAGATTTTTCATCCATTGACCATTTGAAATTCATGCGCGTTATTCAGCCGTGTGATACGGTGACATTGAATATCTATTATGACGAAGATAAAAATGTGATCGAATTTACTTATAAATCTGGTGATGTGAAACACTCTGTCGGTAAGGTACGGTTTGCGTAATGTCTTATAGCCCTTGTGTTATTATTCCAGTTTATAATCACGACACGTTTATCGCGCAAACGTTGCAGAGCGTCCTGTCGTATGGCGTACATGTGTTCATGGTGAATGACGGTAGCCATGAAATCTGCCGCAAAATTCTCGAAACATTAGTGGGGCAGCATAAGGGCGCAGTAACTTTAATTTCTCTGCCAGAAAATCGGGGAAAAGGTGCTGCCGTGATGGCGGGGTTCGAGGCGGCGTACGAAACAGGCTATAGCCATGCGCTCCAGATCGACGCTGATGGTCAGCATGATCCAAAAGATATCCCACTTTTTATGGAACGTACGCGCGCGCATCCTGATGAAGTTGTTACAGGTAAGCCGATTTATGATGATTCTGTTCCAAAGTCCCGATTATACGGTCGTTATGTGACGCATTTTTGGGTGTGGGTTGAAACTCTGTCTTTTGAGATCAAAGATTCCATGTGCGGTTTTCGGATGTATCCTCTGACGCAAACCGTGGATTTGATACGGCATGTGAAAATCGGGGCGCGGATGGATTTTGATATCGATATTCTGGTGCGGCTTTATTGGGCGGGGGTTCCTGTCTCATTTATTGATACGCGCGTTATCTATCCCGATCACGGTGTGTCACATTTTGATGTCTTGGCAGATAATATAAGGATCAGTAAAATCCACACGATTTTATTTTTCGGAATGTTGAAGCGTTTACCAATGCTTTTGCAGCAAAAATGGAAACGAGCGAGAGCCTCATGACAATACCGCAGTATGAACCCGCGCGTTGGTCGCAAATGCAGGAACGTGGAACCTATTACGGGCTCAGTATTCTATTGTGGGTCTATCGTTGTTTAGGCTTAAAAACCGTGCATTTCCTTCTTCATTTTATTGTGGGGTTCTATTTTGTGTTTGGCGGCGCGGCGCGTGCGGCATCCTTGCAATACCTCCGAGCCATGCATGATTTTATGGCGGATAAATCACCATGGAAAAAAGCACCAGGGCTATGGCAGAGCTTTCGGCACTTTATTTCTTTTTCCTATATGGCGGTTGATAAAATTGTTGTGTGGTTAGGGCATTATAACAAAGACGATCTTATTATGGAGGGCTATGATAAATTTCAAGCCTATCAAAACGAAGGCAAGGGCTGTGTTCTCATTGTTTCCCATCTCGGGAATGTCGATATTTGCAGGGCAATCGGCGGGACAAAAAATATACCGCTCACTGTCTTGGTGCACAGCGCACATGCGCAAAACTTCCAAAAAATTATGACGAAAGTATCGGGAGCAGTGCCAACGAGTGAGTTAATCGAGGTTCAAAATATGACGCCCGATATCGCTATGCGCTTAAAGGCAAAAGTTGATGAGGGCGGCAATATTGCAATTTCAGGCGATAGAACACCCGTTGATAATGCTGGACGAAACGAAATTGTCCCATTTTTGGGGCAACCCGCACCATTTGCGCAGGGAGCGTTTATCTTGGCAGGACTACTGGATTGTCCCGTGTTTGCGGTTTTTGCGACGAAAGAACGGCAGAAATACCGCATGTGCTTTGAATTCATTGCCCCGACACTGCATGTTGACCGTAAAGAGCGGGCTAAAAATTTGAAAGTACAAGTTGTAAACTATGCAAAGATTCTAGAACGTCACGCTTGTGCCGCTCCATTGCAATGGTTTAATTTTTATGATTATTGGGGGCAGGCTCCAGAGCAAAATCGCAAGACAGGATCAAGATGACAAAAATATTCGCTCACGCAGAAACAGAAATTAAAGCACAGTTTTATGATCTAGATCCCATGGATGTGGTCTGGCACGGCAATTACGCGCGTTTTTTTGAGCAAGCACGTTGCGAATTGTTGAATGCCATTGGTTATAACTATGAAGAGATGGAGCGTTCAGGCTATGCGTGGCCTGTCATTGACATGCATATTCGCTATATGCGCCCGATTATTTTCGGGCAAGTGATTGTGGTGCGTGCCGAAGTTGTGGAGTATGAGTTTCGCTTGAAAATTATTTACTCTGTGCGCGATAAAGACACAGATGTGCCACTTAGTAAGGGACATACAGAGCAGGTAGCCATTGATTTTACAACCAAAGAAATGCTGTTTGCTTCACCGCCGATTTTGGCGCAAAAGCTAGGAGTGGCGGAATAATGCATTTGCGTTCGCTTTTGTTACTTTATGTTTTAACGCTGAGTTGCTTTTTGCTTTTTTCTGCGCGCACCTCAACGGTGATGGCGCAAGATGGGGGTGCATCAAAATTTGAGAATTTTTTTGAGCGTCCTGATGCATTTCGGGCTCGCTATACCGAGCTAAAACATATTCCTACTTTAACAAATCCTCTGCGGTCGGAAGGCGATTTTATTTATATCAAGGACATCGGTATCGGTTGGCTGATGGATCAACCATTTTCTATGCAAACGCTCATCGGTGCGAATGGTTTGATGCAATATGTTGACGGCGAAAAACAACCGCAATCTGAAAAAATGCAAAAAACTATGGCGCCGATTATGCGGAATATTGTTGCCATGTTTTCGGGTGATTTTTCAGCGCTCGCGCATGGTTTTGAAATCACGCAGCAGCCAGCAAATGGTGATATAAAGATGCTACGCCTTGTGCCGATTTCATCAAATTTAAAACCTTACCTACAGGAAATTAATTTGAAGGGCGTGCGCTATATCGAGGAAATAAAGATCGTATATGCCGCAGATAAATATACAATCGTTCATTACGAAACGCCACGGATAGGTGCTGCGTCCATTACGGATAAGGAGCGTAGGCTTTTTGAATAAGGATATGTCGCGCAGTCATCAGTGTTTTTTCATCGCGCTTACTTTGTTTGCTGCTTGTTTCTTTGCGCTATCTGGCTTTGCTGTTTATCGGATTTCAGCGGGAGATGTGGTTGAAACCAATATTCTGGCGTTGCTGCCGCAAGGCAAAGAGAGCGATTTGGTACACTATGCCGATCAAAAGATATCAAATCGTTTTGAGCGCCGTATCGTGTTATTTGTCGGGGATGTGTCTGCGGAGAAAGCATCCGCTGCAGCCAAAAAGATCCAAACGGATATCGATAACACAAAATTATTTTCTGCGTTCAAAGCTGAAAATCAGTCAGACCAAATGCGATCACTCACTGATTTTTACGACGGTCATCGCGCCTCTTTTCTAACGGCACAGCAAAAAAAATGGCTTGAGCAAGGTGATGCAAAAGCCATCCGTGCTGCGGCACTCTCGCAACTATATGGCGTTTCGATGCCGCTTGTTTCTGCTGGCATACAGCACGACCCGTTTTCATTTTTAAATACCTATGTAGCAAAGGCTATGGATCAAACCATTGGCGATTTTACCGTTGTGAATGATATCCCCATTGTGCTTTCAGATGGCGTTTATTATGCCGTTCTCAGTATAGATTTAGCAGGAAATCCGTTCGCATTAAGCTACCAAAATGAAGTCGTGGATGCGTTGGATCAGATACAAAATGCCGCAACAGCAAAAAATTCTGAGCTTTCGTTTATCCGGAGCGGCTTGATCTTTCATGCGCGTAACGGTGCGGAAACGGCAAAATCTGAAATGAGCATGATGGGCACATTGTCCTTAACCGGCGTGTTTTTACTGCTGCTTTTGGTTTTTAAATCGTTGCGCCCATTTATTGTGATATCGCTCAGTATTGCTTGTGCTGGCTTTGTTGGTTTTGCTGCATGCCTTTTATTTTTTGCAAAAGTTCATTTGTTGACGCTCGTTTTCGGGACGAGCCTTTTGGGGATATCGATTGATTACGCACTTCATTTTTGGGCGGAGCGTTATAAGCAAGAACCATGGAATGCACGCGATGCGGTGCGCAGTATTTTCCCCAGTATCAGTTTTGGCTTATTAACCAGCATTATAGGCTTTTTAGGACTTTGCTTTACGCCGATCATCAGCTTGCAACAAATGGCTATTTTTAGCATTGCGGGTTTAATCTTTGTCTATGGTTGTGTGGTGTTTATCTATCCCGTGCTATTTGCCTCCGTGCCGCGCACGCCTGCCGCGTGGATATATGATGGGGCGCAAAAATATTTGCATTGGTGGAATAAAAGACGCGAGCGGAATATTTTGCGTATTATGTTCGCGTTGATTTTTATTCTAGTGTGCGCACTGCCGTTTCTTGAGGGCAAAGACGATATCCGCGTGATGCAGAGCCTCTCACCGCAATTAATCGCCAATGATATGAATGCGGCAAAAATATTGGGCAGCCCCATATCAACCCAGATGTTCATCGTGCGCGGCGCCGATAACGAGGCGATGTTACAAACAATGGAAGACCTCTCACAACGTCTTGATGATTTAACGCAGACGGGCGGCATTGATGGTTATATGGCGCTCAGTAATTTTGTACAATCTCAGCATACGCAAACCGCGAATATCAGCCTTCTTCATGATTTTGTGAAAAACCATGAAGCGGCTGTGAAATCATTATTTTCTGAAATGATGCTTGATGAAAATGCCTATGCTCGCTATCTGGCATTTTTGAGTGCCGCGCAAACGCAGCACTATACCCTCCCTCAGTTTTTGGACGCGGCTAATCGTGATGAGCTTTGGATGCTTTATGATGAAAACTATCATGGTCAGACTTTGGGGTTTGTGACGCTCAAACATGCGGTGAATATCGATGCATTGGCGCGCATTGCGAATGAAATGCCACAGGTTGAATTTATCGATAAGGTCGCAAGTCTTTCTTCTTTGCTTGATCGTTACCGCTATTGGGCTGGCATACTCGCTATTGTGGCGTATGTTGTGATTTTCATGGTGTTGGCGCTGCGTTATGGCCTTATGCTCGGGGCGGCTATTCTTGTGCCCAGTATTGCGGCTTCGTTTTTAACGTTGGTGATTGTGGCGCTGCTGGGCGGCAGTTACAGTTTGTTTCATGTGCTGGCTCTGTTTTTACTGATGGGAGTGGGGGTGGATTACGGTTTATTTTTGGTGGAAAGTGCCAGGGATAAAAACGCAACCCATATTACCCGCGCGATGACAGCAATTATCTTGTCGGCGCTCACAACCTTACTGTCATTCGGTTTATTGACAACCAGTAGCACATCGGCTTTACATGATTTTGGAATGACGGTTTTGATTGGTATAACAATCACCTTTATTCTCTCTCCGATTGTGCTGATGGGCATAAAGAAAGAAGAACGCGTATGACAAAAGATGTGGCTAGCGATGTGGCAATCATTGGCGCAGGGCCTTCGGGCGCTGTGGCCGCGGGGATTTTATGCAAGAAAGGCTATAGCGTTTGCGTTTTGGAACGACAAACTTTTCCGAGGTTTTCAATTGGTGAAAGCCTATTGCCGCAGTGTATGGCTTTCATAGAAGAGGCTGGTATGTTGGATGCTATAAAGGATGCCGAATTTCAGTATAAAGACGGCGCAGATTTTCACTTTCAAGGGCAAAACTCTTCATTCGAATTCGTGAATAAAAGTACTGAAGGACCCGCGAATACATTCCAAGTTGTCCGCGCGGTTTTCGATGAGATCTTGATTAAAGAAGCAGAAAAAGGTGGCGCCAATGTTCGTTTCGGCACGAATGTCAATGGTGCAAATTTTTCTGCGCAAGGCGCGGTACTTGATGTCTCTGATGAGCAAGGCGCGTATAAAATTCAAGCGCAATTTTGTTTGGACGCCAGTGGTTATGGGCGTGTTTTACCGCGCTTGTTGGATCTTGGCATGCCGTCCGACTTTCCCAATAGAGCATCTTATTTCACGCATATTCAGGACAATATTTCTGATGAATCTTACAACCGCAACCGCATCTTGATTACCGTTCATCCGGACCATAAAGATGTTTGGTTTTGGTTGATTCCGTTTTCCGCGGGCGTGAGTTCGGTCGGAGTTGTCGGTGCTGACTCTTATTTTACAAAGATGAAAGCGCAAGGCGTGAGCAACGATGAAATTTTAAAGAGTTATATAAAGCAGGTGCCGTATCTTGATGAACTCTTAGCGGATGCGGTTTTTGATAAGCCTGTGCGAATGATGGAGGGTTATTCAAGCCGTGTGAGCTCATTACACGGTACATCATTTGCCTTGTTGGGCAATGCGGGAGAATTTCTGGACCCTGTTTTTTCTTCGGGTGTTACCATTGCCATGAAATCAGCATCCTTGGCTGCAAACCTTCTGGATAGGCAGTTGCAGGGCGAATCTGTGTGCTGGGAAACGGAGTTTTCACAACCATTGAAGATAGGAGTTGAAACATTCCGCGCCTTTGTCGAGAGTTGGTACGATGGAAAGTTGATTGATATTTTCTTTACCAATGGCGCACATAATGCCGCGATTAAACGTCACCTGACATCAATATTGGCAGGATATGCATGGGACAAAGAAAATCCCTATGTGCAACAACCGCAAAAGCGTTTGAACGCGCTCTATGAGATATGCCAATGAAATGGTTTTGTGTTTCCATGATGGTTCTGGTTCTAGCAGGGTGCAGCGGTGCTGCAACCTTAATGTCACCCCCCTCGCTTCTCAAAGCGCCGCTTTCTGCCTCGGATATGGGGGGCGCAACGGGAACAATTATTGCAGATCATTATTTTAAATTCGAAAAGGGTGAAACGCACCATAATCTAATTATGCATAGCGAAATTAATGCGAATAGCGTCTCTTTGGTCGGACTTTCGGCGTTGGGCGGTGCTGTTTTTGAATGTCGCGCGCAAGGCGGTGTGCAATCATGTGATGTTATGTCGGATGCTATTCCTGCCGAGCAGTTATTTGAAAACATGCAGATGGTTTTCGCGCCTTTCTCGTCTTTGCAAAACCACATGACGCCGTCTGGTTTTACTGTTGTTGAGGTAGAGCATAAACGGTTGATCGGGCGCTCAGGAAAGCCTGTGATTGAAATTAGCTATAGCGGCGCAGATATCTGGAACTCTAACATACTGTTTGATAAGAAGGCCTATGGCTATCAATTCACGCTTAAGCCGTTGTATTTAGAAAGGTCGCCCCATGCCGAGTAAGTCGCAAAATGCATATTATTTGAATGCCATGGGGCTTTGTTGCAGTGTTGGTAACGATAAAGAAACAGTGTCCCGTATTTTATTCTCGGAACAAGAAACGGCGAAAACCCTACGCCGCTTTTTAACACCTGCTCATGAATTCTTGAGTGATAGTAGTTGCTATTACGTGGGGCGTGTCACGGGGGGGCTCCCCGCGCTGCCAGCAGGATTTGAGCGTTATAACAGTCGTAACAACCAAATGTTGCTCTTGGCGTTCTCACAAATAGAAGCCGAAGTGCGTGATGCCATTGCGCAATATGGGGCTGATCGCGTGGCGGTAATTTTGGGTACAAGTACATCTGGAATTGCAGAGGGTGAGGATGCTTTATCATCGCACAGACAGAGCGGCGTCTTTCCTGATGACTACCATTTTGGTGTGCAGGAGGTTTCGGATGGCGCAGAATTTTTGGTATCTTTTCTTGATCTAACCAATATGGCTGTGACCATTTCAACGGCGTGCAGTTCTAGCGCGAAAGTGTTCTCGCACGCGGCTGAATTAATGGATGCAGGTCTTTGTGATGCGGCGATTGTCGGCGGTATTGATAGTCTTTGCCATTTGACGGTGAACGGTTTCCATTCCCTTGGCGCATTGTCGGATAAGCGCTGTAATCCTTTTAGCCAAAACCGCACGGGGATATCAATAGGGGAAGGCGGTGCGTTATTTTTGATGACCCGTACTCCCGCGCCAATCCGCTTAATGAGCGTTGGCGAGTCCTCTGATGGCTACAGCATGACGGCTCCCGAACCAAACGGCGCAGGCGCAGAAAATTCGATGCTAAATGCTTTGTCAAAGGCAGGGCTTGATACTGCTGATATTAGCTATGTGAACCTGCACGGCACAGCCACACCCCATAATGACAGTATGGAATCAAAGGCTGTGGCGCGTGTGTTTGGCGCGGCACAGATATGCAGCTCTTCAAAATCAATCATCGGGCACACGCTGGGCGCGGCAGGCGCGACAGAGTTAGCATTGTGCTGGTTAATGCTATCTCCCGCCCACAACCCACAGCGTAAAATTTTGCCACATCTTTGGGATGGTGTCCGCGGCGAAGATATCGCGCTTGAAAACTTTGCAAATGTTGGGGATGCGCTTCCTGATGGTGCGCCTCCTTATATCTTAAGCAATTTTTTCGCGTTCGGCGGCAGTAATGCGTCTGTGATTTTAAAGCAGGAGCGCGAAGATGCCTAAGTATCAGCTTGAAGATTTAGTAAAACACCGCCGTGGCATGCTCTTGATTGACCGCATTGTGTCGCATGATGAAGATAGCGTGACAGCAGAGGTGACCATCACCCCCCAATCAACGTTTTTCCAGCAAGACCATGTGCCATCGTGGGTCGGGCTTGAATATGCAGCGCAAACGGTAGCGGCCTTATCAGGCTTGCGGGCAAAAACTAAAAATCAAGATATGAAAGTCGGTTTGTTGTTAAGTTGTAGGCGGTATCAATGCACGCGCCCACGGTTTGTCGCAGGTGATGTTTTGACGATCCATGCCAAAGAAGAATTCAATGACGGCCAAATGGGAGCTTATAATTGCTCAATCCATCAGGGTGCTGAGGAGGTTGCAACCGTGTCGCTTAGTGCCTATATTCCCGAAAGCATAAATGATTTAACGGTAAGGCCGATTTAATGGAACAAGCACGCAGCGTATTGATAACAGGAGCTAGCCGAGGTATTGGCCGCGCGATTGCATTGCGTTTGGCAGCGCAAGGATTTGATATTGTGTTGAACTTTCGAAGCAAAACAGACGAAGCGGAAAAAGTTGCGCGCACTATTCGGGACATGGGGCGCACGGCGCGTTTGTTGCCGTATGATATATCTGACCGCGCCGCCTCGTTCAAAGCGATTGAGCAGGACATAGAAGAAAATGGAGCCTATTACGGTGTTGTCTGTAATGCGGGTATTTCTAAAGACACAGCGTTTCCTGCGATGACGGGGGAAGAGTGGGATGATGTAATTCATACCAACCTTGATGGTTTTTATAATGTTGTGCAGCCTTGCGTAATGCCGATGGTGCGTGCCAAGCAAGGCGGGCGGATTGTGACGTTGTCCTCTATTGCGGGCCTTGTCGGAAATCGCGGGCAGGTGAACTACAGCGCGTCAAAAGCAGGCATTATAGGCGCAACGAAGGCTTTGGCGATTGAGCTAGGCAAGCGCCAAATCACCGTTAATTGCGTCGCGCCAGGGATTATCGAAACCGAAATGACAGACGATATTATTGACGACAGAATTATAAAAGAGCTTGTACCGTTAAGGCGCAAAGGCACTGCCGAAGAAGTCGCGGGACTCGTTGGGTTTTTGTTTTCCGATGATGCGGCGTACATCACGCGACAGGTGATTTCTGTCAACGGAGGTATGATCGGATGACGAATAAGCGTGTTGTGGTAACAGGCATGGGCGGTCTTTCGCCGATTGGGAATGACTGGAAAACCGTGAAGGCGAACCTTATCGCCAATAAAAACGGCGTGCGCGTCATGGATGATTGGGCGCAATATGAAGGGCTACGCACTCGTTTGGGCGCGCCTGTTGCACCGTACGAATTACCAGAGCATTACACCCGCAAAAGAACACGCAGCATGGGCAAAGTCGCCCTTTTTGCCACCTTAGCCAGTGAATATGCGCTCGAAGATGCAGGGTTACTTGGTGATGATATTATAACAAGCGGGCAAACGGGTATTGCCTATGGGTCTTCAACGGGAACACCAGAATCAATCGGGGATTTTGGCAGGATGCTAATTAATAAATCCGTCGATTCCCTAAACGCTAACAGTTACATCCGCATGATGCCGCACACAACAACATCAAATATCGGTATTTTCTTCGGAATTACAGGACGCATCATTCCAAGCTCCACAGCCTGTACATCAGGAAGCATAGCGATTGGCTATGCTTACGAAGCCATAAAATACGGCAAACAAATAGTGATGCTCGCGGGTGGTTCGGAAGAGCTCTGCGCGACAGAGGCGGCGGTCTTTGATATTCTATACGCCACGGAAATCGATAACGATAATCCGCATTTATCACCCAAACCCTATGATACTGCCCGAAAAGGGCTTGTGATTGGTGAGGGTGCGGCAACGCTTGTTTTGGAAGAATATGAACATGCTGTTACTCGTGGCGCTCGCATTTATGCCGAAATTATCGGCTTTGGCACAAATTCGGATGGTGTTCATGTGACAAACCCTAATCAAAAAACCATGGGTGGGGCGATGACTTTGGCTTTGGAAGATGCAGGCCTTGCTCCTTCCGATATTGACTATGTGAACGGTCACGGCACGGCGACTGATAGAGGTGACATCGCCGAAACACACGCAACATATGAAGTTCTGGGCGGTGATGTTCCTTTTTCAGCACTAAAAGGCTATATCGGACATACGCTTGCAGCGGCAGGAGCGTTAGAAGCGTGGATGAGTCTTAAAATGCTTGGTGAAGGTTGGTTTGCGCCGAATTTGAATCTACAAAATCTTGATGATAAATGCGGCCCTCTAAATTATATCCGTGATGAAGCCCTGACTTTACCCGCCGCCAACATTATCATGTCCAATAATTTTGCTTTTGGTGGGGTGAATACGTCCCTTATTTTTAAGAAGATGTAAGGGACGTAAATTTGTTTAGCGCTCAGACTCTACCGCTGTGGTCTCAGGTATGTCATCAACACATTCTTTTTTCAAAAGTTCACAAAGCGCCTGTCGAATAAGTCCTCTGGGCGTTTTTCTTGCCAATGATGTTCTTAAATTATGCGCGTCCGCAATGGGTATCCCTTTTTTGACATCAAAAAGCTGTATGTCTATGGCAATCATATACATCGTTATATCCCACATCCAGCGGTCGGAATAGGTCACAATCGTATCTGCACGCGCAGGTTTGTCTTCGACCTCACCGTATATCGCATCATAACCAAGAGCATTAAATTCTTCGGCAATGATCTTATTTAACCCCCTTTTATCGGGTTCGAAACGAGCAACATAAATAGTTCCGAGGTTATCTATATCTTGGGATGGAGCAACATTAGATGAGAGTCTTGTTGCACAGCCACCAAGAAAGACCATAGCCATTAGGGTTGATAAGAGTATTGTTTGTTTAAGCATTCTCGTTTCCTTTCCTTAAATATTAACGTTTTACAACCGTCCCACGTAACGCGACCCCTGCCATAATAGTGCCCGCATGGCATTCAAAATTGGTTGCGCTGCGATATGGCTGTTTGTCATAGAAGCTTTCGATATCAACAACGGTATTTCCACCTTCTTTAACTGCTCTTTCCTGTAGAGAAATTAATGCGGAGAGCAACACCCAATTACAGGCGTCTTCATCTTTTTTAAATGCGGAGTTTGTTTTTTTGTTGGAGACATAAGTCCCAATTTCATCAGAATGGCTTGGTGTTTTTTGCCCTGCAAAATATAACGCAATGTCGGGGTTTAACACTTCTTTTGCCTTCGGGGCTTCAAGCGCAAGCTTTAAAGGAAGGTGGAGCACGTCATCTCCTGCTTTAGCGGTGTGACTGCATATCATGGATAAAATCAAAGTCGTAAGAATGGTTAGGAATATTGTTTGTTTAGGCATGTCATTTCCCTTTTAAATTTGTATCATTGTATGGGCAGGTATTTTCAATTACAATTGCTTTTACTATTTCAAATTTTAGCCGTGCTTTACCCAACGCTAAATTTTTCTATTTTAAAGAGGATTATCATGAAAAAAATATCAGCCATGCTTTTTACGACGTTATTGCTTGCAAGTGGGTGTTCGACAATTGTGAACGGTACATCGCAGACCGTATTTGTGGAGACCAACACGCACGGCAGCGCGACTTGTGATTTGCATGATAGTAAATCGAAATACCAAGTGTCTGCCCCTGGTAATGTGGTTGTGAAACGCGGTGATGGTCCTTTGTATGTTTCTTGTAAATCTGCAACGCACACAGGGAACACTGTCGTCGGTGAGGCGCTTGATCCAACTGTTGTATGGGCTGGACATGGCGGTTTCTTGGTGGATTCTATTACAGGTGCGTATCAGGTTTATCCTGAGCAGATCGTTGTGCCTATGGTACTTGTTCAGACATCAAACCCTCAATAACATTTCCTTTTATTTCGATCTTGGCTTGATCCAGCATTCTGTCTGAGGCAATAGACATGGTGACTGTTTCGACGTGCGGGTTCGCTGCAAAAAACGTTTTTGTGATGATGGTGACGCCATCGGGTAGCGCATTGATAAAAGAGTGCGCTGAAAAATCATAATTTAATCCACGCCCTAGATATTTGGCATAGGCTTCTTTTTGTGTCCAGAGCTTGAAGAAAAACGCCGCGCGTTCCTCATCGGTTTCAAAATCCAAATAAGCTTCATTTTCTTGCGAGTGAAAATAATGTGCCATTATGCTGTTCATATTTTTACGGGGACGATGTCTTTCGATATCTAGACCAATCTCGTTTTTGGGTGATAGGGCAATAGCCCATAGATCGCCTGTGTGGCTGATATTAAAACGCGCTTCAAGTTCATCGCCTTTAAGCTGCGGTTTGCCATGCTTGCCAATCGTGAACCCAAGATCTTTTTCTGTGATATTTAGATGCTCGGAAAGCACGCGTGTGCGCATATGTGACGAAAACCTTTTGATGTCTTGCGGCGAAGGTGCTTTTATTCCGCTTTCATGGCGAATGTCATAGAGGTGAATAATTGGGTCCTGAGGCATATACTTATGATCAATCTATACGCTATAATTAAAACTCATTGCGGCGTATGTGGGCAATGATACTAACTCTAACTTTATCCCATAAAATTATGGGTGTCCGTTGAAATCGTTACCTTTTATGCAAGAGTTCACACTGTCCTATCAATCGCTTTCTATTAGCACGCCTTATACGGGCGATGTACCGTGTGTTGACGGCAAGGGCGCATTGCAATGGGATGAGGGCGTCGATATTGATACATGGATGCCTGATGCAACCTTTATTCCGAAACGTAAATTTAAACGACTAAGCCGCTTGAGCAAAATGTCCTTATATACGGCACATCATGCCACAAGTAATGTCGCTGAGAATCTTCGTCTCGGTGCGCCTATATTCTGTTCACGTTATGGCGAATTCCAACACACGATGAATGTTCTTGATGCGATCCAGACGGGCGAATTGGTGTCCCCCATGGACTTTAGCTATTCCGTCCACAATACAGGACAGGGATTATTTTCGATTTTAAACAATGATGAAGCACCAGCCACCGCACTTTCCGCGCGGTATGATCTTCTCGAACAAGCGCTTGTTAAAGCATACGCACAATTATGCGGCGGGGATGAGGCTGTGCTTATTGTTTATGCCGAAGACAAAATGTCAGGAACTTTTCAATCATTTTTGACGGCAAATATATTACCGATGTCTTTCGCGTTTGTTGTCACACGACCACCTCAAAATGCGGGTGCTACGTTGAGCTTTTCCTATAGACCGTCATTGACGGGGAATAACCAGCATACGAAAACAGATACCTATGATAATTCGCGAGAACAGACGCTTCTGCAAATGCTTGCAAAAGGGCAAGGCGCGCATGTAAACGAAACGGATAGGCTGCGTTGGGAGTGGTGCTGTGAGTGAGCGTAAAATAAATTATTATTGGCGTCTGTTTGCCACGTTCCTGTCGTTCAGCCTTTTTGGTGTAGGTGGATTGCTGATGAGCGTCACAATCTTCCCATTTTTATATATATTACCAATACAAAAAGAGAAGAAGATACAGCTGTCGCGAAAAGCGGTTCGTTTGAGCTTTAGGGTTTTTATCGGGCTTATGCGCCTTTTTGGCGTTTTATCATACGATATTCAAGGGCGGGAAAAACTATCTTCTCGTGAGGGGCTTTTTATCGTGGCCAATCACCCGACCCTGCTAGATGTTGTTTTTTTAATATCGATCGCGAACTTACCAAATTGCGTTGTAAAGCAAGCTGTGCGCAATAATCCCTTTATGTTCTTTGTTGTTCGGGCATCGGGCTTTATCGGGAATGATGGCGAGCCAGAGGATTTGATTGAACAATGTGAAGCGACACTAGAAAACGGCGATGGCCTTATACTGTTTCCTGAGGGTACACGAACGGATCCTGATGGAGATGTTGTTATGAAACGGGGGGCTGCGCATATAGCAATTAGGGCGCATAAAAACCTAACGCCTGTATTGATTCAATGCACACCTATAACGCTTACAAAAAAGCACAGTTGGTATAATATCCCTAAGAATGAAAAAATGCATTATTCAATATGTGTTAAGGACGATATTAAAATAGAGTC
Source organism: Bdellovibrionales bacterium (assembly GCA_037969035.1). GTDB lineage: Bacteria > Pseudomonadota > Alphaproteobacteria > Micavibrionales > Micavibrionaceae > JBBKWU01. The sequence goes on from JBBKWU010000017.1 coordinate 17,151, forward strand.
TTTTCTGGATTTAAACGGTGAAAATGCTCAGAATGCACGGGCATTGACTGACTATATAAAAAGCACTTGCGAAGGAAATTGAATGACTGACCTAAATGAAGAGTTGAAAATATTAATTATCGACACATTGGACCTTGAAGATACAACACCTGATGATATTGATGATAACGCTCCTTTATTCGTCGAGGGTCTCGGGCTTGATTCAATTGATGCGCTTGAAATTGGTGTCGCGTTGCAAAAGAAATATCAAGTCAAATTAAACACCAAGGGTGATGATTTGAAAAAACATTTTTACTCAATTCAAACCATTGCTGATTATATAAGCGCGAATTTAGCCGCTTCGTGAAGCACATAGAAAGTTATTACCAATGAGTCATTCAAAAGATGATGTTTTTAATATTGTAAAAGAAGCATTGGTCGACCTGTTCGGCACACCCGAAGACGACATCACGCCGACGTCGAACCTTTATACAGATCTTGATATCGACAGTATTGATGCAGTTGATTTGATCGTGCG
>JBBKWU010000018.1:0-5927 GCA_037969035.1 Bdellovibrionales bacterium
CAGCACCAATGGCCAACATAAAGGAAGGGGCTTTCGCCTACGCTCCAGCCCCTTCCTTTATGCCACTACACCCGCAAAAGATTCACTTTAAAGGTGGACTCAATAATGGGGGTTGACCACAGTATGGCTACATATTCACTATCGGATACTGTGACGTGCTCGAGGCATGTGTTGGCAGAAGATTGTTTGAAAAAATCGGAAAATTCGAAAGGCATATTGTTTGTCGTCCCTGTCTTTTATTTATTTAATTATGAGACAGGCTACTACAGCGTTCGTTGTTACGTCAATTTAATTCAGCGTTAAAATTGAAGGCCTTCCAGCACCATGTCGGGTTTATGGGCGGAACGTGCGAGGTATTTGGTTAGGATATCTTGGGATAATGTATCGCCGAATTCTGCGCGGAATTCTTCTTTGTGGATGCCGACAAGGTTAAAGACGCTGTCGATTTCAAAGCCGTTTGCACCTTGGATATCGGTGTGTAAGGAATCGCCAATGGCCAAGATACGGGATTTGTCAGGGCTTCCTAAGGCTTTCCATGCCGCGTCATATATGGGGGCGTGGGGTTTGCCGTGGTACAGAACTTTGCCGCCCATTTCGTCTTCGTAGATCGCGGCGAAGGTTCCCGGGCAGAGCTTGAGCGTTTCACCAACTTGCACGACTTTGTCAGGGTTCGGACAGATCATATCAAGCCCCAAATCAGCCGCCACGCGCATTTGTGTTGAGAGCTTGCCATCCGCATCAGGATTATTGCCGTAAATGGCGTTAATCATGAAATCGGCGCCTTCGGGTGTGGTTTGAAAAAACATATCAAGGCCACCCACCAGCGATTCTTCGTGAAACTGCCCTGCGTACCAGCATTTTTGCCCTCGGCGTGTTTCAAGGTCTCGGCGTGCGGAATCGCCCGCTGTGACGATGTGATCATAATGTGCGGATGTAACCCCCATATAGCTCAGATCATCAGAAATGGTGTCGCCTGTGCTTGGCGTGTTAGAAAGCAGCAAGATTTGCTTGCTGCGTGCTTTGAGTGTTTCGAGGCAATCAATGACATGGGGGAAGGGCTGTATCCCGTTATGCAGAACGCCCCATATATCGAGAATGAAATGATCATATTGTTCGATGATATCTTCGAGGCCGCGCAGGATTTTAACGGGGCTCGGTATTGTGCTGTTTTGCAGCGCGGTCATGCGACGTTCTTGCGTTTGTTATCCTGTAGGCTGATATCAGGTTTGCCAAACAAAAATCCTTGGCCGTAATCCACGGTGAAATCGAGAAGTTCACGGACGCTGGCTTCGGATTCGATTTTCTCGATAATCATATCAATCCCTGCCGCATCGAGCTGCTTTTTAAGGCGTAAAATTCGGGAGAAGCCTTCTTTGGTTGAGCCTTCTTTGAGCAGCCAATCGGCATCGAGTTTGATAAAGCGCATTTGAAGTTTGCGCAGGACATTGATGTCGATGCGGCGGTCTGTGACGCGATCCATCGAGAAACGGCAGCCGAGTTGTGAAAGACCTTCGATGATCGGCATCATGGTTTGTGCCATGTTATTGACGTCGTCTTGCGGCAATTCAAAAATGATTTTCCCTGCGGTTTTGCGGTTCTGGGCAAGGAACGTCAGAAGATCATTCATGAAGCTCTTGTCGTTTAAGGTCTGGGTGGTGATGTTGAGGATGTACGGAATATCACTCTTTGTTTCTTTTTCCGTTCGCAGCATTTGCAAGCAGCGCAGCAGCAAAAGATTGTCAATGGCAGGCACAGCGTTTTCTTTGTGCGCAAGCTCCATATAACGCCCCGCAGGTAAATAAGCCCCCGGTGCGACTTTGATACGCGCATAAATCTCGATCATCCGCACTTTGCGTTGGGGCAGGGTAACAACGGGTTGCTCGAACACATCGATATAGTCGCTGCGGATGGCGTTACGGATTGAGCTTAGAACATCTGCATCGCTGAGCGTGTCTGGATTGAAGCTATCGTCGTGCTGCCCTTCATAGGCGGGAATGGCTTTTTTGGATGGTGGTGGCGCGATTTCAAGTTCCATCACGTTGTTGTCATGGCGTGAATCTATGGATGAGCGTGGTTCACCACCAAGATGGCCGAGCTGCTTTGCGATGGTTTCAATCATGCGCGCTTCGGTGGAATTACTGCTGAAGGCTTCTTTTTTGCCTTGCTTGTGTACGATGGTGGCGGTTTCGCTGAGGCCTTCTTTGAGGATGGCGATATCGTTACGGTTGCGCGCAACTTCACGCACGACGCGGTCATGATACTCGGACAGCTTTTTCATTTCTTGGGTGACGACGGTTTCCCACAGGCGGCGGCTGATGAGATCATAAAAGACCAAGCCGCATAGGGTGACAAGTGCCGCTGCAATCGCCATGAACTCAGGCGAGGCATTGTAACCAATCGCAAGAATAGTGCCGCAGGAGATAATCACCATCGACACCGATAAAATACGCATTTTGGTTTTGTGGTTCATGGTCTTGATGGACGACAGCAAAGCACCGCCACGGCTCTGCGCAGCACCTTCTTGAAAGAACGATGACGGGCGGCGTTTTGAGCGCATGGAAAATAAAGCTGTGATCGCTTTTCCCGTTTTGTGAAAAAGTGCCGACAAAATAGTTACTTTCTTCGATTCAATGTATATATTTTGTGTAGCACAAGCATTTTCAAGATGCCACTATGGTTTACAAAAACTGTCGATTTGACCACAGATCCTTTGTGGGCAAGAGATTTTTAATAAAATTACGATATGATGAAATGGAAGTTGGGAGTTCAGGTTAATGTCTTTTAAAATTAAACGCATTATGGTTGGTATGGTTGCCCTTACGGCGCTTTGGGTCGCATCAAACGCCGTTTTAGCACAGTCATTGGGGGATTTTACACCACGCTGGGCAAAGGCTATCGAGAGCTATAACGGTTACTACGAACTATCTAACGAGGAGTTATCAACGGTTTATAAAGATTTGGAACGCTTTAACGCTCTGTACGACCAGCAGGGTGAAGATGTTTTTGATATTGCGTTTTATCCTGATTTGCGTGGAAAACGTTTTTATGAAATCACACCTTATTCGGATAGCTATGGTCGTCCGATTGATGAAAAAGATACAGTCAAGAAAACGATTACGGAGCTGCGTTATGTTTTGAATGGCAATTCTTTGATTAAACTTGCCGATGATAGCCCTATTAATGTGGTTTTGAATTTGATGCCAAAGCAGGACACAAATATTGTTTTTGCGCGGACGTCTGACACACCATTTTTCAAAAAGAAATCAAATATCTGCCTAATTTCTTATAATGCGAGACTTGATAGCAATTGGGATGGAAGAAAAGAGTTTTTTGACGAAGCAAAGCCATATGCCAGTAAAGTTAAATTCTATGATGAAGTGCCGGACGTAGAATGGCGCAATTTTATTCACCATGTTCGTGCGGCAATGTGCGTTCATCCTGAAGTGGCATCATGGATTATCGAGCCACCAGGGCTTGTTTTGGATCTTGATCTGATGACGCGTAAGAATAAGGCATTTTCATTTGTGTTGGCCTATGCGGCACTTGCTTCGGCGCGTGATGGTTATACGACGATTTTGCCTAAATTAACGGAAATGTTTAAACTCTTGGAGGAGTCAGGCACACCTGTGTTTAAGATGAAGCTTCTGGTCGCAGATTTAAGCCCCAAAAGCGGAAAAATGAAGACGGAGTCTAATATTGCCTATCCTTTTACACCTTATACCATCATCGAAAAAGCGGGTGAGCTTGATTATATGTCTTATGCTACCATGCAAGAGCTATCGGATGCTGTGTTTGGGATTGCTGTGGCAGCCGAGTTTGATTCGTATGAGATTAACAACAAATGGCTAACAGAAGAGTTTCTTAGCTACCGCATGGGATTTTAGGGTTAGTTCACGATTTCGTGTGATGATCGCTGCCGATGGCATCGCTTAGGTTCGCAAAACCATCTCTCTCTAAATATGAAACTAGATCATTGTTGATATCGTTCACAAGGGCGGGGCCTTTGTAGATGAGGGCTGTGTAGAATTGGACAAGGCTCGCGCCCGCCTTTATTTTCTCGTAAGCATCCGCACCCGAAGAAATACCGCCAAGCCCGATAATCGGGATTTTCCCTTTGGTTAGTTTGTAGAAATTACGGATAACGGCCGTAGATTTATCCTTCACGAGCGTTCCGCTAAGCCCGCCTTGCTGCGCGGCAAATTCAGGCGGCAGGGCATCAGGGCGATCAAGTGTTGTATTGGTCAGGATCAACCCGTCAATGCCAGAGTCCATAGCGGCACCAGCAAGTTCGCCTTGCTGTTTCTCATCTAGATCGGGGGCGAGCTTTAGCAGCAAAGGTGGTGGGTTGTGCGTGCCACATGACTTATTACGCTCCTCCATAATCTGCCCGAGTAAATCCATGAGCGGTTCACGTTTTTGTAAATCGCGTAGCCCCGGTGTATTGGGCGAGGAGATGTTGATCGTCAAGTAATCCGCCATCGCGCCAAGCTGCCGCACCAATAAAACATAGTCTTTGGCGGGCACTGTCTGGCTTTTGTTCATGCCGATATTAATGCCCAAAACGCCGTTCGGGCGCGGTTTTTTATCCAGAAATTTTTCGATATTGTCTTTAAAGTTATTCAGCCCGCCATTGGGAAATCCCATGCGGTTGATGACTGAGCCGCTTTGGATGTCACGAAACACGCGCGGCGTTGGATTACCAATTTGTGGTTTGGGTGTGACTGTTCCTGCCTCAACAAAGCCAAACCCCATTTGAAAGAGCGGCGCAATAACCTCGGCGTTTTTATCAAAGCCAGCCGCCAACCCAACAGGGTTTGGGAAGCTACGATTCCAAAGTGTTGTGCGCAGGCGCGGATCATCGATCGGTTTTATTTTCGGGCCAAAGCCGCACTTTAAAGCTTTAAGCGTTAAATTATGCGCTTTTTCCGCGTCCATGCGGAATAAAATCGAACGAGCAATGTGATAAGGAACAGGCATAAAAGATGTTTAATGGGGCGCGTCTATAAATGCAAACAGAAGAATTAAAAATCGAGCTTTTTTATAAAATCAGCAAAACTTTTACGGGCAGTACTGAGACCGATACCCACTTGTTTGCCAGCATTTGTGAGGCCGTCTTCGATGTCTGAGCGTGCGTTGTCGGTGTTTGCTTTTTCTTGCGAGACGAGGCTGTAATGATTGGCGTGCGCTTGAATGACGCCCTCTGGTTGCTCTGCCTCACGCAGCATCGTTTCGAATTCGGCGCGCTTTTCTGCGTCAAAATGCCCCATGTTGCGGAGGATTTTAAAATCGGCAAGGCGGTTGACAATGGTTGCGCGGTGCTCATCCGAAATGGTGCTGAAATCAAATTTTGGTAAGTTGACAGACGCCATTGCTGCTTCGTTTATAGCAGCGCGGAGTAGGTTTTTTATTGGGTTATTGGCCATACTATATTTGTACAACACGCATAAGTTTATGTCAATAAATAACGCTTATTTCTCGAAATGTTCCCACGCGCCACGAAGGTATAGATAGCCTGTGTAGGCGGTAATAGCGGCGGCGGCGGCGAGGCCAATATTGCCGAGAATTGCCGCCGTTAAATAAAATGGTGCCATGATTAAAACACCAAGCGAGACCATCTGTACGGTTGTTTTCCATTTGGCCAGATGAGAAACGGGGAGTTTAACATCTTTGGGGCCAAGAAATTCGCGCAGACCAGACACCATAAATTCACGGGCGAGAATAATCACAACCGCCACCACCATAAAGCCGTTAATGCGATCAACCGCGACCAGCATCAACATCACAGTAGAAACAAAAATTTTGTCGGAGATCGGGTCGAGAAATTTACCCAAATCGGAAACTTGATTATATTTGCGCGCAATCCAACCATCCAAGAAATCCGTGATCGCGCCGAATATATAGATAACCAAGCATATCCACGCCGCCCA
>JBBKWU010000019.1:0-70426 GCA_037969035.1 Bdellovibrionales bacterium
ATTGTAAAAGAAGCATTGGTCGACCTGTTCGGCACACCCGAAGACGACATCACGCCGACGTCGAACCTTTATACAGATCTTGATATCGACAGTATTGATGCAGTTGATTTGATCGTGCGTCTAAAAGAAAAAACAGGCAAGAAACCCGATGTAGAGGCATTTAAAAACGCAAGAACCGTTGAGGACGTCGTTAACACTATCCATGTCCTGATAAATAGCTAAAAATATCTGATCAGAATGATTAGACAGACGGTATGCACAATCTCCCCCGATTTTTGCATTGGCTCGCGCAATTGTTCGGGGGCGCGAATGATGTGTGACCTTAGACTCCCCCTTAGTTAACAACCATTTGGATGGCCGCATAATATAACGGTATGCCAAATACGATGTTGAATGGGAAAGTTATAGCCAAAGACATCGGGACATAAATAGCTGCTTTCTGGACATGTGTGCTATAATTATCTCGAATGTAAATCTTTTTCCAAAAATAAGGAGCTCAGAATGATTACGGCATATTGTGTGAAATGTAAGAAAAAAGGGGTTGAGTTGAATGATCCCGCGATGCATAAAACCCAAAAAGGTGGCTTTATGGCTAAAGGCTCTTGTCCCATCTGTAGTACAACTTGCTGTGCTATGATGTCAAAAGACAATGCCCAAAAAGCCATAGCAGACGGTGTTAAAAAAGAATACTAGAAAAGGTTTTGTCAGATTAACTTGATAGCAATCTTTTACGCGGCGCGTTCAGTCAATTTCTATGGCTGGAAAGCTTTATCAGCAGGGGCAAAAAGGTATTAGAAATAGTTTGTCTTAATATTGGCTGTGATATTTAACGTCTGGGTAAAGTTAATGTGACAATACCAATTCAGGTGAAACAAAAACTTCATCAATGTTTGCACCATGAACCGTTGGCGCATAATCTTGCGCCGCGGTTAAATACTCATAAACGTACCGCTTGCCAAGAGAGTTCTCGTCAAACGCCCCATCCAGATATAAGGACTGCAACGCGCCGTATTTTTCTTCATTAGAAACAGTTAGAAAAAGGCCATTCGTACGCGCCAGCAAAGGTGCCGCAACATGTACACGCATAATCGCCGTGTATGACAAACCAACCCAGATATCACTAATTGTTTCCGGAGCATCAACAATTTCTCGTAAAATAGAAATATCTTGATCTGTGTATCCACCATTACCTCTTTCTGCAATTACAATAAATCTCTGTATCATATCGATACATGACTGCAGACAAATTCCTGTGGATCCGAGCTCAGTATCAAGACGCGAACGCGCCTGCATCAATCCGGATGTCATTTGGTTTATATCACTTATAGGCGGCACATCTTCATCAGGAGCGCGTAAACCCACGCTTGTGTCATGCGTATAGCTACTATAATTAAACGCGCCTAAAGCCCTTAGCCCGTGCCACGCATGCGCAATACCGTCGATTTCCTCTTTTGTTGATGCGTCACATTCCGCTGATATCAATGGCAACCACTCCTGCATCCACTGATCCGCATGTAGCTCCTTACCTAAACTCGCCTCTCCGCTTATTGACGTATTAATATGTCCCATCTCATGCAAAAAAGTCGCGGATTGCCAGCACTGATCATTTCCCGGCACACTTTCAAAATCTTCCGCTGAAACACCTGAAGATCCACTCAGCCTGATGTTGCGCGCAGAATCAAAATATCCAGTTGTAATGATTGAATGCGTAGGCTCTTGTTGCCTCTGCCCCGCCGTAATCAAGCGATTTCCAGCTTTTCCCATTGCGGTATACCTTGCCACGGCGCTGAGTTCATTATCCTTATATTCAGACAATTCAGGATAATGCGCATCAATATAGGCGTTAAATGCGGCAGGGAAAAAATGCGCTTGCGCTATAGAGGTATTGTTCTCTTCTGCCCTCAACTTAAAAAATGCATCATATTCCCTTACAGTGATTTCTCTTGCACCTAAAGCACGCTCAATGCTCATTTCTTCCGCTAGTTCAGGCGAAGTGTCGAAAGCTAAAATATCTTCTGGTGCAATCACATAGAGCCCACCCTCAAGATTTATGGGCACTATATCTGATGCATGTTCGATAATTGGTAAATTTATTCGTGTGGCTTCCGATGAAAATACTTCCATGGGAGGTGTTGCCGGGGCCTGTACATCAGATTCATTTTGGTCGGCGTTCACCGCTTGAGCAACAAACAATAGAGATCCAGCTAAAGCCCCTGAGAAAACTGTAGAGGCTATTGTTTTTAAATCTTTCATGGGGCTTTCCTTCCTCTCCATCCAACAACTTATTACATATTTATACGCGCATAAAATAAATATGTCAAAAAACACCAATACTTTTGGGGGAGTAGTTCGAGCTTGTCCGACACCACCACCAGCGCAAGTGATGTGGTCATGGTAGAAATGAAGTGTCTCCTACAATAGCTAAAAGTCGCTATATTGATCATTGATTTGAAAACAATATCTTGCGGATAAGTTTTTACGGTACAACACACAGTACAAAAACTGATTTTTCATGATTAATGTGTTTAATATCAACAGTTTATAGGCCACATTCGGTTACTACTCCCGCAACCAATTTACCTTTAAAAACAGTTGGATTTTGTTCTGTACCTTAAAAAGAAAATTGGATATGCATAAGATCATGCAAAAGCTCTGCGAAGCCGAAATTTGCACAACTCAACTCAAGGAAAAGTCTTATAAGTTGTGCGATGAAGGTGGTTAACATTTCATTTATGTTAAATATTACGTTGACGTTCAATGATAATTTCAATAGTATCCAAAAATAATAAAAAATTGAATAGGGAAATATTAGTCATGGCAGCCAATAATGCATCTGTAAAAAAATTCTTTGAAAATAGTGATTTAACACCTGCGCAAGCACGCAAAATTGTTGCGCAGGGCCTTGATGGCGCTGATTACGGAGAGCTTTTTCAACAAATTTCAAAAACCGAGAGCATATCTAAAAGCAAGAGAATGTATCAAAATGTAAATCTTGGAAGCGGGGCTTCTGGTTTTGGTTTTCGCGTCGGTCTTGGTGAGGCTGTAGGGTATTCACTTTCTGATGTTTTTAACAAGCAAGCGCTCGAGGGCGCCGTTAAAAGAGCACGTCAAGTTTTAGGCACTAATGGCGGCAATCCTGCTAATTTGGCTCAAAAAGCAAGTTACAGCAGTGCGCCTACCAAGCTCTATAACAATGATGATCCGATGGCCGGTATGACAATCGAAGAAAAGATCAAAGCAATAGATGAAATAGAAGCTTTTGCTTATGCTCTTAGCCCGAATGTTACAAATGTAAGCGTCAATTATTCTGCGACTTCCAAGAATGTTCATATCATAAATGCTAAAGGTAAGAGCATGGTGGATAGTACTCCATCAGCGTCGCTGTACATTAGTATTAGTGTTAAAGATGCAGATGGAAAAACTGAAAGCGGTGCTGCGTTGGTTGGTGGCCGCGCCGTGTGTACGGATGTTTTGAACCGCAGCGCCTGGGAAGATAAGGCAAAAAGTGCTCTTAAGATCGCGGAAACGCTTCTAATAGCAGATGACGCTCCGTCTGGTACTATGGATATTGTAATGGCGCCGGGTTGGGGTGCTGTGTTGTTACATGAGGCTGTCGGTCATGGTCTTGAAGGTGATTTCAATCGTCGTGGAATTTCTGTTTATAGCGGTAAAGTCGGGCAAGTTGTTGCTTCTCCGGAAGTTACAATTATTGACCAAGGTGATATGCCAGACGAACGTGGCAGTATTCATTTTGATGATGAAGGTGCGCCTTCGCAGAAAAATGTATTAATTGAAAATGGTGTTCTCAAGGGATATATGCAGGACCGTCAAAATGCCATGCTTATGGGTGTGGCACCAACGGGGAATGGTCGCCGCCAAAGTTATAGAGATATGCCTATGCCACGTATGACAAATACTTATTTTGCAAATGGAACACATGATCCTGCCGATATTATAAAATCAGTTAAGGATGGTCTGTATATTTCAGACATGGGCGGCGGACAGGTTGATATTACGTCAGGTAAATTCAACATGAATGCTACGTTAGCATGGCGTATTCGCGATGGTAAGATTTGTGAACCTGTGAAGGGGGCTACTCTTGTCGGTGATGGTCTGACTGTGCTCAAAGATATTAATATGATTGGTAATGATTTGAAGATTGAAAGAAGTGCCGGATCTTGCGGTAAAAATGGGCAAAGTGTGATTGTTAGCTGTGGTCAGCCGACAATCAAAGTGTCCAATATGACGGTTGGTGGAAGCCAGTCTAATACGCCCAAACCATAAGCCAACCAAATCTAGGAGATATAATATGTCTGATTCAAAACAAAAATTTCTAACGCAAGTAAAACCTCTGGCACAAAACCTTCTGGATTACGCCATGAAGAGTGGTGCGAAGTATAATATTACGGATGCAAGAGTCTCGATCAGCCTTAGTGATCAATTTGGGCTTGAGCTTGAAAAAGGAAAAATTGCAGCGTCATCATCAGGAACGACTTGCGGTGTTTTTGTTGGTCTTTATTCTGGCGACAGGTTTCTTAGTTTTTCATTGAACACTATGGATGAGAAGCAGCTTAAGGCGGCGATACTTGAGAATATGAAGGCGATCAAGTTAGCTCCCGAGAACCCTAATAAGGCTTTGCTCGACCCTGCGCTTATTTATAAAGGCCCAGAATATGATCTTGATGATTTTGATGCTTCAACTGTCGATGAAAGTCAATTGGTGCAATATGCCCTTGATCTGGAAAAAGAAGCTTTATCTGTGCCAGGTGTTAAAGCAACGCGCTCTGTTAGTGTTTCAAAAGGGGCGTCACATTCATACATAAAAGCAACGAACGGCCTTGAAGTTTATAGCGGTGGCACAGGTTATCAAGCTGGCGGTCAGGTTGTGGCACAAGATGCGAAGGGTATGGAGATTGACTATGAAGGAAGTGTTGCTACTCATTTTTCAGATATGGCTTGTCCAAAAGTAACGGGTCGCATGGCTGCAAAGAATGCTCTGGCAAGATTAAGTTCGTCCCTGCCCAAAACAGGTGAAATGCCAATTATTTTATCCCCTGATGCCGCGTCCACTTTAATCAACTCGGTTTTTGCCGCAATAGATGGCACTTCAATTTATCAAGAACAAAGCTTCTTGAAAGATAAGATCGGGCAACAGGTAATGAGCAAAGGCGTTACTATTATAGACGACCCGACGATTAAGCGTGGTTTACGCTCAGGCACTGTTGATAGTTCTGGAATGAAGCAAGAGCCGATTACATTCATAGAAGATGGTGTTCTTAAATCTTATAATGTCGATCTTGAAGAGTCACGACAGTTAGGCATTGCCCCAATAGGGCGCAATTCAGACCTTACCAATATTCATGTGCTACCGGGCGATAAAACGCCTGATCAGCTTATGGCGGATATCAAAGAAGGTATCTATGTTGAAGGCTTCAACGGTGGAACTGCCGATGTAAATAATGGCACGCACTCACGTCAGGCTCACGGCCATATGATCAGAGATGGGAAGGTCACAAAAGAAGCTGTTTCTGGTTTCGTTGTGGCAGGTGACTTAAAAAAGATGTTTATGAATGTTACTCTTGCAAATGATGCCCCTCAATTGCCTCACCCAAGACATAGAAGGTCTATTCCTACTATGCGTGTGAATGGTTTGACAATATCTGGCGGAGCTTAGGTTTACTGCCCCGCCCGTAAGAAATAATTAAAATATTTAGCCGCTTTCGAGCGGCTTTTATTTTTTTGTTGCCGCGCTGTTGCCGCAGTGGGGCATATTCCTCCATCAAGAATGATCGGTGATTTATAACTCTACGCTACGCGGCTTTTCGGGGGCGGGGAGCAGTTTTATGTTTGCCAGTTCGGCTTCAATCATCTGCGTTGGCTCTGCTGCTTCGATCAAAGATAACTGCTCATCAATTTGTGCAATCTCTGTGACGTATGGCTCTAAAGCCTCGCGGATTGTTGAAATTTTGTCTTCTATGTTTTGTTCCAGCTTTTCACGGGTGGCGTCATCGCCCTCGACGCTGACTTTAACTGTTTGTGCAACTAATTGGCTCATGGATTGGGATACAAAAGACATTTGCGTAGATAGGCGTGAGAGATTTTTCATCATACGGTGCGTTAAACGCTCATGCGTTACGCTCTGGTTTCCGCTATGTGCTTGTGCTGCTGCGAGTGAGATTAGAAGATCACCGCTGGATTCTGTCGTTGTTTCTTCTCCGAATTTCTTTGCCAATATGCCGCGCATGCTTTCAAAGCCTTGGACATAGCGAGTCAAAATTTCTGTGTGTCCCTCCATAATCGTTTTTGCTCCGTGAATGGATTTGGCTTCTTCCGCCAGTAATTCATTGTCGCGTTGCATGGTTTTTTGTAAGGAGCGAATTTGCGACATAATCCCTCTGGCATTGGCTGCGCGCTCTTCGCCTGATAAGGAAAGCATCTGTTCTAATGTGGCATTCACATGTTTGACTTTATCAAAACTGGCGGGCATGGCTAGCATGCGCCCTGTTTGCCATTCCGCAACGATAGAGGCATCGGCGCCAGATTGATTGCGTGCGGCTAATCCAAAAGCGGTGAGTAGATATAAGTCGCTCTTATCCGCATTATTCAAAGCTTTCAGCTCTGTTCGGAATTGATCTTCGGCTTGTTCTTTGTCGAATGATGCAAGCTCTAAAGGCTTCTTCCCCGGCCTGAATTCAGCACCGAATGTGGCAGCGAGCGCGTGGTTTAAGTGTTCTTTGACAATGTTTCTTGCTTGCTTGGTGTCATCAATATTTTGATTGAACATCGGGCTGCATCTCATCATTTCATCGGTTAGAACGATAAGAAAATCCTCCAAGTTTTCGCTATTATTTATGACCTCTAAAATTTCAGCGCCATCGGATGCAGGAATATTGATGTCTGAATGTTCACCTCGACCCTCCACAGCATTGACGTATCTTGTCATTTCGGCTCTAAAGCTTGAAGTTTTTGACGTGTCTGTCTTTAAACGCAGATCAAAGCGATGCCGTGCGACGAGGCCATTCAGAATATGGACTCGGCGCAAACCGCCGGCGCCACGAAATCGGATGGTTTTCTCTATACCCTTTAAACTTTCCGAAACCCTGATTTTAGGTCGCGCTGAATCAGCCGAAATAAAATGATCATAGGTTCGTTCCATAGTTTGCATGACGGCATCACCAAAGGCTTTAAATTCGTTTTGTGATGTTTTGGTCGGCGCATAATTTTTGCGAAGGGCAGGGGCTTGTGATGGCGAGGGAGCATTAAAAACCTCATCGATGGCTTGCTTGACATTCTTTTGAGCAATGTCTTTCATGCGATGTATATCATCATGATTTTTGTTGATGTAGTGATCGCATTCTTCTTCCTGCATTACGGCGTCGCTTTCTTTGCTCATCTATACTCTCCGTATAAAAACATGCTGTAGTATAGGGGGTAAATAACATTATGTCAATAAAGGTGTGGTCGCTCATGGTGCTATTACTTACGGTGGTGGATAATACTGAGAAAGCAGATATGGCTGAATTTTGTTGACGTGGGGCGTAAAATAAGGCCTAGTCACCAATAAGTTTGATTGTTGTGTATAAAATACCATTTCTCTTTCGAAATCGTTCAGTTGTTAACTGAGGTAAATGATGCAATTGATTATCAGGCAAAAGAATTCAGTTACAAGGTTGTAGTTGAAAAAATACCTAGACTTGCATAAGGAGAAATTACAATGGCAACAGGTACAGTAAAATGGTTTAACCCAACTAAGGGTTTTGGTTTCATCGAGCCTACAGACGGCAGTGGCGATGTATTCGTACACATCAGTGCAGTTGAAGCGTCAAGCCTTAACGGTTTGAACGAAGGCGACAAAATTGAATTTGACGTTCAAGAAGAAAAAGGCAAGCAATCAGCTTGTAACTTGAGAGAAGCTGCTTAGTTTTAGCGCTTTTTATATAATTTTAAAGACACGGGTTACTTCGGTATCTCGTGTTTTTTTATGTCTTGGTGACGGCACAACCATTTCCTTTGTCTTGCTCATGATTATTTGCGCGGTATTTTTGTGAATATCGGTTAAAGTCAAAATATGTTTGAAGATGTCATCGATCATTTTGTCGAAAAAACACCCGTCATATTAATGATGCCATTTTTGGTTATCCTTACGCTGCTTGTGCATGAACTTGGTCATTATATGGCCGCGCGTCTGACGAGCATGAAGGTCGAGCGCGTTGTGATCGGCTTTGGTAAGTGTCTCTATAGCCGCACAGATAAAAACGGTACGGACTGGTTTATTCATCTTTGGCCGTTCAAGGCTTATGTTGGTATTGCTGATTTTGATGCGCAAAAGGATAAAATTTGGCGGCGTTTATTTGTGGTGCTCGCAGGGCCCTTTGCGAGCCTTATTTTGCCGTTTTTTGTCATGGCGAGCTTTTTTGTGTTCTTTGGGAAGCCTGTTTCTCCCGCAATGGTGACAGGGGTGGAGCTTCACAGACCTGCTTATGAAGCTGGCCTTCGCCCTGGCGATAAAATCACATCGATTGATGATAATGCCATCACATATTCCGCGCAAATCTTGCCGTTCACGCGCAATACAACCGATAGGGCACTTGCCTTTGGTATTGAAACAAACGGCGTGTCGCGGCGTGTTGATATTAAGCCCGAGCTACGCAGCTACCGCGAGGAAAATGGCTTCGTCCGTGAGCATGGCGTGGTTGGTGTGTTGATGATGCAACTGCCGTATGATTATGGGGCCCTTGATAGCGTGGACGGTATTAAAATCAATGGTAAAGATGATGCGCATGATGATATGGCGCGGAATTTGATTTATGAGCGTCTTGGCAAAACAGCGACGATCGGTTTGAAATCAGAGGATCGAAAAATTTATGAGTATCTTGTCGATCTGCCGCGTGAATCAAATCCGAATATGATGGATGAAAAACATGATGATTATGATTATTTCTTCATTGGGCGATTGCGCGACAACTATTATTTGCCGCTAGGGTTTGCGGCAAGTCTGCGCGAGGCAGCATCAAGAGATCTAGAGCTTATACGTAACGTAGCGAAAACACCGTTTAATCTGTTCCCTATTAACAAAGAATGGCTGCTGGAGGGCGGCGCGGTATCAAAACGGACATCGCCTGTTTTGCATCTTGTTTATCGTTTTGTGTTTTTGCTTTCGCTGTTTTCTGTGTTGATCGGGTTGATTAATTTGATTCCGTTTCCGGGGTTGGATGGCAGTGTCGTGCTGCTTGATGTCGTCGAAGCTGTGCAGCGAAAGAACCTGACACGAAAAGGCAAGGCATTGTGGATTTCAGGCGCACTGGCTGTGTTTTATATCGCCGTATTTGCCTCCAACGCGCCCGACATGGAGGGCTATTACAGCTTCTTGATCGAAAAATTCACTGATGCGGGTTGATTAATTTGGCAATCAGAAAACGCAAAGCTTGAACTCCGCGCTAAAAATGGCTATATCCATAAGCGGAAGTCGGCGCGGGCGACGTTTTCGCGAACCGGGTCAGGACCGAAAGGTAGCAGCCACAACGAACTTCATCGGGTCGTGTCCGGCTTCCATTTTCTTTCATTCTCCGCTATAGTTCATGCATGCCAAATGCAAATACATCCAAACGTCTACAAAGAATTGATCATGCTTTTGCGATCGCGAGCAAGGGTGATTGGGCTGTGTGGCGCGAAGATATAAACAGCAATACACTCTGTATGATTAAAAGCATTTCCGAGGAAAGCGCTGATAGAATTATCGCTGTCATGAGAGAAGAAATTCATAAGCAGGATTACTGGAAAGAGCGGGTAAGACCAACATGATCGAAATAAAATCCTCGAATGATATGGCACCCCGAATTTTTGATGAATTAAAAAAATATAATGATCAATTCTTTCCGAAGGTAAATTACGAACCCGTTACTTTTTATGCAGAAGACGATGGCGCGTTCCTTGGTGGCCTTGACGGCTATAAAGCTTGGGATGGTTTTGAGATTTCAAACATGGTTGTTTTGAAGCGCAAACAAGGAATAGGGCGTAGGTTGATTGAGCAAGTCGAAGTTTATTGCTATGAACATAAGCTCACAAAAATAACGGCATGGACGTTGGACTTTCAGGCGCCAGAGTTTTATAAGAAATGCGGGTTTGAGTGTTTTGCCGTTGTCCCAAATTCAGCAGGCGAGCATGCGTGTCATTTTATGATTAAGCGTTTATCGTCATAGAGAATGCTTTTTTAGATGCTCTTGCTTGCAGTCAATGCGGAATCGCCTTAAACATAAGAGCTATGACAGAGAATAATCCGAAAAAAGAAGCATACCGCGTTTTAGCGCGGAAATATCGTCCGCAAAATTTTGATGCGTTAATCGGACAGGATGCGCTTGTGCGCACACTGAAAAACGCGATCGAAAGCGGACGCATCGCGCATGCATTTATGCTGACGGGTATTCGCGGCACGGGCAAAACCACCACCGCACGGATTATTGCCAAGGCGCTGAACTACACAGGCGCAGATGGAAAAGCAGGGCCAACAACGGGCGATACGAGCGATTGTGAAATCTGCCAAGCCATTTCCGAAGATCGCCATCCTGACGTCATTGAAATGGATGCCGCCAGCCATACGGGCGTTGATGACGTACGTGAAATTTTGGACGGTGTTCGTTACGCGCCAAGTTCCGCACGTTACAAAATCTATATCATCGATGAAGTGCACATGCTCTCGAAATCCGCGTTCAACGCGCTTTTGAAAACGTTGGAAGAACCACCCGAGCATGTGAAGTTTATTTTTGCGACAACTGAAATCCGCAAAGTACCTGTGACGGTTTTATCCCGTTGCCAACGCTTTGACTTGCGCCGCATTGATGCGGTAACGCTTGCGGATTACTACAAAGAAATCGCAGGCAAAGAAGGCGTGAAAACCGAAGACGAAGCATTGACGATGATTGCGCGCGCGGCGGATGGGTCTGTGCGCGATGGTTTGAGCTTGCTCGACCAAGCCATGTCGCTGTCTTCTGATGAAATCACCGCAACACAAATCCAAGATATGCTCGGCCTTGCTGATCGTGGTAAAACGCTTGATATGCTTGAGCACGCCGTGAAGGGCGAATGTTCTGCTGCGCTTGATATATCGGCTGATTTATATAAAAGCGGGGCTGATCCTGTTGTCCTTATTCAAGACATGCTTGATTTTGTGCATCTTTTGACCAAGGCACGTGTTGTGCCGAATGGTGGCGAGGGCAATGCTGTTATGGCACCCGAGATGAAAGATCGCATTGGCAGCCTGTCGATCAAAATGTCGATGCCGTCACTCAGTCGTGCGTGGCAGATATTGCTCAAAGGGATTGCCGAGGTGAATTCTGCGCCAAACCCGCAATCGGCCGCAGAAATGATTTTAATTCGCTTGTCTTATGCAGCCAATTTGCCCGACCCGAATGATCTGCTGAAGAAAATAAAAGCCGACATGGATAATGGCGTTGTCGCAACGCAAGCAGCGGCACAGCATGCCGCGCCTGCCCACGCTGAAGCACGTCAACCAGAGCCAGTTGCGCAGCTACGCGCCATTGCTGGCGGTGGTATGGCAAGCGCACCTGCGCCTGTTGCGGTCGAGGATGAAGAGGCACAAGCACTTGAAATCGGCGTGATTGAAACGCTGGCGGATGTTGAACGTCTGGTGTCTTCTGGTCGTCATATGATTTTGGCGAGTGAAGTGTTCCACAATATGCATCTGGTGAAGATGGGTAAGGGGCATATCGAATTCCGCCCGACTGTGAACGCGCCGAAAGCACTGGCGTCTGATCTGGGTAAAGTCTTGCGCGACATGACAGGCGAGCGCTGGGTCGTGAGTGTGAGTGCGAGCGCAAATGGTGAACCCACACTGGCGATGCAACTCGCCGCCAAAGAACAAGCCGCGTTGAATGAGGTCAAAGCCCATCCAATTGTGAAAGAAGTGCTGGACATCTTCCCTGATGCACAGGTAAAAATTAGAACGAAGCAATAATTTTAGATATTCATAAAAGAGGACAATAATGATGAACGTACAAGAAATGATGAAACAAGCCAAAGTGATGCAAGATCGCATGCAAACAATGCAGGCTGAACTTGCTGAGGTCGAAGTGATCGGCGAAGCGGGCGGTGGTCTTGTGAAGGTTGTAATGACATGTCGCGGCGAAGTACGCAAAGTGGAGCTGGCTCCTGAGATCGTTGATCGCGAAGAAATTGAAACGCTCGAAGATTTGATAATGGCGGCAATGAACGCAGCGCGCCAGAATGCTGATCGTAAAATGGCCGAAGAAACACAAAAAATGATGCAAGACCTCGGTCTGCCGGCAAACATGGAATTGCCGATGTAATGTGTGCGGCTCGTCCGAAACATTCAATAAAGACACAGAAGAAGGAGAGCCGTTCAAAACAGCTCTCGGGTAAAGCGGGAAAATTTATTTTTCTCGCTCTTCTTTTATGGCTGTCTTTTGCTGTCTCCGAAGACACCGCTAAGTTAACGCGCGAAACATTATCGGCGGCTTTTCTTACGGTGAGTTCCTTTGTCGCGTTGACGCTCGCGCTGTTTTATGTCTTAGAGCAAGGATTTAAGGTCGATACAGAAGCCCTACTGGATAAATACAGTAAGTACCACATTCCTATCGCAGCCTTTATGGGTGCGCTTCCTGGTTGCGGTGGTGCCATTGTGATTATCACGCAATATGTCGCAGGACGTTTGGGTTTTGGCAGCGTTGTTGCTGTGCTGACCTCGACCATGGGGGATGCCGCGTTTTTGCTGATCGCGCAAGAACCTAAAACAGCTGCTATTGTCTATGTTATCAGCCTTATTGTCGGTGTTTTGTCGGGCTATGTCGTCGAAGCCATTCACGGTCAAGATTTTATGCGTAAACCTCGCAGTGATGCGCACGGTTTGATCGGTGATCTATGCGATACGCCTGAAAAACCCTCGCCCGTGCGTTATATCTGGCTCGCGCTGATTGTGCCTGCTGTTGTCTTTGGTATCGCTAGTGCCTTTCAGGTGAATACCGATTTATGGTTTGGGACGCTAGGCGTTTACCATCCTGCTTTATGGATCGGGTTCGTTGGTGCGCTGTTATCGGTGCTGATGTGGGCGATGGCGGAAAATTCAGGGCCAAGCGTTACAAATCTTTCCTACAGTGCCTTATGCGGGAATAACCGCGCCGATAATATTTTAATCCGCACGGCAATGGATACAAATTTTGTGACCGTCTGGGTGATTTGTGCGTTTTTAATGTTTGAGCTGACCGTCTTTTGGACGGGGTTTGATTTTGCGCGGTTGTTCTCATCGTGGGGCGTGCTTTTGCCGTTGATCGCGGTTGTGATCGGGTTCTTGCCGGGGTGCGGGCCGCAAATTTTGGTCACGACATTTTATTTGCAAGGGCTTATCCCGTTTTCCGCGCAGATCGCCAATGCGATTAGCAACGATGGCGACGCGCTTTTCCCTGCGATTGCGCTTGCCCCGAAAACAGCCATCCTCGCAACTGTGTATACTGCTATTCCAGCCTTGCTTCTTGGTTACGGGTTCTATTTTATAGGGATGTAATTCAAGGAGAGAAATTTATGCGCATTGCCACATGGAATATCAATTCTGTTCGATTAAGAGCACCACTGGTGCAGAAATTCGCAACAGAACACAGCCCCGACATCATCTGTTTGCAAGAAACAAAAACCCCAGACGAGCATTTCCCGTTTGAGGCGATGAAAGACGCAGGGTACGAGCATATCCATATCAATGGCATGAAGGGCTATAACGGTGTGGCGGTATTATCGCGTGTACCGTTTGCCGCAAAAGCTGTCCACCACCGCGTTGGTAAGGAAGATTGCCGCCATATCGCCGTGTCCGTGCAGACAAAACAACATAAAAAACCTGTCGATATCCATTGTCTGTATATCCCCGCGGGCGGTGATGAGCCTGACCGTATGATCAATGAAAAATTTGGGCATAAGCTAGATTTCGTGGATGAAATGACGGGCTGGTTCAAGGAAAACTACAGCAATGATGATCCGTTGGTCGCGGTGGGGGATTTCAACATTGCCCCACTAGAGCACGATGTCTGGTCACATAAACAGCTTTTGAAGGTGGTGTCCCACACCCCGATCGAGGTTGAAAAACTAACCGCGATGCAAGGCTCGCTGGATTGGCAAGATGCGGTACGTCATTTCGTGCCAGAGGACGAGAAATGCTATTCATGGTGGTCATACCGCAACCGTGATTGGGAAAAATCAAATCGTGGGCGGCGTTTGGATCATGTTTGGGTGACAAAACCGCTGATGCCGCAGTTAAAAGCGCAAAGCATTGTCGCGCCAATGCGGAGCTGGGAAAAGCCATCCGACCACGTTCCTGTGATGATTGATCTTGATCTAGACGCAGCCTAAATGCAGCTTAGGTGCTTAGAAATCGACGCATTTACCGTCTTTTTCCCAATCGCCATAGCGCACAGGGTCTAATCCGCCGCGCCCGCCATGTTCCTTGGCGGGTTCGTCTTTTTTAACGTCCGTTTTCGCGTTTTCAGCGTCAGGCTTTTCTATTTTTTGCTTTTCTGTATTCATGTGCTAAATATGACATCATCGATTAAAAAGAAAAGGCCTAAAACCATGGACGTCAAAGAAATTATGAAACCCTACCGCCAGCGCATTGATGATCTGGATGATAAAATCATTGAGCTATTGGTACAGCGCGCAGGCATTATCCGCGAAGTCGGACATTTAAAACATGAAAAGGGTATTCCATCCGTTATCCAGTCTCGCGTTGATGAAGTGCGTGAACGTAACGCCGCACATGCCGCAGAAAAAGGCCTTGATGCTGATCTAATCCGTGACATTTACGCGCGTTTGATTGATTATAGCTGCAATCTGGAAGATGAAATCCGCGCAGAGCTTGCTTCCAAATCCTCTGCTGCTTAATCAGGAATAAATAGACAATGAACGATAGATACGACGCCGAGCCCCAACACCACGAGCGCGAAGCACACGGCGTCTACACACGCCAAGCCGCCTTTGAAATTTTGGAAAATGTTCTCCAGCGCCGCCAACCGCTTGACCAAAGCATGGAATTGGCGCGCGGCATGAACGGTTTGAACACGCTTGATCGCGCCTTTGTGCGCATGGTCGTTGCCACGACGCTGCGCCGTTTGGGGCAAATTGATGATCTTATCCGCCAGTTCACGGACAAGCCAGAAGCCCCTTCCCCGCCTGCATTGCATACAATTTTGCGGATGGGCATTGCGCAAATTTTGTTTATGGATGTGCCCGATCATGCGGCTGTTGATACCAATGTTGAATTGGCGTCGGCGGTTAATCTCTCGCGCCAAAAAGGCTTTATCAACGCCATATTGCGCCGCTGTACCCGTGAAGGGGCAGCCCTTATCGCAAAACAAGATGCGCCGCGTTTGAACACACCCGAATGGTTGATGAAGCAATGGATCGAAGATTACGGTCTGCGCACAGCGGCTGAAATCGCCCAAGCCAACCTTTCCGAAGCCCCACTTGATATCACGTTGAAAGTCCCCGAGGAGCGCGAGCATTGGGCCGAAGTTCTTGATGCTACGATTTTACCAACGGGCACATTGCGCCGCCCGTCTGGTGGTAACGTTCATGATTTGCCAGGCTTTAACGATGGTATGTGGTGGGTGCAAGATGCGGCCTCTGCGATGCCTGCGCGTTTGTTTGGTGCGGATTTAGAGGGCAAAACCGTGCTTGATTTATGTGCTGCACCGGGTGGAAAAACCGCTCAGCTTGCCGCGCAAGGCGCCAATGTCCTCGCACTTGATCGCGCTGTGAAGCGTTTGAAGCGTTTAGAAGAAAATATGAAGCGCGTACGCCTCGAAGAGAGCGTAACCACCGAAATTGCTGACGCTGCCGCATGGCAGCCACGCGATAAGGCTGATTTTGTCCTTGTTGATGCGCCATGCACCGCCACAGGCACCGTGCGCCGCCATCCTGATGTGATATGGCTAAAACAACCACAAGACCTTGAAAGCTTGGTTGAGGTACAGCGTAGAATTCTTGATAACGCCGCAAAAATGCTCAATGTCGGTGGCACAATGATTTATTGCACATGCTCTATCCAAAAAGCCGAAGGCGAGCACCAAATCGAAGGCTTCCTGCAAAGCAAAGCAGGCAAAGGCATGCAACGCAAGCCATTCACCGCGTTCGAAGTCGGCAACATAACCGGCGCCCTCACTGAACAAGGCGAGCTCCGCCTCCTCCCCTCATACCTAACCGCTCTTGGCGGTATTGACGGGTTTTACGCAGTACGGTTGGTGAAGGCGACTTAAGTAAAAAGCGACGGGTGCTATATAGCTATTTTATAAAAGGAAAATAAAATGTTAAAACAAACCAAGGAAAATGAAATTATAGCCCCCAGACCTTATGATCTTATGTGGCCAACTCTAAAAGCATTGAAAGCTCTAGGAGGTTCAGCATCTAATCAAGAGTTAGTCGATAAAATTATCGAGGTCGAAGCGTATCCTGAAGAAATTCAAAAAATTCCTCACAAAGAAGGCCGGAAAACACAAATTGAATATAATGCGGCTTGGGCGCGGACACATTTAAAGAGAGTCAGCGCTATAAATAATGATGGTGCAAAAGGTGTTTGGGTGTTGCTAGATTCCGGTGATGATCTGTTGGAGGCGGATATGGAGAAAATTTTTTTAGCCTCAAGGAAAATAAAGTCAGAAAACAGAAAAAGAAAAAAAGATCATGCTGATGTTAAAAAAAATGTTGATTTAGATTCATCCAAAGATGCGGATCTTAACGAAGATGAAATCAATACAGATGATTGGAAAGACCAATTATTAGAAAAGCTGTATGGCATTGACCCCTATGATTTTGAAAAACTTTGCCAACTTGTACTTCGAGAGTCTGGTTTTATAAAAGTAGAGGTAACAAAAAAATCAGGTGATGGCGGTATAGACGGAGTCGGTATTTTAAGAGTGAATTTGTTGTCGTTCCATGTTTCTTTTCAATGTAAACGGTACAAAAGCAGTGTTGGTGCCGGCGATATTCGAGATTTTAGGGGTGCTTTCGTTGGACGCGGAGATAAAGGCCTTTTTATTACGACGGGGACATTTACTTCCGAAGCCAGAAAGGAAGCAAATCGCGATGGCGCGCCAGCAATAGATTTGATAGATGGTGAAGACCTTTGCGATCTTTTGAAAAACCTTAAGCTCGGTGTTAAGACAGAGTTTATTGAAAAGGTGACTATCAATGACGAATGGTTCTATAAAATATAGCTTAAGTTGGCGTGCACTATTTCCACATTTCTCCCCGATAACACGTGAAATGATTCTGAAAACCTGCTAATAATGGTATATAGAACATGCATTCGCATGCGTTTTGCAGACTCGTCAAAAATCATTCACTCTGTTCACGGAATTTATTTATGTCACACGCCCCGATTCTTATTTCACCGTCTATGCTCTCTTGTGATTTTTCTAACCTTGAGAAAGAGCTCAAAGCCATTGATACGGCGGGGGCTGACTATATCCACCTTGATGTGATGGACGGGCATTTTGTGCCTAATATTACCTTTGGTCCGCCAGTTGTTGCGGCGATGCGTCCACACACGAAGAAAATTTTTGATGTGCATTTAATGATCGCGCCTGCAGATCCTTATCTACAAGCCTTTGCTGATGCGGGTTCGGACATTATCACCATTCATGCTGAAGCGGGGCCGCACTTGCACCGCAGTTTACAAGCCATCCGCGCGATGGGTAAAAAAGCAGGCGTGTCGCTCAACCCTTCCACTCCAGCAGACGCGATCAAACATGTGATGGATTTGGTTGATCTTGTGTTGGTGATGACCGTTAACCCTGGTTTCGGCGGGCAGAGCTTTATTCCTGTGCTCGATAAAATCACAGACATCCGCAAGATGATTAACGCCACAGGCCGCGAGATTGATTTAGAAGTCGATGGCGGTGTGAACCCGCAAACAGCCAAACAAGTGATCAAAGCAGGGGCAAATGTTTTGGTTGCTGGTACTGCTGTGTTCAAAGACGGCCCCGCAAAATACGCAGAAAACATTAAAGCGCTAAGAGGTTAAGACATCCATGTCTTTTGACTTTATCCATAAACTGAAACACCGCGCAGCAAAGCTTGCCTATAGCAACGTGCTGTATGATTGGTCGCTGGGCGGTACGGTGCCGAACGCGTTTGTGTCGGTGCCGACGGATTCTTGGCCGGGTGATATGGAGCGCGGACGTTGGCTTTGCGAAGGTACATTCATGGTTGCGGGTGAGCCGCTGCAAATCCATGGCGAGTGCTGGGAGCCCACAGGCATTAATGATATTTGGCTGTCTTATATTCATAGCTTTGACTGGTTGCGTGATTTGCGCGCGGTCGGCGGTGATACAGGACGCCAAGCAGCGCGCGCCTACATTGATAATTGGATCGCGCATTATGCAGGCTGGCACGAAAAAACATGGCGGCCTGACATCGCGGGTAAGCGCGTGGCGAGTTGGATTTCGCTGTATGAGTTTTACGGCGCGAGTGCCGATCTTGATTTCCAAGAGCGTTTCTTTGATAGCGTATCCAGACAAGCGCGGCATCTTTCGCGTGCGCTTCCAGAGACGCTTTTTGGCTTGCCGCTGCTTCATGGGATAAAGGGATTGGCGTTCGCAGGGCTTGCCTTGCCGCGTGCCGAGCATTATCTGGAGCAAGCACTCGACTTACTGCAAGTCGAAACAGAGAAACAAATTTTGAGCGATGGCGGTCACGTCAGCCGCAGCCCTTCGCAGCTAGTCGAAGCGTTGCGTATTTATATAGACATAAGAAATGGCTTGCTCCACGCCGGCTATCCCGTGCCCGAACAAATTGAGCATAACATTGACCGCATGACGCAGGCTGTGCGCTTCTTCCGCTATTCTGATAAGAAGCTCGCGGTGTTTCACGGCGGTCAAGAAGGCGATATGAACTGGCTGGATTCTGTCCTAGCAAAAGCCAATGGTCGTGGTCGCATTTTACGCGGTTTGCCGCATACAGGATTTGAGCGTTTATCCCAAGGGCGCAGTGTTCTCACCGTTGATGCAGGGCTGCCACCTGTTTATCCGTATGACAAAAAAGCCCACGCCGCGCCGATGGCGTTTGAATTTATCTACGGCAAAGAACGTATTTTCGTTTCATGCGGTACACACCCGCTTGACGCGCAATGGCAAGATGTCTTGCGTGGCACAGCAGCGCATAACATGGCAGAAATCGACCACCGTAATATCTGTGAAATTTTGCAAGACGGTCACATGGGGCGTCGCCCGAAAAACGTGATTAGCACGCGTGAAGAAACAGACGGCGTGTCACTGCTTGAAATGTGCCATGACGGATATGGCGCGGTGAATGGCATCACCCACCGCCGCCGTTTATTCATGACCGACCAAGGCCATGATTTACGTGGTGAGGAAAGCTTTAATTGCAGCATCGGTTTGGGTAAGCCTGCCGATATTGCCATTCGTTTCCACCTTCATCCGCGCGTGCAGGTTTCCCTTATTCGTGAGGGGCAAGAAGCATTGCTCCGTCTTGGCGGCGGCGCAGGTTGGCGTTTCATCCATGATGCGGGCGGTTTGACGTTGGAAAACAGTATTTATTTGGGCGAAGGCGCACAGCCGCGCAAAACCAAACAGCTCGTGATCAATGCACGCATGGATAGCGATTACGCGATGCTGAAATGGGCCCTCCGCCGCGAAGGGCGTTAAGAGTAAGCCATGTATCTTAGCCGCATATATGGTTGATAAAACTTGCGCTGATAAAGCTCTTTTTGCTATATTTTGTTATGTTAAAAGATATCTTTAATACATTGGCCTTATCACTAACCATGGTTGGCACTCCTGCCATCTCTGATGATTTTACTGGAGATGAAATCAGGAATATGTTCTTCGAACCTAAATATGAGTTTGAAGAACCTGTATGCATGGTTGATGGTGTTAACGTGGAATATAGAGAAATTCCGTCTGATATTATGATGATTCATAGATATGGGAAACTTTTGGCTTTTGCGAATATTGATGCCGACGATATACCGTTTATTATGATTGATAGAGCCATGCTGTCTTCTGTGAATCCTGTATTTCGTGAACATGTTCTTAGGCATGAATGTGCTCACCACACAGGCCAACATTTCTCCCCGTTTGGTGGCTCTGACGATGAGGCCAACGAAGATGAAGCTGACTGTTTGGCAATTATCAATGGAAAGTTAGAAGGGGTTCGGGAAGAGGATTTAGAGGTTATTGAAAGTTTTAATAGGGCCCTAGTACAGGCTTTCTATCCTCGTAAATACAAAGAGGGTGAAGCTGATGTTAGAAATGAAAAATTACGTTCTTGTTACTTCTATTCCAATCTAGATATGTAGATGCTACAGCGGCGTTTTTGTTCATGGTTTTGGGCTCCAAACGGGTAGCGGATAATTATCCCTCTTAAATGTTTCGGCCTGTGCGATGAATTGTTGAAACCCTGCTGTGTTTTTAACGTCATCCGTTGCCAGAACACTGAACGTACGCGCGCTGTTTGTAAGGCGTAAATTTGTCTGTCTTACAAATAACAGGCAATCAAATTGCGTGTTGTGCTCATCCTCCGAGGGGTGCTCCACCACATCCACAAATGGCAATCCAAACTCAGAAATATCATTCCGCAGGTAAGAGGGTAAGCGATATTTTTTTAACTCATCTTCTAGCCCCGCATCATAATTGCGCAGCCATCCTTTATTGGGATCACTGTGTTTGCGCGTTGCTTGGCAATAGGCGCTTCTGTCATCTTCCATGATGTGATAATTTGCCAACCCTGAGAGCATGCCGCGTACAAATGTCGTTTTCCCTGTGTGTGATATGGCATCAAGCCCAACCCGAATAGGGCGGTTTTGTTCACGGCTGATGTCTCGCATGCCACAAACCGCATGGGCAAAGGCACGCCCCAGATGAACCGTTTCATCGGCGTTACTGGCTTTGAATAACGGCATTGAATCTCTCATTTTAAGAAACAAATTCACGTATTTTTTTGCGTCAAAATTATCGGGCATGTGCTGCTCTCGCCTGAATATTATTTTATGAGAAGCGATTATACTGATTTTTTTACCATAATGCAAAATTGACGTATTTTTATTATTGTTCTTTCTTTGTTCTCATTTGTGGTGTAAAAAGAAAGAAGAAACAATCAACGCAGATTCGAGTACATCATGGCCAAATCAAGAACATCCTATCTCTGTCAATCCTGTGGCGCGGTTCATACCAAATGGTCGGGCAAATGCGATGCATGTGGGGAGTGGAACTCCATCTCCGAGGAAATTATTGAGGCATCCATCCCCAAAGGCATGGTCGGCAGTAAAAAAGGCCGCTCGATCGAGTTTTTTGATCTCGGTGGGCAAAATCATGAAAAAGTACCGCGCCGCAAAACGGGTATCGCTGAATTTGATCGTGTGACGGGCGGCGGTCTTGTGCCGGGGTCTGCTATTCTTACGGGTGGTGATCCGGGTATCGGGAAATCAACGCTGCTGCTGCAAGTCGTGTGTACGCTTGCCAATAAAGGTGTGCGTTGTGCTTATGTTTCGGGCGAGGAATCCGTTGACCAAGTGCGTTTGCGCGCGGATCGTTTGGGGCTTGCCAAAGCACCTGTGTCGCTTGCGGCGTCTAACAGTGTGCGCGATATTGTGGCCTCGATGGAACAAAATGATAACCCGATGGATTTGATCGTGATCGATTCCATTCAAACCATGTATGTCGATAACGTTGAAAGTGCCCCTGGCACCGTTACCCAAGTGCGAACATCGGCGCAGGAAATTATTCGCGTTGCCAAAAAACGCGGCATTTGTGTTCTGTTTGTCGGGCATGTGACCAAAGACGGGCAAATCGCGGGGCCACGCGTCTTGGAACATATGGTTGATACGGTGCTGTACTTCGAAGGTGATCGTTCCCACCAATTCCGCATTTTGCGCGCGGTGAAAAACCGTTTTGGGCCAACTGATGAAATCGGTGTGTTTGAAATGGTGAACGAGGGTTTAGCCGAGGTTGCAAACCCCTCCGCACTCTTCCTTGCGCAGCGCCAACAAAACGTGGCGGGTAGCTCTGTTTTGGCGGGACTCGAAGGATCGCGCCCTGTGTTGGTGGAGGTGCAGGCACTTGTTGCGCCATCGTCCCTTGCCACGCCGCGCCGTGCGGTTTTGGGCTGGGATGCGGGGCGGTTGGCGATGATCTTGGCGGTGCTCGAAACGCGCTGCGGCCTACAATTTTCAGGGTGTGAGATTTATCTCAACATCGCGGGCGGTATCCGTATTAACGAACCCGCCGCTGATATGGCGGTCGCGGCGGCGTTGATTAGTGCGGCATCGGGTGAACCGCTTCCGATGGATGCTGTGTTTTTTGGCGAGATTGGTTTGGCAGGAGAAGTGCGCCAAGTCGCGCAACCTGATTTGCGTTTAAAAGAATCGGCAAAGCTCGGTTTTGAAAAAGCCTTCATGCCACGCCGTAAAAAGAATAAAGACCGTAAAGCAGATCCGCTTTTGATCAATGAAATTGCCCATATTCAAGATATTGTTGATATGTTCTCTGGAGAAAACAAAACATCGCGCCGTGCAGCTTGAAAAACCCGTCATATTTGCGTATCAATATGCTAGACAAAGTTTTTTGCACAAAGGATTCGCATGGAAATCTCCGTGATTATATTTGACCTTCTGGTTCTCACCATTCTTTTGATTTCTATCGGGATTGCGACATTGCGTGGTTTTATCCGCGAAGTGCTTACAATTTTTGGTGTTGTTGGCGGTGTTGCCGCGGCTTATTTCTTAGGGCCGCTTCTCGCGCCGACCTTTAATGGTTGGCTGGTCGGTGATGCCGAAGGTGATGAAATACCGAAACTTCTGGGCATTATCCCGTATGACATGGTAGCAGATTTCTTAGCGTATGGCCTCATCTTTATCATTGTTGTGATTATCCTGTCCTTTGTTAGCCATTTTCTTTCAAGTGCTGCTAAAGCACTCGGCCTTGGCATTCTTGACCGTGTGCTTGGAGCGCTCTTTGGTTGTGTGCGCGCTGTCATTATTATCGGTATTATCTACATGCCGTTTTACATGTTGGCAGATAAAGAGTACCGCACAGAGCTATTTGGTAACGCCAAAAGCTATAGCTATGTCGAGCGTATCACCGCGCAACTTCACAGTTTTATGCCCGAAAGCGTGACCGAAGAAATCGAAGACGATAAGAAAAAAGGCAAAGACGGTATTGCCGAGAAGCTTCGCAGAGAAGTTGAAGAAAAATTCCAAGAGGTAACTGGCGGCGACAAAGATAATAAAGACTCTAAAACCACAGACTCTAAAACAGCAGAGCCAGAAACGACAGAAGACGCGCCACCACCAAAACCGCCTGCAAACCCGTCAGGTTATGAAGATAACCAGCGCGAAAGGCTAGAGCAGCTTTTCGAAGAGGGCATTGACGGCATGAACGAAGGAAACGCAAATGAATAACACCGCAAACGACCATGGCAATCCTTTCGACGATATCGACTTTTCGGAAGATAAGCTTAAAGAAGAATGCGGAATATTTGGCGTTTACGGGCATGAAGATGCGGCAACACTCACGGTTTTAGGCCTTCACGCGCTTCAGCACCGTGGGCAAGAAGCCACAGGCATCGTGAGTTATAATGGCACAAATTTTAACGCGCACCGCGCTCCCGAAATGGTAGGCAAAGCCTTTGGTGATCCCGATATTATGGCGGAACTTCGCGGTCATATTGCGGTCGGCCATAATCGTTACTCCACAACGGGTGAGACATCACGCCGTAATATACAGCCTCTTTATGCTGATCTTGCCTTCGGCGGGTTTGCTGTGGCGCATAACGGCAATTTGACCAATGCTGAAAAGCTGCGCCGTGATTTGGTGCTACAAGGCGCGCTGTTTCAATCGACCTCCGATACCGAAGTCATTTTGCACTTAATGGCGCGGGTGAACGGTAAAACGGTTGCGGATCGTTTCGTTGCCGCATTAGAAGCAGTCGAGGGCGCGTATTCTTTGATCGCGACAGAAGGCGATAGCATGATGGGTATTCGTGATCCGCACGGTATTCGTCCGTTGGTTCTTGGGCGTTTAGATGATGCGCATGTTTTGGCATCGGAAAGCTGTGCGCTTGATATTATCGGTGCTGATTTCGTGCGTGATGTTGAACCGGGTGAGTTGATTGTGATTGATGCAGATGGCGTGCATAGCAAGCGCCCGTTTGCGACTAAACCTTCGCGCCTCTGCGTGTTTGAATATATTTACTTCGCACGTCCCGATAGCTTTATGGATGGAAAATCCGTGTATGAAGCGCGCAAAAAAATCGGCGCGGAACTCGCGCGCGAAGCACCATGCCCCGATGTTGATCTGGTTGTTCCGGTTCCTGATAGTGGCACACCTGCCGCGATTGGTTACGCCGAGGAAAGCGGAAAGCCGTTTGAGCTTGGCATCATCCGTAGTCACTATATCGGCAGAACCTTTATCCAACCGACCGATAAAATTCGTCATTTGGGCGTGAAAATGAAACATAACGCCAACCGTGCCTATATCCAAGGCAAAAAAATTGTGCTGATCGATGATTCAATTGTGCGTGGCACGACCTCGAAAAAGATTGTTGAAATGATGCGCCAAGCGGGGGCGACCGAAGTGCATATGCGTATTTCGTCACCACCGAACGCGCATAGCTGCTTTTACGGGATTGATACACCATCGACAGGCGAGCTATTGGCGCACCGTAAAAAAGTCGAAGAAATCCGCGAATATATTGGTGCGGATTCACTCGCATATCTTTCGATCGATGGGCTTTATAAGGCTGTCGGTGAAAAGGCACGCAACAATGATAATCCGCAATATTGTGATGCTTGCTTTACAGGTGATTACACGGTGTCGTTGACGGATCATGATGAGAAAATAAGCACAGGCAGCGTGACAAATCTGCGTGAGCATCAAAGCAAGTAATGCTCCTTCTTCTGGTTTAATCTTGATTTTATGGGTATTTTTTCCTATAATATTGTTGTGAAACCAAGGACGGCTCAATAGAGAGCCAAGGAGTAAGAGAGGCACGAAAAACACACAGGAAAACTTGCGAGCAAACTGGAGAGTATCGTTTTTCGCAATAAAAACAATTGATTATGAGGAGCTAAAATGACTGTCGATCTATCGGGTAAATATGCATTGATTACGGGCGCATCGCGCGGAATTGGCGCGGCTGTTGCAAAATCTTATGCTGCGGCTGGGGCGCATGTGATTTTGGTGGCGCGCACGGTGGGCGGTCTGGAAGCGGTTGACGATGAAATTCAGGCGACAGGGGGGCAGGCAACATTAATGCCACTTGATCTGCGTAAATTTGAGGATGTCGATAAAATTGGGCCAACCATTGCCGAACGTTTTGGCGGGCTTGATATCTTTGTTGGGAATGCAGGGATGCTGGGTACGCTCGGTCCCTTACCGCATGCCAAAGAAAAAGAATGGCAGATGGTGATGGATATTAACGTGAATGCGAATTTCCGTCTTATCCGTACGCTTGATCCGCTATTGCGTGCGGCGCCTGCGGGACGCGCGATTTTTGTGACCTCTGGTATTGGTAACACGGTACAGATGGCCTATTGGGGCTCATACGCGGTGAGCAAAGCTGCGCTGCGGGCGATGGCGATGACATATGCGGAAGAAACCCGTAAAACGAAATTGCGCGTGAATATGATTAGCCCAGGGCCCGTTGATACGAAAATGCTCAATGATGCGTTTCCAGGTAAATTGCCAGATGGCACGAAAACCACAGACGATGTCATGCCTGCGTTTCTTGATCTGGCCTCGCCAACATGCACAAAGCACGGTGAAATGGTTGATCTGGATTAGTCGGCAAATAAGGATGTATGGGCAAGTTGCCCTTTAGTTGCTAAACTGTGATTCTTAATAATGAGAAAAATACAAAAACTGGGGAGTTTTTATGCTAGGAAGATTATTTAACGACGTTGCCACTTATGCCTCACCATCCGTTATGGAAGCCGCTTTTGCAACAGCCATCCTGTGGCAAGCAAACCCTGTATTTCGCGCGCTTGGTCTGGCGTAACGATTAGATAATGCTACTTATCCGAGTAAGGGTTCTTACTCGTACGGATCAGCAAGCGAATAGGCACACCTGGGATCTCAAAATCCTCGCGCAAGCCGTTAATGATATAGCGCTTATAAGAATCAGGCACTTCCTTTGGACGTGATAGCCAAAGCACAAAAGTCGGTGGTCTGGTCTTGATCTGTGCGATGTAACGCAAACGGTTTGAACGCCCACCGATCAACGGAGCAGGATTGCGGCTTTCCATCATCCGTAACCAGCGGTTCAATTTACCTGTGCTCACGCGCTTGTTCCACATTTTGAACGTATCCATAACCGTGTCCATCAACAGATTGATGTTTCTACCGTTGAGCGCGGAGGTATGAATGATCGGGATGTCGCGAATTTGAGAGAGCGAGCGGGTTATACGGTCAGCGAGCTGTTGTTGCAGTTCGAGCTTTTCATCAACCATATCCCATTTGTTGACGGCGATAACGAGAGCGCGGCCTTCGTTTAGAACATGTTCGGCAATGATGAGATCTTGCTTTTCCAGCATGATATTACCATCCAGAACCAAGATCACGACCTGTGCCAGACGAATGGCACGCATGGAATCTTCGACGGATAGCTTCTCGATCTTGTCGACAACCTTTGATTTGCGGCGCATACCAGCGGTATCGACCAAGCGGAATTCACGGTCTTTGTAGGTCCATTCCACAGAAACCGCATCGCGCGTGATGCCTGCTTCTGGCCCCGTCATAGAACGCGGGCCGCCAACCATGGCGTTTAGCAGCGTGGATTTACCAACATTTGGGCGACCAACAATCGCAACCTTTAGCGCGGTGACTTCAGGAACGGTTTCAACAAACTCAAACTCCTCATTGCCTTCGATTTCGTCAAGTGCTTCGCTTTCCTCAAGCGTGCCATCAACGTCAAATGCAATAGCGGCAGGCTTTTCAGGGGCTGGAAAGTGAGGCTCTAGCGCGTGATAAAGCTCTTCCAAGCCAATGCCGTGTTCGGCTGAAAGAATGACAGGTTCACCAAGGCCGAGGCTGAACGCCTCGCCTAAAGCATTTTGAACGGCAGGGCCGTGTTCGGATTTGTTCACACCGAGAATAACAGGGATGTCTTGCTTCCGCAGCCAGCGCGCAAAATGTTGATCCAGCGGCGTAATACCTGCGCGTCCATCAATCATGAACAGTGCAACATCGGCACGTTTTAAAGCTTCTTCGGTTTGCTCGCGCATGCGGCTTTCGATACTGCCGTCAAAGGCTTCTTCGAGTCCTGCTGTGTCAATAATGTGGATGGGTTGATCGTATAAAAAACCCTCAGAGTCGCGCCAATCGCGTGTGATACCAGGGGTGTCATCAACAATAGCCAGCTTCTTCCCCGCAATCCGGTTGAAAAGCGTAGATTTGCCGACATTTGGGCGGCCTATGATGGCTAGTTTTAACATTATAGTCGTTTCCATTTATCTTGTGACATCGTTATTTGTTCCTTACGTAGTGCTGCTACGCTGCGTCGCTCATGCCTTGCCACAAAACAAAGCGAAACGACTATATATATTTTATTGTCTGATTTATTGAACCCTAGCGGTATGCCATAAGAGTACCGTCATCGGCAAGTAAATACAGCACACCACCCGCGACAACAGGAGGAACAGAGATGGATTTTTTGACCGACCACTTGCCTGTTTGTTCACCCGTTTCAGGTGAAAACTCAAGGATTGTGCCGTATGTACCGGCAACAATTAGACGGTTTCCTGCCAAAACAGGGCCTGTCCAAAATAGCTTGCCGTCTTTATCTTCAGGATCTTCAAAGCGCGGTAATTGAGAAACCCAACGGATAGCGCCTGTATCGCGTCCTAACGCAATTAGCTCGTTATCGTTGGAGAGCACAAACAGGTGATTACCTGCAAGCCAAGGTGTTTCAGAACCACCAATATCGCGCTGCCAAATACGGCTGCCTGTACGTTCTTCGATAGCGACCATCTTGCCGCCAAAACTAACGGCGAAAACGAGACCTTTATCAACAACAGGCAAGGCGCGGATATCAGAAATATTGGATAGACCGCTGAGCGCGTTACGGGAGGATAGGTTTTCTGACCAAGCTAGCCCACCGTTTTCAATACGTAGCGCGACAATCTCGCCTGATGAGAAGGCAGGGACAACGATGTCACGGCTCGTGGCAGGGCTTGCTGCACCAATGAGGCCAGCGGTTTCGTTCAAGCCTGCATATTCCCAAAGGACTGTGCCGCTCGTGCTGTCTAGCGTAATTAGTCGGTTATCAAGTGTGGTTACAAAAACGCGGCCTTCATGAACTGTCGGTGCCGCGCGAGCGGGAGCCGCTATTTTAACACGCCAAAGAAGCGCGCCGTCTTTTGGTGACACGGAAATAACTTCGTTATAGCCGCTTGTGATAAACAATGCGCCGCCTGAATAAGCAAGGCCACCGCCGATAACTTCGTCTTCTTCGTTTTTATCGCGCACATCAATGCGCCATACTTGTTTACCGTTTGCTATATCAAACGCGGTCACGATGGAATCTGTGTCTAGGGTGAATACTTTGCCGTCAACCACGATTGGTTGCGCTGTCAAAGGGAGGCTGTCTGTTGCGCCATCACCGATATCGGCTGTCCACGCTTGCTTTAGCGTTTCGCCAAGATCGATATGCTGCATGGAGTGGTTCGCATAGCCACCAGATTGCGGCCAAAATTCATTGCGCCAGATTGTTGGTGCGACAAAGCCTTGTGCATCAAGTGTGTCGCTTTCAGGCTCAAGGTTTTTTTGCAGTTCAAGGATAGAAACGCGCTCGCCTTTTAAGGGGGCTTTATCATCGCTTGAGCACGCACTGAATGAGAAGATCGCGGTGGCAATCAAGAAGCCGTGAAATAGGTTTAATTTACTCATCCTTGTGCCTCTTGCTCGGCTGTTGTTGCTGCGGGCGCGTTTTTCTGTTGCTCCAACGTGTAGATATGACGAAGCGCATTGCCGCGTTCTTGAAGCGATGGCGGGATTTTTTCAATATTAAGCGCGGCGTTTATATATTTCAGAGCCTCACTATAATTGCCTTCTTCGGCCATAATTAATGCGGCTTGGATATTTGCATGAGCTTGCCATGGGCTGCTCCGTTTAGCCATTAATGGTTTTAGGCGTGCGATGTAATCCGCAGAGTTTATTTCAAGTTTTGCTGCGCCTTCTTGTGTAGGGGCTGTTTTTACCAGATCCCATTTTAAACGGATAGCCATGAATTCAGATAAATCGCGGAAGTTTTCTGGGAGCTTGCTATCTGAGGCTGCTTTTTCGTAAACGACGAGTGCTTCATCAGGTTTTTCGGTGCTTAGCAAAATTCCAGCGGCCGATAAATCAGCCATGGCGCGCAATCCGCCATCAAGTTCGGGAGAAACCTCTATGAGTGCTGTGGCGCGGTCTGTGTTTTCAAGCGCACTGACAAGTGCCATTGTTTGGCGTTCACTCACGTTGCGTGTGTAATTTTTGTAGCCTGTAATAAGACCCGTGAAAAGCACGGCAAGTATAGCACTAGCAATGATATAGCCACCATATTCGCTCCAATAAGCGTGCAGTTTTTCCTGCTTGTCAGCAGCTTCGAATTCCTGAATTAACGGATCAGACATGTTTTTATCCCTTATTAACGCATCTTTGTTTGTGTATATCTCGTGCATCATAAAGATTGTCACCAATATTGCCAGACACTATTTTTAGGAATTTGTAGGTTATTCACGATTGAGTGCGCGAGATGGGCGCGTTGATGTAGAAAGGCCATCGCTTTGCAGGGATTTCACATAGCTTACACAGTCTGCTACCTGACTGAATGTACTAAAGCGAGGGGCAATATCTATGGCACTCGCGGCAAGGTGAGAAACGATTTTATCAGGTGTTGATGCGGCGATGTTTGCCATTGCGGCTCTTTGTGAAAATAGATAGCTCAGCATTTTTGTCTGCCCGAATTTATATGCAAATCGAGCCTTGTCATAAGTGCTGCAAGGGCCGGAAATTGTGGCTCTAATCGGTGTGTTTCCGACAATGGGAGCGTTTTTGTCTGCCCAGTTTATAATGGATAGGTGATTAAAACTGAGCAATGTTGAGATTCCGGCAGTCTGGCCATTTTCTTTTATAAAGGACAGCTTTTGTTTCAGGCAATCAATTTGCACGGATTCGGGAATGTTGCGGTGGCTATCGGGGTAAGCGGCAATGTCGATTTTGGAAAAACGGTCAATGTAGCCCGATGTTAAAATATCCATGCTGTTTGCATAAGGGCCTAGCGGTTCAGGGGTGTCTCCACCAACAACCAATAGGTGATCAACACCCAATCCGTGGATTTCGTTCATCATGTCAGAAAGAAAGTTCGCCGACGGTAAGCGGCGTGCCGCAACGTGCGGGACGGGGTTAAGGTGCTCGGCCTTTAATGTTTTTAGGGCGTTCAACATTTCAGTCATATATTCATCGTCACAGGATTGATGTCCAATAAACACGGACGTTTTAGGCGCGAGGTAGCGGCCTATACCGGCTGTCACATATTTTGGAAGAATCTCGTAAGATGCCTTCTGAGAAAAATTCCTGATCTGTTCGTTTAGTACTTCATTAGCCATAAGACTTTGTAGCATGGCGAGGTATAGAAGGGCAAATATATTTTACCGCCATTTGATGGAGCAGCCCATGGAAGGAAACTGCTCTGCGGGAGTGTCGCCGTCTTGGGCGAGTTTTGTCATGGCGTTTAAGAGCTCGCGCTTTGTGTCGTGTTTGGCTTCGTTCGGGCCTGCACTGTCAACGCGGCCGCGGTATTCTAAAGTTCCATCCGCGTTAAAACCGTATATGTCAGGCGTGCAAACCGCGCCATAAGCACGTGCAACGCTTTGTGTGTCATCAATGACGTAAGGGAAGGTAAAGCCGTTCGAGCGTGCAAATATTTTCATGTTATCAAACGAGTCTTGTGGGTAGGCTTTTGTATCATTGGGCATGATCGCAACACAGCCGACGCCTTGCTCTTGCAGTAATTTACAATCTGCAAGCAAGCGGTGAATAACAGCCTTCACATACGGGCAATGGTTACAGATAAACATGACGACCAAACCATTATCACCCATGCAGCTTTGCAGGCTGTGCATTTTTCCGTCGGTGCCTTTGAGGTTGAAATCTGGTGCGCGAAATCCGCTGTCTTTCTCAGGTGTCTCAAGCAATGCCATGGCGAGCTCTCCTTTTTCTGGTTGTACTATATATATAGGTATATAGGCGTTCAAAATTTACGCAATGATTATGATTTATGATACAATATATGTATGTCTGAGAATGTCATCAATGGGCCATTTCTAAAAAAGGTTCAAAAAGCAGGTTTTACGAATTTCCAGTTTAAACAATTGGATGGTTTGTTCTTGCGCGCCGCCGCAGATAAGACGCTGTCTTATCGCTCCGTTGATTGCGATTTTGATGAAGGCATTGCTGAATTTTCCTATTATAAAAGCGAACATCAGCCCTATATCTTGAAATTCGTTATCCACCAAGTTGGCCCACGTACGAATATGTACGAAATATGGTCGCGCGATAAAGGGCGTTTATTCAAATCAGGGCTGTTCGAACGCGCGTTTGAGCGTTTGTCCGAAGAGATAGATACGCTTTGTTCTTGATTGAACGGCAGTTTTCATATTATAAACAACCCATGCGTACAGTTTTCGAAGCAAATGCGAACGACAATGGTGGCGACCTGTTCTTTTTCAAAGGACGGGAGTTTCCGACGTTGCTGTCTATTTATGCACGCGCCCAAATGACGCGCGTGGTTCGTGATTATAACATTGATGGCAATGGCGAAAACTTCGTTTGTTTCTCAATGCTGACAGATTCCCGCGCTAAAGAAAAACCTGTTCTCTCATTTGAAAAATCAAAGGACAGAAAAGGGCGCACGCAATATAAATTACATAGCCGTGTGAGTGGCGAGTTAAAGGTATATGAGGATAGCTTTATCAATCTTTCTAAAAAGCTTGAAAGCGAAACTGTTGCGTTGCAACGTTTCGCGGATAAAAAAGTCGTCCGTGTAAAATTCGGTGCGGCGCGCCCGTAACTCTGTAAATGAGTCTTCATTATTTTGTTCAAAACTCTAAATTAGTTCTTTCTAAAGTGAGGTGTTCTGTGTACGCTTATCTGGCATGCATAAAATGCAGCAAGGTAACAATAAAAAATACACAGCTCCTAAAAAAACCGGAAAAAAGCGTGTTGAACAAGGAATACAACGAACTAGCACAAGTCATCGATATGCGGGGGCATATTGATGCACGGAACCGTAAGAACGGTTCTTTTTCTGCTGATGAACGTAAAGCATTGATGAGAATTGATGCCTACGGTCAAGCAACGAAAGTTATGCAAGAGATAGAGTTTAAAGCAGCGGATGCGCGTCACCAGAAGATGGGCGAGCGCGCATTTTTGTTTTTGTCTGCAAACCCCCAAGTCCCATTTTTTGAGATTGTTAAACGCAAGGGCGGTGGCTTTTTGCTCCATAACGGCCATTTCAAAGAACCGCGCCTTTATCACGACATTGATTTACTCGCGCGTCATGTGAAGGGTGCTATCAATAACCGTAAGGCTGAAATGAACGCCACTATTTACGGCTCCCCCAAAAAATTTGCGAAGCCCCGAGCCTAAATCATCAAATAAAAAATAATTGCGTGGATAAAGGATATATCTTTATCTCCCGCTTGATTTTCTCTAAGTTAAAGCGATATTAGCTAACGCAAAATTGCACACAAAGAAGCAGGAGAAAATTATGGGAAAAATTAAGGTCGATAATCCAGTTGTTGAAATTGACGGCGATGAAATGACACGCGTGATCTGGCAAATGATCCGCGATCGTATGATCTTGCCTTACCTTGATATTGACCTGAAATATTTTGACCTCTCGATTGAAAACCGCGACGCAACAGACGACCAAGTCACAATTGATTCCGCAAACGCGATCAAAAAATATGGCGTTGGCGTTAAATGCGCGACAATCACACCTGATGAGGCGCGCGTTGAAGAATTCGGTCTTAAGAAAATGTGGAAATCACCGAACGGCACAATCCGTAATATTTTGAACGGCACAGTATTCCGCGAGTCTATTACATGTAAAAACGTGCCGCGCTATGTTCCCGGCTGGGAAGAACCTATTGTTATCGGTCGTCATGCGTTTGGTGACCAATATAAAGCGACAGATTTTAAAGTACCGGGCCCCGGCCGCGTGACGATGAAGTTCGAGCCTGCCAATGGCGACGCACCTGTGGAATATGAAATTTTTGATTTCCCGTCATCGGGCGTTGCGATGGGGATGTATAATTTAGACGAGTCTATCGAAGGCTTTGCTCGCGCGTGCTTTAACTACGCGCTGTCACGCAATTACCCGATGTATATGTCGACCAAAAACACAATTCTTAAGCAATATGACGGTAAGTTTATCGAGATTTTTGCTCGCGTTTACGAGGACGAGTTCAAGGCTGATTTTGAAAAGAATAAGCTTTGGTACGAACACCGCTTGATTGACGATATGGTGGCGCAAGCAATCAAATCTAAAGGCGGCTTTGTTTGGGCTTGTAAAAACTATGATGGGGATGTGCAGTCCGATATCGTGGCGCAGGGCTTTGGCTCGCTTGGTTTGATGACCTCTGTTTTGCTAACACCTGATGGAAAATCGGTTGAGGCCGAAGCCGCACATGGCACAGTCACGCGCCATTACCGCCAGCACCAAAAAGGCGAAAAGACTTCAACAAACCCGATCGCGTCTATTTTTGCATGGACACGCGGTTTGCAATATCGCGGTGAATTTGATGGCAACCAAGCCTTGATCGATTTTGCGGCAGGCCTTGAAAAAGTGTGTATTGATACCGTTGAAAGCGGCTTCATGACCAAGGATTTGGCTTTGCTTATTGGCAAGGATCAAAAATTCCTGACCACCGAAGAATTCATGGATAAAATCATCGAGAATCTCGATAGCCGTATGAAGTTGGCTGCATGAAATACCTAGCCCTCCTTGCCTCTGTTGCGTTTTTGACCAATGCTGCGTTTGCGGCAGATGTTCCTGTGCCTAAGGACAAGCCTGTTGCGCCCGTCTCTGCCGCGCAAGTGGATGAGGACGGTAATAAGGTTGATGTGATTGCGCCCGTAGCTGTTACGGGTGTGGGTGAAAACTCGGAGAAGGCTCTGAAAGCTGATTTGGACGAAAAGGTTGAAGATGTTGAGGCTGCTATAGAGGATGTCGCGGCGGACACCGTTGAGGCGGAGGTCACGGTCGCGGAGGAAAGCACAGAAGACGTTCCCGAAGGTGTTGATGCTGAGGCGGAAATTGCCGTTGTTGTTGAAAAACCTGTAAAGCCTGCTGTGAAGGAGCTTTATACAAAGCCTTATGTCGGTGATGAGGTTATCTATACGACGAAATATGAAGATACATTTGTGCAACTTGCCCGTGATAATGATTTGGGCTTTGTTGAAATGCGTGCGGCGAACCCTTATGTCGATCCGTGGTTGCCTGGTGATGGCGTGGACATTATTTTGCCTGCACGTCATTTGCTGCCTGATGCGGATCGGGTTGGGATTGTTATTAATTTGCCAGAAATGCGGCTTTACGCGTTTTTGGATGCCTATGCGCCGCCTGTGACACACCCGATTGGTATTGGTCGCGAGGGACTTTTAACGCCCGTTGGTTCGACATCGGTTACCCGCAAAAAAGAAAGTCCGACTTGGACGCCAACACCGCGTATGCGTGAGGAAAACCCTGACCTACCTATACGGGTTGAGCCTGGTCCTGATAACCCGCTTGGCACGCATGCGTTATATCTCGGTTGGCCAACTTATGCACTGCACGGCACGAATAAGCCCTATGGTATTGGGCGTCGCGTTAGTAGCGGTTGCATCCGTCTATACCCCGAAGATATCGCAAGCTTTTTTACAAAAATCCCCGTGGGCACAAAAGTTACAGTCGTAGACCAACCGATTAAAGCGGCATGGATTGATGGCGATTTTTATGTCGAGGCGAATTTGACCATGAAGCAAGCCGATGTCATGGAAGATGAGGGTGGTTTGCCGTCCTATGATTTTTCAGACGACGACTTGGCGGTTATTTTGAAAACAGCTGGTGATTACGCCAAAGATATGAATTGGCGCACGATCCGCAATGTTG
Source organism: Bdellovibrionales bacterium (assembly GCA_037969035.1). Lineage (GTDB taxonomy): Bacteria > Pseudomonadota > Alphaproteobacteria > Micavibrionales > Micavibrionaceae > JBBKWU01. The sequence continues at coordinate 35,161 of JBBKWU010000019.1, forward strand.
TTCGTAAACGTTCCGGCTACCCTGTGCGTGTTTACTCCAAGCAGCCAGAAGTTGTGGATGCGCCAGAGCAAGAGCCTGCACCAGAAAAATCCTGATTTCTCAGCGGTGATCATTTAATAAATAATGGTATGTGATGACGTGGTGTCTCTATGCAAACTTATAATAGAGCAAAAGCCCGACGCAATAGATGATTGGCGCAAATAACGGCGCAAGAATAAGCACCATCCGCCATTCAGCCGACTTAACGAAGAAGTATCCGATGCTTATAACGGCAGCAGCAATCCATGCCCATGTTCCACCACCAAAAAATAGATCCTGAAAGCGGCTTGCGGCTAGTTCGCTACTGAATTTAGGAACCGCGTCCAACATAACGGCAACATTGGCCAGTATCGGCGTGGCTTGGGATCCCAAACCGTTAACAATTACAAACAAAAGTATTTTGACTATGTTTTTCATGATTCAAGTTTAATACGGATTCGGCCATAAAAAAAGGGCTTAATTAAAAGCCCTTTTAAAAAAATCAATAAAACAGATGATTATTTCATTTGTTTTTGATGGAAAACTTTTTCTGCTTTCGCAGGAGCTTTTTGCATCGCAACTTCTTCGTGACCAACTGTGCGTTCGTCAGCGTAAGGTGCTTTCAAAAGGTCTGCATCGTTTGTTAGTGATTCGTTGCTTGAGCAAGCTGAAACCGCTAGTGCGCCGCAAACCAAAAATGCTGTTACAAATTTATTCATAGTATCCTCTTCCACTTAATTAGTTAAAAAATCTGTGATTCATCGTTCAAGTAGCCTTACTTAAAAGGCAAAACCTAGTACATGTATACAATATAAAAACGAGATTGAACACTGTTTTTCTTTATTTTTTTACGATTTTATATAATCCCTAAAAAATGGCGGCTTGCCTATGTTTTTTGGTTCAAGCGAACTTTTTCGAAGTATCCGTCGATGCCTTTTATCAGCGCGGAGATGATTTTCATGCGGTGATCAGGGCGAGATAAGAGCTGTGCTTCGGTTTTATTTGACAAAAATCCGAGCTCAATCAAGACCGAGGGAATGTCGGGCGCCTTCAAAACAGCGAAGCCCGCATAGCGGTGCGGACGCTCTAGTGTGCGAATGCCTCTGCCGTCCATTTCACTTACGAGGGTGTTGGCGAAAAATTTGGATTGGTTCATGGTGTCGCGCATTGTGAGATCAACAAGGATATTGGCGACTTCTTTGTCTTCGTGGCTTAGATCAACGCCTGCAATGAGATCGGCTTTGTTCTCGCGCGAGGCAAGGCTTTCTGTCTGTTTGTCTGATGCTTTCTCGGATAACGTATATATAGAGGCACCGCTTACGTTTGATTTACCGATTGTATCGGCATGAAGTGAGATAAACAGATCAGCCTTTTTCTTCCGCGCGACATCAACGCGTTGGTACAGTTTTAAATAGGTGTCATTGCTACGTGTTAACTCGGCACGGTAACGTCCCGTTGCAATAAGGGCTTGCCTAAGCTCTTGCGCGGCAGAAAGAACAATGTGTTTTTCAAAAATACCGTTTGCACCAATAGCCCCCGGATCAACACCGCCGTGACCGGGGTCAATAATAATGAGTGGTTTTTCAACAATCGCTGGCGGGACATAAACAGGAGGAGCATCAGATGCGGCATAATCTTGTGCGGCTCTTGGTTTATGCCCTGGTATGACCATTCCAGATGAGGTGGAGCGTTGTACGAGCGGCCGTTCTTCCGCCTGTTGCGGCGGAGGTGGCTGTGCGGTAGGCGGAGGTTCTGGTGCGCGCGGCTGAGAGAGTTCAGCCGTTTCGGCGGTCGCATTCGGCACATCAAGTATGCCGTGGATGCGGTCTTTTTCTTGTGCGAAATTAGAGGAAGATGTTTTGGCAAAATCTATGACCAACCTGTCAGGAACGCCTTGGTTCGCGCGCAGGATAAAGGCGGACTTAATTAACATGGGCTGGCTTAGGTCAACAACAATGCGTGAAATCCCAGATTGTAGCTTGCCCTGCCGTATGGATTTTACACCGCTTGTTGTGGGCTTGCTGATGCTGTTAACGTTCCAACTATATTCGGGAAGGTCAATAACCAGCCTGTATGGGCTATCTAGAACAAAGGTTCTGAATTTTGAGACTTCGTTTAATTCCAACACCATACGCGTCTTATCGGCATGAATTCCGAAGCGAATTTCATTGACGCTGAGTGCTTGTGCGGGGAGTGCTGTAAAAAAGAACAGCGCAAAAAGCGCAAGTAAAAAATATGTGTGTTGTTTTTCTCGTAACAAAATTATGAAACCTGTACTGTTTATTAATAGTCTCCATCATAAAACTAGCCCTCCCGTGAAGTAAATAGAGAACTCGGCAGATATACGCATCAATATGCATTTTACGGCGAGAAACGGGCATAAAAACAGAACGCAAAAACTATTTTGATCGCCATGCAATTTTTTTGTTGCTGTTCTGCCTAACACTGAGTATTCTGCACTTTGCGACACGTTGTGGTTTTAGCATTTGATTAGATATTTTAAGGTTTCGCTAGCCTCAACGGGATGAAAAGACGACTTTTATTTAAGTTGGCAGTGGTCGATCGGTTCGACAATAGGTAAAGACGTAAGACAAAAACGTAACATATTGTAGGAAACGTAGCGAAAACAGGCCCGTCAACAGGACGAAGGCTTTTTATCCATTCAGAAATTATGTATTAACGGTTTGCGTCACGCAGCCCTGACACATCATATCGTCGCATATTGATGATGGCGTTTTGTGACGTTCAGGAGAATTAAAATGACTAAAAAAATGTTAATTGATGCAACGCATGTTGAAGAAACACGGGTTGTAGTGGTTGATGAGAATCGTCTCGTTGACTTTGACTATGAGAGTAAATTCAGAAAACAACTTAAGGGCAGTATCTTTCTTGCCAAGGTAACGCGGGTGGAGCCATCGCTTCAGGCCGCGTTTGTTAATTTTGGCGGTAATCGCCATGGTTTCTTACCGTTTTCTGAAATCCATCCCGATTATTTCCGTATCCCGATTGCAGACCGTGAAGCCTTGATCGAGGAACAGCGCGCAGAAATGGAAGCTCGTCAGGCTGAAATCGAAGCAGAAGATGCTGCCGAAGCCGCCAAAGAAGGCGGAAATGGTAAGGAAGCTGCCGAAGATGATTCGGATGATCTAGATGACGATGATGCTGAAGATGACGATGGCGAAAATGATGCTGAAGATGAAAATGCTTCGGGTGATGACGCTAGCGGCGATAAAAAGCAAGGCGGACGTGGCAGAGGCCGTGGGCGCAACAACTACCGCGGCAGAGGCCGTGGACGTAATAATCAAGGCGCACGCAGCAAGCAAGTCGAAATGATCGGCGGCGATGATGCGGACGGTGAACAACCAATTCGTCCTTCCACACGTAAGAATTACAAAATTCAGGAAGTTATAAAACGCGGTCAAATTATGCTTATCCAAGCATCTCGTGAAGAGCGCGGCAATAAAGGTGCGGCAGTATCGACTTATATATCATTGCCGGGTCGTTATTGTGTATTGATGCCAAACAGCCCGCGTGCGGGTGGTGTGAGCCGTAAAATTGCGAGCTTTAAAGATCGCCGTAGATTACGTGAAATTCTTGATGAGTTGAGCGTTCCAGATGGTATGTCCGTTATCGTTCGTACCGCAGGAACAGAGCGTACGAAGACAGAAATTAAACGTGATTTGGATTATTTGACCAAGCTTTGGAACGGTATTCGTGAAAACACACTAGCGGCGACAGCACCAGCGGTAATTCACGAGGAAGCCAACCTTATGCGTCGTGCTATTCGTGATGTTTATTCGAGTGAAGTCGATGAGATTTTGGTGTCTGGTGATGCAGGTTTTAAAATGGCGAAGGACTTCATGAAAATGATGATCCCATCCCATGTTAAAAAAGTGATCGAGTATAAAGACGACACGATTCCTTTGTTCCAGCGCTATCACGTGGAGAGCCAAATTCAAGAAATCGGACAAACAACGGCAACGTTGAAATCTGGTGGCTATCTTGTGATTAACCCGACTGAGGCTTTGGTCTCTGTTGATGTGAACTCGGGGCGTGCGACGAAAGAACGTCATATTGAGGAAACAGCTCTTAAAACAAACCTTGAGGCCGCAGACGAAGTTGCACGCCAGCTAAGGTTGCGTGATTTGGGCGGTTTGGTTGTTATCGACTTTATCGATATGGAAGATCGCCGCAATAACCGTAAGGTTGAAAACCGTTTGCGTGATGCGCTTTCGGGGGATCGTGCCAGAATTCAGGTCGGTCGCATTTCATCGTTTGGTTTGTTAGAGCTATCCCGTCAACGCTTGAACCCAAGCTTGACGGAGGCTCAGTTTGAGCAATGCCCACATTGTAAAGGCGTCGGCCAAATTCGTTCGATTGACTCGGCGGCTATTATTGCCCTGCGTTCATTGGAAGAAGAGGGCGTGCGTAAGCGTTCAAGCGAAGTATTGCTTCAGCTTCCGAATGATGTCGCGCTTTATATTCTAAACAATAAGCGTGCGATGCTTGCTGAGCTTGAGGAGCGTTATAGCTTCCGTGTGTCCATTCGTGTGAACGATGAGATTGATGCGCGAACATTCTTGATCGAGCCTTTATCGTCTAACGGTGATGATGGCGACGGCAACGATGATGCTGTGGAAGAGCCAAAAGCGGACACTCGCAACAACAACAGCAATAATAATAGCAATAATAGTAACAATGGTGGTCAACAAGCGGCGCAACATAAGCCACAGGACGGCTCACCAGAAGATCGTGGCCCTGGTAATGGTCGTCGTCGTGGTCGTCGTGGTGGTCGCGGTCGTCGTGGTGGTCGCGGTCGTAACCCTGAGAATCAGAATGCTGAAAATGGTGGCGAGAACACGGCGGCTGACACGCAGAATTCTGGTAATGCTAAGCCAAGTGATAACGTTCCTGATGACAATGTGGGTAACAAAAAAGGCGTTGATACTCATGCTGACACTCATCTTGACGCAAAAACGGATCAAAAACCAAAGCGTAGCCGTAAGCCAGCAGCAGCTAAGCCTGTAAAAGCGGCGGCAACTCTTAAGGCGGATAAACCTGCTGCCAAAGCGACGAAAGCGAAAGCAACTGATGTTGCTAAAGACGTTGTTAAAGAAGAGCCAAAGCCAGCAGCAAAGAAAAAAACTGCAGCGAAGCCAAAAGCAGCGGCAAAGCCTAAGAAGTCAGATGATGCGAAAGGCGCAAGCGAAAGCAAAGCACCAGAAACCATCGAGCAAGCAAAGCCATCGAATGATGTAAAGCCTGCTAAAAAGGACTACGAGGTTGTTAATGAAGAGCCACAAAAAAAGAAAAAAGGCTGGTGGAGTAAGGCAACGGATTAATCCTTGTCCTCTAGGCACAGCCCTCACTTATTGATTTTAGAAAGCGCGGCCTTTGGGTTGCGTTTTTTATTGTGGATCGGGGGAGAGCCTAAAATACAAAGGGCGATTAAGGTCCGTAAAACCAATTTAATGTTTTATGTATAATTTAACCATATCTTTACAAGAATTTTGCTAAAATTTTAGATAGAGGGTGACACAATTAACAGGTTATGGTCAGTCGAAAATTTTTCGATTATTTGGTTAGATGTGAACATGTCATTCGGTTTTTGCTTTGGAGGCTAACCCCGCAAACATTCTTGCCTCCGGAAGTGTAAAAATTGAACGATTTTCCCCCTCCTTGTTCTAGCCACCAGGTTTTTTCCTGGTGGCTTTTTTTTGTATTCTGTGTCTGTTATAAAGACGGAGTAAATAGTTACTTGGACACGAAAGGGTGCACCTTATGAAATATTTAAATTCTATATTACTTGCCTTGCTTTTGGTTACAGCAACTGTGACTGTGCCAGCCAATGCACAAGATAAAGCGGAAGCAACAGAAGCGCAGCAGGATGATTCCTCGCAAAAAGAAGAAAAAAAGGCAGATGATCCTGTTCTTGAGCAATTGCGCGCGAATAACCCATATTTGGATAAATTGCAGGAAGCGTCAGTCGAGTTTATTAAAGATGTACCAGATGACGGTGTCAAAGCACTCTATTTGATCCGCGAAGCTTACGGTATCTTGCGCAGTGTTCACTCTGTGAAAAAAGATGTTGGGCATGCTGTTGATCTGTGCGGCAAAGAAAATTCTGATTTAGAAGGTGATATGGATAGCCGTTTTAAAGAATGGAGCGACAATGTTACGCCTGCTCTGAAAACGCAGGATGAAAAATTGGATGCATTGATTAAAAAGCAATCCTACAAGAAGCCCAAAGATGTTAAATCTTACTTGAAAAACATTGATAATGCCGCTGAATACGCAGATAAAATGCTGGATAAGCAAGTTGTGACAACACCTGATGCTTGCCAGTCATTGTTGGAATCGATGGACCGTACGGAAACAAATATCGTTGAATTGCTTGGGCAGACAGCGATGCCAGAATTAAATGATGATGGCACGGCGGTGGATAAAAACGTTGCGAAAGAAGACGAGTCCGCAGAAGAAGATGCCGGAGATGAATCAACAGAAGAAGATAAGAAAGCCGAATAAAGCATAAAACAGGCTTCAACATTAAAAAAGGGCACTTCTGCATTGATCAGAGTGCCCTTTTATTATCAGTGATTTTGGCGGCGATGTGCCTAGCGTTTTATGCTCGAATAGAGTGCACTAACATTCTTTTTGAACGCTTCTTTTGTGAAGTCTTTGTCGTATGCCTTTTTACCGTTGGCGACGATGTAGGCACGTAGTTGATCGTCTGTAATGGCGCGATTTATGGATTTAGCAAGCGCATCAACATCATTGATTTCAACAATAAGACCGTTTTCTTCGTTGGTGACATAGGCTTTGGGGCCTTGCGCTTTTGCGGTGACCAAGGGGGTTTCTGTGCCCCATGCTTCGATCACAACGGCGCCAAATGGCTCATACCGTGAGGGGAAGACGCAAATATCCGCTGTTGCAAGCAGGGCTTCGCGGTCATTGCGCCAACCTAAAAAGCGAACGCGGTTATCAAGCTTTAACGCTTTCATTTGCGCTTTTAATTCTTGCTCAATCGGGCCTGAGCCAGCGATCCATAAATAAGCATCGGGTACTTTGACCATGGCATCAAGTAATGTATCCAAGCCCTTTTTCTGGTGAAGGCGGGCAAGCGATAGCAATAGCGGCACATCATCTGGCGTATCAAATTCCGCACGATTAAGCGGCACGCCCTTTGGAAATTCAGCATACACATGTAAAACAAAAACATTCGCAGCATCAATGCCTTGGCGCACAATATGATCGGCAATGTCTTGTGTTACGGCAACGTGGTATTGGCATTTATTAAAACGTTCGGGCTTGTAATAACCACCATACCAGCCGATATTTGCGTGACTACCTTCAACAGCAAAGGTGCCCGCGCGCCCCATCCAGTTATGGACGATGTCGGGTTTAAACTCGTTCACGGCTTTTTTTATGGCGTGTGATGTTGGCCATGGGAAATAATTCGCATAGGACGCTTTGTTCAGAGGGATGTTTAGGTTCTGGATCTCTTGGACTTTATGTGCGCTATTGAAGCGCGTAACAACGCGTTGCTCGTAATCAAGCTCATGAATGGCTTTTACAGCATCAAGGAAAAACGTTTCCGCGCCGCCAACAGACGCGCCTGCTATGGAATGTAAGATACGCATATCAATAAATCTCCTCGTTTAATCACAGTAAATCGGTTTTACCATGTTTGCGGCGGCGGTTGTAGGAAAAATCAGAGTTCTATCATCGTTTTGTGGCGGGCCTTGTTTGGGCGAAAAGTTTGAATTTTTAGGTTTTTTATGGCATAATGGGTCTAATTATAAAAAATGGTGTGTATGGTTCGATGATTGCATAAATTGGGAACCATAATGAAAATAGAGGGTTATGGCGCAATATAGCTCAAAAAATACGGGAAAACCGCAGCCGCAAGCTCCAATTGATGGGGCTGGTTTTGGCGCGGATGGTGAACAGAAAAAAAAGCGTAAGTTTCCGAAAGGTTTGCTTGTGGGAGCATTTGCTGCTGCGGCACTTGGGGGCGGCATCATGTTTGCTAATTTATCGCGTGAGGATGACGTGCCGCGTACGTTGAACAACCAAGATTTTAACAATGCAGCTATTATCTCCGAAGAGTCGCTGTTTTTCGGTACGAATAGCGGCGAGTATAAGGAATATCAATGGTTTGTTTCTGAGGGGCGCGTTGCTTCTGGTGCGAGTTATATAGCGATATCAGAGAGTTTAAATAAAATTTATGAAGTCAGCCCTCATACGATTCAAGGCGTTGCGGGTGTTAAATATACGGATGTGACGGATCAGGTTCAAGCGACGGACTATAATGGACGCGTCGTGGTTTCTGACCATCATCATCGACAGTTTAGTAAGGTTTTAAGGCAGTTTGATGATTTAAACGCAGATTTTGATCCTGAGATCGGAATTGTGAAGTTGACCGATAACGCAGAAAACACGTTTAGTTATCATATCTATCAAAATGAAGCGGGGTATGGGGACGTTAAGATTATTAGCGATGCCTATTTAGCGGCGCATGGCGACGTGATTGATCGTGCCGCAGCACAAATGGCAAGCATGGGGCAAGCGGCCCTTCTATGGGATAACGGCATTAATTGGCCAGCCTTTATGTCAAAAACAAATTCACGATGCGCACAGGAAGCACGTTGCTCGTTATCGTAAGTATTAGAAAAGAAGAAGTAAGAGAGAAAAAAGATGGCAAATGATGATGTTACACCACCAACAGGTGATCAGGGCGCAGAAAAGGCCAAACTTGCACAGCAATTTGGCAAGGCCGCGCCTGATGCTAATGCGGATGAAGGTGAGAAGGAGTTTGAAGCTCTTGTCAAAAGAGATGGTATTGAAAAAATATTAGATGACGATGATTACGATAATAATAAACGTATACAAGAGGAAATGCACGCCCGTGAACAGCAGCGCCGTGACGACGCCGATGGCGTGGACAGAAATAAAAAACTCCCCCTTGCCAGCTTTAATGACCCCGCGAAGGGAACTGAGCCAGAAGGTGGTACTGGACACAAATATGAAGGCAATCATTTTAAAGATTTTATTACTTACGGCCTTCGCGATAAAGGCAGTTTTTATCAGTTCAATAGTGAAAAAATAACCGACAAACAATTGCGCCGTATGATTATACGTGCACATTGCGATAAAAATTGGTCGCAGCTATTTTTCTATGGCAAGGATGGCAAGTTGGATCAACAGCTCACCTCACGAGCCACCAATATTGTGGCCAGCTTTAAGGGATCTGAATCACCTATATTACGGGAAATTGCAAAAAACATGCATGTATCTCCCGTCAGTATGCGCGAGGTTGAACCGTTTAAGGCTTGGAACCCATTGGCTCATGTCGGAAAAGGGATGGAAAATTGGGGTAGAGATAGAGCCGCCAAAAAGGACGAGCGCCTGAATAGTGGCGGTGGTATTCTCGGTGGTAAAGGTGCGGCCGCATTAGTTAGCTAATATCTTACGCGTTATTTCCCTTAAGTTTATAACATTCTATGAGTAGTAATGTCAGAAGGACAATGGCACCAGCTTGGTGCATTGCCGCGAGCGGAAGATAGGCTTGCGTGAGTAGTGTTGATATCCCCAACCCAATTTGAATAAAAACCATCGCGCCGAGTAAATAGGCGCGGACACGTACAGAAAACCCAATAATTAAAATCCCTGTAACCATCGCAATCCAGCGATGGAAAAACTGTACCCACGCTTGCTCTTCCATAATACTGGAATTATTGAATTTTTCTGGCGGTGTGAAGTTTCCGTTCATGAGCGGGAAGGTATTGTATATTTGCCCCGCATTTAAACCTGCAACAAAAGCGCCCCAAATGATGGTGATTGAAAGAAGCGTTAAGCACCCCCAGCCCCATATTTTTACTGTACGTGTGGCGGCTCGATCGGAGCGTTTTGCGGTTGTCGCGGCGTTTATGCTTTTCAGATCAAGTGCTGTCCAGCATAGGAGCGCATAGATAAGTAACGCCATGGACAGGTGTGTGGCAAGGCGGTAATGGCTGACGTCTGTGCGATCAACAAAACCACTAACGACCATCCAATAGCCAACGGCACCTTGTAAGCCACCCAAAAACAACAGGCCGATAAAACGCGGTTTAAAGCCTTGAGGTATCTGTTTGCGCACCCAGAACCAGATGAGCGGTATGGCAAAAACAATACCGATTAAACGTCCCCACAGCCTGTGAAACCACTCCCAAAAGAAAATGGTTTTGAAGTCGGCGAGCTGCATCCAGCTATGTTGGAATTTAAATTCCGAGGTTTGACGGTAAAGATCAAAATTTCGCTGCCATTCGGCCTCATTAAGCGGCGGCAGCGCGCCCATCACAGGGTTCCATTCGACAATGGATAGGCCAGACTCCGTGAGGCGTGTTATCGCGCCTATAATCGCCATGGCAAACACCATAAAGCAGCAGACGTACAGCCAGTGAATGATGCGTTTGTGGGGCGATGCGTTCATGGAATTTTGTGCGGGCATTGTTTCTAAACTCGATCAAACTCTAATTGACATTCAAAAGTTGAATACATACATATAACTCATCATGAGCGAAGTAAAACATAAAACAGATGTGATTATTATTGGCGCAGGCCCCGTGGGGCTTTTTGCGGTGTTTGAGCTGGGTTTGCTGGATATTAAGGCACACTTGGTGGACATTCTTGACCGCCCCGGTGGACAATGTACCGAGCTTTACCCCGAAAAACCAATTTATGATATTCCAGGCTGCCCCGAAATTGGCGCGCAAGAGCTTGTCGATAATTTGATGAAGCAGATCAAACCGTTTTCACCGACATTTCATTTGGGACAACAGGCCGATAAACTTGAAAAACTCGAGAGCGGCAAATGGCAGCTTACAACCAGTATTGGCACGGTTATTGAGGCTTCTGCGATTGTGATTGCGGCGGGTGGTGGTTCGTTTACCCCGAAACGCCCACCATTGGCAGGTATTGAAGAATATGAGAATAAATCTGTTTTCTATGCGGTGCGTCAAAAGGATGTGTTCGCAGGTAAAAATATTTTAATCGCGGGTGGCGGTGATTCAGCACTAGATTGGGTTTTGAACTTACAGCCTGTGGCAAATAAAATTGCCCTTGTGCATCGCCGTGATGATTTTCGTGCGGCACCTGATAGCGTGAACAAAATGCGCGCGTTGGTTGCTGACGGTAAAATAGATCTGCATATTGCGCAGCTTGGTGAAATCAAGGGTGAGGATGGCTTAATCCAAGCGGTTGGATTGAAAAAAGACGACGGCGCATATGATCATGAATGTGATACGCTGTTGCCGTTTTATGGTTTGACGATGAAGCTCGGCCCGATTGCTGATTTTGGACTTAATCTGGAGCGCAATTTAATTCCTGTTAGTACTGAAACGTATGAAACATCGGTTGAAGGTATCTTTGCGATTGGTGATATTAATACCTATGCGGGCAAGCTCAAGCTTATATTATCAGGGTTTCATGAGGCGGCACTTATGTCTCATGCGGCGTTTAAATATGTGTACCCCGACCAAAAACCACGTTTTCAATACACAACAACATCCAGCAATTTAAAAGAAAAGCTGGGTGTAGACGGCGCATAATTTCCCCCAAAAGCATAATTTTCTGGTACTCTGCGCTTGGTTAACCACAATAACGAAAAGCAAATCAATACATGGCCTCTGTCGACATCATAGAAGCATCTGGAAAAGCATATTTGCTGGTTTGGCGTGAGCGCGCTTACCTTTGGAAGCTCGCGATGGTGCCTATCCTTATCAAACTTGTGTGCGAGGTGACGGTGTTGTCGCTAGGTTTAGGTGGCGATTTTATCAAAACAGGATTGATTAGTTTGCCATCATATCTGGCCGAGGGCTGGATGCTGTCGCATTTTGTAAGGCTTATATTTCTCGACCATCGCTGGCCGTTCCGCCCGAGCGGCGATATGGATAGCGACATGAAAAAACTGCATGAACGTGCGCGTGGCGTTATGGGCGGTATGGTTGTTTATGCGCTGATAAAAGTACTGATGATTGGGTTTGTGGCGTTTTCGTATGATGCGATGGGCGGTATTGAGCAAATGGAGAGTAATAGTGACAAAGAACCATCGGCGATAATGTTTTTACTCTCTATCGTTATGCTCTCTGGCTTTATCTGGCTCTTTCGTTTTTTCTGGCTCTATATTCCTGTGGCGTTGAATTTCTCTATTCGTGAATATACGCGCAGGCTTGGTGGTTATAATGCTTCGCTTTGGCTTGTGGGAACGTGGTTGATCTGTTTTATACCCATATTTTTCGTGTTTAGCATTGTCGCATCGATTGTGTTTATTGATTTGAGCCCAACTGCTAGTGCTATGTCACAGTTTATGTTCTGTGTCTCGCGTGTGCTGGTGGATACGCTGCTTATGTTGGTTATCACAGCAGGCATTAGCCACGCCTTGTCAGGCATGATTGGTAAGCAGGCAAAGCCCACACCCAAAAAATAACAGGCACACTACTGTTAAGCGCGCCTATTGCAGAGTTAATTCAATATCGTAGAATTTGCCGTGACTTGGCGTGATGATCTCTTTGCTCGCAAGATAAACCGAATGCAATTTTCCATCCAATTCCCGTGACCAAAAATCCAAAAATCCGTGCAAAACGGGGAATTTTGGCGCGATATCATATTCTTGCCAGATATAGGATTGTAGAAAATCGGGATAATCAGGCAGATGATAAATAATCTCCGCTGTGGTCAGGCGATAGTCTTTTACAAACTGGGTTTCGAAATTTGCCATACTCAAACCTCCTGTTTCTTATACTTATCGGGGCTTTTGTAATTATATTGCCCTTAATAAGTATAGCAAAAAATTCTGTTCCGCATAAGGACATTCTCGCACAACTATATTTCAAAACCGTTAATACATAAGGGATAGGTACGTTATACATACGCAATTATTCTTCAATGAATCTTCTTGATTTTGGCTGAGCGGTGCGCTACATGTTTAGCACTCACTACGGGGGAGTGCTAACAAAGCCCTCGTGAAAGTGAAAAAGTTGTTTTAAAACATATTGTTAGAGAGGAAACGACAATGACAAAATTCCGTCCTTTACACGATCGCGTGCTTTTGCGCCGTATCGAACAGAACGCAAAAACTGCTGGTGGGATCATTATTCCAGACACAGCGAAAGAAAAGCCTATGGAAGGCGAAATCGTTTCTGTTGGCACAGGCCACATTAACGACAACGGCGATGTTCGCCCATTAGATGTTAAATCCGGTGACCGCGTGATCTTTTCAAAATGGTCAGGCACAGAAATCATGATTGATGGCGAAGAACTTCTCGTCATGAAAGAGTCAGACATTATTGGTGTCATGGCTGCTTAACCCCAAAACTCTAGGAGAACTATATTATGAACAATAAAGATGTAAAATTCCGCGGTGACGCCCGCGATAAAATGCTGCGCGGCGTGAATATTCTCGCTGATGCTGTGAAAGTAACGCTCGGTCCTAAAGGCCGTAACGTTGTGATCGACAAATCTTTTGGCGCTCCGCGCATTACAAAAGACGGCGTAACCGTTGCAAAAGAAATCCAGCTCGAAGACAAATTCGAGAACATGGGCGCTCAATTGGCTGCTGAAGCTGCGAAAAAGCAAAACGACCAAGCTGGCGATGGCACAACAACAACAACTGTATTGTTGCAAGCTATGGTTCGCGAAGGCGTTAAAGCCGTAGCAGCGGGCATGAACCCGATGGACCTACGTCGCGGTATGGACAAAGCCAGCGAAACTGTTGTCGAGTACATCGGCAAAATCTCAACAAAAGTCAAAGGCACAGAAGAAATCAAACAAGTTGGTGTTATTTCTGCCAATGGTGATATTGAGATTGGCTCGCTGATTGCGGAAGCAATGGAGCGCGTTGGTAACGAAGGCGTTATCACTGTTGAAGAAAACAAAGCCCTTAAGAACGAACTTGAAGTTGTTGAAGGTATGCAGTTTGACCGTGGTTACTTGTCTCCTTACTTCATCACAGATTCAAATAAAATGATCTGTGATCTTGAAAACCCATACATTCTTTTGAATGAAGGCAAACTGTCTAACCTGCAAGCAATCTTGCCAGTGTTGGAAGCTGTTGTTCAAAGCAGCCGTCCATTGTTGATCGTTGCTGAAGATGTTGAGGGCGAAGCCCTTGCGACTTTGGTTGTGAACAAACTCCGTGGTGGTTTGAAAGTTGCTGCTGTGAAAGCACCTGGTTTTGGTGATCGTCGCAAAGCAATGCTTGAAGACATGGCAATCGTAACTGGTGGTCAGGTTATTTCAGAAGATCTAGGCATTAAACTTGAGTCTGTAACACTTGAAATGCTGGGAACAGCGAAGAAAATTTCAATCACTAAAGATGATACAACAATCATCGATGGTGCAGGCGACAAGAAAGAAATCGAAGGCCGTTGCGCACAAATCCGTCAGCAAGTTGAAAACACAACTTCTGACTACGACAAAGAGAAATTGCAAGAACGTCTAGCCAAATTGGCTGGTGGTGTTGCTGTTCTTCGCGTTGGTGGTGCGACTGAGCTTGAAGTGAAAGAACGCAAAGACCGCGTTGACGATGCGATGCACGCTACACGCGCTGCTGTTGAAGAAGGCATTGTTGCCGGTGGCGGTGCTGCGCTTCTTTACGCAACGCTCGCTCTGGAAGGCCTGAAAGGCGATAATAACGACCAACAAGTTGGTATCGACATTATCCGCCGTGCTATTCAGTCACCAGTTCGTCAGATCGTTGAAAACGCAGGTGTTGAAGGTTCTATAGTGGTTGGCAAAATGCTTGACCAGAAGAACAAAAACTTCGGCTACAACGCGCAAACAGGCGAGTATGTTGATATGGTGAAAGCCGGTATCATCGACCCTGCCAAAGTTGTTCGTACAGCGCTTCAAGACGCGGTATCTGTTGCGGGTCTTTTGATCACAACAGAAGCCATGATCACGGATCGTCCTGACGATGGTAAGTCAACAGGCGCAGGTGATATGGGCGCAATGGGCGGTATGGGTGGAATGGGCGGCATGGGCATGATGTAAAAAGCGGCTCTTTTCTCCGCTGTCATCGTTAAAGATGTTTCTGCGGTTCGCATGTACGAATGTCGTACATTTACGATCCTCGAACCATCTTTGCCTTGCCAGACGAAGAAGATACCTCGCTTTATCATGTTCAGGCGGCTCTAAACCCGACCTAAACAATTTTAAAGAAGTCGAGCATTGCGGTGTTCGGCTTTTTTATTGTCATAAAAATTAGTTGCATTTTTTTGTCAGTATACGTAATACTGATCAACACTTAGTACAGGGAGTATAAAAATGGCGATTGAGCAGCATAAACTATCCAACGGAGCAACATTTTTATTTGATCCAATTCCGCATCTTGAAACGGCGGCAATAGGATGGTTTTTTGGTGTCGGCGCACGTTTTGAGACAAAAAATCAAAATGGAATCGCTCACTTTTCCGAACATTTAGCTTTCAAAAGCACAAAAAATAGAACAACGCAGGAAATTGCCCGTGAATTTGCCAGAATGGGTGCCTATTCGAATGCGTGGACTTCAAAAGAGATGACGGCCTATTATGGATCTTCTATGGCAGAGGATGTCGTGGCGGTCGATAGAATTTTACATGACTTGGTTACAAACCAGGCATTTAATGAAAGTGAAGTTGACACCGAGCGTGGCGCGATTATTTCTGAAATTGGCGAAGATTACGACACAGCAAGTGATCATATCTTTGAGCTTTTGTACGCAGAGGCATATAAGAATCAGCCATATGGACGTAGCATATTAGGCCCCTCCGAAAATGTTGAGCGATTTACAGCCGCGGAATTTAGAAAATGGTCTAAACATTATAACGGTAATAACTTAATTGTCAGTGTTGCGGGCAACGTCGACCCGCAAAAAATTCTAAAAGAATTAGAAAAGACAGCTGGGACTGTTCCGGCAGGGAAAAAAGCGATATACAAACCCGCTAAATACTCTGGCGGGTCTGTTTATGAGCATCGTGATGATAAAAACATTCAAGTGGCTTTGGCATTTAATGCCGCCGCTGTCGGTGATGAAAAATCAACAGCAGAGAATGTGATGGCTATTATTTTGGGCGGCGGCATGTCGTCAAGACTCTTTACCGAAGTACGTGAAAAGCGAGGGCTTGTTTACACGACGTTTGCGCAGAAATCGGGTTCTTTTGATACAGGTAACTTAACCTTATACGCTGGTGTTGGAGCAGAAAAAACAGATGGTGTCGCGGCATTGGATAAATTGACCCCATCCTTGTGCGACGAAATTAAAAAAATGCGTGAAGAGAAAGTAACCGACCAAGAGCTTGAGGACGCCAAAAAAGCCATTGCTGTCGGAACGATCTTCTCGCTAGAAACTGCGTCAAGTAGAATGGAGCAGAATGCGGAACGCTTTTATTTTAAGGGTTCTGCCGTTGAAGGCAAAGAGACACTTGCAAAAGTGAATGCCGTCACAAAAGATGACATTTTGGACGCAGCGCAACGTATTTTTGCAACCAAGCCGACATTAGCTGTGATTGGTAAAGCTAATTTGCGGTACGATGCGGTTGTCAAAAGCTTGAAGCTGTAATATATAAGGCTCTATGCCTGAATTACCAGAAGTAGAAACTGTGATGCGCGGTATGGAACGCGCATTAACGGGAAAAGTGATACAGGGCGCACTGCAAAGGCGCCCTGATTTGCGCGTGTCGTTCCCTGAGCGGCTTGTTGAACGTTTAAGTGGTCAAACCATCACGCATTTCAAACGCCGTGCTAAATACATCCTGATGAGCCTTTCGAGCGGTGAGACATTTATCTTGCATTTGGGGATGTCGGGGCGGGTGATGATTATTCCTGACGGGCAGGGCGTTGCGCCTGAAAAACACGATCATCTGGTTATTGATATGGTGAACGGTGTGCGCGTTATTTATCGCGATCCGCGCCGTTTTGGCATGGTGTATATGACGGGCGTGAATGATGATATTGCGGCGCATCAAGCGTTTGCGAAAATGGGGCCAGAGCCGCTGGGTAATGAATTCTCGGGTGAGATTTTACAGGCACGTCTTAAGAATAAGAAAACGATCATTAAATCGGCGTTGCTCGATCAACGCGTTGTTGCGGGCTTGGGTAATATTTATGTGTGCGAGGCGCTATATCGCACAGGAATTAACCCACGCACGGCCTCGAATACGATTTCTGCGGCAAAATGTAATGATTTGGTGCGTCATATCCGCGATATTTTGAATGAAGCGATTAAATCGGGCGGCAGTACACTTAAGGATTACAGACACACCGATGATGGCTTGGGATATTTTCAGCACCAATTTGCTGTGTATGACCGCGAAGGACTTGCCTGTCCTGATTGTGATTGTGATATGATGGACGCCCGCAATGGGATTAAACGCATTGTGCAGGCAGGGCGCTCAAGTTTTTACTGCCCCGCTAAACAGAAATAAATTGATAAAACAGGGTTTTGATATGCGCGTGATTTTGAATGGTATGGTTGTTTTTACGCTTGTTTTTTGCGCAGGGTTTGCGGCGTACGCACAAGGTGATTTTCAGTCAGAGCAAATACAGCAACCAGCTTTTTTAAGCGCATTAACCGATATTCCGCTTATGAACGGCTTGGAAGAACTCAGCGAAGAGGCTTTTGTCTTTGATAAGCCCGGCGGGCGTATTGTGGATGCGACGGCTGTGGGTAAAGCTGTGTCTCCAGCGACAATAGAGCTGTTTTATAACCAGACATTGCCGCATTTGGGATGGGAGAGAATTGCGCCGAATAGCTTTGTTCGGCAGGGCGAATCTCTTGATATTGAGGTGTTTGAGCGAGAAAAATATGGTGTTATTCGTTTTTCTGTTAAACCACGTTAATTGCCATAGAATCGAATTGAAATTTTTTCCACAGTATTGCTTGACAAAAGGGCTCCATAAAGCGTAAAACACTCCAATCTTACAAAACAGATGAAGACAGAACGAAAAAAGGATTAGAGAATAATGGCTGACCATGCTTCTGCAAAAACAAGAATTAGACGCAACGCCCGCCGCGCCGATATTAATGGTGCGCGCCGTAGCCGTATTCGTACATTTATTAAAAAGATTGAAGTTGCTATCGCTTCTGGCGATGTCAAGCAAGCTGAAGAAGCTTACAAAGTAGCTCAACCTGAAGTCCACCGCGGTGTATCAAAAGGTATTTTGCACAAAAATACAGCATCCCGCAAAATGTCGCGTCTATCAGCGCGTATTAAAGCCACTAAACAGGCTGCAAAATAACACTCCAACTATAGTGTTCAATTAATATTATATTCGGATACGTTGTATCCAAAACTTGTAACCAGGGAGCTTTCTTTGGTTATTTGACGTGCGTAAAATAAAAAGAGCAAAATAATTTCTTTTTCAATGTTCTTGTTTTGATCGTATTGCCAAGCCTAAAAAAGTTCTATAGGTTTAAATTTCGTTCGCAGGACATGACAAAAAAAGACAGATTTTGATCTGTTTAACTTTAGACTTGTGAGCTGATTTCTAGGAAGCGGTTGATACCTATTTCAACCTGTTTCGAGGGTCGTCCTGATCCTGAGGTATACAGAAACAAACGTTTCTGGCGCCTCTAAAAAGAGAGCAAAGGGGGACACTCCCACAGAGATACCGTTCATTCGGCATCTGTATATTGTGAGATTGCCTTGTAAAATTTCGATGTTTTAAAGAAGAAAAATTGTAAACGTGTCCACGTTTGCAAGGTCTTTTTTGTGCCTTTTTAAGGGCAATAAATTGTGTGTTTAATTTTTAAATTGTAAATTGTGGGAGTACTAAAATATGTCCGAACAAGCCGAAGCCACCGCCGCCAAAAAAGCGTCGCAAACAAAAGCTTTTGATGCTGATTCATTTGTGCCTTCTCCTGAGGTCACAAAACTCTGGAAGAAAATCCATGCAGCATTGCGCGGCGAATTCGGTGAAGCGGTCTTCCGCAGCTGGTTGAAACCTCTGACATTGCAGGCTTGTTATCACGGTACTTTAGAAGTATCCGTTCCGACACGTTTTATGAAAGACTGGATCCAAACGCATTATGCTGGCCGTATGCTGGAAATGTGTCAGGAAGAAAGTGACTTGGTTAAACGTCTAGAAATTGTTGTTGTTCAAAATGCCATCAGCTTTGATGATGACGCCACGCAAGAAACAAAAGCACGCTTGAAAGCCAACCAGAACGCCAAAACAGCTAAAGTTGAAAATCCTTATGAGCTCGTGTCACCGTTTGATGCACGTTATAGCTTTGATAATTTCGTGATTGGTAAGCCAAACGCGTTGGCACATGCTGCGGCACGCCGTATTGTAGAGTGCCCAAACGTACCCTTTAACCCGCTGTTCCTTTATGGTGGTGTTGGTTTGGGCAAAACGCACCTTATGCATGCCATCGGTCAAGCGATGAATAAACAGTGGCCTGAAAAGAAGGTTATGTACCTCTCAGCAGAGAAGTTCATGTACCAGTTTGTGCGTGCGCTTCGTGCGAATGACGCGATGTCGTTCAAAGAAGCCTTCCGTTCTGTCGATGTTTTGATGATTGATGATATCCAGTTTATTGCTGGTAAAGAGTCAACACAGGAAGAGTTCTTCCATACATTCAACGCGCTTGTTGATTTGAACAAACAAATTGTTATTTCTGCGGATAAAGCACCATCAGACCTTCTGGGCTTGGAAGAGCGTCTACGCTCACGCCTAGCATGGGGTTTGGTTGCGGATATTCACCCAAGCACGTATGAGCTTCGTTATGGCATTTTGCAGTCAAAGCGCGAGCAGTTGGAAGCTGATGTTCCTGATGCGGTTCTTGAGTTCTTGGCATTAAAAGTGACATCAAACATTCGTGAGCTTGAAGGTGCATTAAACCGTATCGTGGCACACGCTGATGTAACAAAACAAGCTGTGACATTGGAAACAACACAGGACGTGCTACAAGATTTGCTGCGCTCACATGATCGCCGTATCACGATTGACGAAATTCAGCGCAAAGTCGCAGAGCATTACAATATTCGTATGTCGGATATGCATTCTGCACGTCGTTCACGTCAGGTCGCGCGCCCACGTCAGGTCGCGATGTATTTGGCAAAACAGTTAACAGCACGTTCATTGCCAGAAATTGGTCGTAAATTCGGTGGTCGTGACCATACAACAGTTATGCACGCTGTTCGTAAGATTGACGAGTTGATGGCTGAAGACGCACAAATCGCACAGGATGTAGAAATCGTTCGTCGCGCTTTGACGGGCTAAACATTATAACTGGCGCGGGTTCTCCTTCTTTGCGCCAGAAAGCAACCTTGTAGGGTTGAAATACATAAAAGCGGGGTGTTTATCCCGCTTTTTTTGTGCTTAATCCGCGCAAAGCTAGACAAACCGCTTGGCATGCTCTGAGTCTGTGTTATAGTTTGTCAATTATCGGAAATCATAGATTCGCAGGTGAAAAGCATGAAAATTTCAATTGAGCGCGCCGCTTTGTTAAGATCACTAAACCACGTTCAGTCCGTTGTCGAACGTCGGAACACAATTCCTATTCTTTCTAACGTTTTGCTTAAGGCTGAAGGTGAGAGCCTCGCAATGAGCACAACCGACATGGATTTAGAGATTAATGAATCTGTCGCCGCCAACGTTATGACCCCTGGTTCAACGACCGTTCCTGCAAATACATTGCACGATATCGTTCGTAAGTTTCCTGACAATTCAAACATTGAAATGTCTTTAAACGAATCGGGTCACACAATGACCGTGAGCGCGGGACGTTCTGAATTCAAACTAAGCTGTTTGCCTGTTGCGGATTTTCCGGAAATGAGCAGCACAGAGCTTCCTGTTAGCTTTTCTCTTCCTGCGGCAGAGTTCCGTCGCTTGATCGATCGTACAAAATTCGCGATGTCGACAGAGGAAACACGTTATTACCTAAACGGTATTTACATCCATGAAACAGAGCAAAGTGGTGTGAAAATGCTGCGTGCTGTTGCAACGGATGGTCACCGTTTGGCACGCTACGAAATGCCTCTTCCAGAAGGTGCTGCGGGCATGCCGGGCGTTATTTTGCCGCGTAAGGCTATTCTTGAGCTTCGTAAGTTGCTTGAAGAAGCGGCTGATACGATTGAAGTTGGTTTATCGGAAAGCAAGGTACGCTTCTCATTCGATCATATCGTCATGACGAGCAAGCTTATCGATGGTACGTTCCCGAACTATGAGCAAGTTATTCCGCAAGGCAATGACAAAATCCTCGAAGTGAACCCGAAGATCTTTAGTTCTGCGATTGACCGTGTATCAACGATTTCTGATGGTAAATCACGTGCGATTAAAATTGCACTCAGTGGTAAAACATTGACGATTTCTGCAAACTCACCAGAGGCAGGAAGCGCGACCGAAGATTTGGAAGTAAACAGCAATGACAATATCGAAATCGGCTTTAACGCTCGTTATTTGCTAGATATCACAAGCCAGCTCGAAGGCGAAGGTTGCCGTATTATCATGTCAGATGCAGGCTCTTCTACAATCATCCAAGATTCAGAAGATTTGAGTGCGCTTTACGTTGTCATGCCGCTGCGCGTTTGATCTAGCATCTATTAAAAGCTGCATATAAGTTGAAAAGGCGCGGTTTACGTGCCTTTTTTTGTGGTTGTTTGTGCTATAAATATCCTTATGTCCTATGTTCGTCATTTGAGTTTGCAACAATTTCGCTGTTATGAGACGGCGCAGCTTCGTGATTTATCGCGCGGCGCGGTCGTGCTTTATGGCGCGAATGGCGCGGGAAAAACAAATGTGCTTGAAGCTATTTCGCTGCTTTCGCCCGGGCGCGGGATGCGCGGTGCTAAGGTGCAGGAAATACAGAATCAAGGTGTTGGCGCGAATGGTATGCCGTGGTCTGTTGCGTCAAATATCGAGGCGCGTTATGGCGAGGTTAAAATTGGTGTCGGGCGCGATCCGCAAAAAGAGAGTAAACGCTTAATCAGAATTAATGGTGAGACGGCAAAATCACAGGCAATGCTGGGTGAGTATTTGTCGTGTGTATGGCTGACGCCGCAAATGGATAGAATTTTTCTGGATGGGTCTTCTGCGCGACGGCAATTTTTGGACAGGCTGATCTTTTCTTTTGATGCCAGTCACACAGGGCGTTTAACACGTTACGAAAATGCCATGCGGCAACGCTCTCGAATCTTGAAAGAACATGAAAATCCTGATCCATCATGGCTTGAGGGTTTAGAGGATTCGATGGGCGAGACAGGCGTTGCGATTGCCGCCGCGCGTATTGATTTTGTTGAGCGTCTGCAGGTCGCATGCCATGAATCGGATCAATCCATTACGGCGCATTTCCCTCTGGCACGGATATCGCTGTCTGGCACGATTGAGGGGTTATTAACGCGCATGCCCGCGCTTGAGGTGGAGGATATGTTTAAGTATCAGCTCGCGCAAACCCGTGCGCAAGACGCGGTGACGGGTGGTGCGGCGACGGGGCCGCATAAAAGTGATTTGCTTGTGCGTTATGGTCTTAAAAATATGGCGGCGGATCAATGTTCAACGGGGGAGCAAAAGGCACTTCTTATTGGACTTGTTTTGGCGCATGCCCGTTTGATAAACGCAGAGCAGGGCGCGCCACCGCTATTGTTGCTTGATGAAGTTGCGGCGCATCTGGATGATAAGCGACGCGCGGCACTTTACGATATTTTATATGCGCTTGGCGGACAGGTTTGGTTGACGGGCACGGATCGTTCGTTGTTTTCCTCTATCGAAGGAAAGGCACAAGTGATTCATGTTGATAATAGCCATTTAAAGCCGCAATTTGCACACGAAAATGTAGCGTAAAAACAATCTGAAATTATAGAGCGTGAAACTGATGAAAACATCGGGAAATCTGCCTTTTTTATGTGCATGATACGCGTGTCTGTGCTATAAGTTGAGGGGCTTGAAAAGCGCAGAAAACAGACGTTTTTGGTCTGTAATTTAACAATTTTGGATAATAGAAAAGAATCATGACAGAGATGGCAAAAAAAGAAGCCGAAATGGGCACGAACGAAGCAGAAGAAAACGCAGCATATGGCGCGCAATCGATTAAGATTTTGCGCGGATTGGATGCTGTTCGTAAGCGTCCGGGCATGTATATCGGTGATACGGATGATGGCACGGGTCTGCACCACATGGTGTATGAGGCCGTTGATAACGCCATTGACGAATCGCTTGCTGGTCATTGTGATCGTATTGATGTTGTGATGAACGAAGACGGTTCTATCACTGTGCGCGATAATGGTCGCGGTATTCCGACCGATATTCACCCTGAAGAAGGTGTTTCTGCGGCGGAAGTTATCATGACGAAGCTTCATGCTGGTGGTAAGTTCGATCAGAACTCCTATAAAGTTTCTGGTGGTTTGCACGGTGTGGGTGTGTCTGTGGTGAATGCGCTGTCTGAATATATGGAGCTGCGTATTTGGCGTGGCGGTAAAGAACATTACCTGAAATTTAAGCACGGAGAGCCTGTGGCGCCGCTTTCTGTTGTTGGTCCGACGGATAAAAAAGGCACGGAAGTGACGTTCCTTCCTTCGACTGAAACATTCACGATGGTGGAGTTTAGTTTTACGACATTGGAAGATCGTTTGCGTGAGCTGGCGTTCCTGAACTCAGGCGTGAATATTTACTTGAACGACCACCGTAATCCAGATGAGAAAAAAGAAATTAACCTGCATTATGATGGCGGCATCCAAAGTTTTGTCGAATACCTTGATCGTAATAAAAGTCCAATCATTAAAGTGCCGATTAGCGTCAATAGATATGACGAAAGTAACGGCACAACGGTTGAGGCGTCACTCGAATGGACAGATGCTTACCATGAAACAATGCTGTGCTTTACCAATAATATCCCGCAACGCGATGGTGGTACGCACCTTGAAGGTTTCCGTGGCGCACTGACGCGTATTATCAAAAAATACGCCGAGGAAAACAAGCTCGCTAAGAAAGATTTGAAACTTACGGGCGATGATATGCGCGAAGGCATGACATGTGTTCTGTCTGTGAAAATTCCTGATCCTAAATTTTCATCACAGACCAAAGATAAATTGGTTTCTTCGGAAGTGCGTCCCGTTGTGGACTCTGCAATCACCGAAGGTTTAGGTATTTGGCTTGAGGAGAATCCAGCGGAAGCTAAAGTGGTCGTTAATAAGATTTACGAAGCGGCAAGTGCCCGTGAAGCAGCGCGTAAGGCGCGGGATCTGACGCGCCGTAAAGGTGTGATGGATGTATCGAACCTACCAGGGAAGTTGGCAGATTGCCAATCTAAAGACCCTGCGGATTCAGAATTGTTCATCGTGGAGGGTGACTCTGCTGGTGGTTCAGCTAAACAGGCTCGTGATCGCCGTAATCAGGCGATTTTACCGCTGCGTGGTAAGATTTTGAACGTGGAGCGCGCACGCTTTGATCGCATGCTCGGCAATAACGAGATCGGAACGATGATTACTGCGCTCGGTACGAGTATCGGTAAGGAAGAGTTCAATATCGAGAAGTTACGCTACCATAAAATTGTTATCATGACCGATGCGGACGTTGATGGCGCGCACATTCGTACGCTGCTACTGACGTTCTTCTTCCGTTATATGCCTGAGGTTATTACGAAGGGCTACATGTATATCGCGCAGCCACCGCTTTATAAGGCAAAACGCGGTAATGCGGGCGAAGTGTATTTGAAAGACGATATAGCGCTTGAAAATTATCTGATGGATAGTGCGTTGGCGGAAATTGTGCTGCAGCAGGGAACTGGTGCAACGCGTTCCGGCAATGATTTGCGCGATGTATTGGGTAAAAGTCGTACGCTAAAACGCGCAATGGAATCAATTGCTAAGCGTGTTGGACGACTTGATATTGTCGAGCAATCCGCGATTGCGGGTGGTTTTGATGATGCTGTGTTTACTGATGCGGCACTTGTCGCCAAGGTTTGTGCGGAAATTGGCACTAAAATGGATGCTATCTCTCACCGTAATGAACAAGGTTGGATTGCGACATTTACACCGGAAAAAGGCTATGAAATTAACCGTACATTGCGCGGTGTGACGAGTACGTATCAAATTAAACCTGAAATGATCCGTCACCCTGATGCCCGCCGTATGCACAGTAACCTTGAATGGTTGCAAGAAAACTTCGGTGGTCGTGCCACATTAATGACAGGCGAGAAAAAAGTTGGTGAAGTTGAAGGCCCTGTTGCGCTCTACGAGATGGTACAAAATGTTGGTCGTAAGGGCATTAGTATTCAACGTTATAAAGGTTTGGGTGAAATGAACCCTGAACAGCTTTGGGAAACAACGCTCGACCCGACGGCACGTACATTGTTGCAAGTGCGCGTTGAGGATGCGGAAAAAGCCAATGATTTGTTCTCAACCCTGATGGGTGATGTGGTAGAACCGCGCCGCGAATTTATTCAGACAAATGCATTGTCTGCTAACGTGGATATGTAGAGCCATGCTTACTGTTCCTGAAATAAAAGAATATTTGAATGAATTGCTTTCTAAGCTGTCGATTGACGTGCCTGAATCTTTAAAGAAAGATTATTTTCAAGGAAACGATTACGCTCATCCTTATGTGGTCATTGAAAAAGGCGCATATCACTTAAAAGTGCGGGAAAGAGGATATGTTTTCGAAGATTGGTCAACAAAAGATATAGACGAGTTGATGTATAAAATAGTCGAAGGCGTAACGAGCGATCTTGCATATGAATATGCATTGCATAATCATATAGAAGGACAAGACTCTCGCCGTTTGTGGTTCGAAACGCATTTGAAATATATACGTGAATTCGGAAATGAGAAATGGACAAATAAAGTTAAAGCCGATATTGAGGAAATCTTGAGGCAAACCCCATATGATGAATGATATGAACTCTCTAACCGATAAATTAAGTGATACCGTAGGACGGGTTTTTGCTGCGCAGAATTTACCTGCGGATCTTGGTTTGGTGCGTGTGTCTGATCGTCCTGATTTGGCGCAATTCCAATGTAACGGCGCGATGGCGGCGGCTAAGTTGGCTAAAAAAGCACCGCGCGATATTGCCAATGATGTGGTGTCAAAGCTGCAACAAAATGCTGCGTTTTCGCGTGTTGATATCGCGGGGCCTGGTTTTATAAATCTTGATGTGACGGATGAATTTCTCGCGCAACATATGCAAAAAATAGCACATGATGAGAAAGCAGGCGTAAAAACTCTAGCTGAAGAGCAAACAGTTGTGCTCGATTACGGCGGGCCTAATATTGCAAAACCAATGCATGTTGGTCATTTGCGCGCAGCAATTATTGGTGATGCGCTACGCCGTGTGATGAGCTTTGCAGGCTTTAACGCTTTGGGTGATGTCCATATGGGCGACTGGGGCACGCATATGGGTATGATCATCAGCGAGTATATAAGAACAAACCGTCAAGATTTTGTGTTGAATACAGATGCAACGGATACGGCGCAAGTTGTCGCGCTTATGGCGGATCTGAGTGATATGTATCCAAAGGTCGCGGCAGATTGCAAAGCCGATGAGGCGCGTAAAAAAGAAGCGCAGGACGCCACCGTTAAAATTCAGAGCAAAGAACCTGAATATTTTGCACTATGGCAGAAAATAAAAGGTGTTTCGGTGATTGGAATGCGCAGCAATTATGAATTGCTGGATGTGCATTTTGACCTGTGGAAGGGCGAGGCTGACGTGCATGATTACATCGCACCGATGGTTGATGATTTGAAGGCACGTGATTTGGCGGTTGAATCTCAAGGCGCATTGGTTGTGAATGTAAAAACCGAGGACGATAACAAAGAGATTCCGCCACTTATGCTTTATAAAACGGATGGTGCGGTCATGTATGGCACAACGGATATGGCAACGCTGGTTGAGCGTATGAAGCTGTATGATCCAACGCGTGTTGTTTATTGCGTGGATCAACGCCAACATCTGCATTTCGAGCAAGTTTTTCGTGCGTCCAAAATGGCCAATATCGTTCCTGAAAATGTTGAATTAACCCACGCAGGCTTCGGCACGATGAACGGCACAGACGGCAAGCCGTTTAAAACTCGCGCAGGCGGCGTGATGAAGCTTGAAGATTTGATCGCGATGGGCTTGGAAAAGGCGCAAGAAAGACTTGCGGAAGCATCACTTGCCCAAGACATGGATGAGACAGAGAAAAACGATGTGGCGCACAAAGTTGCGATTGCGGCGATTAAATTTGCAGATCTCCAAAACCCGCGTCAATCTGATTATATTTTTGACCTTGATCGCTTGATTAGCTTTGAGGGAAAAACGGGGCCGTATCTTTTGTATCAGGCTGTTCGTATTAAATCATTGCTGCGTAAGGCTGAGGCACAAGGTTTAAAGGCTGATAGCTTTGAGTTTGCGTTTGATGAGGCTGATCGTGCACTGGCGCTGTTGTTGACGGAATTTCCCGACGCCTTTTCATTGACGATGAAAAGCTATACGCCGCATCATTTGTGCGAATATGCGTTTAAATTGGCGCAGCAATTTAGCTCGTTTTACGCTGCCTGTCATATTTTGTCAGAAGATGATGAAGCGGTGCGCAATAGTCGTTTATCGCTATGTTTGCAAACCTATAAGCAGCTTGAAATTGTATTAGGGTTGCTCGGGATTTCTATTCCAGAACGCATGTAGCGGCTACCGTGCGCGCAGCACGTGGTAAAAAATATATTCATCGGGATCTGGTTGTGTGTTTTGTACACAGGCACTTGAAACACCATCAAGGCTTGCGCCGCTGATTTGCTCAGAGTTATTGTAGCTTCCCGTAAATAGCGTGCTGATTTCGATGCCGTCACCATCTGTTGGCATTGTGGCAATTCCCAGACGATCATTAATGTCTTCGCAAACAATGCGACGCACGTCGTTAAGCATAAGCATTAAATCTGCGTTTGCATTTGCGCCCACGCCTAGAACGGTATTCTCGCCGCTGAAGTGCCAATTGTTCGCGGCAGCCATATCGTCGGAGGGGGCTATGTAAGAGATAGAGCCGCCTGCGGGGCTGAAAACCATGCAGCGTGCGCTGGAGCAATTTGGGTTATTGTCTGCGCTTAAGAAGTCATTTTCAAAGCTGATATCTTCCTCGGAAAAAGAGACGGTGTTCATGACGTTATTGACGCCGCGTTCGACCTTCTGTGCGTAGTCAAGGATAGCGGAGGCTGCGATTTCAGCTTGTTTCTGTGATACGTTCTCGCCACCTTGGCGGGCACTGCGCGATAGCGTGAATATGAGGCCAGCAAACAAAACAACGCCAATCATGACCAAGAAAAAGGCATTGCCGCGCTCATTTGTGCGCTGTGTATGCTGCTTATTTTGAGGCATCGTCATCATCATTATTTGATGTGTCGGTCGGTTGTTCAGCACCATCAGTTTTGTTTTCTGCCGGTTTTTTACCAAGTAAGGCGTCCATTGCGCTTTTGCCAGCATCACGTAATTCTTTTTTGCTGTCATCGTCGATTTCGGCGGCGGGTAATTCTGTCGGTGTATCGCTATCTTTTTCGGATTCACTGACGATGTCTTTCCAGTTTTTAGGCTGCTTTGCTTCTGCGGAAGCGGGCGGTTGTTCTGGAGTTGCTTCGGTCGGCGGTGTTGGTGCTGGAGGCACCTCTTCTGCAGCGGCTTTTGGAGGTTCTTCTTTTGCGGTCTCGGCTGGTGGTGTAGCTGGTGCACTGCTCTCTGTTTTTGGCGGTGGTTTTGTCGAGAAGAAGGACATCGGATTGGCACTGCCAGCTTCTGCTGGTGGCGTTGCTGCATCCGGTGCTTTTTCTGGTGTTGT
Organism: Bdellovibrionales bacterium; assembly: GCA_037969035.1. Taxonomy (GTDB): domain Bacteria; phylum Pseudomonadota; class Alphaproteobacteria; order Micavibrionales; family Micavibrionaceae; genus JBBKWU01. Next base: position 63,929 of record JBBKWU010000019.1, read on the forward strand.
AGCAGTTGATGGCGTGGCGTCTTTAGGCGCGGCAACGGGAGCTGCTGCAGCGGCGGGAGGTATTGCTTCTGGTTTTGTCGCAGCAAGTGGTGATGCTGGTGCTGCTCCGCCTCCAGTGCTATCTGACGTGCTGGTTTTCTTTTCTTCTATAATGATTTCGTTTTTCAACGCATGAATGGCAACAACTGCAGCCATACCAGATTCCAACACGCCCATTTTGGCTTTTTGGCCATCGCGGAATGTTGTGGCCATCGCTTTGATTTCTTCTGGTGTCTCTACAGCGACGTCTGCTTTTGCGGCGGTCCATGTTTTATGAACCATCAAATCACGTAGTTTGGTAATCGCAGGTGCGTTTTTGATTAATGTCTCATCAGGTGGCGGTAGCGCGATAAAGCGTGTTACGCGCATAGCCTTGGCATGACCCGGGTTTGAATAGAAAATAGAGGTATCAATAACGGTCTCACCAAAGGCAATAACAGCTTCGCCCTCTTTGAAGGCTTTTAGGCCATCATAACTTGCACGCGGGCGAATTTGTAGGCTAGCTTGTTTTGTATCGTGGAACGAGGCGGAGCTACTGCTACCCGTACGCTGGAAGCCCCCAGCCTCCATAACCAAAGCCTGACCAACGGTTTTATCAAAGAACTCTTTTGTTTCTGTAGGGTCTTCGAGCTTGCCGAAGATCTTGATGTTACAGTTGGCTAGAATAGAGTTGGCTTCTTCTTTCACGCGTTTTTTCATCGCAGGAATATCCTGACCCGAGAACACGAGACAGAAGCCAAGCGAACGAGCCTGCGCAGCCATAACAGCCATACCTTTTGCGGTATAGTAACCAACCTCATCAAACACAGTCATAAATGGTGTGGCAGAGAATGTCGGTTTGTTTTCGATAACCGTTGCAGATTCACCCTCAAGCGCGGAACCAAGGGTAGAACCCATCATACCTTTAATGGTGGCAGCAACGATTTTACCCAAGTTAGCGATCTCATCACCTGACTTTTCAAGCGCAGGAATAAGAACGACCAGAATACGGCGGTTCAAAACAACATCGATCATGTCCACATCGGCGGCTTGAGTATCAAAAATATAACCATATTCATCACCCAAGGATTGTAGCGAGCGTGTGAACTGCATCGAAAGGTAGCCGTGCTGCTGGAAACAGGTGCTGGTATCTACAGGTGGTGTGTCTGGACCCATTGGCTTTTGTTGTCCGTCATCATCAAACGCGTCATCAACATAACCAGGGAGCGTATCAAGGTAACCTTTAACACCGGCGCGAATCTGACTTGGCAGCATTTCATCGCGCGAAATTTTAATAACCTGATTAAGGCCAAGCGCGTGACGAATGGTACTAACAGACATCGGGATGTCTTGATTGTCACGTTTCCATGTCATGGCAGGCATAAGAGAGGCAATTAAGGATACCGCACGCTCTTTCCACATCGCGTTATCGCCTTCGGCCTCTGGCATCAATTCAGTCAGCATGTTCGTGAGGTATGATGCGGAGCCAGAAGAAAACGGGTTCATCGTGTTTGATGGTGCTTTGACGTCGGAATTACCAGTCATATAGTTCAGTACGAGTAAATCATCGTCACGGCCAAAACGGCGAACCATAGAAGACAGGGACGACCATAAATCAGTATCCGCTTTACCATCGATATAAACAAAGCCCGATGACCATGACAGCGCGTTACTGACCATGGATTTCAAGCCCTCTGTTTTACCAGCACCTGTTGTACCAAGGTAAAGAACATGCGTACGAGCATCGGAGTTTGTAAACCAGACCTCTTCCTTGGTGTCCTTCACGTTACCAAGGTATAAAATGCCTTCGCCCTTACCGCTGCGTCCTGGGCCTTCATTGTTTTTATCACGCCATTTGGCACCCATGGGCATTTTAAAAGCAATGGTGCGGTCGCGTGTGACAAGCCAGAAAAAATAGAGGATAGCAATGAACGCGATCACATCAGCGATCTTCATAGCAAACTCAGAAAAATGTATCGACATCGCCGCACAAAGAAAGATAGCAAACGCATTGCCTGGTGTGGCTAGCCACTCAGCAATGCGGACGTACATGGGGCGTATGTCACGAAGAACATCGGTATGTGCGCGCTCAAACTTTCTTTGGTTTAATGACATCTATTGTTACTCTTGCCTTGCTTCTGTTTTATGCAGTTTTTCGAAAATCATTCGACATTAAATTGTACAGTTAAAGTATTAACGCCCCATTAGAAATGAATCTGCGGATTGGGGAACGCCTGTTTCACCTAACGGCTCTGCCGTACCTGAAAATGAACTTTGTTGGTCAGATGAGGAGTTCGTTGCTACAGGCCTGCTTGGAGACATTGTTAAAAGCACATATATAAGGAGGCATAAAACGCCGACACCAATGATCGATCCCATCAATTTCCCTTTGCCGCCAGTCTGGCTCACAGTCGCTGCTTGCGCAGCAGGGGCGGCGTTGGCCGCAACGCGCGGCGCGTGCGCATCTGCGTTTTGCATGGCACTACTGATGGTCATCAAGGCTTTTACAGCTTGCGTACGGTTATCAAACGGAGCGATGTCTTCTTGTTCGCCTTTTTCTGTTTTGAAGGTAAGAACTGAACTGCCGTCTTTGTCTGTGCGAATTTCAAGCGATGATGTTTTAACTTTGCCGATGTCCATACGCCATACAACCGGATTTTTTGCATTGGGTAGGGAAATAATCAGGTTGTTGTCGACAACAGAAGCGCTCGATGCGTATCCACCTGTAATATTTGCGATTAAATTTTTCATGCTCATCATCCTTGTTTTTATGCAGTCTTAGTATTGTTGTTTATTACGTCGGTTATGCTTTTTTTGGTTTTTTTACGCCAGCTTTAGGCTTTTTGATCCCACGTTTTTTAGAGTAGCTATAGTCTAGCGGTGGAATAGGACGCTGTTTGCCTGAGGACATATATTTACTCATATTGCTGACAGCGCCCTCAACCTTAGGTTTAGGGATAGGGCGTTGAGTCATACGCTCGGCCTTGAAGTGGGAAATAGCACCGATGGCTTCCATATGGTAGCTCTGACGGCCAAGGTTGTTGAGCGGGTACCAAAGTTTTCTATTGTGAGCGCGAAGCCATACAAACTGTGATGGCGCTAATACGCCGCCTTCTTCGCGTGCAGTCGCTAATCCGCGAAGTAACGCAGGTGTTTCAAAAGCGTGCTGGTTCACTTTTGCAAGCGTTTTTCCTGATAGATCTCTGTTGGCAAGAATTTTGTTCGCATCTTTAATGAGGCTTGGATCTTTTTTAAGGTTCAGGCCACCTTCAAACTCCCAGCACATCGCAATGCGGCCGAGTAAGTTATCGGAGTCGACGCGCTTTCTTGCTGCTTTTAAGCAAAACGCGGCGAGGAGAATCTTTTTATAAGGTTGTAGCTTCTGAACGCCTTGCCAGCGTGGCCCAAGTTGAGAGGCGAGGGCGCGGTAGGTCGCGTTTTCATCGATTTTTCCGTCGATGTCTGGGATTTGGTTGTAAGAAAGCCACTCTTCAGGCCCTAAAGCTTCGGCAAATAATGGAAGCTCTGCAGGTACAGGCGCACCAGGAGGGCGCGGCGGCTGATTTGACGGATTGAATTTTGTAAAAGGATTGATGTACGGGAATGTTTTTGCCTGTGTTTTTATCAACCCATCTAAGCCGAGATTTCGACGGAACTGTGTTCCGGGCCCTGCAATATATGCCCAAAGCCCCATAATGCCGAGCAGTACCATTACTATAATTTTGTAGGGCACCATGGCTAAGGTTGAAATGAAATCTATGGTTTCACCCGTCAGGGCTTTTTTCTCGATCTTCGGAATTTCTTTTACCATGTCGTTATAATAGTAATCGACATCGCCCCATCTAACCGTGTAGTCGTCACTCACAACTTGTGACACGACCCACATCTCGCCATATTTAACCCAACGATAGATGTTTTTGACTTCGTGTTTATTGTAGTACCAGAACAGCAAAAACACACAAAATATAACGCCGCCGAGGATTACCCAACCCATCGCGCCGTCATGTAAACTGTCTTTATCGTCACCCGCCATGAATTAACTTCTGATTCCTAATGATTTCCCAATGCAAACAAAGGCATAAAGTTCAATTTATACCGACCTCAGTAATTTACCAGAAAAATCTTTTATCTTCTACCGCTCATCATGACTATCTATACAGAATTCACTCTTTTTGCTATGAATGAGCATAAGATGAATAAATAAACAGGGAAAATGATTATGGCAGACAAAAAATATATGAGTGGTTTCGGCAACGAATTTGCAACCGAAGCCTTAGAAGGAGCTCTGCCGAAAGGCCAGAATTCTCCACAAAAGCCACCTTATGGTTTGTATGCGGAGCAGCTCACAGGCTCACCGTTCACGATGCCGCGCAAAGATAATAAACGCAGCTGGCTCTATAGGATTAAACCATCAGTTATGCACCATCCATATGAACCGCTTGATATTCATCATGTGAAAAGCTCGCCATTTAATGATTCTCCAGCCTCACCGAACCAGATGCGCTGGGATCCGTTGGCGATTCCGTCTGAAAAAACAGATTTCATCGCGGGGCTTACAACCATGGCAGGGAATGGCGATACCGATAGCTGGGCAGGACTAGCCATTCATGTTTATGCCGCCAATACCTCAATGAATAAACGTTTCTTTTATAATGCCGATGGTGAAATGTTGTTCGTTCCACAGCAGGGCAAACTTGTTTTACGCACAGAATTTGGTGTTCTTGATCTTATCGCTGGCGAAATAGCCGTTATTCCGCGCGGTGTAAAATTTGCCGTTGATCTGCCTGATGGCCCATCACGCGGTTATGTGTGTGAAAATTATGGCGCGCCGTTCCAACTTCCTGATTTGGGGCCAATTGGTGCCAACGGCCTTGCTAACCCACGTGACTTTTTAACGCCAGTCGCAGCCTATGAGGATTTAGAAGGTGAATTTGAGGTCGTTTCCAAATTTGCGGGTAGCTTATGGCGCTCACGATATGATCATTCGCCGCTTAATGTCGTGGCGTGGCATGGAAATTATGCGCCTTATAAGTATAACCTCGATCATTTTAACACGATCAACACGGTTAGCTTTGACCACACTGACCCATCGATCTTTACGGTTCTCACCTCGCCAAGCTTCCCGCACGGCACAGCCAATGCTGACTTTGTGGTGTTTCCGCCACGATGGATGGTTGCCGAAAACACATTCCGCCCTCCGTATTTCCATCGCAACATCATGAGCGAATTTATGGGGTTGACCAAAGGTGTCTATGACGGCAAAGAAGGCGGCGGTTTCAGCCCGGGTGGTTGCAGTCTCCATAATTGCATGGCAGGGCACGGTCCAGACGGCGATACCGTGCAAAAAGCGATGGCGGCGGATTTGAAACCAGCGTATATTGAGGGTGCGCTCGCCTTTATGTTCGAAAGCCGTTATATCATGCGGGCTACACCCGATGCATTAGGCCGAAAAGAATGGCAAAAAGACTATTATGAAGTGTGGGAAGATATCCCAAAACTCTTTAACCCGTCGAAAAAGTAAAAATAATTACAATTATCGTAAAAAATATTTGGAAGTTTCCGTTTGCTTTGATATAAGAGCATTCGATCCAATTTTGGTAACGCCGTAATAGCTCAGTTGGTAGAGCAGTTGATTTGTAATTAAAAGGTCTACGAGCTAAAACGGATTAAGAACAAGGGGATACGATCTTGCCCCAGCCTGTAATAAGGCTATAATAAGGTCTGCATCTTTGGTACGCCGTAATAGCTCAGTTGGTAGAGCAGTTGATTTGTAATCATCAGGTCCCGGGTTCGAATCCTGGTTGCGGCACCATTTTCTTCTAAACGCTCAATGTTGTTGGGGTATGGCCAAGCGGTAAGGAACCGGTTTTTGGTATCGGTAAGGTCTTGGTTATCTGAGGCTGTGTATAAGTACATTGTTATTTAATTAAGCAATTAGGGAATGCTGTTGTTGTAGGGGTTATATCATCTGGGATGAAGCCCTTTATCGCGAAGTTAATCCATCTGGGAGAAAAGATACCTTGCCTCCCCCTCTACTCTAAAGTTTGAATAGTTTAATGTTTTCTGCTAACAAAACTAAAGGTTATGCATGCTACACTTTGGTTAGGGATGAGTTTATGGTTTTAGTAAAATGAAGATTTTAAAAAAATGGATAGTGCACAGAGCAAACAAAGAAGATTTAACTCCACCATTTCTATCTGATAGTACAAATAAGCCTTCTGAAACTTACGATCTGTTTGATAAGCAAGAGACTGTCTCAAGCGATATAGATGGCAGCATTACTATTGATGAAATAATTGCTATAGCTGACGCAAGCGTAAGGCTAAGAAATGTTTTATCTAATGAAGATTTCCCTATTAAAATGTGTCAACCCCCGTTTGAGAGTCCATGTTTAAAGTGAGTCTGAGCATGCTGTTGTGGTTTTAAAGAAGGGTTTGTAGCGTTAGTGGAGAAGCCTTCTTTAAAACGGGCAAGCGGTGC
>JBBKWU010000020.1:0-15692 GCA_037969035.1 Bdellovibrionales bacterium
TTTAATGAACAACGTGAATTTAAGAAAAGTGAGTGTGCCCTAGTGGTGCACCATTTTTTCTTCAGCTTTTTCCCTGACATGTAGTTACTCGTCGCTCGCATAGGTTCACTATGCGTCGCTCCTCGTTCCTAATGTCATGAAAAAATCTTCGAAAAATGAGCGCTGGGTTGTGTCCTGCGGTTTTTCTGGATTGCCGCGTCGCTTGTTAAGATGCAAACAAAACTGTGTTTTGCTTTGCGGCGCTCCTCGCAATGACGCCGTGCCCAGAGTCGTCATTGCGAACGAATGTGAAGCAATCCAGTGTTTGTTTAAGCAGACTTCTTGCGCTTTTTGTCTAAGCCTAGAATAGGAGCGAGGTATTGCCCTGTGTAGCTTTCAGCTTCAGCGCAGATATCTTCTGGTGTGCCGCTGGCGACAACGCGGCCGCCTTTGTGACCGCCTTCGGGGCCAATGTCGATGACGTAGTCAGCGGTTTTGATGACTTCTAAATTATGCTCGATAATCACAATTGTGTTGCCTTGCTCCACCAGACGATCAAGCACGGCCATCAAGTTTTTCACATCTTCGAAATGCAAACCTGTTGTCGGTTCATCAAGGATATAGAGCGTTTTGCCTGTTGAGCGTTTAGAAAGCTCTTTGGCGAGTTTGACGCGTTGTGCTTCACCGCCCGATAATGTCGTGGCTTGCTGCCCGATTTTTAAATAACCAAGGCCAACGGATTTAAGCGTTTCCAATTTATCGCGCACAGACGGCACGGCTTTGAAAAACGTGGCGCCGTCCTCAACCGTCATATCCAAAATATCAGCAATGCTGTTATCTTTGAATTTAACTTGCAGCGTTTCACGGTTGTAGCGTTTGCCTTCGCACGCATCACACGTCACGTAAACATCAGGTAGAAAATGCATCTCAATTTTTATGAGGCCATCGCCTGAGCAAGTTTCGCAACGCCCGCCTTTAACGTTAAAGCTAAAGCGTCCCGCGTTATAGCCACGGGCTTTGGCTTCGGGAAGGCCTGCGAACCAATCACGAATATAGGTGAACGCACCTGTATAGGTGGCGGGATTAGAGCGCGGTGTGCGCCCAATGGGGGATTGGTCGATGTCGATGACTTTGTCGATGAATTCTAAGCCCTTTAGCTCTTTATAGGGCAGGGGAACGGCCTTTGATTTCATCAATGTTTTGCTGACGGCTTTATAGAGCGTTTCAATCGTGAAGGTGGATTTACCACTGCCTGAAACGCCTGTGACGCAGGTCATCGTGCCGAGCGGGATTTTACCGCTGATGTTTTGTAAATTGTGGCCTGTCGCGCCGATAAGCTCTAGATATTGTTTGTTCTTGCCTGTACCTTTGGCGGCGCGGCGTTTTTCTGGGATGGCGATTTCGCGCTTGCCCGTTAGATATTGCGCGGTCAGGCTGCGCTCGCATTTCATAACCTCGTCGGGCGTTCCTGCGGCAACGACTTCGCCGCCATGTGTTCCTGCGCCGGGGCCCATATCAATTAAGTGATCAGCGGCGCGGATGGCGTCTTCGTCATGTTCCACAACAATCACGGTGTTGCCCAAATCGCGCAAGCGTTTGAGGGTTTCGAGCAAGCGGTGATTATCGCGCTGATGCAGACCGATGGAGGGTTCATCCAGAACGTACAGCACGCCTGTTAAACCGCTGCCGATTTGGCTGGCAAGGCGAATGCGTTGGCTTTCACCGCCCGATAATGTACCAGAGGCGCGGGAAAGGTTTAGGTATTCAAGCCCTACATTCATGAGGAATGTTAAGCGCTCATCTATTTCTTTCAGGATTTTCTCAGCAATGGTGGCTTGCTGCTTGGTTAAAATAGCGCCGTCATTCTGAGGCGACGCCGAAGAATCTTCTGATGATGGACGAGATCCTTCGCGTTTCTCAGGATGACCGCTTAAACTTGCAAACCAGGCATGAGCATCTTCAATACCAAGCTCGGTAATATCGCTGATGGTTTGTTTGTTGATTTTGACGGCGAGTGCTTCTGGTTTAAGGCGTTGCCCGTGGCAGCTATCGCAAGGTGCGCTGTTTTGGTATTTTTCTAGCTTTTCACGTTGCGAATTGCTTTCGGTTTCCAGCATGCGGCGCTCAAGATTAGCCATGACGCCTTCGAATGGTTTGTTGCTGTTCCATGCGCTGTCGTTTTTGCTTTTATAGGTGGTCTTGATGATTGTGTCGCCAGAGCCGTACAAGATAATATCCTGATTTTCCTTCTTCATCTTTTTCCACGGCACATCGATTTTGAAACCGTAATAATCGGCGGTGGCTTGTAAGGCTTGCAGGTAATAACTCTGAAACGCGCCGCCCCATGCGACAATTGCGCCATCGACGATGCTTTTGTTTTCGTCAGGAACAACAAGTGAGGTGTCCATATAGAGCTTTTCGCCTAGACCATCGCAGGTTGGGCATGCGCCGTGCGGGCTGTTGAAGGAGAATAGGCGTGGCTCGATCTCGGCAATGGTGAAGCCTGACACAGGGCAGGCGAATTTTTCGCTGAACATTGTTTGTTCGCCCGTATCCGCATTTTCGGCAATCATCAGACCATCGGCAAGGCGCAGAGCGGTTTCTACGGAATCAGCTAAGCGGTTGCCCATATCATCGCGAATTACAAGGCGGTCAACGACAACCTCTATATCGTGCTTGATTTGTTTATCAAGTTCGGGCGTGTCATCGATCTCATAGAGTGTGCCATCAACTTTGACGCGCTGAAATCCTGCGGCTTGCAGCTCTTTGAATTCGCGGCGGTATTCGCCTTTGCGTCCGCGCACAATTGGGGCGAGCAGATACAGCTTTGTGTCCTGACCCATTGCCATGACGCGGTCAACAATTTCTGTCGCGGTTTGGCTTTCGATTGGTTTGCCAGTGGCGGGCGAGTAGGGAATGCCAACGCGTGCCCATAATAGGCGCATGTAATCATAAATTTCTGTAACCGTGCCAACGGTTGAGCGCGGGTTACGGGATGTTGTTTTTTGCTCGATTGAAATGGCGGGGGATAGGCCTTCGATGCTGTCGACATCGGGCTTTTGCATCAGTTCTAAAAACTGGCGCGCATAGGCGGATAAGCTCTCAACATAGCGGCGTTGCCCTTCGGCATAGATGGTATCGAACGCAAGCGAGGATTTACCAGAGCCAGACAGCCCCGTAATCACGATCAATTTATCGCGGGGCATATCAATATTGATATCTTTTAGGTTATGTTCGCGTGCGCCGCGCACGGATATCTCGGTCAGCATTTAGTCGTTACTCGTGTGTTTTGATTATTATATAAGCCATTTATATAGGCATTCTCGCGCGAAAAGGGAAGGAATTTCCTAGATACAAAAACCGGCCCCCTTGAGAGGAGCCGGTTTCGCTTGTGCATAGTCCCACACACAAACCTGTTCTTTAAATGATTAGAGTGACATGCCTCTTGGGCGAATGGATACAAAAACAGGCAATGCTTGCGCTTTGTTTTCATCACCGCCGTCTGGTTTATCTTCTTCTGGTTCTGTTGATGGAGTCACCTCATCCGCTTCGCCGAGAACCGATGTATCATCCGATTTTTTCTCCGCGTCTGTTTCTATAACAGGTTCAGGAATTGGCTGCGTTAGCGCATGTTTGATGACGTCTTCGATACGGCTGACAGGCACGATTTCAAGCTTGTCCAAAATGCTTTTAGGAACTTCAGCAAGATCTTTCATGTTATCAGCAGGAATAAGAACCTTTGTCGCACCTTCTTGAACGGCACCATCAAGTTTTTCCGGTAGACCGCCAATCGGCATGATATCACCATGGAGAGATATTTCACCTGTCATGGCAACGTTACTGCGGATCGGAATATTGGTGAGCGCAGAGATCATTGCTGTGGCAATGGCTGCACCTGCGGATGGGCCATCTTTCGGCGTTGCACCAGCCAACGCATGCACGTTTAATCCCCATTGTCCAATTTGATTCAGATCAAGATTGAGTACTTTTGCGTTTTCGAAAACGGCAACGCGTGCCACTTTGATAGATTCTGTCATGACTTGGCGTAGGTGGCCTGTTATTTTCAGGTTCAAGCCGCGGCCTGGTTCTTTGACCACTTCGATATTCATGATGCTGCCGCCAACAGAAGAAAAGGCGAGACCATTCACAACACCGATGCGATCACCTTTGGCGGTCACATCTTTTTTATTGACCTTTATAGGGCCGAGATAGTCTGATACGCCGAAATCGGTGAGTTCTGCTGTTGGTATTTCGCCGCGCTCAAGTTCTGTTGCAACTTTACGGCAAATTTTACCAAGTGCTTTTTCAAGACCACGAACACCAAGTTCTCGCGTATAGCCAGCAACAATTTTACCAAGCATATCATCGGTAATTGTGAGATCTTTATCCGTTAGGCCGTTTTTGGCCAGTTGTTTCGGCAGAAGGTAGCGACGCGCAATTTCAACTTTTTCGTCATGCGCGTAACCTGGCATGTGAATGATTTCCATACGGTCACGTAGGGGCGCAGGAATGGAGCCGAGATCATTTGCTGTTGCCACAAACAGAACGTTGGAGAGGTCAAGATCAATGCCGAGGTAATGATCATGAAATGCTTTGTTTTGTTCGGGATCTAGCACTTCGAGCATTGCGGCTGTTGGGTCGCCGTTTGGCCCGCCGTGGCTCATTTTATCGATTTCATCGAGCAAGATGAGTGGGTTGTTGGTTCCAGCATGTTTCATTGTCTCTACTATGCGACCAGGTCTTGAGCCTAAATACGTGCGCCCATGTCCGCGAATGGTTGATTCATCACGAACACCACCTAATGATAGACGGGAGTAGGAGCGTCCAGTGGCTTCTGCCATTGACTTACCTATAGATGTTTTACCGACACCCGGGGCACCAATAAGGCAAATGATTTTACCATTTGATCGGCCTGTTCTGTTTTCAACGGCGATGTGTTCGATAATCGCATTTTTTGCTTCTTCCATGCCGTAATGGCCTTGATCGAGCGTGTATTCAGATTTGTTTAAATCTGTTTCCAAATCAGAAAATTCATCCCACGGCAAATCAGCAACCCATTTCAAATAGCCTTTGATTTTTTGCATTTCGGGCGAAGCAGGATTTGTGTCATGCGCAACATCCAGTTCGTTTTCAACGACTTCAGCGACATCGGCGGGAAGGTTTTTAGCGCGGAGTCTTTCTTCCAAAGCTTCAAGGTCGTTTGAACCAAATGCTCCCAGATCTTTTAATTGCTGACGTAAGCCATCCATGCGCTCACGAATGGCATCAATGCTGGCTTGTTTTTGTTCGTTACTTACTGGCGCAACCGCAGTACCTGTTGGTTTTGCTTTATTATCGTTTACGCCTTTTCCAGCAAGACTCGCGTTTGCTTTGATTTGCTCTGTTACTGTGATCTCGTGTTGTATTTCGGCGAAATCTTTATTAAAGGCATCGATTAAGGATGCGAAGTTATCTGCTACAGCGAGACTTTCTTCGTCAGTCAAGATGTGTCGGATATCACTTAATGTGGCGCTCCAGCTTTTCGTTATCGTATTGGCGAGGGGCTGAGGTATACGTGTATAAATTAGCTTTAGAAATTCGGGCATATGAAGCGATGGATTCTTATCCTGCGCTTTTTGTGATATGCGGGCGGTTAAGTTCTCTGTTGCGTCGGATTTTGAGAAGTTTGCGCCATGGCGTTCACGCGCCATAATAAGGTAATAAGACATTGATAAGCGGTCGGTGTCTGTTAAATCTTTTGCGGTATAAGCATAAGCATTCATCAGATCATCCATGGCAACTTGCAAGAATGTACGGCCCCGAACTTTATTCTCAGGGGCTTCTTCGAAAGCATTTTTGATGAGAGCGTTATGTTTTCCGAATGTAGCAATGAGGTCAACAAACTTGCGCAGCTCTTTTAAAGCATACTCTTCTTGGTTTGCACGTCTCTCTTGACCGGAAATACCAGTTACCATGTCTTACTCCCTGTTTTACGTTTTTTATTTTTATAATATGAAAAGATTAAAGCAGAAAAAAAATATTGTTTCAACAAAGTTATTTACTTTGAATGATTATGTCGGTTTAGGAAGTATAACTTTTGAAAATCAAAACTTTAGGAGCTGTGATAATTGATTTTAATAGGCTAAAAAAATAGGGATTTAGAGAATCGCTGAAACAAAAGCGCGCTTTAATCATTGAAAGAACGCGAGCGAAGCATTTACATCACTATAAAGATGTTTATAGTACTGATTCTATCAAGACATAATTATGCAAGAGTGCAGGAGAAAGCGAGAGAACATGGCTGGTTCAGTAAATAAAGTAATTTTAGTAGGAAACTTAGGGCGCGACCCAGAAGTGCGCGCGATGCAATCTGGCGATAAGGTTGTTAATCTATCCGTGGCAACATCAGAAAGCTGGAAAGATAAAACAACGGGCGAGCGTAAAGAAAAATCAGAATGGCACCGCGTTGTTATTTTCAACCAAGGCATTGCCAAGGTTGCGGAGAGCTACTTGAAAAAAGGCGCGAAGGTTTATATCGAAGGTCAACTTGAAACACGCAAATGGACAGACCAAAGCGGCGTTGAAAAATACAGCACAGAAGTTGTTTTGCGCCCTTACCGCGGTGAGTTGACAATGCTCGACACACGCGGCGATTCAGGCAGCATGGGTGCAAGTAGTGGCGGTGGGTTCCAAGATAACTCAGCCCCGTCTTATGAAGATTCATCACAAGACTTCCAGCCGAAACAGAAAGCTGTTAATGCACCTGTTGATGATATGGAAGATGAAATCCCGTTCTAGGTTGGGATTTCGGTTTTAAGGTATTCACAAAATTAAAGGTCGAACAAATGCGTATTATACTGACTGTCTTTTTTATGACGATGCTGGTTTTCTCTTTTGGTGCGAATGCACAAGAGGCTGCGCCTGCAGATAACATGGTTGCCAAAACCAACCTTGCGAAGATGATGCATGAAATCAAACCTGCGCGAGGTCAAATTGAAGGTGCCATCGATATGGTTGCCAAACGTATGGCACCAGAGCAGCAACAGGCTTTTGTTGACCGCATGTACAAAGCCTTCGATTTCAAAAAACTTGAAGAGTTATCGATAAAATCAATGGCTGAGGTTTTCACGGAAGCCGAACTGCAGAAGATGGTTGATTATTACGGCTCGAAAGAGGCGATGTCTTCTGGTGAGAAAATGCCTGTATATCAAAGCGTTATGCAGCCAGAGATCACAAAAATGCTGGATGAGGCCATCCTCGAAGTGCGCACCGGTGGCGCGAGTGACGTGAAGGCTCCACCCGCTGAGGTGCCTGCGGCTGAAACCGCGCAGTAAATATCACTAAAAATCGGGTAAAACCCTAGTAAATATGCGTTTTCGGCTTGTTATCACAGGCCGAAATTGCTATTCATAGGGGCTATAATTTTTTAACGAGGACGGCGCAGGATAATGAGCGACATCATGACAACAGAAATTGACGAACAACCTACAATTACGCTGGAAGAGGAAATGAAAACCTCTTACCTCGATTATGCAATGAGCGTGATCGTGAGCAGGGCATTGCCAGATGTTCGTGACGGTTTGAAACCTGTTCACCGCCGTATTCTTTTTGCAATGCGCGAGGGCGGTTATACGTCCGATAAACCGTTCCGTAAATCTGCGCGTATCGTCGGTGACGTCATGGGTAAATATCACCCGCACGGCGACTCGGCCATTTATGATGCGTTGGTTCGTATGGCGCAGGATTTCTCGATGCGTTTACCGCTTGTTCATGGTCAAGGTAACTTTGGTTCGATGGACGGTGACCCTGCTGCTGCGATGCGTTATACCGAAGCGCGTTTGTTCAAAGCGGCAGAAGCGCTGCTAGAAGATATCGACAAAGACACAGTTAATTTCATTGATAACTATGATGGGTCACAAAGTGAGCCGATGGTTCTACCATCACGTATTCCGAATTTGCTCGTGAATGGCGCTGGTGGTATTGCCGTTGGTATGGCGACAAACATCCCACCGCATAACTTGATCGAGGTCGTTGATGGCTGTTTGGCTTATATGGATGACCCTGATATCACGACAGAAGATTTGATGGCAATCATTCCAGGGCCAGATTTCCCGACAGGCGGTCAGATTTTGGGTCGTGCTGGTATTCACAAAGCCTATACCACGGGTAATGGCTCGGTCATTATGCGCGCGAAAACAGAATTCGAAGACATTCAGAATAACCGTCAGGCGATTATCGTGTCTGAAGTGCCTTATCAGGTCAACAAAGGCCGCTTGCTTGAGCGTTTGGGTGAGGTTGGTCGCGATAAGATCGTGGAAGATATCTCCGAAATCCGTGATGAATCAGACCGTGATGGTGTGCGCGTTGTGATCGAGCTTAAAAAGGGCGCGATTGCAGAAGTTGTGCTGAACCAGCTTTACAAGCACACAGCCTTGCGCACGAACTTCCCATGCAACATGGTGGCATTGAACCATGGTCGCCCTGAGATGTTGGTGCTGAAAGACTTTATCCGCGCATTTGTGAATTTCCGCGAAGAAGTCATTACGCGCCGTACAATTTACGAACTCGGCAAAGCCCGTGATCGTGCCCACATCTTGGCGGGCTTGGCTGTGGCTGTGGCGAACATTGATGAAATTATCCGTTTGGTTCGTAATGCTAAAGACCCAACAGACGCGCGCGAACAATTACTTGCCAAAGCGTGGCCTGCGAGTGAAGTTGCGCCGTTGATTGAGCTTATTGACGACCCTGAACACATGATTATTGATGGTAAGTACCAGATGTCTGAAATACAGGCAAAAGCCATTCTTGATTTGCGTTTGCACCGTTTGACAGGTCTTGAGCGTGATAAAATCGGTGGCGAGTTGAATGAGATTACAAGCCGTATTGCTGAGTATCTTGCGATTTTGGCGAGCCGCGAAAAAATGCAAGAAGTGATGCGCGAAGAACTAAACGAAGTAAAAGACAAATTCGGAACACCGCGCCGCACGATCTTGATGGAAGCGGAATTCGAAGAAGACATTGAAGACCTAATCCAACGTGAAGACATGGTTGTGACGGTCACAAACTCTGGTTACGTGAAGCGTGTGCCGCTTAGTACTTATCGCGCACAACGTCGCGGCGGCAAGGGGCGTACAGGCGTTGCGATGAAGGATGAAGATTTCGTATCCGATATGTTCGTTGCAAGCACGCATACGCCGCTGCTGTTCTTCACATCACGTGGTATCGTGCACAAGATGAAAGTCTGGCAATTGCCGCTGGGTTCACCAACATCACGCGGCAAAGCGCTTGTGAACCTACTGCCTTTGACAGAGGGCGAAAATATTTCCGTTTACCTACGGACGCCTGAAAATGAAGAAGTGTGGGACAAGCTTGATATTATGCTCGCAACATCTCATGGCTCTGTCCGCCGTAACAAATTAACGGATTTCCAAAATATTCGCTCAAACGGTTTGATCGCGATGAAGCTCAGCGACGATGAGAGCCTTGTATCGGTTAAGATCTGCCGTGATGACGAAGATATTATGCTGGCAACCAAGCTTGGTAAAGCTATTCGCTTTAGTGTTGATGATGTGCGCGTATTCGCGGGCAGAACATCTACAGGTGTGCGTGGCGTTCGAATTGGTAAGGGCGACGAAGTTATTTCGATGTCTGTGCTTAAACACATGGAAATAACACCTGATGAGCGTAATGCTTACTTGAAGGCAGCGAATAAACTTCGCGGTGCTGATGAGGAAGATGCTGAATATGATGGTGAGGGCGGTGACGCACAGCTATCAGAAGAGCGTTTCCGTGAGTTGCAAGAAAATGAACAGTTTGTTCTCGGTGTTACGGTTAGTGGCTTTGGCAAGCGGACATCTGCTTATGAATACCGTGTGACAGGTCGTGGCGGTCAAGGTGTTGTGAATATGAGTCTGACTGCGAAAAACGGCAATGAAATGGCCGCAACTTTCCCTGTGACGGATGATCACCAAGTGATGCTGATTTCCGATATGGGGCAAATGATTCGTATGCCAGTGAGCGGTGTTCGCTTCACAAGCCGTGGTGCGCAAGGTGTTACATTGTTTAAGGTCGCCAAGAACGAGAAAGTGGTCTCTGTTGCGTGGTTGATCGAAGACGATGACGAAGATGCCGCATTGGATGGTGATGAGATCATTTTGGGCGCCGATGGTGAGCCGATTGAGATGATTGCAACTGACGCAGATGGTGAAGATGCTGTGAAAATGGCATCAGAATCGGGCGCGGAAGCGGTTGATGTGGCCGAATCAGATGATGAAAACGATGCTGAATCTGATGCAGAGGATGACGGTGAAGAGGTATAATAATCGTTTTATTTCAAATGATTAAATAAAGTGCTTGATTCACTTTGTCCGCTTCATTAGTTTCCCATCTTATGGATTTACAAATGTTGACGAGAAGAACGCCTTTACTGGCTGTTATGGTTGCTGTGCTTGTTTTTTGCGGCGTGTATCTTTCGGCCAAGGGCGCGGAAGCAAACGGGTTGCAGAATAACTATTCGCGCACGTTATCTTTTTATAACACACATACACATGAAGAGCTTGAAACAACCTATTGGGACTCGGGGCGTTATGATGATGCGGAACAAGCTAAGATAAATTGGGAATTGCGTGACCATCGCGCCAATAGCAACACGCAAATGAGCCGAGAGCTCATGAACTTGCTCCATGAAATTAAACAAAAGCTTGAAGTTAAGTATCCTGAACAAGGCATTGTTTTCCACATTATTTCTGGTTACCGCTCACCAAAAACAAATGCAATGATGCGCGCCAATGGCGGCGGTCAGGCTAAAAAATCACGTCATATGCATGGTGATGCGATTGATATCCGTGTGCCAGGTATTCCATCTGAGGTTATTCGTAATATGGCGTGGTGTATGCAGCGCGGCGGTGTTGGTTATTACAAAGGCAGCGATTTCGTGCATGTTGATACGGATAAGGTGCGCCATTGGAATTGGTCACCTACCGGACAAACGTGCAAATAAATTACCCCTAAAATTTGACAGTATATATTCTTTTGACGTAATATGGTTTTGCTTTTTACAGGGAGGCAAGCTTATGTCACAAGGCAAGGCATCACATATCGTTACAGGAGCGTTCGCGTTTGGTCTGGGATTGCTGTCGACAGCGTCGGATGGCGCGTTGGCAAATTCTGGCACGCTCTTATCCATGTTTAATTTTCACACAAAAGAATCTATTCGCGTAAATCCCGATACGCGCGCGGGGCAACAGGCAGTTAATCACTTGTTGCGTGATCGTCGTACGGGCGCGGTAAGGCCTATTAGTCCAGAGTTAATTGATTTGCTTCAAGATATGAAGGTTAATCTTGAGCGCCGTCATCCGAGAATGGATGTTGTATTTCATGTTCTCTCTGGTTACCGCTCTCCGCAAACAAATAATAATCTTCGCTCAGGCGGTGGTGAGCAAGCCAGTAATTCTCGTCACACCCATAGTGATGCGATTGATATTTTCGTGCCTGGCGTCTCTACGCGTGAGCTGCGTGAGCTTGCGTGGTGCTTGCGCCGTGGTGGTGTAGGGTCTTATACAACGGATGGTGATAATTTTGTTCATGTTGATACCTATAAGGGCGGCGTGCGGGATCGCCGTTTCCCGAATGGTAGCCGTTACCGTGCGTGGGGTTGGTCACCTAGCCCTAGGTTGTGCGACTAAGAAATCTTTTGCGTCCTGATATATTTCCCGTTAAAACAAACTCATGACAAAAACAGTAGAGCGTATAGGCCTTTATCCAGGCACATTTGATCCGATCACAAAGGGGCATTTGCACCTTATTCGCCGTGCGA
This sequence comes from Bdellovibrionales bacterium, assembly GCA_037969035.1. Lineage (GTDB taxonomy): Bacteria > Pseudomonadota > Alphaproteobacteria > Micavibrionales > Micavibrionaceae > JBBKWU01. Next base: position 11,774 of record JBBKWU010000020.1, read on the forward strand.
GCAAGCTCGTGGATAAGCTCGTGATTGGTGTTGCTGATAATCCGAAGAAAAATTCGCTGTTTAATCTGGAAGAGCGCCTTGATATGGTGCGCACCGATATAGAAAATATGCGCGAAAAAAATTGTGAGATCGAAGTCGTGGCGTTTGATAAGCTTCTTATTCATCTGGCGGCAGAGTTAAAAGCCTCTTGTATTTTCAGGGGGTTACGCGCTGTTTCTGACTTTGATTATGAATTTCAAATGACGGGCATGAACGCAAAACTTAATCCAGATATTGAAACCGTGTTCTTGATGGCAGCGGATAAATGGCAATTTGTGTCATCCAGCTTTGTAAAAGAGATTTGTAGCCTGAACGGCGATGTATCCGAGGTTGTTACGCCTTACGTGTTGGAAAAGCTGCAAGTGGCTGTGGCGAGGGGCGTATAAATGGTTGCGCTGCCAAAAATAGATAGACATCAAACAAAATCAGTAAAAGTCGGCAATGTCATTGTCGGCGGTTGTGCGCCTGTTGTTGTGCAAAGCATGACCAACACAGACACAGAAGACGCGCAGGCAACCTATGCGCAGGTAAAAGAACTGTTTCTGGCAGGTTCAGAAATCGTGCGGATTACCGTGAATACCGAGGCTGCCGCCAAAGCGGTGCCGAAGATCAAGGAATTATTGGATAAGGACGGCCTTGATGTGCCGTTGGTGGGATGTTTCCATTATAATGGGCACCGCTTGCTCACCGATGTTCCTGAGTGTGCTGAGGCACTTGCGAAATACCGTATTAATCCGGGCAATGTTGGTTTTGGTAAAAAACGCGATAATCAATATGAGATGATGATCGAATGCGCGATCAAGCATAACAAGCCTGTGCGCATTGGTGTGAACTGGGGGAGCTTGGATCAGGCGCTTTCGGCAAAGTTGATGGATGAAAACGCACTGCTTGCGCAGCCTAAATCTGCAGATGAAGTGATGCGCGAGGCACTCGTGCAATCTGCGATCAATAGTGCAAAGCAAGCCGAAGATATGGGATTGCCAGCGGATAAGATCATTCTTTCGGCCAAGGTGAGCCGTGTGCAGGATTTAATAGCCGTGTATCAGGAAATGGCTGCGCGTTGTAATTACCCGCTTCACTTGGGCCTGACAGAGGCAGGGATGGGCGCAAAAGGGATTGTGGCCAGTACTGCCGCGCTTTCGGTTTTGATGCAGCAGGGCATCGGCGATACGATCCGCTGCTCGCTTACCCCGCGCCCCGATGAGCCACGCACAACAGAAGTTGAAATCTGCCAACAAATATTACAGAGCATGGGTCTGCGCTCTTTTATGCCACAGGTCAGCGCGTGCCCCGGGTGTGGACGCACCACGAGCACGTATTTCCAAAGCTTGGCAGGAAAAATACAAGGTTACATCAAGGCGCAAATGCCGACATGGAAAGAAAAATACACAGGCGTTGAGGATTTGAGCGTGGCTGTCATGGGCTGTATTGTGAATGGCCCCGGCGAAAGCAAGCACGCCGATATCGGTATCAGCCTTCCCGGCACTGGCGAAGCACCCATCGCGCCCGTCTTTGTGGACGGTAAGAAGGCGCACACGTTACGTGGTGAACGCATTGCAGAGGAGTTTCAGGATATTCTCGAGCAATATATTATGCAGCGCTATGGCGCTGTGTCAGGCGAAACGCAGGCGGCCTAGGCTAATCACGAACTTTTACGCGAAAAAGCTTGACGTGGGCGCATGAAATCCATATTTTACGACTTTCTGTTTAACGGCAGATTTACGACCGCTTAGCTCAGCCGGTAGAGCAACTGACTTTTAATCAGTAGGTCGAGGGTTCGAATCCCTCAGCGGTCACCACTCTCACTAACAGTTACAGGGATATCTGTGTTTTATATTTTGCTGCGTGGCAACAGTATGGCAACAGCGAGGCTCAAGCTTTCCAAGATATAATTTGTCGTTACCTTGGGCTTGATTGTTTTCATGCCCCCTCCCATACGTGTTCAATCACTATCTATGCATGAACACCATAGAATACCCTGATTTTCATTGTCCCGTAACTCTACAATGCTTTAGACTCCTAGTCAGCTTAGGATTTTCTATCCATTATCTTATAAAATATTTTGTGGTACATTGCCCCTAAGGTGAAGATCTATGTATTTTTTAACCAAATAATAAGTGTTCGAATATGAATCAAATATCTACGAGTCTTTGTATAAATCTAGAAAAAAGAGGGAAGAGTATCCCAAAAGAGCAACTAGACTTAGTTAAACGTTTGGAGCGGCAGATGTTTGAAGTGCAACGTAGATTAGTTCATGCAGAACGTATAGCCATTCTACTAGAAGAAATGTTAAATAAAGATAGTGGGCTCAACGAAGCTGTTACGGACACATACGAAGGCCATATATTTATTACATTGCGGTACCAATTATTTAGATCTCTTATAAGTGATATTTGCGCAGCTATTCTGGATAAAGGCAATAAAACGGGAAGTGTTAGATCTGCTTTAAAAGAGTTAAGAAGATGTAGCAGTGCTCTAGATGCTTTAAAAGCTTACAATTCGGAGGTTGCGTGCTTAGACATAACAATTTCAGGTGGGGGCTTGTCAGAGAAAGACAAAGAGCTACAAACTGAGCAAGAAAAAAATAGATATCGTAATGAACAAATCTCTATAATAAATGATAAGTGGAAAAAAATTGATGCTGAATCAAAGATACTTAGTTCCACAGCCGCAGATAGAATTCTTTGGGCGCGAAATAAAGTCATATCTCACTTTGAAAAAAATGATAATAGTTTAATAGGGCTTAATGACATGCCCCCAGATGGCGCTGGCCCATTTACATGGAGAGAACCAATAGATTTCATAGAAAATGTTCGTGAGTACGTATATGAAGTCTTTAAATTGGTTACATCGACACACTGGAGTGATGATTTTACCAAAGTTGATAAGTTTTATGTTCAAGCATTTTGGGACCGTTTTAAAAATGGGGCAACTGATTTAAAACCTGACTTTTAGCCCCCCCATCGGCTGTTTCGAGCCCATATATCATTCACCACTTAGAATATCTGGATTTAGAGTGTCCCGTAATTCAATATAAGTGTTCTCATTTTGTTCTTGTTTGTTGTCATCTTTTGTGGCAATCATTGTTAATGTCAGATAACCAAGAAAAAATGTCTTTTGCGCCTGTTCGTGACCTTCAGTGGTTGTTCTTTGATTTAAACAGCTACTTTGCAAGCGTAGAACAGCAAGACCGTCCCGAGCTTCGCAATAAGCCCATTGCTGTTGTCCCCAGCGATACCGATGCTACATGCGCTATTGCCGCAAGTTATGAAGCTAAAGCCTATGGCATTAAAACAGGCACAAAGATTTATGATGCTAAAAAACTATGTCCTGATTTAATATGTGTACTTGAGGCTTTATTATGCTGCTTACACAGATTAGCAATTTTACCTTAAATTTCATCGCATGAAAACATAACATCGGGGGAGGTTTGCTCTGCGTATTCTAAAAGAAAATTGCATGCCGACTTGTTGTCGGCGTACCCAAAGATTAAAATCACAGGGTTCCAACTACCGTCTAAACGGTTTTTCATTTTAAACCAATATTTATCTTCATCTTGCATTTCAGTATCAACGAACTCTATTAAGTTGTCTGTCGCGCTTTTTTCTTCAGATAGGCATCCCGTAAGTAGGAAAGAAAAAACAAACAAGAGTGTGATAACTAGCGATGATTTATACATAAAATTCCTTTCTTGGTGTCATGCGCTTATCCTAATACGCTTACCACTGGCTATAAATGTGTCGCCATCAATCACGCGCTCAAATGAAAGTTCATTCTAATTTGAGAGATTACAACCAACAAGAAAACACAGAATAGTTAAGCTTAGAATGACCCGCATGATATTATTTTTCGTTATCTCTAAATCTATGTTCTTTTAGGG
>JBBKWU010000021.1:0-159928 GCA_037969035.1 Bdellovibrionales bacterium
TTAATAATTTGTTCCGCTGTGTAACGTTTGCCTCGGCTCATAATATGTCTCCTTCCATAAAGACTTTATAAAACCAAAAACTAACTTAATAAATGGACCTATTTTAGGGGAGCAGGTCACCAATGCGTAAAAATCATAAATAAGATTAAATGATAGTGAGGAACTACCCGTAATATTACGCGGGAATTTTGGGTTTGTTCTTATGCTGCGCCACGATTTTTGCCCACTCTGCGGCTTCTTGATCGGTTTGAACATCTGCGGCTGGTTTTGTTTGTGGTCGCTCCAACACTTCGAGATCCAACTCAATGCCATCATCATCCCACTCCGACGCAGCAGGCTCTTCGTTCACGGGTGGTTTTCCATGGCGTTCATCTTCGGGATATTGGCTGTGTAGATACGCCGTTGTCAGAGTAACTGTTTTTGCCAGCGTTTGGATTTTTTCATCACTCATGCCGATCAACGCTTGATTGGCCACGCGATAAACCCAGCTATTACAATCTTGATCGTTAAGTCCTTCATAGACAGGCGCGTTTACTTCCGCCAATTTGCGGTCAAAAATAACGGTGTCGCCTTCTTTGGCTTGATCGCGGAAAAAATCACGCAAACGCGAAAGCTGCACCGAATTCCATGAATCTATTTTGAACTGTGTCATTCTATTATCGCTCTCCTGAACTGTTCTCATAATATCAAAATCAGAAGAAAATAGCTATCTTTCATGTATCAGATTATATAAAGAGAGTAATAAACAGCATGGATTACTCCCAAGACATGGGAAATCTGGATTCAGCACGTAAATTAATTGTTGACCATGAGTCAGGCAAAAAAGTAAGAACAATCGGGCTGAAAGAATAAACGCCGCTTACTTCTAAAATATTCACGCCTGAATAGTCAGTAAAGATCACATCAATATCGGCGCGATCAGATTCTAACATCATATTGGGCATGCTATCGCGGATTGTATCTTCGATTTCTTCGGCGGTGATATCTTCGCTAATCAATGCGCGGCGGGTTGTGTCTTCGATTGTATATTGAAAGGCATTCCAAGTCATAAACATACGTCCACATTCAAATATCCCAAATACCAGCGCCAAAAATCCAAAAGCGATCAAGGAAAACTCGACAGCTGTCGTGCCTTCTTCACATTTCAGAAATTTTGCCAGCATTTTGTGCATTTACTTCATTCCTCTATTGAATTTGCAGTCTTGCACTACCGGATAATGGCAATCTGTCTGGTAACCCTGGGTAAGGGAACACCGTATCAACCGTCATATTCAAGTCCACCAAGAAGTATTGACGCATGTATGTATCCGTATCATCTTCATCGGCTTGGCACGTGCCGTCATCACAATCTACAACCGCGCCACCCGAACACTCGCACACAAACGCAGTTTGTAAATCGAGCGTCTCCATCGACGCATCCGAGACATTGAAGTTAGCGAGTAGAATAATGTCGTCTTCTAGATCATCCACATCACCACCTTGGTTCACGTACTCAGCAGCGGCGCGCGCCGTATTTTCAAGGCGCATTTTTTTATTCATGAATGTCCCGAAATCATAAAGCCCAATCAACAGCAGCAATAAAATTGGTGCCATCAACGAAAACTCAACCGCAGCAATCCCGCTACGGTTAAGAAAATATGATTTATATAATTTCAACAATTTTTCTTTCACTCTTATAGAACCAACTTAATGCTGATTTCACCGATATCTTTGGCCGCAGAACCATCACATTCATTGCCAATATACGGATTACCGTGCAATTCAATTCTTTTAGCAATTAGTCGTGTACAAGGGTCAGAGCCTGGGCTGACCGCGCCCGCGTTACCACCAATTCTAAAGCAATCCGAAGGAACGTACACAGCACCATCAAGGATTACAGCACTGCCGCCGACAACCTTGTTACATTGCGGTGTTTCGGGTGAGTCTCTGTCTTTATAAATGACAACACCTTCCATATCCTCGCCCGCTTCGGGGGCGGTTAATGTAATATCTTTGTTGCCTGAAATGTCCATGCTGCCTGTATCATTCACATCATCGGCACATGTTAGAATAATTGATACATTTTCACCAATAATATCCCCGTTGCCGCTTACTTGGAAATCACCACAATCCATGATGTAAACACCAGGGTCCATCTCCACGGTTCCGTTACCGCGGATATTTAACCCGCCACAATAAACTCCCGGAGAAAGCGACGCATTACCGTTCACGCGTTTGTTATTATAATCGCAACCAGCGTAATCAGGAACACCAAGCTTTTTATAGGGGTCGGGAATAGTGCTAGAATTTGTTTCCAGCGTGTCATATTCCAGATCAACCGAACCTGTTATATCCATATCACCCACAATATGGAGATCAGCGATATCAATATCGACATTACCCGAAACATCCAGCGCAGAGTCACTATTCGAGTTCACAGCAATGCCGCACATTTCAGCAACCAAATCCACATTACCGACCGCCGTAACTGCGCCATCCGCTGTCGGATCAAGTGCTAAAAAGCAATAATTGCCCGTGGGCACAATCACAACCGTTGCTGCCGCCGCATTGGTGTAAACATCACCACGAAAAACCGCGCGTGAGAAATAAAGATTTTCTTCCTGTGACACTGTCACCGTAATTTGATCAAATCCGTTCTCATTTTCGACAAATTCAATGTTCAAATTCCCTGTCGAGGGGTCAAAACCATTTTTCATGGCTTCTTTATAGGCAGCATATTCAGGATAATTTGTATATTCTTGTTCAATATCTTCTTCGAAATCTATTTCATCCAGATCCGCGTCATCATAATTGTTGGCAACTTCCCAAGCAGCCGCAATCGCCGCTGCATCCGCCGCAGATTGCAAATCACGTTTATTCATAACCCACATGCTGACGTCAACGCCAAAGCCTGTCATGCCGATGAGTAACGGCAACATAATCGCTGTCATCGGAATAATAGAACCGCATGTTTCCCGCAAATAACGACAGAATTTTGAATATGCTGAATAAATAATTTTAGACCCCCAGTCCTAGAATATCACCCATAACAGTTTATTGTAATACAAAACCCGTTAAATATCTGAGAACATTAGATAAGATTTTAGATAAATTTTTTACGTCGGGAGGGGGGATAACCCGTCTACATTCATTTATTTATGGTGGCTTTCGGAACAATTGGTAGCGGAGGGCAGATTTGAACTGCCGACACATGGATTATGATTCCACTGCTCTAACCCCTGAGCTACACCGCCATAACCAATTCAGAAGCGATGTTATCGCTTTTTTTGGCAATGCTTGTCAAGACTTTCCTTGTCAAACCCATACGTTTTTATAGGCCGTAGACAGGTCAAAAGCAACGGAACTTATCTGTTCTTTATTCGTTGGACTTTGTGTATCAAGCCAATAATTTAAAAGGAGTAGAAAAAATGAAAGCTTTAATACTTATAACAGCACTTACATCCATGACCATCCTGAGTGCTTGCACGGGGCGTGAAGTGGCAACAGGTGCCGCAGCCGGTGTCGGTGGTTACGTCCTTGGCCGTCATGTAGAAGACAACAAGCACGATTAGACGGCAAGCGCGATCATAAAATTATTTAACGTGATTTTGCGGCGCGGTCATTCGTTTCCGTGCTGCAAATTACATCCACTATATGGGCAAAAATCCCGTTATCAATTGTGCCCGCGAACGGCTTACCCGCATCCGAGCATTCACGAATGGCACGGTTCAACGGTATCGCGCCTAAGAACGGGACATCCTGTTTTGCGGCCTCATCCTTTGCGCCATCATGGCCGAAGATATGATCTTCGTTGCCGCAAGACTCGCATTGATAGTAGCTCATATTCTCGATCAAACCTAAAATCGGCACATTGACCTTGCGGAACATCTCGATGCCTTTGCGGGCATCCAAAAGGGCTATATCTTGCGGTGTGGACACGATGACAGCACCCGCCATATTAACCTTTTGCGCCATGGTGAGTTGCGCGTCGCCCGTACCAGGGGGCATATCAACGATTAAAAAATCAAGCACGCCCCAATGCACATCTTCCAAAAACTGACGAATAGCGGATTGGATCATCGGACCGCGCCAAATCATCGGCTCGGCTTCCCCAACCAAAAACCCCATCGACATGACTTTGAGACCGTAGGCTTCAAGCGGCTCTAGCTTGCCGTCTTTTAATTCTGGTTTTGCACCCTCTAGCCCTGCCATACGGTGGATGGACGGGCCGTAAATATCAGCATCCATCAAGCCTGTTTTGTATCCTGCTTTTGACAAAGCGACAGCCAAATTAAGTGCCACAGTGGATTTTCCCACACCGCCTTTGCCCGAGGCCACAGCAATAATTTTACCAACATCAGGTGGATTAAGAAGAACTTGCGGCTTTTTGCGCGCATCTTCTTTTTCGGCGGTTAAAATAGCGGTTACTTTTGTAATCCCTGCCACAGCGCGTGCGGCTTTTTCCGCAGCTTGGCGCAATGTTTCCATTTCGCCACCCAATGCAGGGTCAACATGCAGTGAAAACAAAGCATGTCCATTTTGCACCTGTACGCCACTGACACGCGCCTTCCCGTCAATGGCGGCGGAAAGTTTGGCTTCAAGCTCAATTTTTAACGGATCATCACTCATGAAAAACTATAGTTTCTGTTGCCTTCTCTGTGAAAAAATATATTGTTACCTACTAGAGATAACAAGCACAAAGCAAGGAAATTATCAAAGATGGGTAACGACAACGACGACGATAAAGGTAAAAAATCAAACCCATGGGGCAGCAATAAAAACGAAGGTGGTGGTAACCCTTGGGGTCATCACGGTGGCAGTCACAACAATGGCGGCGGTCAACCGCCCGATCTTGACGATATATTACGCCGCGCCCAAGATAATTTAAAAAGCATTTTTCCGAACGGCTTTGGTAACGGTAAACTGATCGCGCTTGGCGTTGTTGGTATCGCAGCACTTTGGTTTGCTAGCGGTTTTTACATCATCAATCCGGGCGAGCACGGTGTTATTCAACGCTTTGGTGCGGCAGAACGCACACAAACATCCGAAGGTCTTGGTTATCGCTTTCCTTACCCGATCGAGCAGCTATCTAAAGTGAAGGTCAATGAAATTCGCCGCATGAATATCGGCTTTGTCGAACGTTCAACAGCACGCGCCAGCACAGGCGGCGGCATCACAGACATTGCCGAAGAAAGCCAAATGCTGACATCTGATCGTAACATTGTTGATTTGGATATGGTTATTCAATGGAACATTAAATCTGCCGAAGACTTTTTGTTTGAAATCCAAGATCAAGAAAACACAATCAAGAAAGTCGCCGAAAGCGCCATCCGTGAAGTCGTCGGACAAACCAATATGTTCCCGATTATCACGACAGAGCGTGCTTCGGTTGCTGATCGTACCAAAGAAATCATTCAAAAAAATCTGGATGAATATCATTCAGGCGTCAACGTAACGCAGGTTCTTATCCAACAGGCCGAAGTTCACCCAGACGTACAAGCAGCCTTCCAAGACGTACAATCTGCAAAACAAGATGCCGATGATGTGCAAAACCGTGCTGAGGCTTATCGCGAAGATATCCTACCAAAAGCGCGCGGTGCTGCCATTCAAATGGTACAGGAAGCGCAAGGTTACGAACAATCTGTGACAGCCCGTGCAAACGGTGATGCGGATCGCTTTAACTCAGTTTACGATGCTTATAAAACAGGCAAGGACGTAACGCGCCAACGTATGTATCTAGAAACAATGGAAGATGTTTTGAGCAACGCACAGAAAATCATTCTTGATGGAAATGGCGGCGGCGGTGACGTTGTGCCTTATCTACCGTTGAATGAATTACAACCTGCAGCAGGAACTTCATCCAAAACACAAGGTGCCGCTGACGGTGCGTCTTCCTATATGAATAACAAAAGCCCGTATAGATAAGACATATAGATAAAGCATAAAAACAAAACACAAAACGACTAAGTCTTTCAAAAAGGCCAAAGAACACACAAGCAAGGATAAACCAATGAAACTAACCCAAGGTATTTTCTTTATTGCCATCGCCGTTGTTATTGTCGGTGCCAGCATGTCAATCTTCACCGTAGATCAACGCGAGCAAGCGATTGTTCTGCAACTTGGTCAACCTGTTGGTGATATCAAAAATCCTGGGCTTCATTTCAAAATTCCGTTGGTTCAAGATATTCGTTATTTCGACAAGCGTATTTTGTCTGTGGATCCTGTGCCTGAGCAAATGGTTATTTCCAGCCGCAGCGGCATCAAAAAATCGGAAGAAAAGAAAGCGGACGACGAGCAAAGCCTTTTGGAAGACAGCTCTTTCGTACCAAAAATTGAAAATGTCAGCGGTGAGCCCATCATCGTTGATAGCTTCGCACGTTATAAAATCGTTGATCCGCTACAGTTCTTAAAAACACTTGGCTCGACAACCAATGCCAACCAACGTTTGCAAAGCATTTTATCCGATGCCACCAAAGCCGTTTTGGGTAAAACAACATTGGAAGAACTTCTTTCTGAAGAACGTCGCAACGTGATGATGGATATTCAAAAACGCGTGAATAGCGGCATCAAAACAGATCAGCTTGGCATTGAAATTGTTGATGTACGCATCGTACGTGCCGACCTAACGCCTGAGTTGCGCCAATCCACCGTGCGCCGTATGATTTCCGAGCTAAAAGAGCGTGCGACCGAAACACGCGCCAAAGGCGAAGAACGCGCGCTTGAAATCAGCTCAACAGCCGAAAAAGAACGCGCTGTTATTTTGGCCGAAGCCGAGCGTGACTCACAGATAACACGTGGTCAAGGTGACAAAAGAGCCATCACAATTTATGCGGATGCCTATAATAAAGACGCTGAATTTTATGATTTCACACGTTCGATGGAGGCATACAAAAATACGTTGGCCACGCCTGATACACGTTTGATCCTGTCACCAGACAGCGAATTCTTTAAATATTTCGGGCAGAATAAAGACAAATAATCGCCGCAGATTTACCACGTGCGGATAAATGGAACAAAAAGAGTAGCGCACCACTGTGAATGATTTTGTACAATATGTTTTGACTGCTGTTTCATTGGTTTTCGTCATTGAAGGCCTGCTTTACGCACTATTTCCCGATATGATCCGCCGCTTTATGGCGCAAGCCATTGCCATGCCAATTGCACGATTACGCCTGTTTGGTTTTGTGATGGCGGCCAGCGGTTTTTCATTCGTCTGGATGATGCAATATTTATAACCAACCGATCTGATCGGTTGACCCCATCACGATATAGCCCTAATTTATAGGGCATATTTATGGCTCTATTTTTTACTGACGCACTATAACGGAGGATCTGGTTATGCGTAAAATGGTACAAAGCTCGGTGCTTGCTTCTCTGACATTTTTGTTTATTTATGGTTTTGTCATGATGGTGGCCTCGCCCGTTGCGACGGCGCGTGAGAAAGTAAACCTTCCTAGCTTTGCGGATTTGGCCGAAGATTTGCTTCCTGCTGTTGTCAACATTTCCTCAACGCAGAAATACGAACAACCCGAAGATTTTCCTGAAATGCCTCACTTCCCACCAGGCTCACCATTCGAAGAATTTTTCGAAGAGTTTCTTGATCGTCGCGGCAACGGTATGCCTGCTATCCCTCCCTCTTCGCTTGGCTCTGGCTTTATCATTGATGCGAAGAACGGTTATGTTGTCACCAACTACCATGTGATTAAAGACGCAGACGAAGTCCGCATCACCTTGCATGATGACACAACAATTGACGCCGAAGTCCTTGGCCATGACGAAAAAACCGATTTGGCCGTGCTGAAAGTCAACACCACGCACAAACTGGTTGATATATCCTTCGGTAATAGCGACGTCCTGCGTGTCGGTGATTGGATTTTGGCCATTGGTAACCCGTTCGGTCTTGGCGGCACAGTAACGGCGGGTATTATTTCCGCGCAGCAACGTGACATTCAATCAGGCCCTTACGATGATTACATCCAAACCGATGCCTCGATTAACCGCGGTAACTCCGGTGGCCCGATGTTTGATCTCGAAGGCAATGTGATTGGTATCAACACGGCGATCTTCTCACCGTCTGGCGGCTCGGTCGGTATTGGCTTTGCCATTCCGTCTAACCTTGCCAGCCCTATCATTCACCAACTGATCGAATTTGGTAAAACCAAACGCGGCTGGCTTGGTGTGCGCATCCAAACCGTGACCGATGAAATCGCCGAGAGCTTAGGGCTTGAAGACCACAAAGGCGCACTTGTCGCGAGCATCACCAAAGACGGCCCTGCTGAAAAAGCAAACCTAGAGCCAGGTGATATTATTTTGGAATTCAACGGCAAGCCGATCACAGAAATGCGTGAGCTACCGCGCGCTGTGGCAGAAACAGCCATCGGTAATGGTGCGCTCGTTAAATTCTGGCGTGACGGTAAAATCAACGAAACAACCGTGCATGTCGGGGAGCTTGAGCTAGCCGAAGAGGAAGGGCTACTATCTACTGGCCCCCGCGAAAGCGCGACTTCCACAGGGCTTAGCATTGAGAATGTCGGCGTTTCCGTTAGCAGTATCACAGATACAGACCGTGACACATACGCCATCCCTGTTGATGTCGAAGGCGTTGTCATCACAAAGGTTGAGGATCTATCAGAATCTGCGGAAAAAGGCTTACTACCGGGTGATGTCATTATCGAGATCAACCAGCAAGCCGTGACCGATCCGATTGCCGCAAAATCGATTATCGAGAAAGCGGAAAAAGGCGGACGCTCCTCTGTTCTTCTTCTTGTAAACCGCGAGGGCGACGTTCGTTTTGTTGCTCTGCGCTTTAAATAAGACGCTTGGCTATATGACGCATTCAGAACCAATATCCATCGTCGTTGGCCCGACAGCCAGCGGCAAATCATCTTACGCGCTTGAAATTGCTGCCGCCAAAGACGGTGTGATTATCAATGCGGATTCAATGCAGATTTACGATGCGCTGCATGTTCTTTCCGCGCAACCGCATCCCGAAGACCTTGAACTTGCCCCGCATCGACTATACAGCGCGCTACAAGCATCCGAACGCTGTACACCGCAACTGTGGCGCGATATGGTTATACCCGAGATACACAGCGCTCAAAACGCTGGAAAGCACCCCATCCTTGTCGGCGGCACAGGCCTTTATATTCGTGCGTTGATCGAAGGGTTTTCGCCCACCCCCGAAATTCCTGCAGAAGCGCGTGATGACGCAATCCTATGGCAACAAAAATTAGGCAACCCCGTCTATCACAAAGCACTTAGCAAATTTGACCCTGAAATGGCGGCTCAACTTAATCCGAACGACACGCAACGCCTCATTCGTGCATGGGAAGTTTTCAAATCTACGGGAAAAAGCCTCGCCTATTGGCAGACTTTCCCTCCATCAGGCCCGCCCGAAGGCATGACATTTGACATTCATTTCATAAATCCACCACGCGAAGAATTGTACGAACGGTGTAATATGCGATTCGATTATATGCTTGATTCAGGGATTTTGGACGAAATCAAAGCTCTACGCACACAAATAAAAGACGGAATCGCCCCCGATGACGCGCCCATCACAAATGCGCTCGGCTTTCGTGTTCTGAGCGATTATCTGGACGGTGAAATATCGCTGGAAGACGCGGTAGATAAGGCAAAGACCGATACGCGCCGCTATGCCAAACGGCAGGTCACATGGTTCAGAAACCAGCTCCCAGAGACCATAACTGAAATAATATAAGCAATATTCTTTCTTTTTTGGAATAAAGTTACGTTTTTTATTGCATTGTTGAAATAATGCATTACAAATGGAGTCATGAAGCGGACAAAGGGTGGTGATAGAGTCCGGTTTCTAAAAAACAACAGAGGGTCGAAGACCCCGCAAAAGAGGACAAAATGTCCCGACCAAATAGAGGAAGAAGACATAGTCGTTTTAGAACGCTTACGGTTAAAGAATAGAGATGGTGTCCGTAACGGAAATAAAGCGACTATGAAGTAGCGTTGAACATACGATACGGCCAAAGTAATAAAGCCAACTTCCCCAAAGAAGTGGCTTTATTTTTGCGCAGGGCATAATTAATCGCCGCAGCCCCTTCTCATCTCTTTCATTTGCTCCTATTATAAAATGGTAATTTCAATTTCCCGTTATAAGAGGATCATATGAAGCATCTTGGATTAATCACACTCTGCTATTCTGTTCTAGCCCTTAGCGCGTGCGTAACGCGCGAGCAAGCCGATGCCAAACTATCCGAAGGTTGCCAAGCAGGCATTACTGTTTTGCTACCTGAGGATCAAAAGATCGATAAGGTTGTGCGCTCGGAATATACGCCTGCAACCGAAGGGGCTGGCTTCCGCCATGTTACAATCGTGGCAACGCTTGAAAATGACTGGTTGGAAGAAGAGCACGAATATCAATGCGTGTTTGATGAAAACTTTGGCCTGTTCAAAAGCAACCATACCGCAGCGATTATGAAACTGGATACAGGCGATGGCCGTGTGTTCGGTCAAGCAGGTGCCCGTATTTTGGGTGACGCGCAAGACTGGATCAAGATCACAAATGCTGTCCGCGAAGCGATGTACGAGTAAAATCAGCATCGCCAAACGGCCACCACACCAGCAATAACAATTTATATCGTTGTTTGTGTTTACTTTGTAACGACAAAGCGTATAGAACAAACGCAAGATGCGTAAAACTATGTCACGAAGTAAAAACAAATGCCCATTAAAGCTCTACCCGATCATATCAAAGCCATTATCATGTCAATCGGCGCTGGTTTTTTAATTATAAGCATGAACGCCTTTGCCAAAAAGGCTGCCGAATACCACGACCCTATCGAGATCGTTTTTTATCGCGGTTTGGTCGCCATGATTTTGCTGCTCATTTATGTTGCCTATAAAAAACGAACTGACTTTTACAAAACGACGCGCATGAAATCTCATTTTGGGCGCGCATTTATCGGTAATTGCGGTGTCATCGCTGTGTTCTGGTCGTATAAATTACTGCCGATGGCCGATGTGACGGCCTTGCTGTTTTCTTCCCCCTTTATTGTCACGGTCTTATCCGCGCTGATCTTAAAGGAAAAAGTCGGCATCTATCGTTGGCTTGCAATCTTAATCGGGTTTATCGGGGTTGTCATGATTGTCGGCCCCTCGCTTTCTGGGCTGCATGGCTATGCCGTGTTTGTGCCGTTACTGGCCTCATTATGCATGGGGTTTGTCGCCATCTTCTTACGTGACCTCGGAAAAACAGAAGATTCGATTACCACCGTGTTTTATTTTCTACTGTTCGGGGTTTTGTATTCTGGTGTTTATATGGTTTTCAAAGGCTCGTTCCCCGCGCCTGATGCAATGGGCATTTTATTCTGCGTGGGTTTGGCGGCCTTTGTCCAACTCATCCTGAAAACAGAAGCGTACCGCCTTGCCGAGGCGTCTATGCTCAGCCCCTATACCTACATCATGCTCATTTGGGCGGCCTTAATCGGCTGGATATTTTGGGGTGATGTGCCTGATATCTGGGTTTGGATTGGGGCGAGTGTCATCATTGTATCGAACCTGTTCATCACATGGCGCGAACAAAAAAATAAGCAAAAGAAAGATGCCGCAATAGAGGTGCAAATATAAAAATGAAAACCAAAATCACCTGTCTTGCAAACAAACATCTGGATGCGCCCATGATCGGCGTTTTATGCGCCTTGAGCGCGTGTATTCTCTTTTCCTTCATGAATATGTTCGCCAAGCTTTTGAGCGAGAACCATCACGTGATTGAGATCGGTTTTTACCGCAATCTTATCGCGCTCATCCCGTTCTCTATATGGATTTGGTATCGTGGCGGTTTGAAAACGATCAAGCTTGTGAACCGCAAAGGCGTTGTCGCGCGCGCATTGATCGGTATTATCAGCCTATGCGTGACCTTTGCTGCGTTTACTTATATGCCGATGGCAGATGTGACCGCCTTTTTGTTCACCACCTCTCTGTTCTTGCCTGTGCTGTCCATTATCTTTTTGGGGGAGCATGTCGGTAAGCATCGCTGGAGCGCGATCATCATCGGTTTTGTCGGTGTTTTGATTATGCTCAACCCCACGGGGGAAACAAATATGATCGGCGTTATACTCGCGCTGAGCGCTGCCTTTATCCATGCGGTGATGGGTGTTTTGCTGCGCTATATCGGGCGCACAGATGCGCCGATTACGGTAACGTTCTACTTCCTGTTCTTAGGCGCACTTATGACCGTGCCCTTCATGCCATTTTTGTATGTAAGACCAACCGCGATTGAATTGCTCTACATTCTTGGTGTTGGCTTATCAGGTGCCGCGGCACAATTATGCCTTGCAACGGCATTCAAACATGTCGAGGCAAGCGCCATCACCGTGTTTAATTATTCCAGCATTATATGGGCGACAATGATCGGTTATATGGTGTGGGGGGATGTTCCAGGTTATGCGATTATCATCGGCGGTGCCATTGTGATCGGGTGTAACATTTACATCGTTTGGCGCGAACGCCAGCTACATAAAAAGTCGAAGCTCGCGCAACTGCAAGAAGAAGAGTTACTACTGTAGCTGCAGGCCTTGTTGGGTATAGATACCAATCGCCTTTTTGCTTTCCCAGTCATAAATCATGAACGAGCCAAAAACTTTGCTTCCCGTGATGCCAAACACTTCGTCAACAACTTGGGTCACACGGCGTTTGTCCTGACCACCCAGATTAAAGAAATTCGGACCGACTTCCAAAACAGGCATATCATTATCAACATACTGATCGCGCAAAATATCGGAATTGTAAAAGCCGTTAATCAACTGCATTTTGCTATCGCGCTGTTCAAACCAATCGTTTGATTTCCAATCATCATAATCCCACTGACTGTCATGCGGTAACTTAGCAGGCTCATAATAGGGTTCAAAATTTTGGTTTTCCCAATGCTTTTCACTCCAGCCGCCGATCCAGTATTTTGAATCAGCCTGCGCTGTTGTTGGCAACGCCAAAGCAGATAAAGCAATTATAGAAGCAATAAAAAGAGCATTTTTAGACATGATGAATTCCGTGTTGATTGCAGTATATTTTCAGATTTTTAACGAATTTTAATAAAAGAATGATATCCTATAATAATGGGGAATACCATACAAACATCTTTATCAGGCTTAATCGCCAGCACAAAAAAATTGGATGCCGTGTCGTCCAATATTGCGAATGCGCGCACGGATGGTTCACTGACTGATCCCAACAATGCGCCCTATAATGCAGTAAAAACACAACAAACATCACTAAATGCGGGTGTAAAAGCCGAAATAACGCCAAAAACGCCGCCTTTTGTGCCTTCTTATGCACCAAACTCACCTTTTGCGGATGAAAACGGCCTTATTGGTGCGCCAAATGTCGATTTAACCGAAGAATTAGTGATTAGCAAGGAAGCTGAGTTTGCGTATAAATCAAATGCGGCGCTGCTTAAAACCACGCTTGAAATGCAAGATGCCTTGCTCAAAGCCATCGATAGAGATGCCTAAAACACGCCATACAGCGAAAAAATACAAAGAATGAAGCAAAGTCGGTTATTTACCCGGCTTTTTTATTGCCTGCGGTGCAGATGACGTCACAAGCGCATCAGATTTAGGCGATAAATCAGCACGTAAACTATCCAATAGTGAGCTTGCACCAAACCGTACGTGCGCCGCATTGAACCTGTCTTCGCCCATGATATTTTTAACCAGATACTTATAACGCTCGCAATCGATCGCCGTTTTCACACCACCTGAGATCTTCAGGTTAATATCTTTGCCGTGCGCCGCATTATAATCCGCAACCGCCTGCATCAAGGTCACGCTCATCGGGAATGTCGATACATCGACTTTGCAATCATTAAACCCTTCTTTTGGTGCTTTGCCCGTACAGGTTTTGATAAAATCACCATCGTGGCAACAATCACAAGCTAACTGTGTAACCTCGTATAATGTTTCATAGCTGCTATAGACACTGGCTTTCAGAATGATTTTCAACGCCACCTTGCTCTCATGACATACGTCTGCCACGGCGCGTAATTTATCAGACACCTCTTTAAAATCCCCGTTAAAGCAGGCCTCATAATCCATCACAGTATCAATTTCCGTGGCTCCCTCTGCAATGGCTTGACGCGCTTGCTCTGCCGCGTCTTCTGCGTTTGAGGCACCGTGCGGAAAATTATTCACCGTGGCGATTTGAACGTCCGTTCCGCGCAATGCTTCTGCGGCGGTTCCAACATGATTTGGATAAACGCATATTGCGGCGGCTTTATTTGCGTCTTGGGATGCGGCCTGACAAAGTGCTACGATTTCTGCGTCAGTTTCACTGCCTTCCATATAGACATCGCTATCACGAAGGCTTGTGCTATCGATCATGCTGATGGATTGCTTGATCGTTTCTGGTGACACAGATGTAATATTCTCCGACGCGTGAAGCAATGTCCGTAAATTCTGCGGCATGTCATCATATGGCAATATAACTCGTTTTTTATCCAGTTCATCGCTTGAATAACTCATGATCTTATTCCTGTTCGCTCATAAATATTTTATGATGCTACTATAAAATAAAAAACAGAGGCTTGTAAGTTTTTTCATCATTCCGCACTATCTAAGTTGTTCTAAGATAAAGAAGGATCAACACCATGTCGTTAACAGGAAAAACAGCAGTAATCACAGGATCGACAAGCGGCATTGGCCTTGGCATAGCGCACGGCTTTGCGGATCAAGGCATAAATGTCGTCATCAACGGCTTTGGCGATGACGCGAACATTAAAAAAGAACAAGAAGAATTGGGAGCCAAAGGCGTAAAGGTTCTTTACCACCCTGCGGATATGACCAAACCATCCGAGATCGAAGATTTGTTCGCGCAAGCCACCGCCAAATTTGGTGGCGTTGATATTTTAGTCAATAATGCAGGCATCCAGCATGTTGCACCAATTGATGAATTTCCGCCTGAAAAATGGCATGCGATTATCAACATCAATATGAATGCGGCATTCCACACCCAGCGCCACGCGATACCGTTGATGAAAAAAGCTGGATGGGGACGTGTTATCAATATTGTCTCCGCGCACGGACTTGTGGCCTCACCGTTTAAAGCCGCCTATGTCACGGCCAAGCACGGCATGATGGGCATGACAAAAACTGTCGCGCTGGAAGTGGCACAGAACAACATCACCTGTAATGCTATATGCCCAGGCTATGTTCTGACACCGCTGGTTGAGGCACAAATCCCCGCCACGGCAAAATCGCGCGGCATTACCGAAGAACAAGTCAAAAATGATGTGCTTCTCGCCGCGCAATGGACGAAAAAATTCACGACCGTTGAACAAATTGCGGGCACGGCTTTGTTCTTATGCTCTGACGCTGCTGAGAACATCACAGGCACGCACATATCGCTTGATGGCGGGTGGACGGCTGCTTAAGGCACGTACACGCACGCGTACAAATCATCCCAGCCAACAAAAAGCCGGCATAAATACCGGCTTTTTTAATTTCGTCATTATCCGTTATTAATCGCGCCTAACGTATTACGCCGCTTTTTTGGATGATGATTTTGTATCGTTGGCCGCTTTTGCCTCGATCATATGCAAGTCGCGCTGTGGGAACGGAATTGAAATACCTTCCTTATCAAACGTTACCTTAATCGCCTCGATCAAATCCCAACGTACAACCCAGTAATCGGCAACACTCACCCAAGGACGGACAAACAGATTAACAGAGCTATCCGCAAGCTCAGCCACCGCGATAACAGTTTCTGGATCTTTCAAGACACGGTCATCTTTCTCGATAATCTTGGACAGCACTTTTTTCACTTTGCTCAGATCATCGCTATAGCTTACGCCGATCACAAAATCAATACGACGTCTTGATTTGGCAGAAAAGTTTGTAATCACATCTGCTGTGATTTGACCATTTGGCACAATCACTTGTCTGTTATCTGGCGTTGTTAGGATTGTATTGAAGATTGAAATTTCTTCTACTGTGCCGCCTGTACCGCCGCCTTCGATGTAGTCACCGTTTTTGAACGGCTTGAAAAGCACGATCATCACGCCTGCCGCAAGGTTCGAGAGCGAGCCCTGTAACGCCAAACCAACAGCCAAACCAGCCGCCGCCAAAAGAGCCGCCAATGATGTTGTTTCAACACCCAATTGGCTCAGCGCGGCAATCACCACAAACGTAAGTGCTAGGCCGTACATCACATTGCCCGCAAAGCCAACCAATGTGCTTTCGACTTTCGCTTTAATCATCATTTTTTTAACAATGTTCACTGCGCGTTTTGCAACCCACTTACCGATCACAAAAATCAAAATTGCGATCAAAACCTTTAAACCGTAGAAACTGATTAGCTCACCTATTGAATCTATGTCCATTTTTGAAATCCTCCATTACAAAATTTATATTACGAGGGTTTCATAGCGGTTTTGACGCAAAATCTCAAGCAGGAAAACAAAAAACCCGCAACATGTGCGGGCTTTTTTAATTTTTAAAGGGCAGCTTGATTAGAGAGCAACCGCCGCCTGATTAACTGCATCTTCGATATATAGATTAACAGTACCATTTGTATAATGCTCATAACCTGCGCCATATATACCGCCACTACTATCCACCGCAGAGAACCCTGCCCCTATAAGATCCGCGATCACAGTATCCGCGCCCGTACCATTAATGACAAGTTCGTTATTCGCGTCGGTCATGGCGATAATGGATTGATAGCTCAGCGTCAGTGTTTGCGCATAACTATTTCCGTCCGTAAGATCAATCGTTTCAATGTTATGCAGACCCGCTCCGTTCTGCTGATTAAAACGCAAGTCCAAATTATTGTTAGATTCTAATCTGAATACATCATTCCCGACGCCACCATCAATATCACCCAATTGATTGGCCGAAATCGTCGAACTAGGTGCGTATTTACCAAGCGCATTCACAATAATAACATCATCACCGCTACCGCCATTAATAATATCAAATCCGTTTGAGGTGATCGTGTCATTCCCTGCAAAACCAGAAATAGAGACATCATTTCCGCCATCACTCAATGCATTTGCCGTTGCATCCCCCGACACTTGATAGCCACCATTCGTGGTGCCCAAAACATCGTTGGCATGGTTAACATCATCACCACTTGTCGTTGCTGCGCCCGTCCAATCACCGACGGTTGCATTTGGATCAACGCCCGCAACAGCCGCATTTGCAGTTATTATCGTGCTCCCCACAATAGACGTTACAGGAATAGTACCAAGATCATTGATATTCCAACCATCACCAAGCGTACCGTTTGTAATATGAGACCCTAACTGACTTTCAATTTGCCCTGTTGTGGTCATTTGAAAAACAAATGCATCTGTATTGCCCGTAATACCCGCAGTTGTTGAGCCTGTGATTAGCAATGTTCCGTCGGCTGTTTGCTCAATAGATTCCGCGCCTGCGATTTGGGCTGTATATGATAAAGAACGCGCCCATATCAAATTACCGCTGGCATCAAAATTGGCGACGAAAGCTTCTGAATCACTCTGACCAACAACGGCAATTGTACCGTCGCTGAGCTCAATCACATCATTGATTGATTCAACATTGGCCACTTGACCAATAGACAACGACCACGCGACGGTCGGGTTGTCGCCAGCGCCGTCCGTGGCGAGTTTAATTAGCAAACCTTGCCGTACACCAGCACCAAAAGTTGTGCTGCCTGCTATGATCAAACCACCATCGCTTGTCTCTGTCATGGCATTCAACGTTTCATCCGTTGCGCCCGCTAAATCGATATCATAAGCCCACTGGAGAGAACCATCAGTATCATTTAAACGCGCAAGCATAATATCGCCGCCATTATTGGTATTATTCGCACCAACGATGACATCACTCAGATATTTTGCATCTGACGTGCTAAGAACATCTTCGGCCTGCACATCAACACCAGCTTCCGATAGTCGCGTCTCCCAAAGAATATTTCCGTTTGCACCATCCACATTTATGATCAATCCTGAATCGTCCGTACCTTGTGTTGTACCGGCCATAACAACCTGAGAAGCTCCCAAAGATGTTACATCGCTCATCGTGTCGATACCTGCAAAACCGTATGTTTTTGCCCAAAGCGTATTACCATCAAGATCAACCTTGGCGAGCATGAAATCGTCCACACCTGCGCCAATTGCATTATTCGTTGTGCCGCCAATAAAGACACCTGATGTGTTATACGTAATACCAACAGCTTTTTCATCACTGGTATTCTCACCCAGAACCTGAACATCTTGAACAAAACCATGGTTATCGACGACAGTAATCATGACATCTTTTTGACCTGCTGTTGTTGCTTCACCAACAACAATATAACCGTCAGACACGTTAGTAGATGGATCAAATATCTCTATGGCATCGTGTGCGGCATCTTGCCCAACACCACCAACCGTTGTTAGGAATGTGTCACGTCCCGTTGTAAAATTAAATGTACCCGGAGCCATAATGCCGCCATAGCTATTACCTGCAACGTCACGTACGGCATCAGCATCCATTTCAACATAATAATCTGTGTTGGATTGCACGGTGCTACTGTTCAACGTAACCTTGATTATATTACCGGTAATAATCACATTTGGATCTGTAATACTGATTGTATAAATAGTCGTGCCACCGCTGACTTCTCTCACGTAGATATTGCCTGTATTGGCTACGATATCTTCATTGAAACGGAAATGTAGCTCCGTTCCAATTACCGCAAAACTAGACAAGCCTGAAAGTTGTGTGCCTGTACCGCCTGCTTCTAAGGACGGTGCCGTCACATCGGCGACCGTAATATTAAACGTGGAGGATGTCAGGCCATTAACACCGTCATCAACATCGAAATCAAAACTATCTGACGATGTTGCTGATCCGTCATGGATATAAGTGACATCGTTATTCACCAATTGTTGCTGCGTAAAGCTTGTGATCGGAACGCCGGGTGCTGATAACAACTCCAACTGACCATTCATCAGCGCGTTTGTAATCGTGTAAACAATTGACGTGTCCGCTGTATCAACATCCGATGCCGATAGCATACTCACATCCAAAATAATATTACCACCGACAGCTACGTTCGTGCCTGTATTTGTATCAAGCGATACTGCTTCATCGTCATCATCTGTAATATTAATCGTGAACACAGCACTATCTGTCAACGCGCCTGTACCATCGTCTGTCGCTTGAACCGTTAGGTTATAACTTGTGGCAAGTGCATCAAAATCCAACACGCCGCCCACTACAGTAATATCGCCTGTATTTGCATCAATGGTAAACGCACCATCCGTATTACCAGCGGTAATCGCATATGTTAACGTTTGTCCTGCATCAACATCACTCGCATAAGATGAAGCATCAATAACAATCGCGCCGCTCAACGCCCCTTCGGCAATATTAGAGGATACTGGTGCCGTAAAGACGGGCGCATCATTAAGGTCGTTTACATTAATCGTATAGGTTGCCGTATCAAATAGATTTCCTGCACCATCATCTTGGACACGTACGGTCAAAGTGTAGCTGCTGATCCCTTCAAAATCGAGAGGCGCGCTTGTAACAATATTTCCAGAAGAATCGATACTAAAAGCAGATCCAGTATTTCCAGATATAATCGAATAGCTTAGTATTTGACCAACATCAATGTCTGATGCCGTCACATTACCGACTGTCGTCGCACCAGCCGCGTGTTCACCAATCGCAAAAACAGTACTCGGATTAGAAATCGTCGGTGCCGTGTTTGTTCCCGCAGGCGGCGGAGGTGTCGTTGTGGTCGTCGTTGCAGGTGGAGGTGCTGTCGTAGTCGTCGTTGTTGTCGGTGGTGGTGGCACAGAGGCCCCCGCCGATGATCCCGTATTTGCAGGCGCCGTTGCGCCGCTTCCTGTTGTTGATGTCCCGCCAAGCGTTCCACCTGTCGCGGTGCTGCCTGTACCAGCCGCACCAGAAAATCCTGTATTCGCAGCAACATCAAACGGATCAAGCACAGGGGCTGTCGGCACCACTTCCGCTTGTGGCTCTGTGTTTGTTGTCGGTTGTGCTGTCGGCGCAGGCGCAGGGGCTGCCGTCTGCTGTTGTTGCGGTTCAGCTTGTGCAACTTGTGTTTCATCCGTACTCGGTTCGTTGTTCACTGGTGCTGAGTCAGCCACCAAAGCGGGAGCCGCCTGAGCGTTACCCGCGCTATTTGTTCCGCCCGTAAAGCCGCTAAATAAAGCAGGTAATACACCGGACATACTACCGTAGTTCGCCGCCATATCTTCGCTCGACATAACGCCAACCATAACAATACCGCCCGTAGACGGTTCAAAGCGCGCTGTTTCATATTGTTCATCCAGCGTCATTTCATTGCCGTCAAAGCTGCGCAAAACAATCGCACCTTCAACAACCGTAATTTCGCCTGTACTCAAGTCACCCATAATGGTCGTTCCGCGAATACCGATCGAACCGACCGGTGTATCAATTTGAACATCATCGGGATCATCGCGCCCGATCAAACCACTGGTAAATACAAACAGGCCGCGCAAAACAGAAAAATTCGTTGAGCCACTTTCCGTGACAGGGTCAAACACATATTCGTCAATCGCCAACCGCGCATTTTCAGAAACCGCAAATGTACTATCATCACTGAACTGAATATTCACCGCACCATCATCCGATGTTTCGATGATATCGCCTTGATAAATTTTCATCCCGACTGAAAGCGGCTCTGTGCTGCCATCGGCACGTATAACATTAGCTTGTCCGTTTACTTCCTGAACATGGCCAACAGCACTTTCATCAACCACGCTATCGGCGCGCGCATATTCAAGCGCACCTTCATTTTGAACAAAGCTGGAAACCATTTTCGGTGTTAAGGCTGACCCGTCAGGCGCGACAATCATCGGCGCGGGATCTGCATTAAAATAACCTTCGACAACGACAACAGATCCATCAGGGGCTTCTAGGATCAAATCTTGTCCGTCACGGGTGATTTCAGCATCAGAAATAAAATCATCACTGGGAACCTGCACAGGACCTTGTTGGTCTGCAGATATGATTTCCGTCTGTGATTGCTGTGAATTTTGATTTTCCTCAAACGGATTGCTTCCGCCTGAATCCCCGTACTCTGTAATTCTTGCCATTATTTTCCCCTAAAATTTTCCCCATGCCTTGCGACATAAGATTTTGCAAAATATACGTTCCCAATATTAATTTTAGACAAAATTGTTAAACATTTGACTAACAGAGAGTTAACCAAACCTTAATAGGGGAGACTCAAATGTGAGGAAAATTAGGATTTGCCAGCAGGGTTTGCCGCACCGGCCGAAATCACAGCGAAGAACTCATCAGGCAGAAGCTCTACACCACATTGAAAACCACGCGCGATTAGCGAACGACAGATAAAGCGTGCATCTTCAAGGTTTAGAATTTCGGTTGTCACACGCATCGTGTGCTTGTTACTGGCTAGCGATGGCAAACTATCGGATGGCGGTACAAGCAATTTAGCATTGCCCAAAATCGCGCCGTAGCGATTACGCATATTGTACCACGTCAACGCCATCAGTAATTGCGAATTATAATCACCCATATTCAGGATGATTTTCTTACCCGCCAACATCGACACATCAACTTTGGCGAGGTCAGCACCAAAATCAGAAGCTTGCACCATTTCAAACCCGACAGAACCAGCGCCATCTATTTGCCCGATTATATTATTACCCGCAATGATTGTGCCCTCATAACCGATCGTTATGTTTTGCGGAGCGGGCGATGAAATGCGACGGTTACGCGCATCATCCGCATCCACCATCAACAAATATTCGCCCGGCGGTATGCGGGAAAACAGATAAAACCCATCAAAGGCAGTATAAGCTGTTTCTTGCAGCTCCCCTTCCTTATCATACAAATGTAACCGCATATTTTTAGCTGGTGATTTTGTACCCAACTGGTTGACCATAAAAAGCGTGCCATCAATTTCACCAGACATATGCACGGGGAAATCAAGCACACTTGTATGCCCTGCGCGCGGACGAATTGACGCGCCCTCAAAACCTGCTATCCAGAAGGGATCAAATAAGCTGCCTTCGTTCAAAACAATGTCTGTAATTCTGTTGGTCGGTAAATCAGGAATAAAGGCAACGCCGTCACTATTAGACAACGCAAAACGACTTGTTTGCAGTGATTCAATCCGCGCCCCTTCAATCAATTCATCACCTTCGCTGTACGTGCTGTCGCCATCACGATCCAGATAAACACGCGCCGAAACCCCGCCACGATTGGAAAGCTGTGTGCCGTGCATTTCAACATCATTATTCGTCGGGTTATAAACAAGACCAAAGCGCGCATTAACAAAGGCTGTAATATTTTTTTCTGTGTCATAGGTCAGATTTGGCGATAAAACAATGTGATCACCCGTCCAACTTGCGCCTAGCTCTGTTTCTGTAATACGGGTTTCGGGGCTATAATCTACTTTTACACGCCCTTGTATATCGTCCGTCAAATATTTTTGAAGCTCAACCTCGTACAAACTCGGCTTATATTCAGGATATAAATCCGCACTCGCCGTTACCCGCCAAAGCGTATTTAAGTAATTCCCGCGCACACCAACACGGCCGTCAAGATCACGAGTCACAGTGCCCGTATTATCCTCAATCCTATAATTAACCCCCGTATTAAAATTCAATTTATCATAGCTCGCCGACAACCCTGCAGCTGTTCTATAAGCCGTATAATCATCACCACGGGTGATGTATTCCGACTTAAAATCATAAGACGTATTGTTTAAATCAAGGAATTTCAAAGAGGGTAGGCGACCATTAACCGTGCCCGACACAGAAAGCTCTGCATCACGCGGTTGGGAGCTATTCACTGTGTAATCCTCGCCCGTATAACGAAGTGTCGCGCCCACGCTTTGCTGTCTGGCTGTCTTTCTCCCTGATAATGACGTCGCATACGCCCCTTTATCATCCATGGCGGCATCCGCATTCACAATCACGCCTGCCAAATTCGCCACAGCACCCGCCTGCACATAGGCTTTTTGTTCGCCGTCTTCCTCGCGCAGTTTTACGCCCGAATGTAAGGCCAAATTATTTGTCGCCTGAACTTCGTATGTTGCAGACAAATGAGGCGTGTTACTGTCAACATCCTCGCTGTTGGTCTTTAAATAAGTTTGTGTGTCATTCATTGATAATGACACGTCATAAACGCCATTCGACGCGCCTTGAATCGACGCATCCACAAATTTCACAAATTCTTGTTCTTCAACTTGTCCTTGCAGACCATACTGAACGACTCGGAATCTATTTTCACCGGCATTTAAAAGGACTCCATCGAATTTGTAAAAACCATCATCACTCACGGTTGCTATATCAATATATTGTTGATCACGGTACAACTCCACATCCCACCCTGGTATCGAGTAACCAGAAATAGTCGTCTGCGTATTTTGGGTGTAATACGGATTTCTATTTGTAACCCGCACGCCAAGCTCGCTGTTTGAGCCATTAATCAGTGGCATATCTGTTGTCACAATATCACCAAACTCGTATTGACTCGCCTGAAGCGGCCCCAACAAATCATGGTTTTCTGATTCTTTTTTAAACTTAAAGCGCGCCGATGATAATTTGTTCGTGTCATTACCCGTGATAATAGCTTCGCCCGTATGTCCTGCAACATCGCCCGTTGTTCGCACTGTATAATTTGACGTGCTTGTGGCTTTAGAACCCGCCTCACCACGGCGGCTCCAACGATGGTTTAAATACACATCAGCTTTGGGAATTTCCGCCACTTTATAAGGATCAACTTGGCGCGGTCTGACAGCGGGGCCGCGTCTGTTGCTATACGACCCCACGCGATTGTCGCGTTCTATCTTTTCCTGCACGGGCCATTTTGAATCTGGCTCAACTTCAAGAATTTGTCTATTTGCATTAACTTGCATATCAAACCCAAGCCATTGCGCCAGAACTTCGCCGCGCACCCATATATCATCATCGTCGACCCTTACACTGGCAGGATCGATATTGTATTCCTTGCCCGCAGAGCGGACGAGCAGGTTATTATAATCCAGAAAGAATTTCTTATTTTCGCGAATAAACCAACCTTCGGCAATTCCTTCTTGCGGTCTAAGCGCAATAGGAAATCCTGCGACAATCACCAGATCAGCAAGCGACAGCAAAATATCACGCCCCTGCTTTTCCGCCGAAACAACGCCGCCAAGTCTAACATTATTCGGCAACGTAATTTCTAAAAGCAAAATCTCGCCATCCTGATATTGATCAAGATAAGAAGATTTATCGGCGTTGTTTCCTTTTAAAGAAAACCAATAATCATCCGCTTGCTTAAATCCTTCATCAATTTTTTGGACAAACGAGCGAGCAAGATCAAGCATGGCAGCGCGCTTATCATCCGTCGCAGATTGTGCCATCGCAGTGCCCGACAGCAGCATAACGCTTGCTGTTGCCAATAATGTAAACCTATATAAAAAGCGTTTTACCCGCATTTTGGACGAAAAACCTGTATTTAAAACGTGAAGTAACGGGTACGAACGACCCAAGATGTACTTATATATGTCTTAGTAAAACACAGTTCATCCCAAACAACAAGAAATGACGTTACATGAAATCCACAGTTATTATAGAAAATAATACTGAGTCTATACATGGATTATGAAAAGTTAAGTTTATTTCTGTCGTTTTAATAATGATTTAATCTTTTTCGTGTGATATAAAGAGGATGCTGCAATTTTTAAAAAGCAGCTTAATTTAATGGTATTAGATCGTAAACCCCTAGGGCAAAGGAGATCCGAGAAATGGTTCTTAATAAACTTCAAAAACTACTAAGCGTGGGTGCAGTAGCACTTTGCGTTTCTTTCGCTGCCAGTGAAGGCTGGTCAGCAGTATACGTGACGGGATCAGGAACACCATTCCCTGTTACTGCTCAGGCTACTGTGAACAACTCAATCAACGTGACTATATCAACACCTCTCGCTCTCGGTCAAATCGGTGCGTTTGGTGATGCTGCTGACACAGCCCAAATGGTTATGACTCCAGCGGGCGCTGTTACTGATGACACTGTCGGTGCCTCAAAACTTATTCACTCATCTGGTACTGGTACGCCGGGCGTAGTGGACATCACTGGTGCGTTCTTTAACACGGACATAACAGTTGGTATGGACACACCAGTGGACTTGACATGCGGTGCTTGTGCTGACCCTGCTATCTTCACACTAACTGACGTTACAACCGATCTTACGACACCGGGCAGCTTCTTGGTGGACGCAGTTGGTACAACAGACGGTGCTGGCGCACTAACAATCAACTATGGCATGACAATCGACACGCAGTTACTTGTCGCTACCGAAACGTATCAAAACGGTGTCTACGCTGGTGGATTTGACTTTACCTTCTCTTACTAGAAGGTTTTAATTATATATTTTATAAAGCCCGCTTGCATAATTGCTCTGCGGGCTTTAATTTTATAGATAATGAAAAAAATAACATTCAAAATTTTTGTTTACAGCAGTTGCCTAATCGCGGCGATGACTTTTATCGCGCCCGCTGCTTGCGCACAAGAGCTAACGCAAATACAGCCGCTGTCGTTTGGCACGCTGGCTATATCAAACAATGCGAGCTCGCGCTTTATTACTGTTGATCCCAATAACAATGTAACGTCTGATTCTTACATCGTAACCGGAATTGATCCGGTGCGCGGTGAATATCTTCTTGAAAACCAAGATCCGAGCAGAGCCCTTGATATTGACATCAGCGATGGTAATTTAACTCTCAATGATTCAGGTGTCGGCAATTTTATGACCATCGACACTTACACAACCAATAACCCCTCAACCGATGCCGGTGGCAACGCCACCATCTTTATCGGGGGCACGTTACGAACCAGCGGAAACGGCTCCGGCTATACCAATGGAAACTTTCAAGATAACAACATGACAATGATCGTCAATTACCAGTGAGAAAAATAAAATGAATATTCAAAAACCGAACAGTTTCCCGATATTTGTCACCGTCATGGCGCTCATCTTTTTTGTCACGGCTGCGGCGCAGGCCAATCTGTTGATCATGCCGACCTATATTGTTTTTCAAGACCGTGACAGAACCCAAGACATCACCATCATGAATACATCAGACAGAACCAGCATATATCGAATGGGGTGGCTCAATTACAAACAAAATGAGCGCGGTTCTTATGACCGCCAAGACGGACCCATCAGTGAATATTTTGATCCCGAAACCATGATTGTGTTCAGCCCACGCCAAGTCACACTGCCCCCGAACGCAAAACAACGCGTTCGTGTATCGTTGCGCCGCCCGCCTAATTTACCAGATGGCGAATACCGCGCACACCTGCAACTTCAAAGCGTTGGTGACGCCGACGGCGTTGCGAGAAGTCGCGCGGGTAATGGAGCCATAACAACCGAGGTCAAGGCGAATGTTGGCTTTGCTATCCCCGCCATCATCCGTCAAGGGGTCTATAACGCTCAAGTCACAATCGAAGACCCGAGCTTCCAACCCGCACCAAGCGCCAATGATACACGCCCACGCCTTAGGATTACGTTGAAACGTACAGGCGCACACGGCGCACTGGGGGAACTACGCGTTTACTGGGCACCACCGGGGCAAGAAGAACGCCTTATCGGCGAGCTTAATAACGTCAACGTATTTTCCGAGATAAATCAGCGCGTTGCCAATATCCCTCTCACCGAGCAAAACGTCAACGCAGGCACACTTCGCATTGTTTACCAAGGTGCAGGCACTGATATTGGCACAACATACGATGAAAAAATTATTCCCATCGGAAATTAAGTCCCCCAATAGGGATAAGTGCGTCCAAAGAATGTGGATAAACTGTTTATAATCTCTTAATAAAACTCATTTTTTTTACCTATGTTGTTGACGATGCCTGTCATGGGCACGTACTCTAGTATATGAGGCGAATCACCTTTTTCGTTTCGGGGCTCATTTTCAACATTAGGAATCCTCCTGATATGTCCAAACCTTGGACCTTCATGCCAAGTTTCTTTGGCAGCGCAGATAAAATAGGATACGTAAAGTTTGGGGTAACTCTCTTACTTTGTGGCTTTTTGTTGTCTTCTTGCGGCCCCAATTCATCTCCTTTTTCAAACAATCAAAATACCTCGCAAACGCAAGCCTCGTCTGCTGCCTCCCCGACAGCAACGATCGCACCGATGAGCCCTATGAGCCCCCCCGGTGCCGACCAAAGGCCTCCGCAAGCCGGACAAATGGGAACCATCTATAACAACGATGGTTTACCTGCCTTACAGCCCGCGCGTGGTATGAGTGTTGAAAATTTATTTGCCGAAAATATTACAGACCCGAACCAAAGAATTCAGCGCGTAGAAAACGCGGTGCTTGAGCTGCGCCGTAACCTAGACTCTGCCATGCCTGCGATCGTCCGCCTTGTTGCGGTCGAAAAAGACATGTCACAGCTAGTTCAGCAGCTCCAATCCCTGTTGCGGAATGAGCCCCCACCAGAGAGAACCACCTCCATGCCGGAAATGAACACGTCGCAGGGCTATACGCCAGCGGCGTCAGGGACAGAACGCCCCTCTCAACCGACAGCTTCTACAGCACCGCCGTTAAAAGCAGTGCCTTACAACGCAACACCACCACCTGCCGCATCAAAAGCAAAAGCAGCCGCAACACCAATCCCGGGCAAAGTCACCGTCAAAGGCTTGCGGATTGGCGAACATACGGGCAAAACCCGCCTTGTGCTGGATGTAAACGGTGCTGCGAAATATAGCTATGATCTAGACAATAGCGAAAACCTGCTTGTGATCGAACTACCCGATGCAGGGTGGAGCGGTCAACAAAGCTGGTCAGCCAAGAATGCACCACTACTCGCGTCCTACACTGTCCAGCCATCAGGCAGCGGCAGCCGCCTTATCATACAGTTGAAAAAGTCGGTGAAAGTGATCTACGAAAACACAATCAAGCCTAATGGCACACCAGACCATAGAATTGTGATCGACATCGCCGCACAATAAAAATCTTGAAAATCTCTGACGAAACTCAGTCTTAAATACTAATGCTGTCTTCCAAGAATTGACGCTTGGGCATAATGTATTCCTGCGTGCCTTCGCGGATAACGTCATCGCCATCGACTATATCGAACGGCAGATATTCTTCGGCCTGCTCGAACCCGTCCATGCCCTTGAAGCTCTTATACATCGGGCTGAAATCTGTGTTCACGGCTTGTTTGAATAAATCCTCGAAACTATCAATCACGAAGTAGCTCGGTTGATAATCATTGATATAAACCTTTGTGCGCATGCAGCGCTCCAGATCAAACTTGATATGGTGCGCACTCGGGTCATCAAGCACGTATTTTGCCTCACCAAACGATGAACAAAGCCCTGCGCCGTACAATTTCACGCCATCTTCTTTCTGGATCAAACCAAACTCAATCGTCCACCAATTCAGGCGCGCCAAATTTTTGGTTGTCTTATATTGCAAAGCCCGTGCACCGCCTTTGCCGTATTCATTCATGTATTTCGCGTAATGAGGATTGCTCAGCAACGGAATATGACCGAACAAATCATGGAAAATATCTGGTTCTTCCAAATAATCCATTTGCTCCATCGAGCGGATAAAGTTCCCCGATGGAAATTTTTTGTCGGTCAGCATATCAAAAAACGGCTTGGATTTAATCAAACCCCGCGTGGCCACAATTTCCCAACCCGTAAAGGCACGCAAACGTTCATTTATTTCATCAAAATTTGGAATTTTATCGGCTGTAAAGCCAAGATTTTCAACGGCCTCTAAATATTCAGGGCAAACGCGCGGCCGCAAAATTTCCATCTGGCGCTCGTACAGTATTTTCCAGACCTCATGGTTTTCAGCCGTGTAATCTTTCCAGCCTTGGTCAATCACCAATCCCTGATAGCTAATCTCTTTATCAGCAGCCATAATATTCTCCCACATATTTATTATATTTTATTGGAGCCTATTGTGGCAAAGATCAGGAGTGTTGTCTATTTGCTCTTATATTGTGCTGCAGCACCTTTCCCCAAACATCGACACAATCGTGACTAGCTGTCATTGTTGCGTGGGCTTTAGGGAAGAGAATTTGTTTATCACCGAATTTCACATGGCATGTTTCGGCAACGTAGCTGTTTAATTTAAAACCATCTGCGGCAAGCATACCGCGCACGTCTTCGGTATCAAACCATGCTTTATATTGCTGCACATTATCAAAGCCACAACTCCAAAAAGATTGTTGCTTGCGCGATAAATTGCCGAAGAAATGGCGTAGTTTTTTATCATCTGTGGGATGCGGACGTTCAGGCGGATTGCCCGTAAGAGGAATATGAAATCCTGAGCTTTCGAAATCTTCGCGGATTTTCGTCGTGGCACGGTACGGACCGATACCGTCCGTATTCTCAACACGCCATACTCTAGTTAAATCATATAATATCACGCATCATTATTAACATAACATTATATATACGGCCAAGAAAATTATGCTTACGCAGGTTTTACATTCTTTTAAGAGTAAGTCTACGGCTGAACCGCCAAGCCCCGACCAAGTGAAATATTTTTACTAAGGAACACCTCTTCCATAGCCTGCCCGTGACCTCGCTCAGAAAGCGCCGTATCATCGGCGTTACGAAATGCAGAGACGAGCCCGTTGCGCCTTATAAACAAGGTTTGCGTGGGCCCATGCTTGACTCTCTCTTGCTCCACTTCATAGCGAGTAAGAAAAAAGCCTTTTTCATGAAGTAATTGTCTGACCTGTTTTGTATCGAACCAGCTTCGATATTGTTTCAATGTTCTGAAACCGCTTATCCATTTTTTGCGCTCTTCGGTATCCAATGTTGTTACAAATGCCGCAATCCCTTGCTCATCATTTGGGCTCGGTCTTTTATGATCATTGCTCTCATTGAATCCCATTAAGTTGAACTCTATTAACAGTCCTCCATACACGGGTTTACGATATGGACCCGCGCCCAGCTCATTTTCAACACGCCAAATTTTCACAAGCTTTGTCATGGGGGAAATAATACCGCATTATGGAAATCTAATCAAGAAAAATGCTACGCCGCATCTTCATGCATAAACGGTGCATTCGGGCCATGGATCGCCTCTAAGCCCTCTATCGCATCGGGTTGGGTTTCGGGCGCGGCATTTAAAAACGCGTCCATTCCCATGGCGTTACGCTCGATACGGGCACAAAGTGGGTAATCATCTACGTTTTCGCCCATGCGGCGCATGCTATAGAGATGCGGGACAATACAGATATCGGCAATGCTCGGCGCATCGCCCAGCGCAAAATCGCCCGCTTTACCGTACGTGGCAATCA
Source organism: Bdellovibrionales bacterium (assembly GCA_037969035.1). Lineage (GTDB taxonomy): Bacteria > Pseudomonadota > Alphaproteobacteria > Micavibrionales > Micavibrionaceae > JBBKWU01. The sequence goes on from JBBKWU010000021.1 coordinate 30,255, forward strand.
TTTTTTCAACCGCTGCCATGCCTTCACGTGACCACCGCGCATACCATTTTTTCTTTGCTTCATCATCTGCCCCAAGCTCTTCAGCCAAATACTTCTGAACTTTAAGATTAATCAGCGGATGAATATCCTCGGCAATGCTGCACGCGATTTGGTGTGAAATGGCGCGATCTTTCTCGTCTTTTGGGAATAATGCTGCGCCCTCGAAACGGCGATCGATATAATCAATTATCGCCATAGATTGGCACAGCGTGAAATCACCATCCACCAACGCAGGAACACCACCCAGCGGGTTCACGGTCAGATATTCTGGGCTGCGCTGTTCGGATTTCAGTAAATTAATCGCCAGCGTTTCAAACTTCACACCCTTTAAATGCAGGGCAATGCGCACGCGATACGATGTCGAGGAACGAAAATAGCTATAGAGTTTCATCATGAAGCAGCAACTCGCCGTTCAGTTTCCGCCTTGGCTTTTTCGTACTTCACAATAGTTTGCTCGATCTTGCCAAACACAGAGGCACCCGTATCATCGAACATTTCGATTGATACTGTGTCGCCATATTTCATGAACGGTGTTTTGAAATCACCTTGTTCGATTTTCTCGATCATGCGGATTTCTGCCAAGCATGAAATGCCTGCGCTGCGGTCAAAATTTGATACCGTGCCAGAGCCAATAATCGCACCCGCGCTTAACGGACGTGTCCGCGCGGCATGGGCGACAAGGCGGCCAAAATCAAACTGCATATCAACACCTGCGTTCGGGCGGCCTGTTTCTTTGTCATTCAACGTACAGACAAGCGGCAAATGAAGTTTACCGTCTTTCCACGCACGCCCCAAAATCGCAGGAGTCACCGCAACGGGTGAAAACGCGCTCGGCGGTTTGGATTGGAAAAAGCCAAAGCCTTTGCCAAGCTCAGCAGGAATAAGGTTACGTAAGGACACATCATTCATCAACATCACGAGCTTGATATGATCAAGCGCTTCTTCTGGCGTGACGCCCATCGGCGTATCATCGACAATCACGGCGACTTCGCCCTCAAAATCGATGCCGTATTCTTCGCTAGCGATTGCGATATCATCGGTCGGTGCCAAAATCGTGTCGGAGACAGCCTGATACATCAACGGATCCAACAAAAACTCAGGCGGCATTTCTGCTCCTCTGGCCTTACGGACAAGCTCAACATGGTTCAAATACGAGCTACCATCGGCGATTTGATACGCGCGCGGCAATGGTGAGGCCATCTTTGCCGCGTCAAACGGTTTAGCATTCGGGATTTCACCTGCTTCTAATTTATGCGAAAGATCACGTAAGCGTGGCTCAAAATGCGCCCAGTTATCAAGTGCTGCTTGCAACGTCGGAACAATATGCACCGCCGGCACATAATGCGTCAGCTCCGCATTCACAACAACCAGTTGCCCGTCACGTCCTTCTTTTAATGATGCCAATTTCATGATCAATTCCCTTCGGTCATGTTTTCACGCAATAAAAAATGCGTTTGTCATTCTGTTCGATACAATTTCATTATATCAAATCTTATTCCATCTCACCTCAAAATCATGATTTTTTTATGACAGTTTTAAGGCAGCGATATTAAGGTTTAAGCGCAAGATCTTTTTTAGGCAGCGCTTGAGCATTAACCACAAGAGCTTGCACATCACGGGCAAAGTCTGTTTCTGCTGCGCTGATAAAATTCTGAAACCCCGTATCCCATTGAAATCCAGCATCAATAAACAATTGTGCCGTTTCCAAAGGATCTTCGTTTTCAATTCCCGTGACCCAGCTACCACTGCCAATATAAAACATGTCTTCATCCAAATATGGCTCAACAGGGCACTGTATATCTATCATACAGCCATTTTTTTTCCAGTATTTAACCGAATTAAACATCCAAAACACTTCCGCATCAGGACTTTGGCTGTCACGATAAAGTGCAAAATTCATTCTTCCCGCTTTTGCGACTTTAGCCGCCGCTTCATCAAATTGTTGTTTCATGATTTTTTATGTGTTCCTTTTATTTAACCCGCTAGCTTATCTTTATCTTCCAAAACGCCACGGCGGATTTGGTCTAGTTCGATTGATTCAAACAAGGCCTTAAAGTTTCCTTCGCCGAAACCTTCATTGCCTTTGCGTTGGATGATCTCGTAAAACACAGGGCCGATCGCGTCTTTTGTAAAGATTTGTAGCAAGATGCCTTGGTCATCAGACGGCGCACCATCGAGCAAAATTTTACGGCTATGCAATTCCTCGAGCGGTTCACCATGACCTGGGACACGAGCGTCTAGTTTCTCGTAATATGTATCTGGTGTCGATTGCAGCGGAATTTTATGGGCGTTCAAATAATCAACGGTTTCATAAATATTGTCTGTGCCCATCGCGATGTGCTGGATGCCTTCGCCGTTAAAGCGGTGCAAAAATTCCTCGATCTGGGATTTATCATCGGAAGACTCGTTCAGCGGAATACGAATTTTACCGCAGGGGCTGGTCATCGCTTTGCTTTTCAGGCCCGTTAATTTGCCTTCGATATCAAAATAACGGATTTCGCGGAAGTTAAAAATGTCCTCATAAAACTTCGCCCAGACATCCATATTGCCGCGCTTCAAATTATGCGTCAGGTGGTCAATATAGGTAAGGCCTGCGCCTTTCGGGTTCAAATCACCCTTAATAAATTCAAACTGGCTCTCATAGCTCTCAGGGCTATCAATCAGATAAATCAAGCAACCACCAACACCCCAAATTGCAGGGATATCATCACCAACAGACGCACCACAATTTTCCGCAGGTTTCGCGCCGCGCTTTTGTGCGTCTTTATATGCCTGTGCGGCATCTTTAACCACAAACGCCATCGCGTTTGCGCCTTCGTTGTGATCGTCTTTAAATTTTTGTGCTTGGCCTTTTGCTTCGCCGTTCAAAAGGAAGTTCACTTTACCTTGGCGGTACAATGTAATGTCGCGCGTTTTGTGCTTGGCAATCGCGGTGAAGCCCATATTGACGAACATCTTGCTAAGGAATTTTGTGTCGCCTGTATATTCAACAAATTCAAAACCGTTTGTACCCAATGGGTTTTCAAATAGATCAGTCATTTTCATTCTCCCTGTTTTAACTGTTATATAATTGCGTGTAGAGTAGAAAAAAACAGACGCACTGTCCATACGCAACCATACCGCAGCGCAGAAAGACATAATGACCAACCATAACACCACAGCCGCCGTTCAAAATGATTACGCCCGCCTTGCTGCAACATATGAGGCACGATGGGCTGCGTTTTTGTCTGTGACCCGTGATTGGGTGATGGGGCATTTACCACAAACGCCACCACCGCAAAGCATCTTTGATTTTGGCTGCGGCACAGGTGTGATGCTGCAAAAACTTGGCACACGTTTTCCGGATGCCGCATTGACGGGGGTTGATATAAGCCCTGCAATGTTGGAAATCGCGGCACAAAACGCGCCGCAAGCAACCCTACTCTCCGATAAAAATCAGGTGACCACGCAACATGATCTGGTGCTGTCCTTAAATGTTTTACACCATTTGCCCGATGCCGCGGCGCATCTCGAATTTTTGCGCGAACGCTGCGCCCAAGGCGGCACGATCATCCTTTGTGATTTTGCCATTGATGGCTTGAAAATGGGAATTGCCGAGCTTTACTGGCGCGTTGCTCATCCCGCGCATAACAGAGCTTATTCATCAAACCTGCTGCGGAATATGATCGAGAAAAAGGGACTGCGCATTCAGGCTCAATCCCTTTTAAAACCAGATAATTTTTGGCGACTACAAATCTACAAACTTACGAAACCGTAAGTTTTTTATCCATATCGCGCATCAGATAAAGCGCAAGACACGCGGCCAGCATCGGCCACGCCGCCCAAAACAGCATATTTTCAAACGGGTCTATATACATTTTCCATGCGGAAAAAGTTGAAACCGCATGCAGAAGGAACACAGCACCATACGTGATGCGTTTTTTAAAGCCCGCCATAAACGCGACAATCAATAATAATTCAGCCACCGCGATCCCCAACATCAAGCTTTCCGCCAACGAGGCAGGGATAAGATAAAAGCTCTCATAAACACGCGCCGCATGTTCCACATTGAAAAACTTATCGAGCGTCCAAACCGCCATCACCATAAATACGCCGAGGCGCAATGAAAAAAGTGACCAGCCGATACGATCTTGATCTGTCATAAATTTACTCTTTCGCTTATAATATTTGATAGTAACATCGAATAAACTTACAACAGCACACGGAAATATCAATGAAAGACATGCATGATCTCAACGTTGCCAATTTGCGCCGCGAAGAAAAAGAAGAAAAGAAAATCAAAAAAATTATGGGACGCTGTGCCTTTGCGGCCGGTATCGGGATTGGTCTTTTCTTCCTGAAATTTTTGGTCATCCCCATGTTGGGCTTAGAAGATAACGAGGCCGCCGTCAAAGCCATAAGCGCCTTTTCGCTTTATCTCGTTTTCTATGGTGTCTCGCTCATTTTAATATTTGTTTTCAAACGTGATTTTGTGCTGAAGGCCAATATGATTATGAACTGGGTCGTGGTACCCCTGATCCTGACAAAGCTAGCGATGGATTTATTGTAAATCCCCTGTTTTCATTGACGTTTTTGCCGTGCGGCGCACAATAAAATCATGCAGCTTACGTCTTGCTGTTTTGTTTAATTAAGCTTAGGCTAATCAACAATATTTCGTGCACTGATATTTACGGTTTTTCTTACCGAGATTGCGATTTTCCATGACCCATAAACTGATTAAAGACGCTGAAAAAAATCTTCCTAAAAAAAGCTCCGCCGAGTTGAAGCATTTTATGAAGCTATTTTATGAAACCGTACCACCCGAAGATGTGGCCATGATGGATAGCGCCATTATCGCCGAGACAGTGTCGGTTCATTGGACTCTTTTGAATGAATGTCGTGAATCTGGGGCGCGCATTAAAATACGTTCCCCCGAAATCTCCGAAGAAGATGGTGCTATTGGAACGACATATATTGATATCGTATCCGATGATATGGCCTTTATCGTGGATTCTGTGGCGGCGGAAATCTCGCGCCATAGCAAAATCGTTCATCTTTTGATTCACCCGATCAACCGCGTTGATTACGATAAAAAAGGCGTTTTCAAAAAAGTTTTGGCACATGATGATGAAAGCGGCCACGCCGTATCTCATATCCATATAGAGCTTGTCGGCGCGATGCCCGAAGTTCTTATGCAAGAGCTGGAAGCCGATATCAAAGCCATTATTAAGGACGTCAACTTTGCCACCCGCGACTGGCTGACCATGCGCGAGAAACTCCGCACCTGTCAAAAAGCGCTGAGCAAAGCACCGTCTTCTTACAGCAAAGAAGAAATCGATGAATATCTGTTCTTCCTTGAATATATGTATAACGACAATTTCACGCTGCTTGGTTACCGCGAATATAAATTCGTCGAAAAACAAGACAAAGTACAAAGTGTCACCGTTAAGGGCAAAAGCCTTGGCCTGTTCAGCAACGATATAAAGCCCGTTTACATCAATGACGAAACCGATGGTCTGCCGCAGGATTTACAAATCAAGCGTCATAATCTCAAGCCGCTCAATATTTCAAAAGTAAACCGTCTGTCCACTGTTCATCGGCGCGTGCCGATGGATGCCGTTGCTGTGAAGCAATTCGATGACAAAGGCGAGGTCATCGGTGAATGTCTGTTCATCGGTTTGTTTACATCTGTAACCTATTCACGCTCCATACAAGACGTTCCGTTTTTAAGATGGAAAACCGACAATGTTGTTAAAAAATCAGGCTTTGAAAAAGGCAGCCACGACTATAAAGCCTTGCGCCATATTTTGGAAAAATATCCCCGTGATGAGCTATTCCAAATCGAAATTGATGATCTCTTAAAAACCACCATCAGCATTATGCGCCTGCAAGAACGTCAACGCATTGCGCTTTATCTACGTCCTGATCCGTTTGGTCGTTTTATTTCCTGCCTTGTTTACATTCCGCGCGAACGTTATGACACGCGCCTACGCATTAAAATGCAGGATATTTTGGAAAAAGAACTCAAAGGCACAACAGGTAATTTCTATACCAGCCTTGACGACTCGCCACTGGCGCGGGTTTTATATTCCATACAAATCGATCAAACCAAAACACCAAAATACAACGCCGAGAAAATCGAGAAGAAACTGCAAGAAGCTGGCCGTGTCTGGAGCGAGCGTTTAGAAGAAGCCCTCATCAGTACAAATGAGAACGAATCTCGCATTGCCATACTGGTGCATAAATTCGGGCATGCCTTCCCGACAGGATACCGCGAACATTACGAACCAAAACAGGCCGTATTTGACCTGCCAAAGCTTGAACTTGCGATGGAAACAGAACAAATCTCGATTGATTTATACAGCTCCAAAGACTGTAAAGATGGCCAGCTCCGTGTGAAAATTTATCACCGTAATACGCCGATACCGCTCTCTGCTATTTTGCCGATCCTTGAAAATATGGGCTTAGATGTCATTGCCGAGATGCCGTTTAAAATTAAACCAAATGGCGGGAAGAAAATTGTCTGGATTCATGACTTCTTGGTGGGAACAGGCCGCAATAATTGTGCGCAAGATATCAAAGACATCAAAGCAGAATTTGAAGATGCACTGATAAACATTTGGCATCAATCCACCAATAACGACCGCCTGAACAAACTGGTTATCGGCGCAGAAATGACATGGCGCGAAATCACAATTTTGCGCTGTTACTTACGATTCTTGCGCCAAGCGAAATATCCACTCAGCTTGAAATACACCGAAACATCGCTCACCAACCACCCGCAAATCAGCCGCTATCTGGTTGATCTGTTCTTTGCGCGTCACGACCCAAAACAACAAGAAAAATCGGCCGTTATTTGCGCCAGCCTTTTAGGCGCGATTGACCATGAACTTGAAAAAGTAAGCTCGCTCGATGAAGATCGTGTGTTGCGTAGTGTTCTCTCATTGATCGAGGCCACCGTCCGCACGAACTATTTCCAACCCGATAAAAACGGCGCGCCTAAAAATTATCTCTCCATGAAATTTGAAAGCGGCAAGATCACTGATCTTCCTGCACCGCGCCCATACCGCGAAATTTTTGTACTCTCGCCACGTGTCGAAGGTGTGCATTTGCGCGGTGATGTGATTGCCCGCGGCGGCTTGCGTTGGTCTGATCGCCACGAAGATTTCCGCACCGAAGTCCTTGGGCTTATGAAAGCGCAACAAGTGAAAAACTCCCTGATCGTGCCTATGGGTGCGAAAGGTGGATTTGTGATGAAACGTCCACCGACCGAAGGCGGGCGCGAAGCTTATCTTGCCGAAGGGATCGAATGTTACAAAACCTTCCTGCGTGGTTTGCTTGACATTACCGACAACCGCAAAGGCACCAAAGTCATACCGCCGGAAAATGTTGTCCGCCATGATGGTGATGATCCGTATTTGGTTGTTGCCGCCGATAAGGGCACCGCGACATTCTCAGATATAGCCAACAGCCTTTCACTTGAGTACGGGCATTGGCTCGGCGATGCGTTTGCATCGGGTGGCTCGGCTGGTTACGACCACAAAAAAATGGGAATCACCGCGCGCGGCGCGTGGGAATCCGTAAAACGCCATTTCCGTGAGCTAAGCCACAACATTCAAGAACAGGACTTCGAAGTCATTGGCGTTGGAGACATGGGCGGCGATGTCTTTGGTAACGGCATGATTTTATCCGAGCACACAAAGCTCGTTGGTGCGTTTAACCACCTACATATTTTCTGTGACCCGAGCCCCGATACGGCCAAAACATTCAAAGAGCGCAAACGTCTATTTGATAACGTCAAAGGTTGGGATGCCTATAATACCGCGCTCCTCTCCGAAGGTGGGCGTATATTCTCCCGCAGTGAGAAAAATTTGCAGCTTACACCGCAAATCCAAGCCAAATTTGGCCTTGAAAAAACACACTGCACACCGAATGAACTCATGCGCGCGATGCTTCTGACCCGTACAGATTTGCTGTGGTTTGGTGGTATTGGCACGTATATCAAAGCCTCAAGCGAAACCCACGCCGATGTTGGTGACAAAGGCAATGATGCCATCCGCGTTGATGCGAAAGAACTAAAAGCGCGTGTTTTGGGCGAAGGCGCAAATCTTGCCATCACCCAGCGCGGTCGTATCGAATTTGCCCAGCACGGTGGCAAGGTCAATGCTGATTTCATCGATAACTCAGGCGGTGTGAACTCATCCGACGTTGAGGTTAATATCAAGATTTTGTTGGCTGATGTCATGCGTCACAAGCACCACAATATGACGCTGGCAAAGCGGAACAAGCTGCTTGAGAAAATGACAGAAGAAGTCTCACAAATCGTTCTTTACAACAGCTATCAACAAGCCCAAGGCATTAGCCTCATGGAAATGAACGCGGCGGAATTTTTGCCAAAACAAGAGCGTTACATACACACGCTTGAGCGTTCCGAAGGCCTAAACCGCGAACTTGAAGGCTTGCCAAATGATGATGAAATCGAAGAGCGCAAGAAAAACGGTAAGGGTCTGACAAGACCTGAGCTCAGCGTTCTGCAAGCTTATTCGAAAATTTCATATTCTCGGACTTTGCTGAAAAGCGATATCCCAGAGCTCGAAGAAATCGAAGACCGCTGGCTGTTTGAATATTTCCCGCATCCATTGCGCAAGAAATATGAATCAGAAATCCGCCATCACCGTCTGCGCCGTGAAATCATGGCGACCAGTATTGCGATGGGCGTTATCAACCGCATGGGCCCTGCGTTTGTTGAAGATTTGGCGAATAAAACAGGCGCGACATATGCCGAGATTACCAAAGCCTATATTATCGTGCGTGAATCATTTAGCCTGCGTGATCTGTGGAAGCAGATCGAAAATCTGGATAATACCGTCCCTGCGCAAGTACAGCTCCGCGCGATGAAAGATATCGCAAACATGGTGCGTCGTGAAACGCTTTGGTTCTTAACGCGCCTTGGTCGTCCGCCGGAAATCAAAAAAGATTACCAACAATTCAACTCGGGCATTAAAGAGCTGCGCCGTAAAATCGATAAAGTTGTGTCCGAAGACATACAAAGCGCGATTGAACAACGAACACACGCCAACCTTGCCGATGGTCTGCCGCAAGAGCTTGCGCACCAGATTGCGCTTATCCCGACATTGGGTGCAGCGTGCGATATCATCCGTATTAGCCGTGATTGCGGTGCCGATATCGGCCACACCGCGCGCGTATATTACGGTTTGAACAGCCACTTCCATCTCAATTGGATGCGCAAGCAAGCCCGTTTCATGGACGCCCATGATCGTTGGTCAGCCGAAGCACTCAATAGCTTGATCGAGCAGCTATATCAATGTCAGGCACTCCTAACCGCCAAGCTTTTGAACGACATGCTCAAGAACGGCAAAAAACCAGGCAAGAACACCATTGATGAATGGTTGGCCTTGCAAGGCGGACAGCTAGAGCAAATCCGTCCGTTTTTTGCCGCGATGCGTAAATCGGGGAGTCTTGACCTTCCGATGCTCGTCATTGCAGTGCAAAAGCTGCAAAGCCTGTATAACGGTTAATATTTTTATTTACAGAAGTCCTGCTTATGGGCTACCCTATTTTTAAATAAAAACAAAAGGTACAGGGTTAATGTTTGTAAAAAGAGAATTCAAAGCAGGTGCGGCAGATATTGGTCGCTATAAGAACTACCAACTCGATTGGGCGCTTGAGTTTTTACGCGGCAATGTTCGTGTATTCGAAGAACATCCAGAATTCGGCGATGACGAAAGTTTTCATCTTTATGTTGAGCCGAACTTAGAAACACTTAAATCCATAGATTTGGTTCCGAACGTAAAGGATCGTGAAACCTTGCGTCCTTATTATGATGATGCCGCCAGACCGAAAGGCTTCTTTCTCGGTCCCTATGCAAGCCTTGATGAAATCGAAGAAGGCGTTCATATGATGGAACCCTATTTCATTGATATCTTGTCTGAAAAAGGCGCGGAAAAGCGTATTTTAAAGACCTTCGCCAATCGAAAATTACAACTTATCCCTACAACAAATACAACTGAAGAATCATTCACCAATGCGCTTTTAACCGCGCGTGATCGCGAGATTTTAGTGGCCTTAAAACAAGGCAAAAACATTCCGTTTGAGCAAATGGTCGGACGCGTCTTTCGCAATTTAGCAAACGCCCTTGGCGTGAACTACCACATTCAACAGGAAAAAATTGATGGTGCCAAAAACGCTTCTGCTGTGACCTTCACTTATGAAGGTTTGGGCGGGTTTCGTTTTGAAAACAAAGGCGAAGGACAGCCTGTCGGTTTGACCCGTTATAGCTATGGCGGCAACAAACAATTCGGTGGTGGCGCGGATTACTTTGTCACCTTCGAAGGCGAAGCAACGGCTGATAACATGCAGAAAAAAGTGTTTAACTGGCTGATTGACGCTATGATGGATGTCTCGCCCGAACGCTTACAATCCGAACATGATTACGAGAGCTTTGTTAAAAACCGCAAACGCGCTGCTGATCAATTTTACGGCAAAGTCAGTGAAGGAAGTGGGCAACGTCAAACCACGACAGGCATCGTTCTAAAGCTTCTATAACTCAACTAAATCATCGCTGCGGCAAGCAAGATCAAACCAAAATCACGGTTTGATCGGAATATTTTCAATGCGCTCGCAGGGTCAGTTCTATCCCAGTTTTTAAGCTGCCATGTGAAATGATACGCCCCGCCCATCAGAACAATCAGCGATAAATACCCTGCGCCTGCCATAACAAACGCCAACGCAAAGAGGAAGAACGCAGCGCCATAAAACATCTTCACGGCCTTTTCTGCGCGCTCACCAAGCCAAAGCACGCTTGATTTAATCCCGACCATCGCGTCATCGTCTTTGTCCTGATCCGCATAAATCGTGTCATAGCCCAGCGTCCAACATATCCCACCGATATAAAGCAAAAGCGACGAAATGCTAACCGTGCCGTTCACCGCAGCCCATCCCATAAGCGCGCCAAAGTTAAATATAATGCCCAAGAAAAATTGCGGCCACCACGTGATGCGCTTCATCAACGGATAGGTAATCATCAACGGCACCGTCAAAAATCCGAGCAATATCGTTACCAAATGCGTTTGCAGCAATATCGCAAAGCCAAGCATCAACAAAACACAGGTGAAAATAATCGCGCGTTTTACACTGACCGCGCCTGATGCAATCGGTCGTGCGGCGGTGCGTTTGACTTTTTTATCAAGATCACGATCCCAAATATCATTCATCACGCAACCCGCGCCACGCATCAAAACAGCCCCAATGGTGAATAAAAACACCAAATAAATATCATCCGCGTTCAACGCCCACAATCCGCCCGAGGCCAGCATAATCGCCCATAACCCCGGCAACAGCAAAAGCCACGTGCCAATCGGACGATCAAGCCGCATCAGGTAATAATACGGTTTTACCTGTTCAGGTAATTTTTCGATGATCCAACCATTTTTTTTGATGTCTGTGTGCGTCATTGTGCTATTTATTATTCCATGAGTATTTTAAAAGATTATATAAAGTGTCCGCGCCTTTATGTCGAGGATGATCTAATCGGCGAGACCGAGATTATCATACATGATATGCAAACGCATTATCTGAAAAATGTGCTGCGGAAAAATGAAGGCGATCAATTGCGCCTGTTCAACGGACGGCACGGGGAATGGATTGCCAACATTACAAACATTTCGAAAAAGCAAACCTGCGCCATATTATCAGAGAATTTAAAAGAGCAACCCACGCGCGAACACCGTATTCATCTTCTGTTTTCGCCGATCAAAAAAAACCGCATGGATATGTTGATCGAAAAAGCAGTCGAGTTGGGCGCGACAGATTTACACCCCATTATCACGCAAAACACAGAAAACCGTAAACTCAACCAAGACCGCCTTCTCGCGCAAATCATCGAAGCCGCCGAGCAATGCGAACGCCTTGACCTGCCTGCGCTACATCCTGAACTGCCCTTGAAAAAGCTTCTGGAAGGTTGGAATGCGCCGCAAGCATTATTCGTTGCGTTAGAACGTGCACCAAACACAATGCACCTTGCCCGCGCCACAGACCACGCCTACATCCTCATCGGCCCCGAGGGCGGCTTCACAGAGCAAGAACAAGAATTAATGCTCGGCCATAACGCCGTGACCGCCATTTCCTTGGGTGAACATATATTACGCGCGGAAACTGCGGCACTAAAAGCCCTCAGCCTCCTTTCGTAAATGTAAATTCACGGCACATCCTGAAATAATGGTGACAAAACAGCAACATCATAGAAAATATTACACAATTCCTTCTTGCCTGCGCTAAATTTTAGGGCTAAGAATTACAACATAAACAAATCAGCTAAGCTGGTTTTGTGATTCATTTATAAATGTAAAGAATGGCGTATTTAATGACTCAATTTAATAAATTTCTGGCACTTGCCGCATTGGTTTTAACAGGCGCAGTCGCTTTTTCATGTCCCGCATTGGCAGACACTCTTCCACATAACTGGCAATTGGGATTACAAGAGCCTGTTACACCTGTGGCTCAGCGCATTCAAGATTTCCACACGACACTTCTTTACATCATTACCGTCATTACCGTTTTTGTAACGCTTTTAATGTTTTATGTTTTTATCCGTTTCAACAAACGTTCAAACCCGAAACCTTCAACAACCACACATAATGTTGCGCTCGAAATCGCATGGACCGTTATTCCTGTTCTAATTTTGATCGCAATTGTTGTGCCGTCTATGAAGCTTCTTTATTACGGCGACCGCACAGCAGAGCCAGAAATGACATTGAAGGTCACTGGTTACCAATGGAATTGGGGCTATGAGTATCCTGATAACGATAACGTCAACTTCTTGTCTTACTTGGTTGCTGAGGAAGATATTGATCCTGCGAAAAACCAAGTGCGTTTGCTTTCTACAGACAACCCCGTTGTTCTACCGATTGACACAAACATTCAGGTTCTTGTCACAGCAGCAGACGTTCTGCACGCGTGGGCGGTTCCTGCGTTTGGCGTGAAGACAGATGCCGTACCTGGTCGCATAAATGAAACTTGGGTGCGTATTACAAAGCCCGGCGTTTACTACGGTCAATGTTCTGAGATTTGCGGGAAAGATCACGGCTTTATGCCGATCGAAGTTCACGCCGTGACCAAAGAAGAGTTTCAAGAATGGTTAGAAACCGCAAAAGAAAAGTTTTCATCCAACACCAGTTTTGACGCACCAGTAAATTACGCCTTGCTAGACACCAGCAAATAACAGGCACAACAACCCGATAAACAACCCGATAGATAATATTTATTAATCCGAGGACGCATAAAATGAGTAAAGCCGCTACAGCAGACCATAACGACCACGATCACGAACATGATCATAAACCGGGTTTCTTTACCCGCTGGTTCTGTTCCACAAACCACAAAGACATCGGAACGCTCTATATCATTTTCGCGATCATTGCTGGTTTGATCGGCGGTGGCTTCTCCATGATGATGCGTGCCGAGCTTCAAAACCCTGGCTTGCAATTTGTTGCTGACGGGCAGATGTGGAACGTTTGGATTACAGCGCACGGTCTGATTATGATCTTCTTCGTTGTGATGCCGGCGCTGATTGGTGGCTTTGGTAACTGGTTTGTGCCGCTTATGATTGGCGCGCCTGATATGGCGTTTCCGCGTTTGAACAACATCTCATTCTGGTTGATTGTTCCTGCGTTCTTGCTTTTGATTTGCTCCTCATTGATTGGGGCAGGTGCGGGGACAGGGTGGACAATTTATCCGCCGCTCTCGACGAAGTTAGGGCATCCCGATATGTCCGTGGACATGGCGATTTTCGCGCTCCACTTGGCGGGTGCTAGCTCTATCCTTGGTGCGGCGAACTTCATCACAACAATTTTGAACATGCGCGCACCGGGCATGACATTGCACAAAATGCCGTTATTTGTTTGGTCAATGCTGATCACAGCTTTCTTGCTGGTTCTGTCTTTGCCCGTCCTTGGTGGCGCGATTACGATGCTTTTGACTGACCGTAACTTCGGTACAGACTTCTTCAATCCTGAAGGTGGTGGTGATCCGATCTTGTTCCAGCATTTATTCTGGTTCTTTGGTCACCCAGAAGTGTACATCATGATTTTGCCAGCCTTTGGTATCGTCAGCCACATCGTATCAACCTTCTCGCGCAAGCCTATTTTTGGTTATCTCGGGATGGCATACGCGATGGTTTCAATCGGCTTTGTTGGTTTCATTGTATGGGCACACCATATGTTTACCGTCGGTATGCCAGTTGATGCGCGCGCTTACTTTACTGCCGCAACACTCATTATTGCCGTACCAACAGGGGTTAAAATCTTTTCATGGATTGCGACCATGTGGGGCGGTTCCATCAGCTTTAAGACACCGATGCTTTGGGCGCTTGGCTTTATCTTCTTGTTCACCGTTGGTGGTGTGACAGGTGTGGTTTTGGCTAATGCTGGTATGGATATCGCGCTGCATGACACATATTATGTTGTTGCGCACTTCCATTACGTGCTGAGCCTTGGTGCGGTGTTTGCGATCTTCGCGGGCTTCTATTACTGGATTGGTAAAATGTCCGGTCGTCAGTATCCTGAATGGGCGGGTCAGATTCATTTTTACATCACCTTTATCGGTGTAAACATGATCTTCTTCCCGCAGCACTTCTTGGGTCTTGCTGGTATGCCACGTCGTATTCCTGATTATAACGACGCTTATGCAGGGTGGAATGCGATTTCATCTTACGGTGCATACATGGCTGGTGCTGCCACTGTGTTCTTTATCGGCATCGTGTTCTACACCTTGTTCTTTGGCCGCAAAGTCGGCGCGAACTACTGGGATGTTGAGAAAAACACAATGACGTTGGAATGGACAGTTTCAAGCCCGCCACCGTTCCACCAATTTGAAATCCAGCCCAACATGAAATAGGCTGCATTCCTAATCATTCAAAAGCCCCTTGTGTAAAGCACGGGGCTTTTTTTTGCCTGATGTCCACAAAAATGTAAAATAATATAATTACACTATTGCATTCTATTTTGAAATTATGTTAGCTTTCATTTATGGCTATATTAGAACCGATATTTAATGAAACTGTATGGACGCCCCTTTGGGCGGCGGAAGCAGACGCGCACGGTTCATCAACAGAGACAGGTGCCGCAGATCAAGGCACGGCCATCGAAACACCAGCCTTGCGCCCACCTGAAAATCCATTCCGTCAGCTTCTCAAGAAAATCGATGAGCTGAGCACAAGCGATAGCATCTATGATATCCGCAATGCGCTTTACATGGTTCACGGTGCGCTTGATGACAAACAATATAGCAGTGACCAAGAACATTTCGTGTTGTCTGACCGTTGGTTAGAACTGACAGAACGCTTAAACGCGCACCAAACAATGCAGGAGCCGCAACCAACACACCAACCGCTTCAACGCTTTGCTATGTAATTCCGCAGTTGAATATAGAAGGATCTTTATTTTATGAGCGCAAACACCGAAAAACCATCAACCCCGACCACATCCACGGCCGACCCTAAATCGATCACAGATTTGTGGGCGTCTTATAAAAACGGTGGTGCGGATGCGTTGACGGCGCTCGACGAAATAAAACTCGCTCTCCACCAAAAACTAAATGACAACCCACAAGCCGCCGCCCTTGTTGCCTCACAGATCATCGGTGAGAGCGCAGAAGGCAGCGACAGCGAAAACATGGCCGTCGATGTGTTCAAACGCGCCGCTGCGTGTGTGGAGCTTCAAAACCCGATGACACTCGTCAACATGTTCCATGGTTGCGGACAGCGCATGAAGCCCGAGCAAGCCGAACGCATCACACGCGAGGCACGCAGCTTCCTAGGGCAAATATCGAACACCGCGCCTCGCATAAAACACTGAATTAAACTTTCCTTTTTCGACAAACTCCGCTAAGACACTCTTATGAGTGATATGTCCCTTGCTGAAGCCACAGAACAATTCAAAGAAGCACGCGTGCGTGATTACTTCGCGCTGCTCAAGCCGCGTGTGATGAGCCTTGTTGTCTTCACTGGATTTGCGGGCATGTGGGCGGCACCAAGCTTTAATATCATGCATCCGTTTTTGGCCTTTGTCGCCATGCTTTGCCTTGCCGTTGGGGCGGGGGCGGCGGGTGCCATGAATATGTGGTATGAGCGCGATATCGACGCCATTATGAACCGCACACGCGGACGGCCGATCCCGATGGGTAAGATCGAACCTGATGATGCTTTCAGCTTTGCGCTGTTTCTCTCTATTTTTTCTGTGATGATTATGGCGCTGGCGACCAATCTTGTCGCGGCGGCACTTCTTGCGGTGGCTAATCTGTTTTATGTGCTTGTTTACACCATGTGGCTCAAGCGCCGCACACCGCAAAACATCGTTATTGGTGGTGCGGCTGGTGCATTTCCGCCGATGATTGGCTGGGCGGCGGTTACGGGTGATGTGACTTTGATGCCTATTTTGCTGTTTACCATTATCTTTCTTTGGACACCGCCGCATTTTTGGGCGCTATCACTGTTTGCCAACGAAGATTATAAACGCGCGAAAATACCGATGATGACCGTCACTGCTGGCGAGAAAAGCACGAAACGCCAGATGCTGTTCTATACCTTGATTTTGTTCCCTGTCACGCTTGCCCCTACTATTTTGGGCTTTGCGGGATATATTTATGGTGTGACCGCATTTTTCACAGGTCTGTTCTTTATATACACATCTATTCGGGTTATAATGGATGACAGTTTAAAGAGTGCCCGTTTAATGTTCGGCTACTCTGTGTTTTACCTTTTTGCTTTATTTTCAGGATTGATAATCGATGCCACATAGTGATCTTCATAAAAAGAAATTGTCTAAGAACCTTATCATGCTTGCTTTGATCATGGGCTTCATTGCCTTGATCTGGATGATCACGATGATCAAAATCGCCCAAGCCGAGGGCACAAGAGACCCGATGACTGCCACACACAGCGTTGACACAGTCACCAGCTATATCGATGAGCGCGAAGAACATATCGAAGGCAGCGACGAGAGACTTGAGCGTTGGTGGTATGATGATCTATCACAAAGCGTAAATGGCGATGATGATCGCACGACCAGACCAACACAAGTTCAAAACGAGCGTAAACTAAGAAACACGTTCAACCACAACCGTAGTACCGGTGGTATGGCAACTGTCACACAATAACCAGAATTGTTAGGCCGATATCATGTCGGAACAAAAAAAATCAACAGAGACAACCAGACAAGATCTTCTTGCCGCGCGCAATCGTAAGACAGGCTTAACTGTCTTGGCTCTTGTGGTTGGTATGATCGGCATGGCCTATGCGTCTGTGCCGCTTTACAATATCTTTTGTCGTGTCACGGGCTTTGGTGGAACGACGCAAGTTGCCCTCGCTGAACCAGCGCAAAGCTATGATCGCATCATCAATGTTAAATTTGCCGCCAATACCGAACGTAATATGCCGTGGTCGTTTCACCCCGATATTCGTGATATCGATGCCCGAGTCGGCCAGAAAAAATTAATCTCCTACAGCGCAAAAAATATGTCGTCACAACCAGTACAAGGCACGGCGGTGTATAACGTCACACCCGCCAAGGCTGGCAAGTATTTCAGCAAGATCCAGTGCTTTTGCTTTACCGAACAAATCCTGCAACCCAATGAAAAACAGAACATGCCTGTTGTCTTTTTTATTGACCCTGCGATTATGGATGATAAAGGTATGGATGACGTAAAAACAATCACGCTGTCGTATACTTTTTTCAAATCAGACTCACAAGAGCTTGAACAAACGCTAGAAGGTTTTTACAATGAGCAGGTCAATTAGACTGACCTGATTTTACAGACTAATTTTTAAGGCATATTTTTTAGAGCGAGTAACACACCATGGCTAAATATCCAGAATACGGCACGACAGGAAAACCACACCCTTACCATATGGTAAGACCAAGCATTTGGCCTTTTCTCGGCGCAATTGCGGGCGGCCTTATGGCTGTTGGTGCTGTGTTTTACATGCATGATGTTGAATTTGGTGGCTTCAAAGTCGGCCTCAAAGGCGTTATCCTTGGGCTGCTTGCTGTTCTGGCTGTGATGTTTTTCTGGTGGAAAGATGTGATTTTCGAAGCCGTCAGTGAAAAAGCACACACCCCTATCGCCAAAATCGGTATGCGCTATGGCATGGCATTGTTTATTAGCTCCGAAGTGATGTTTTTCGTTGCGTTCTTTTGGGCGTTCTTTAACGCTAGTTTATTCCCGCAAGAAGCCATCGGTTTTGTCTGGCCACCTGCGGGGATGGAAGTTATTGCACCGTTTGAAGTGCCGCTTTTGATGACGATGATTCTTTTGCTTTCGGGCTGTACTGTGACATGGGCGCACCATGCCATCATGGAAGGCCACCAAAAAGAGTTCATTAAAGCCCTCGGCCTGACTGTGTTCCTTGGTGCGTTCTTTATGTGCTTCCAGATATTTGAATATATGCACGCGCATTTCGGATTTTCCGACAACGTTTATACGTCTGCGTTCTTTATGGCCACAGGCTTCCACGGTTTCCACGTTTTGGTCGGTACGATCTTCCTGTTTGTCTGCTGGAAGCGTGCGAAAAAAGGCCACTTTACCAAAGACAGCCATTTCGGGTTCGAAGCGGCGGCTTGGTACTGGCACTTTGTTGACGTGGTTTGGTTGTTCTTGTTTGTCTCCGTTTATTTCTGGGGCAATACAATCGGCACATCCGCCGTTGTCGTGACAGGTTAAGTACAGCACCAATCAACAAATAATAGTTTGCACGGAAAGTGACTAAAATAGTGGCACATCCGCTAATACCTGATTTCGAGCCCATCAAACTCGCCCTCTTCGGAAAATGCCCGAAATGTCGTGAGGGTACGATATTCCGCGAAGGCTTCACCCTTGATATCCGCGAGCACTGCGAAAATTGTGGCCTTAATCTAGGCGAGCATGATTGCGGCGATGGCCCTGCGGTGTTTCTTATTTTCATTCTCGGCTTCTTGCTTGTTCCTGCCGCGCTGTATCTTGAATTTACGTTCTTCCCGCCTTTATGGGTTCATATGGTGCTTTGGGGCAGCATCGCCCTCGGCGCGACATTGGGTAGCTTACGACCGTTAAAAGCCTATATCATAGCTCTGCAATATAAACACGATGTCGGAGCGTTAAAAAAATGATGATGCCACGTTGGGCGACAATTTTTACATTACTGGGCGTCATGCTGCTTTGCGCGCTTGGCACGTGGCAGCTACAGCGCCTTTTTTATAAAACGACGCTCATCACGCAAATCACAAGCGAATTCACCCGAGACCCGATGCAGACCGAGCTTGCCCCGGGAGTATTGCTGCAATCAAAAATGCATGGCGTGTTTTTTATTCGCGGCTATATCGAAGGTATTTTTCTGCATGATAAGGAAATCCTAATCGGGCCGCGCGTGATGGATGGCAACGTTGGTTATCATGTCCTAACCCCTTTTGAGAGCGTGATGTCCGATGATACGATTTTGGTAAATCGTGGCTGGATTCCGCAAAATTTACCGCGCAGCCAAATCAGCCGCCCTCCGCAAAGTATGATTATCACGGGGATTGCTACAAAACCATCCGCCCCCAACGGTTTCACACCCGATAATAATATACAAAAAGACGAATGGTTCTGGGTCGATACAAAGGCCATCGCGCAGAGTAAAAAACTACATAGCCTCATGCCCTACATTTTATACCAAGACGCGCAAAAAGGTGGTAAATGGCCGATCCCCGTCAGTGTCCCGTTCAAGGCTGACCACCACCATTTACAATATGCGTTGACGTGGTTCTCGTTGGCGCTCACGCTTCTCGGCGTTTATTATTTCCGCTTCATCCGCAGAAAGTAACAAAGCCATGATGTATTTTTCTCAAAACGTTTTACAAGACTATGCAACAGCTTTGCTTACCGCTGGTGGATACAACACGAGCGAATCCGAAAACACAGCCCACAGCCTTGTCCTATCCAACAGGAAAGGGCATGATTCCCATGGTATAATCCGTGTTCCCGAATACATCAAAGGGCTTCAAACAGGACACATAAACAGTAATGTTGACCTGATGATTATCAAGGACAGTGCCGCTGGTTGCGTAGCGGACGCACAAAATGGTCTCGGACAAATTCAAATGCCGCGTTTGATTGATATACTGCTCGAAAAATTAAAAAATAGTGCTGTCGTCTGCGGTGCTGTTCGCAACTGTGGGCACACAGGACGCATTGGCGAATGGACAGAGATCATTTCTGCAGAAGGTTTTGCATCAATGTTAACTGTCAATGATAACGGTGCCCTCGCCTTTACAGCGCCACCAGGCGGGAAGGAAGGAAGAACCAGCACAAACCCAATGGCTTTTGCAATGCCATTGCCGAATGGAAAAATCTTTGCGTTAGATTTTGCAACCAGTGCCTCAGCTATCGGCAAAATTCGTCTAGCTCACCTTGAAGGAAAGACATGCCCCGAAGGCGTTATTCAAGATAGCGACGGTTTCCCGACAATCGACCCCTCTGTCATGTTCAACAATCCGCGTGGATCACTTCTACCCATGGGTGGGGAACAAGGATATAAAGGTTTCGGTCTATCAATGATGATTGATTGCCTCACGGCTGGTTTATCAGGTGGGTTTTCACCTCCTGCGCCTAAAGGTGAAAGAGATACGAGCAATGCTGTTCTTACTATCTGGAATCCCGATTTTTTTGCAGGTTTGTCACATATTGAGACTGAAACTGAAAAATATTGTGACCATGTCCGTCAGACGATGCCCATTAATCCAGCACATCCCGTACGCATTGCCGGTGATAGGTCATCTGCTGAAATGAAAAAGCGCGAAAAAGAAGGCATTCCAATAGATAAAGGTACACTTGACCTGCTTGCACGTTATGCTGAAAAAAACGGGGTCGTAGTACCAAGAATTTTTAAAAACCAGTCAGCCTAGCTATTAATTATAACGTCCGCCGTCGTCTTTACCGCTCATCGCTACATTTCTGCCGTTGATAACAGATTTAAACTCGCTGTCGATCACGTTCATATAGTTTTTGAAGCTCGCGAGCTCTTGGCCTTGCAATGTTTCACCTTGTGGCAATTTCACGCCGCGCGGATTGACCTGAACACCACCTTTGATGACTTCATAATGCAAATGCGGGCCTGTGGAGCGGCCTGTTGTGCCAACATAACCGATAATCTGCCCCTGCTTCACGCGCTTACCCGCGCCCAAGCCTTTGGCAAAGCCCTTCATATGGGCATAGGCGGTTTTAATTTCGGAGTTGTGGCGGATACGCGCATAATTACCGTAGGAGCTATAAGGCCCCATTTTCTCGATCGTGCCATCACCCGCCGCATAAATCGGTGTGCCGCGTGGTGCCGCGAAATCCAAGCCTTTATGCATTTTGTTATACCCCAACACAGGGTGGCGACGACTACCGAAGCCCGAAGATAAGCGCGCGCCGTTAATCGGTGTTTTCATCAACGCCTTACGAACGCTTTTGCCGTCTGTGGTGAAATAATCAACATCGCCATTTTTCATTTCATAGCGGTACACGGGGATATCCTGCCCGTTTACGTTCAAACGTGCGTAAATGATATTGCCTGTTTTGACCACGTCACCGTCTTTGGTGCTCATTTCTTCGTACATAATTTCAACATGGTCGCCTTGGCGAATATCACGCTGGAAATCAACATCCCATGAATAAACACCAATTGTATCAGCAATCACCGAAGCAGGAATTCCCGCCTCAAGCGCAGAACCATAAAGAGAGACCTTAATATCCGCACGGCCTGCGCGCAGGTTTTTCTCCAGTTCTTTTTCAATCAACGAGGCTTTGAAATTACCGTCGTTATCTTTGCTAAGCTGAACCGATTTCACAGGGTCAATAACAATGTTTGTTTCCGCCAGCGTATATTTATCAAGCCCCACAGGATCAAGACGCACAGAAACTTTTTGCCCTGGGCGAATATCGCGCGGATCAAAAATATCTTTCATCGCTTCGATCACGGCATAGGCTTCGCTGCCGCTTACGCCTGTTTTTTGGAGAACACCCGCCATTGTATCGCCGCTACCGATTGTAACGTTTTTGTTTTGCGGCTGTGGCAGCGACGGTTTGCGCATACTCGCCTTAACGATATGACCATCACCATTTTCACCCGCAGCAGGCTCAATGTCGTTTGCGGCTGCGCCGTAACGCTGCATCCGTTTTTGTGCTGTCTCTAATTGCTCTTCGGGGGAACGTTCTGCGTTGCCGTCAATATCAGAAGCCATAATCACCATCTGCGGCAACGATATAGACTTCATATAAGACGCCATCGATCCTGTTAAAGAACCCGCGCCCATCAACAAAACAAAGGCAAGCACAGCCACAACAGGGAATTTATAACGCCAGCGCAAATGATTATGACGGGTTAAAATATGACGATGACGGAACGGGGAATGATGAACAATCGCATGTATCATCTGTCTCGCATAATAACGCGAAGATACATAAGCCGTAGAGAGAGCGGATAAACATATCCGCGCCACCGCGTTAAATAGTCCTATTATTTCTTGCTGTGTCATTACGCTACACAATCACTCTTTATAATTTAAAACGGCTTCAATATTTTTCTAGCCGAATGTTGTATCAATCGATTCCAACGCCGACTCCAGATCCTCTTTCGGATCGGAGAGCTTCTTATTTACATCAATCATGACAAAAATGCCAAGAATAAGAAAAAATAATGCGTCTATCGCGCCACTGTTTTCTGCATCGGTCTCAATAAACCCTGGCAGTAAGCCCACCAACAAAATAATGCTGAACAAAAGAGAGTATAAAAGCACCAAAGAAAACGCAACGCGGCTATAGCCAGAAATCAAAACCCGTGCTGTTTCTTTGTCTATATCGATTTTAATATCCAAATCCAGCTTCGCATGACGCGTCATGCTCGCGGGTGAGCCTGTCGTACCCTGTACAGAAAAATCTTCATCGCCTTCAGAGATGGATTTAAGCTCAATTGTCTTTTCAAGGCTTTCAAGCAAAAGCTTTTTAACATCACCAACAGAAGCCTTACGCTTTAACTGTATTTTTTTGGATACGGACAGATGTTTCATTTATATTTCTGACTTCCTGATATCTTGCGATACCTGCTTGATAGAAAATTATGACTGTGAATTCTTAGATACCGCACTCTTTGGAAATGGCATCATGTGCCGCGCCAGAACCGCTCAGGCTGAACGTGTCTGTGGTTAGTGTACCACGTTTGGATGTGCCTTTAACCACCATTTTGCTGCCCTTGCGAATCGAATCGGTGATTTTATTGTCTGTTGAGGCATCTGGTGCCCACGCTGTTTCATCTTGCGTGAACAATGTGTAAGTCGTCGAATCGATCTTCACCGTGGCATCACTGCCCGCTTTATACGGATAACCCGTGATATAGCTGAATACGTTCTTTGTACCTTCGGCAGGGCGGTGCGTTACAAGCGCGTAAATTTTACCGCGAGCTTTATAATCACCTTCGTCTTTGTCTGGCTCACTCGCCATATAACAAACCTTGTTACCGTCTTCGGTGAACACAAAAGCTGACCATTTACCGAATGTGCCGAGCTCCGTCGGATCAGCCGCCTGTGCGGGTGCTGCCGCAAATGACAGTGCCAGTCCCAAAAGACCGCTTAACATTATGATCCGTTTACTCATACCAAATCCTTTTTTATTCAATTGAATGGTCATCTATCACCTATTTAAATTCTGCTACTCTTAACTATGAAATCGTCAAATATGAAATCGCGTCAATGAATCTTGACCCTAAGACTGTTTGACTGATTATACAATGCTCTGCCTTATCTTTTAAACAAAAAATAATTTTTGATCCATTTTGTGCATTTTAACGTACCAATACCATACAAGGAGATTATTTTGTCATTTTCAGGGCAATCACAGCGTTTTTCACTTTACGAGCAAGAAAATAACTTGCTAAATGCCTATATGATGCAGAAAAACAGTGCACACATCACGGATTCCGCCAATAATACCCCCTCGCACGAGGATATGATTGTTGCCATTGCGGAAAAACAAGACAAAGACTCCTTTGTTGAGCTCTTTGAATATTTTGCGCCGCGCCTGAAGTCATTTTTGATGCGCGGCGGCACGAATCCTGATTTAGCGGACGAGCTGGCGCAAGAAACCATGCTGTCCGTTTGGCAAAAGGCAGGCAGCTTCAACCCCGACCAAGCCCGCGCCAGCACATGGATATTCACCATTGCCCGTAATAAACGCATTGATGCCTTTCGCAAGGCAAAACGCCCCGAGCCTGATATCGATAATTTCGAGATCGAAGACAAATCCATTGTCATGCCCGATATCCGTATCACAAGCGATGAACAAGCCGCCGCCTTATCAATGGCGTTAAAAAGCCTACCCGAGGAACAAGCATCCCTCATCCGTAAATCATATTTCGAGGAAAAAACACATATGGATATCGCCGCCGAAGAAAACATACCGCTCGGCACTGTGAAGTCCCGCATTCGCCTCGCCTTGGATAAATTACGTCATAGTTTAGGAGGGCTAGAGCGATGAGCGAGAACGCCAAAGATATTTCGCACGATCATCTGGCACATCTGATGATGGATTATGCTTCTGGTGCGCTGGACGAAGGCTTTGCCCTTGTGATGGCATCTTATGTCAGCCTTTCTCCTGCTGCGTGTGCACAATTAAGACAGCTCGAAAGCATTGGCGGTGCATTGCTTTGTCAAGATTGCGAGCCCGAAGATATGAAAGAAGACAGCCTGCAAAATGTTATGGCTCGTCTTGATGATTATCTGGAACAAATCGAAAAAAGCACCGCCGAAACCTTGGAACAAGCCCATATGAATGTCAAAATCGACGTTGATTGCTGTATTCCAAAACCAATCACGCAACACATCGCCGCGCAAATGCCTGCCGCGCCCAAATGGTCGCGCCTGCTACCGGGCATCGAAGTCATCAATATCCCACTCAGCAAAAGCTGCGCCAACCAGCTCAAACTTATAAAACTTGATCCTGCGACCACGACCCCTGCGCATACGCATCGCGGGCTTGAAATCACCTTGGTTTTGGATGGGGCGTTTACCGATGAAACAGGTTCATACCCTGCGGGGTCAATTCTCGCGCATGATGAGCATGTGCATCACCAGCCCGTATCTTGCCCGAAACAAGGCTGCGTTTGCCTTATCGCAACCGACGCACCCCTGCGCTTCACGCAAGGCCTCATGCGACTTTTAAATCCGTTTTTGAAATAATCCCACCGTCATTGCGAGAAGGGCAAAGCCCGACGCGGCAATCCAGTACTTTTGTCGTTTCGCTTTGGTTTGTGACAAGGCGCAAACAACGAAGCGTAGTAAAACTACGAGAGGCGTGCAGCAACGCTGTCACAAGGCAAATGGGAACGACTAAACGGTTCCCGTGCGCGAAATACGGCGCGGGCCTTGTACGTGCCCAATATGTTCTTCTGTCGGGCCGCCTGCGCGAATAGGTCTATCGGCAAAACGCCCCATAGACGTTAGGCGGTCATACATAACCAACGCCCCCGCAACCCCAACATTAATACAAAACTTCATCGGGATATGGACAATATGGTCGCATTTTTCTTGCAGCGCAGGTGATAAGCTCCCCATTTCAGGGCCCAAAACATAAGCCGCGCGCGTTGGGTGACGGAATGTCGGCAGCTCAATCGAATCCTCAATGAACTCAATCCCCACCAATTGGCACCCTTTGGGTAATCGAAGCTCCGATACCTCGTTATATTGGTAATAGGGCACATGATCGAACGCGCCCGATGTATCGGTGGCGCGCACTTCCTGTAAATCAAGACACGGATTAATCGCAAAGAAAAACTCCGCTCCAAACGCATGGGCTGAGCGCACGAGGTTGCCAACATTCCCCTCTTTGCTGATTTCCTCAACACCAATCCCAAAATATCCACGCATGTTTTATCCTTCCAATTTTCTTTCGTAGTCTTACCGTATAGCCTTCTCAAGCCGATCTAGTGCGTCATTTAATTTTTCTTCTGATACCGCGAAGCATAGCCGCATATAGCCTGCCCCAACTTTGCCAAAGGCGCAACCCGGTGCCAATGAAAGATTGGACTCATCAATTAAACGGCGTGCCAACTCTAAGCAGTTCGGATATTTTTCCACCCGAAAAAAGGCGTAGAACGTGGCATCGATTTTAGGCACATCAACACCCTCCATCGCGCCCAAACGCTGCATCACGGTGTCGCGGTTTTTGCGCCAGATATCGACTTGTGCGGTAATAAATTTCTCGCCCTGCCGCAAGGCTTCGATCGCGCCAAACTGGCTAAAGGTCGGCGGGCCCATATTATCGTACAGCGCAATATCGCGGATAATTTCTTCGGCAATCGGTGGGCCCACAAGCCACCCCAAACGCCACCCCGTCATCGCCCAGCTTTTGGAAAAGCTATTGACCACGAACACTTTATCATCGGGTTTTGCCACATCCAAAAAGCTTGGCGCACGTACAGCATCAAACACCGTACGTCCGTAAACTTCGTCTGAAACGACCCAAATACCGCGCTCCCGCGCGAAATCGAGGGCTGTACGCATTTCATCTTCGCTCATCATCCAACCTGTCGGGTTGGACGGGCTTGTGATTAATATCGCTTTGGTTTTGGGTGTGCAGGCATCAAAGAGCTTCTGCATTTCGAGCTGCCAGCTTCCGTTGCTCCGCGTCAGCGGCACTTCGGTGCAATGCCCTTGCGCCAGTTCCACAGCACCCAGCAAGTTTTTCCAGATCGGCGTCACCGCCACAACCTCGTCGCCTTGGTCGAGCAATGCCGTTAACGCCAAATGCATCGCCGTTGTGCCTGAACCTGTCACGAAAATGCGGTCACGGCCGATATCAAGGCCAAACACGCGGCGGTAATAATCCGATAATTCCGTGCGCAAACTTTCCTGCCCCAACGCAGGGCCATAAAATGTTTTCCCGTCAACCAACGCTTGTTGCGCGGCTTCGCGGATAAAATCTGGTGTGGCAACGCTGCCTTCACCTTGGGCGAGCGAAAGAATATTTTCCCGCCCCCGCGCATAACGCACAATTTCTGCGCCACGGTTCGGTGTTAAATTATCAACCACCGCGCGGAAATTCATTCCCGCCACTTGTGTCGAAAGCGGTTCCGCGGTGAGGTCAGTCTCTAGATTTTCAATTTTTGTCATAATTTTATGTTATCCCAAACTTGTATAGTCCTTGTATAGTCGTTTCGCTTTATTTTTTGGCAAGGCGCGAACAACGAAGCGTAGTAAAGCTACGTGAGGCGTGAAGCAACGCTGCCAAAGAATAAATGGGAGCGGCTAAACTAATCGATTTTTGGAAAAAAATCAAACCCTGCGCGGCAAAACCATTTATCGGCCTTGCTTGCATTTTATTTCAGAAGCGCTCTTGCGCGATGTCAGGAAAATATAGCGCTAGCTAGCGCAAGACAGAACACACGCTACACAAAGTGCAAACGCGGCGATGAAAGTCGGCATGTTCATGGCTAAATCAAGCATGCAGATTTTATAGCCATGCCCCGCCGCAAAAGCAAGAAAAAGAAATGCCACCCCCACAACAATGCGCCTAACACCCCTAATAACTAGTAATATGTCTGAGTTTACATTTAAATTAGCAATAAATTCCTAATTTATGCTGTGTTTGGTGTTTTCTTATGTTATGATGGAAATATCAACGGCGAAGCTATATCCAGAAAGGCTTTAAGCACTTTTGGGTGACAAACTTGCGAATAAAGTGAAGGACTCCGATTTACGTCGATAAATCAGTCTCTTACGTCGCAAAATAGCCAATACAACGGCTAAAGCGATAGCGACACGCCCGAACATGATCGTGGAAAACTTGCGAATAAACTGATGAAGCACAAATATCTGTTTGATTTCAGAGTATTAGAGACCACAGAAACCACAAATTTGGCTAATCTAACAAATCTAGCTCTGTAGCTCTGGTAAATCCTTATACAGATCCAATGCTTCTGGGTTGGCCAGTGCTTCGGCATTCTTGATTTTGCGTCCGTGAATAACGTCACGTACAGCGAGTTCAGTGATTTTTCCTGATTTTGTCCGTGGGATATCGCTCACCGCGATGACTTTTGCGGGCATATGACGTGGTGATGCGCCTGTGCGGATTGTAGTTTTGATTTGCTTGATAAGTTCCTCGCTCAGGGTTTCGCCGTCCTTGAGCGTGACGAACAATATCACCCGTACATCACCATCCCAATCTTGGCCAACGGCAATGCTCTCCTTGACTTGCGGGATTTGTTCGACTTGGCGGTAAATCTCGGATGTGCCGATACGTACACCGCCGGGGTTTAATGTCGCATCTGATCGGCCATGGATGATAAACCCATTATGCGCCGTGCGTTCAATCCAGTCGCCGTGGCACCAAATGTTATCGAACCGTCCGAAATAGGCGTCATGATATTTCTGTCCGTCTTCGTCATTCCAAAATGACACGGGCATACACGGAAACGGTTTTGTACAAACAAGCTCCCCCGACCCCGCGCCCGCAGGAATAGGTTTCCCCTCTTCATCAAACACATCCACCGCCATCCCAAGGCCTGCGCCCTGTATCTCACCGCGATAAACAGGTGACACAGGATTACCAAGCACAAAGCAAGACACAATATCCGTCCCACCCGAGATCGAGGCAAGGTGTACGTCTTTCTTGATCGAGGCGTACACATAGTCAAAGCTCTCGTGAACCAGCGGTGATCCTGTCGATGTCATCGTCCGCATCGCGCACAAATCATGGGTTTCCATCGGTCTCAACTCATTAATCTTCAGCGCGTCGATATACTTCGCGCTCGTGCCAAACAATTTGCACTCATGCGCATCGGCAAAATCCCACAACACATTCCCATCTGGATAAAACGGTGATCCATCATAAAGCAACAACGTCGCGCCCGAGGCCAAGCCCGTCACAAGCCAGTTCCACATCATCCACCCGCAAGTGGTGAAATAGAACATGTGGTTGCCTTCTTTGATATCGCAATGCAGGCGGTGTTCTTTAACATGCTGGATCAACGTGCCGCCATGGCCGTGGACAATGCATTTGGGCACACCCGTTGTGCCGCTTGAGAACATAATGAATAGCGGGTGATTGAAGTCAAAACGCTCGAACGTCATCAAATGCGGCTCATATCCGCCGACATATTGCTCATCTGTCATGGCATTCGTCAGACCGCTTAGATCGGGTTCATCATTGACGAACGGGATCACGATTGTCTTTTGAAGCCCGTTAAGCGCGGGTTGAATGTCTTTGATCTTGCCGAGGCAATCAATGGTTTTACCGCCGTAGTAATAGCCGTCCACGCACACCAAAACCTTTGGTTCAATCTGCCCGAAGCGGTCAATCACGCCTTGCGCGCCAAAATCAGGCGAGGCCGATGACCAGATCGCACCAAGAGAGGTCGCCGCCAGCATCGCAATGATAGTCTCAGGCATGTTGGGCATATAACCCGCAACGCGGTCACCCTTGACAATGCCTTGCGCTTTAAACGCCTGCACCCACTGGCTGACGCGATCATACAATTCGATATGTTTGATTTCACGTTCTGCGCCTGTTTCGTCGCGGAAAATAATGGCAACTTGTTCATCACGACGGCGGAGCATGTTTTCGGCATAGCTCACAGCACCCTGAGGAAAGAATTTCGCGCCCGGCATTTTATGCGCATCTTGCAGCACCACATCACCTTGTTCGCCGATAATGTCAAAAAAGCTCCAGAGCTTTGACCAGAAATCTTCGCTGTGATCGACCGACCATTGCCAAAACGCCTGATAATCATCAAAATCATGGCCATTGTGGCGCATAAAGGCCGAGAGCTGGCTCAGCTTGCGTTCGGCACTATCAGGTGTCCATAAAAGTGCGGCGTCGTCATTGACGACATTGGCGACATCATTCTCTGCGGTAATGGTTTGGCTCATTTTGTCCTCTGTTCTTTGCATGCGTCTCAATCGGCAAGACTAGCCAAAGGGCGCGAATAATATTAAAGTCTTTTTTTACGCGATGAGTAAGCTAGATTAATAGAACGCTTGGAAAAGAAAAGAGTTTGAGGGCAAAACATTGAAAAAAATTCACACCATGACACACTACGCAACCACATTTCTTGTCACTCTATTACTGCTGACAACCTTTACAAACCAAGCCATAGCGCAGGATAAAGCAGCAGAAAAACATGTCCAAATCCGCCTTGTCCCTGAACGCACCGTCATTGCCCCGAATGACACAATTTGGATCGGAATCGAAGAAACTATTGATGATGGCTGGCACACCTATTGGGTGAATGCTGGTGATTCGGGTACGCCGACCAAGGCAGATTGGGATTTACCAACCGGTTTTGAAACATCCGAAATTTCATGGCCTGTGCCACATAAAATCAGCACGCCCCCGTTGACCAATTACGGGTACGAGAAAAAAGTCACACTGCTGCAAACATTGACTGCGCCGTCTAAGCTGCCAGAAGGGCCTATCACCTTTAACGTCGATATCGAATTACTGGTGTGTAAGGAAATTTGTATCCCCGAATATAGCACTCACACGCTGACGTTTAATAACGGCACAGAAGAAGACAACACAGCCTATATCAACACCGCCTCCAACGCGCTCTCCTACAGCGTGCCATGGTACGCGACATTCGGCGAAGCGGATGGTAAATTGGTTTTTGCAATGAGCCGCCCCGAAGCCACTTTCCTTTTTAAATCAATCGATCAAAACCGCCCGATGGAATTTATACCCTATGACTGGGGTGTGGTGGATAATTCTGCGCCATCCAACGTTACAATTGAAGATGACACAATCACCGTCAGACAAAAGCGCGGTGATCGCCCGTTACGTGCATTACAAAGCATGCGCGGCTTAATCGCCTATTACGATGAACATGGCAAATATAGCGCGTTTGAGATAACCGCAAATCCTGATTCCAACGCCACAAGCGCGACAGCACAGGCAAGCACTAAAATCTCCGCGAACAGTATTGAGACGATGAATGATAACGGTTATGACGCGCCAGAAACAAAAAACACCGCACAAACCAATGCACAAGATATGTCCGTCCTACTCGCACTGCTTTTTGCATTTTTAGGCGGCATTATATTGAATTTAATGCCCTGCGTTTTCCCGATTTTATCGATGAAAGCACTGAGCCTTTGCAAGATGCATGGCAAGGAATTAAAGCACGCACGCCAACACGGCATATTTTACACCGCAGGTATTCTTCTTACCTTCGGCGCGATTGCAGGAACATTGATGGTATTAAAAGCAGGTGGCGCACAAATTGGTTGGGGCTTTCAGCTTCAAAACCCGTCCGTGATCTTGTTTTTGGCGTGGTTGTTATTTGTGATCGGGTTAAACCTCGCAGGATTTTTCAACCTGTCTGTGGTGCTATCCGATAGCAAAGCCGCGCAAAAAGACACGGCGATGGGGTCGTTTTTCACAGGTATCTTGGCGACATTGGTTGCCACACCGTGCACCGCACCGTTTATGGGGGTTGCGCTTGGCTTTGCGATTATACAGCCGCCTGTGATTGGGATGATGGTGTTTTTGATGTTAGGCCTTGGGCTTGCGCTGCCTTATCTTGCGCTGTGCTTCCTGCCTAAGCTACGCGCCTTTTTGCCAAAACCTGGTGTTTGGATGGAACGTTTTAAAGAGTTCCTCGCCTTCCCGATGTTCCTCTCTGCGATTTGGTTGGTTTGGGTTTACACGGGGCAAGCAGGCGATGATATCGCCATGATCAAGGCCTTGGGCGGTATGGTGCTTATTACCTTCGGTCTATGGCTTGTGAAGATCACACCGACCGCCAAAGGCACGAAAAAGACCGTTTGTGATCTCTTTGCTTTCCTCGTTTTGGTTTTGGTTTTGACGATATTCATGATTGATATGAAATCGCGCCAAGCCATGGAAGCCATCGATCAGCACATCGGCCAAGCCTCATTAGAAGAAGATTTTACAACCGCGCGTTACGAGGAGTTACTCGCAAGTGGTGAGCCTGTGTTTGTGAATATGACCGCCGATTGGTGCATTACTTGTAAGGTGAACGAAGTTGTCGCGCTGAACACGCCTGCGACGAAGATGCTTTTTGCCGCGCAGAAAGTTCACTACGTCAAAGGTGACTGGACGAACCAGAATGCCGAAATTACAACTTATCTAGATAAATATGGACGAAATGGCGTCCCGCTCTATGTTTACTATGCCCCGATTGATGACAGCACAGGACAAAGACCCGAACCCGTTGTCCTGCCGCAGATATTAACGCCCGGCATCTTAAAAGACACACTAACCAACCAAAACAACCCTTAACCCTAACAAACACTATACAGGAGACTAAAATGGTATCTTTACGTCAGACATTATTCACAGCACTCGCGCTGTTTTGCTTTGTCATCCCTGCGCATGCTGCGCCTGAGATTGGCAAGATTGCGCCTGAATTCACAGGCGTTGACAGCAACGGCACAACACATAACCTCAGCGATTTCCGCGGCAAAAAAGTTGTCTTGGAATGGACAAACCATGGCTGCCCTTACGTACAAAAGCATTATGGCGCAGGCAACATGCAGAAATTACAACAAGCTGCCGCTGATAAAGACATCGTTTGGTTGACGATTGCGTCTTCTCCCGATGGTGAGCAAGGCAACACAACCAACGAAGAAGCCAACGCATGGATGACAGAAGTCGGCGCACACCCAACAGCCCGCATCATGGATGCGTCAGGTGAAGTTGCTAGACTATACGAAGCCAAAACAACGCCACACATGTTTGTGATCGACGAGCAAGGTCTTCTACAGTACATGGGCGCGATTGATGACAACTCCAGCCCGAACCCAGACACAATCGACGGTGCGACAAACTATGTCACCGCCACGATTGAGAGCTTGGAAAAAGGCGAAGCCGTTGCAGAGCCTGTCACACGCCCTTATGGATGTTCTGTTAAATACAAAGCACTCTAAATCAATATTAAGGCGTCCCTAACCAAATCTTAACGCTTTGTTAATAATTGGGGCGCCATACTTACCCTACCAAACAGCAACTTGGTTGTTGAAAACACGATAACCATGTTGCTTTCCCCCCTACTGATAAATTATGGTATATATAGTCAATCCAGATCGGGTCACATGTCCGTAAAGTCCAAGAAAACAACAGCCACCAAAAATTCCGTAGCCAAAAAAACGCTACAGGACGAAGCACGTTTTGTTTTGAACGAAGATGGAAAATTCATTTTCGCGACCAAAGGCTTTATGGCACTCGCCAATGTCAGTGAAGACTCTGTGATCGATGTTCCCTTTTCGCGCTTCATGGAATTTGATGAGCCTGATGACGCGCTGCGCACGCAAGGCTTGTTCGGTAACGCTGGTGGCTTACCGTATTACAAAGCCTTAATCGAAGGCCGCCACAAAGTTACATTATTCGGCCACGCAGAATCTGCTCACATCCATATTCAATTCGACAAAGTGACGCTGCCAGACGGGCGCCGTTTTATCATTGGCTCCGAAGTGCCAGAAAACAGCCGCAAGAAAATCAAACCACTGGCGCTCGAAAGCATTCTTGGCACAACACAAGCTGAACAGAAAGCCGCCGCCAAAAAATCAACGCAAGACAACAAAAAGATCACCGACCAAACGGATGAGGCCGAACTGCGCCACTTCCTGAACATGTCCAACGACATGGTTGCCATTTCACACCGCGATAGCACCTTCTCACGCGTTAACCCGTGCTGGAACGACACGCTTGGTTATGTTGATGAAGAACTGTGCAAAATGACTTTCATGGATATGGTGCATGTAGATGACCGCGCCCATGTCCGCAATTGTATCGTCGGATTGATGCATGACGACAGCCAAGAAGAACACATCATCGATTTCGAAGCCCGCGTGCACGCCAAAGACGGCGCAACGCACTGCGTCGAATGGCGTCAAAAGCGCGTCGGCGATGTGATCTTCACCGTGGGACGCGACGTCACCGCGACAAAAGCCCACGAAGAAGCCCTTAAAAAGCAAGAACAGCAACTCGCCGAAGCCCAATCCATCGGTCATATGGGACATTGGCATTGGCAAGTCGGTGCTGAACAAATCGAATGGTCGGACGAGATTTACAATATTTTCGGCGTCCCAAAGAACGAGTTCAACCCGTCTTTTGATAACGTCAACGCCATGCTTTATAAGCGCGATTTAGGTCGTTTGATGCAGGCCTTCCAACGCGCCATCATCGAAAAAAACAACTACGAGATGGAATTCCAAATCACCCGCCCAAGCGGCGAAGCCCGTTACATCCTTTGCGAAGGCAAATGCGAAATGGATGACGAAGGCGACGTCATCGCGTTGTTTGGCATTATGCACGACATCACAGAACGCAAAATTTATGAGCACGATTTGTACCGCGCCAAAGAATCCGCCGAACGCGCCTATGCATCAAAATCACAATTCCTCGCCAATATGAGCCACGAACTACGGACACCATTAAACGCCATCATCGGTTTTTCCGAAATGATGCAGCGTCAGTTATTAGGCCCAATCGGCACCGAAAAATATCTGGATTACATCGGCGGCATCCGCGAAAGTGGCGAACATTTGCTCGACCTTATCAGTGATATTTTGGACATGTCCAAAATCGAGGCTGGCAAGTATGAGCTAGACCTAGAGGAATTCAACCTGTCCAAAATCATTCATTTGGCGGTTCATATGATGGAAGGCCGCGCCCTTGATGCCCAAGTTAAAATCCACCAAGAACTCGGCAACCCTGAACGCATGATTATTGCGGATCGCCGCGCCTTTATGCAGATTTTACTGAACTTACTCTCAAACGCTGTAAAATTCACCGACCCGCAGGGCGAAGTCACCCTGACCGTGACTGAGCGTGAAGATTATATCTCGATCAAGGTCAAAGACACAGGCATCGGCATTCCCGCGAACAAGCTTAAATGCATCACCAACCCGTTCGAGCAAGCCGCAAGCCATTACACGCGTGAGCACGAAGGCACAGGGCTAGGCCTTGCTATCACCAAAGATTTAATCGAACTCCACGGCGGCACCTTACACATCGAATCAGCCGTCGGTGTCGGCACAATCGTGTCTGTACGTCTCCCGTACGACACGCACAAAGAAACCAAAAAGCGTGCTTTGAAATCCTAAGATTTACTGATTATTTGAGGCTCGGTGCGATATCTTTTTGGCGCATGCGGAGATGAATTTGATCTAAATTTGTCAAAATTGGCGTAATTTCCGTGCCATCTTTCAACATAATCGGGTCATCTTCCCATGTTTTGCCAATTGGTGTGCTATATTCCATACGTTTACGCAAAGCGGCCAAGGCTGCTGTGTGGCGCTCATCCAATGTGATGACCATATCAGGCCAATCTGGTTGAAATTCATTAAACGACAAATCATACATAATGACGCTGCCGTCGGTGGTTTTTCCCCAATTCACATCGTCGAAATGTTTAATACGTTGGATAGCCCGACCATAGTGATCTTCAATGGCTTCGGGAACAAATCGTCCTTCGGCAATGAATTTACGGGCAGCATCTTCCTCCGCTTTATTTACTAAATCGTGAAAAGCAACGTCCCCCATCCCCGCATAAAACATCCATTGCAAGCGCAGATTAGATGGTGGCTTGCCGTTCTTATCCAACATGGAATATAGCTGCGGTCGCATCGCACCTGGTTCGTGCTGCGCTTTAATCCGTGACAAAAGGGTTTGTTCGGCGGCGTAATCGTTGGCTGTATTCATGGTCGCTCTCCATTATTCACAATGAAGATTACAGCAAGAGCCGTTATTCTGTAAAGGAATACTTATGAGAGAAAGCTTAATCCTGTGCGGCCAAGGAGCCTGCGTTCCAGTGGGTGCGGAAGTTTTTCTGGGTTTGTTTTTCGTCTTCTAAACACGCGCGCAGGCCTGATTTGAAATCAGGGTGGAAGAGTTTTATGCCAAGCTCGCGCTTGATTTTCTCGTTGCTGGTACGTTTATTGTCGAGGTAAAAGCTCTGCGCGATGGGTGGTAAATTCGCATCTTCAAACATCACAACAGGCGGCGGTTCAATGCCGAGCAATTCACACGCATAGGTGATGACTTCGTGGCTGGGTGCGGCTTCATCGTCGCTGATGTTATAGACAGCACCCGGATCAGGGTCGAGCATCGAGGCGAGCAAACATTGCGTGATATCATCAACATGAACGCGGCTAAAGACTTGGCCTTCCTTGACGATGCGGCGCGCAATCCCCGCACGTACAGTATCAAGCGCACTGCGCCCTGCGCCGTAAATCCCCGCAATGCGGAAGGTGTGGATTGGCAAGCCTCTGGTGCGGCCTAATGTACGCCATTGTTCTTCGGCCTTGGCACGTCGTGAGCCGCGTTGCGATGTGGGGCGCACTTCGGATAGTTCATCCACCAGTTCGCCATCACGGTTGCCGTACACAGCCGTAGAGGACAAATACCCGACCCATTTCAGGTTAGGTGCTTCCAAAATATCTTCGACATGCATTAAATATGTGGGATCGCCATTATCATTCGGCGGCGTGGAAATCAGAATATGGGTGACGTCTTTAAGGAAATGGTGCGGATCAACAAGTGGTTTTTCGTAGTCGAATAAGAAGGCCTTAATCCCTTGTTCTTTCATCATGGCACGTTTGTTTTTATCGCGCGTTGTGCCTGCGATGCGCCAATCGCCGCGCTTTTGCAGCTCATGCCCTAAATAGTCACAGCAATAGCCATAACCAAAGCAAAATAGTGAATTTTTATGATCTGAATTAGATTCCAACGCCGTCACACCCTTTAATTTATATCTTGATTACGCACGTCCGTCTAAAAATCGACGTCCTCGTAATGTTGAACAGGGGTGAAGCCCGGTATGCGGTCATCCAAAAGCGGCTGGAAGCTCGGGCGGGATTTAACGCGGGCGTACCAATCACGCGCGGCTTGGTGTTCGTCCCATGGCACGTCACCGATATAATCAATCGCGGATAAATGCGCCGCAGCAGCAATATCAGCCAGCGAGAAATGATCGCCCGCAAGCCATTTACGTTTTTCGGTCAGAAAGCCGATATAATCAAGATGGTAATGAATATTGGCGTGCCCTGCGCGAATTGATGGGCCGTGCGGCTCACCAAGCTTTAGGAAACGCTTCATCAATTTTTCACCTACAAGGTTATCAGTCACCTCGCGGTTGAATTTCACATCAAACCAGCTCACCAAACGGCGTGTTTCGGCGCGTTGCACAGGATCAACACCGAGCAAATTAACCTCGGGGTACACCTCGTCCAGATATTCGCAGATAACTTGGGAATTCGCCAACGTCGTGCCATCAGGCTCAATCAGAACAGGGACATCGCCAGCCGGATTTAACGCCAAAAACTCAGTCCGACGTTCCCATATTTTTTCAATTTTAAGGTCAAAATCCAGTTTCTTCTCCGAAAGGGTCACACGAACCTTACGGGAAAACGGATGTAGCCATAAATGGAATAATGTTCTCATAACTTGACTCTACCTCAGACCGAACAAAAAAACACCCCTAATTCTGCATATATTAGGTTTACGTGTTGTACGTATCAGCACACCCCCCATGGGCACCACTTCTTATTCCTCTTGCGCCTTCACGGAAACGCTTATTGTGACTTCGTTTCCGACGGTTTCTGTATCCGCCCATTGCCCCGTACCGAGACTATACTCAAGACGGCGTATGGTCACGCTTCCCGTCATATTCGCAACATTATTACCTTGGTCATCAGGTTCTATCACCAGCATGAACGGCAGATCAACAGGCAGCGACACATCTTTTATGCGCAACTCACCATGTGCAACATATTGATTTCCTTCATTTTTTTCGAATTTCGTTGCTGTAAAGACCGATTCCGGAAAAGATTCGGCATCAAACCACGCAGGAGCCACAATATATTCATCACGTTCGCTGCTACCGCTCTTTACGCTTGCGATTTCCACGCTGATTTCAACATGGCTTGCCGCCAGATTCTCAGGGTCAAACGCAATTATGCCGCCGAAACGCTCAAACGTGCCTTCGAAGGCGGTGCCCTCTACAGTTGCGTCGAAATTGATATAGCTTTGATCGGGAATGATCACCCATGACGGCACGATCTCTGCTTGTTGGTTATCTTCTTCAACGACCTGCGCAAGGGGCAATGGAGCGACGACCACGTCTTGTTGAATCGTAGGGGCGGTATCATCTTGCACCGCACCGTTTTTATAGCTATTGAGCGCAATTAACGCGCCGAAAATCACGAGCAACCCCACAAAAAGCACAATCGGGCGATCAGGCCACATGCGTTTAATCGTGGTATCTTTATCAATCATCAAATGCTTGAGCGCGCCCGCCACATGCAGCCCAATAATCCCCATCAGGCCATAGCTGGAAAATTCATGTACATTGCGCATCAATTTGAATACAGCTTCGTCCTTACCCATAAGGGGCGGAACATTAAACAACCCGAAAAACGGGTGCGGAAATGCGGCGGCTGAGGTCATGAGCCACCCCGAAAGCGGCATCACAAAGATAAACACGTACAGCAAAATATGAGTGATATGCGCCAGTGTAATTTCCCATTTTTTATGCGTGGGAAGGGCTTGTGGCTTTTTATTAGAGAAACGCCAAAGAACCCGCAGCACCGCAAGTAAAAACACAAGCGAGCCGAATGATTTATGAATGCCGTATAGTTGAAGCTTGAACGGGCTAAAGTCCAGATCGCTCATATAAAGCCCCAGAGCCAGCATCCCGAGAATAATAAAAGCCATCGCCCAATGAAATAATTTGGCAATGGCTCCGTATTTAGTTTGCGTGTTTTTAAGCTGCAACTCTATGGCTCTCTAATCTATCGCTCTCTATTTTTTCTCGATGCTTTCGCCTTTTTCAACGGCGTTGCCTTCGACTTCGATGCGCAATGTTACATCATCGCCAACAGCAGGAAGGCCATAATCCATGCCAAAATCAGAGCGTTTAATCACGCCCGTCACAGAAAAACCAGCAACCATTTTGCCGCTATACGGGTGAAAGTCAGATTTATTGTGCGTCACGTTCAAAACAACAGGTTTGGTTACACCAAGCAATGTCAGATCGCCTGTGACTTTGGCGGTATCTTCGCCTGTTAGCTCAACATTGGTGCTTTTGAATGTCATGGTCGGGAATTCTTCAACGTTGAAAAAATCAGCGTTTTTCAAATGCGCATCCCATTTTTCATCGTCCATGTTAATGCTGGCCGTTTGAATTGTGACATCCACGTTTGATTTTGACGGATCTTCGCGATCAATCACAAACGCGCCATCGAAATCCAAAAATTTTCCTGATGAGTTCGAGAACCCCAAATGGTTCACAAAGAACAGAATTTGCGTATGCGCCTTATCAAACCCATATGTCTCTGTTTCTGTGTTGGCTTTGGCGGGTGCTGCGATTAAAAGCACGGCAAAAAAGGATAGTAAGAAACGTTTCATTGAAAATTCTCCTGATAAAATTAAAACACCACAGATAAGATAGCCCCTTTACGGCAGCAATCAATAGAAGAATTCCGTGAGAACATACATCGCGCTATACGCGCCAATAATGGCGGTAACCCAAGGGATTAAACCGAATTTCCACTTAAGCCCTTTATCTTGCAGCAAGTCTTTATTGCTTTTATTTTTCAAGAAAAGTTGGATCAGGAAAAGTCCCAATGCAAAACCGCCGATAAATCCGATAATACTGATGACATAGACCATAGACATGCTATTTTGTTTTAAAGTTTCACAACAAATACAGATTGTATCTTAATGCCGTTTTTCCATCTTGTCATCCTTGCTCTTGTCCAAGGCATCACAGAATTTCTCCCCATTAGCTCCAGCGGGCATCTGGTGCTAACGCATCATTTAATGGGTCAAAGCACAGGATGGGATCAAGATTTAACGATGGATATTGCCGTTCATATCGGCACGTTACTCGCGGTTTTACTTTATTTTCGCAAAGATGTGTGCGGCATGATCTGCGGCATATCGAAAAACACCACAAGCATAAAAAACAGCATGGCATTTTATATCGTGGTGGCCTCTATCCCTGTCATTATCGCAGGATTTTTATTACATTTGTTACAGCCGAGCTTTGTTCGTTCCATTGAGGTCATGGCGTGGTGCACGCTGATCTTCGGTATCGTTTTATGGGTTGCTGACCGTTTCAAGCCACAAGAAAAAACATTGGATGAGATGAGCTGGAAACATGCTTTGTATATTGGCCTCGCGCAAATCCTCGCGCTTATCCCTGGCACCAGCCGTTCTGGCATCACCATGACCGCCGCGCGGTGGTTTGGGTACACACGTACAGAAGCCGCGCGCTTTTCATTATTCCTTGCCATTGTCGCGATTAGTGGCGCGGGCGTTTTAGGGGGAATTGATGTTTTAAAATCGGAAAATACGCAGATCGGATTTGATATTTTAATCGCCATTGCGCTGTCATTTTTATCCGCCCTTGCTGCTATTCACGTGCTGTTAAAATGGCTTGAGAAATCGAGCTTCACCCCGTTTGCTATTTACCGCGTTATATTGGGTGTTGTTTTACTGTTTCTTGTTTATTCAGGGCAAATTTAGATTAATTCAAAAATTCCAGAACAATGGATTTATACATTATTTATAACGCATAATAATGATACGAATATCACCATAAGTGCGGTCATCGCGCGGTTCAAAACCCGCAGGAGAATCAAGCGTCGCTCCCTTTTCACACTCCAAAACACAGAGCGCCCCATCGGCCAACCAGCCTTTTTCAGACAAAGTTTTCATCGCAATGGGCAATAAATTTTGGCGATAAGGCGGATCAAGAAAAAGTAGGTCTGCGGCATCAAGATGCAATGGCTTTTCACCAAGGCGCGTGACATCGTTATTCAATGTTGTTGTTTTATCCGTCAGGCCAAGCACGTCAATATTCGCGCGGCAAAACTGCATCGATTCGCGCCCCTTATCGATAAACACCGCACCGCGTGCAAAACGCGATAAGGCCTCAAGCCCCAATGATCCCGTACCGCAAAAACCATCAAGCACGAACGGCTCATCGGCCATCTCATACCCATTAATGATATTAAAAACTGCCTGCCGTACTTTATCTGTCGTCGGGCGAACATCTTTGCCATCGGGCACTTTAATCACGCGACCGCGAAATTCACCGCCTGTTATTCTCATGTGCGGAAACCTTTTATGTTCATGTGTAACGCTTGCTCAGGCACTTCTATGACTTCGCCAACATTGAGATTATCCAACTGGAACGGCCCGTAAGAAATGCGGATCAAACGGTTTACCTTAAGCCCAAGGGCTTCCATGACGTTACGGATTTCGCGGTTTTTACCTTCTGTCAGCGTCATCGACAGCCACGCATTGCCGCCTTGTTGCTGCTCCAACACGGCATCAATTGAGCCATAACGTACACCATCAACCTCAATACCATTCTTAAGGCTATCAAGCCTGCCTTGCGTGACAGAGCCATAGGCGCGCACACGGTAACAACGTTTCCACCCCGTTGCCGGAAGCTCCAAATAACGTGATAACTCCCCATCATTGGTCAGGAGTAACAATCCTTCGGTATTCAAATCAAGCCGTCCGACACTAATCACGCGCGGTAAATTTTTAGGCAGGCGATCAAATACCGTATCGCGCCCCATTTCATCACTGGCCGAGGTCACAAGCCCCGCAGGCTTATGATAAAGGAACAAACGCGTATTTTCTTTTTGCGGCAACGGCTTGCCATCGACCACGATTTTGTCTTGCGGTGTGACCACACACGCAGGGCTATCAAGCGTTTCACCATTGACGCTCACACGGCCATCAGTAATCCAACGTTCCGCATCACGGCGCGAACAAAGCCCTGCACGCGCCATGACCTTGGCAATGCGCTCACCTTTTACGATGTTGCTGCTTTGATTATTCTGGTCTTTTTCGTCTTTTTTCATTACATAGTCCTTATGAACACTGACAAAGACTATACATACATGCGTGCCGCACTGGAAGAGGCAGAAAAAGCAAAAATGCAGGACGAAGTTCCGATTGGTGCTGTTTTGGTTGATATCGAGAGCGGTGACATTGCCGCACGCGCAGGAAATGCAACGATCACAAACGCAGATCCGACCGCGCACGCCGAAATCTTAGCCATTCGCGCGGTGTGCGATAAAGAACAATCACAACGTATTCCACGCTATGACCTGTATGTCACGCTTGAGCCTTGCACAATGTGCGCGGCCGCGATTAGCTTTGCCCGTATTCGCCGCATTGTGTTTGGGGCACCTGACGCAAAGGGCGGTGGCGTTGCGCATGGCAGCAGGTTTTATAACCAACCCACATGCCACCATAAACCAGATGTCACAGGAGGCATCATGGAAGAAGAATGCGCGCAGATATTAAAAGATTTTTTCAAATCCAAGCGTGAGAAATAAACCCTACGCTGATTTTTTGATAAATTCCATCGCATCCGCAACGAGAAGCGGCTTAGCAAAGAAATAGCCCTGCGCCATATCACAGCCCAAAATATTTAGAATTTTGATATCGGCTTCTTGCTCAATCCCTTCGGCGATCACGCGGAGGTCAAAGTTTTTGGCAAGGCCGATAATCGCTTTCACAATATCAACGCTGCGGTCGCTTTCATGCATTTGCGCGACAAAAGAACGATCAATTTTCAGATCATCAATCGCAAATTGGTGCAA
The DNA here is from genome assembly GCA_037969035.1 of Bdellovibrionales bacterium. Taxonomy (GTDB): domain Bacteria; phylum Pseudomonadota; class Alphaproteobacteria; order Micavibrionales; family Micavibrionaceae; genus JBBKWU01. The sequence continues at coordinate 72,923 of JBBKWU010000021.1, forward strand.
ATACCCAAGCGATGAATAGCCCGTTCCAAAATCATCAAGCGCGACAGAAAGGCCGAGTTCTTTAAACGCCGCCAATGCTTTTTGTGCTTGTTCAGGTTCACCGATCAATGCACTTTCTGTGATTTCAATTTTAATCTGCTCGGGCTTAATTCCTGCTCTTTTTATGATATCTTCAACCACACGTACAACATTGTACGTCCCAAAATTTATACCTGAAAAGTTGACGCTCAGGAAAAGCTCTCTTTTCGATATCTCATTGATTTGCGGCAATAAATCACACGCTTTTTCAAGCATCATACGGTCAAGATGTTTCACAAGTCCTGTACGCTCTGCGATCGGGATGAAATCATCGGGAAAGATCATCCCTTTTTCAGGATGTTCCCAACGGATAAGTGCTTCAAACCCCGCAAGTTTGCGATCTGGCAATGTAAAAATAGGTTGTAGCACAGGAATAAATTGCTCTTGCTCTAACCCTGCGCGAAGCTCTTGCTCTAACTGTAACTCTTTACGCGCAATCTCGCGCTGTGCGCCTGAATCAGAAAAACGCAGGACAGCATCTGGCACTTGCCCCTTTTTATAAACCTTGCGGATAAAATCATCGAGGCTGCCTTGCTTGATTGATTCAGGCAGATGAATACGGGTGATGCGGTAACGTTCGACCAGCAAACTAATGAGCAGTGACACAATCGGGTCTAGCCCTTTGGTACGTTCATTCAGCGCATCACGCGGAATAACAAAAATTTCAGCTTCACCATCGGTCACAGCGGTCGCCGTACGCGGTGAATTATCAATCAGCGCCAATTCGCCAAAAATTTCTTCCTCGCCCAGAACGCAAAGCAATTTATCTTCGCCACCTTCATCGTTACCGACAATATTGACCTTGCCCTTATCAATCAAAAACGCGCATTGGCGCATCTCGCCCTTTTGGAACAGCACCGTTCCCGCAGGAAAGACATGCCGTTTGATATAGCTAGACCCTGCACGCGCGAGGATGGCATCTTGTGTTTCGGTCAATTGTTTGATTTTTGCGTCTTTTGTCATGGTGAGCTGTAATATAATCCTGCGTTTACAAAAAGAAACTATAAAAGGTGATTAACAATCATTTGCACAGATAAATCTTACGCGGCACGCCAACCAATATCGCGGCGGCAAAATCCATCCGGCCAATCCAGTTTATCAACGGCATTATATGCGTTTTTCTGTGCGTCTGCGACATTTTTTCCAAGCGCGGTCACGCCAAGGACACGGCCGCCTATGCTGATATAATTACGCGCATCATCGCGGGCTGTGCCTGCATGGAAAACTTTTGTTTTCGGCTGAGAGTTTGCCTCATTCACGCCTTTTATCACTGTGTTTTTTGTGTAGCTCCCTGGGTAACCATTGGCCGCCATCACAACACACAGTGCTGTATCTTCGAACCAGCCGATATCGCCTGCCACTTCGGCAAGATCACCTTTGGCAGCCGCCATCAATAGCCGCGCGAGATCCGCATCAAGACGCATCATCAAGGCCTGACATTCGGGATCACCAAAGCGTACATTAAATTCCAACAATTTTGGCACGCCATCAACCACCATAATACCTGCGAATAACACGCCTGTATAAGGCATGCCATCCCGCGCCATGCCTTCAACAACGGGGGCAATAATGGTGGTTTCAATTTGCTTGCCCAGCTCTTCGGTCATCAAATTCGCAGGAGAATACGCGCCCATGCCGCCCGTATTGGGGCCTTTGTCACCATCAAACGCGCGTTTATGATCTTGCGCAGAGGTGAGAGGCAGAACAGTTTTTCCGTCCGCGATGGCAAAATAACTAATTTCCTCACCATCCATAAATTCTTCGATCACGATTTCCGCGCCTGCATCACCAAAAGAAGCCCCCGACAGCATATCAGCGGCGGCTCTTTCGGCTTCTTCAACGGTTTGCGCAATAATCACGCCTTTTCCTGCTGCCAAACCATCTGTTTTTACAACAATCGGCGCGCCATATTCGGCGATAAATTCTTTGGCTTTTTCAATGTCGGTGAAACGTCCATAGGCGGCGGTGGGGACATTATATTTTGCGACCAAATCTTTCATAAAGGCTTTGGAGCCTTCGATTTGTGCGGCTTTCGCACTTGGGCCAAACACAGCAATTCCTTCATCACGCAAGCGATCCGCAAGCCCTAAAACAAGCGGGCCTTCAGGGCCAACAACGACCAAATCAATATCTTTCTCTTTGGCAAAGGCGACAAGGCCATCAATGTCTTCGGCGGCGATATCAACGCAGTCAGCGCATTCATCAATGCCTGCATTCCCAGGGGCGCAATAAAGCGCGAAACAATCATCGGATTGTGCCAATCTCCATGCCAGTGCATGTTCCCGTCCGCCGGAGCCCACCAATAAAATTTTCATGCGCAAAGCCCTCCTTAAATTCAGGCTCCATCATGCCTTTATTCAATGAGAGTGACAAGACTTGCGTTACCACCTTGGCGGGTTGTATCGGTTGAAACGACTTTTTCATGGGCAAAGCGCGGTAGATAATTGGGGCCGCCTGCTTTGGGGCCTGTTCCTGAAAGGCCAGAACCGCCGAACGGTTGAACACCGACAACCGCGCCAATCGTGGTGCGGTTTACGTACGCGTTCCCGACATCAAGGCGTTGTGTCACGTGACGAACGGAGCTTGAAATACGGCTGTGAACACCGCATGTCAGGCCATAGCCTGTGGCATTAATTTGCGTGAGAATGTCCTCAAGACGATCGGACTTGTAACGTACAACATGTAAAACAGGACCAAACACTTCGCGCTCTAACTGATCAATTGACTCGATCTCATAAGCAACAGGCGCGAAAAAACAACCCTTTGCGGCGCGTTCATCACTCAAGGGAACTTCTGCGATTTTGCGCGCCATGCCTTCTAATTTTGTGACGTGATTTTGCAAGATCCCGCGCGCGGCATCATCGATAACAGGGCCCAGATCAGAGGAAAGCGCCATCGGGTCACCAATAACTTGCAACGCCATTGCCCCAGCCAACATTTCCATGATCTTATCGGCAACTTCATCCTGTACGCACAAAACGCGCAAGGCGGAGCAACGCTGCCCCGCGGAACCAAAGGCACTTGTGATGACATCATCGACAACTTGTTCGGACAGCGCTGATGAATCAACAATCATCGCGTTTTGCCCACCGGTTTCAGCAATTAACGGCACAATCGCGCCATTTTTTTCCGCCAAGGCACGGTTAATATGTTTTGCGGCTTCGGTTGAGCCTGTGAACGCAACACCTGCGACATCTTTATGCGCGATCAGCGCCGCCCCAACGTGACCATCACCTGTAATAAGATGGAACACATCCGTAGGCACGCCTGCTTCGTGAATAAGTTCAGCCGTGCGCATCGCCACCAACGATGTTTGCTCGGCAGGTTTGGCAATAACCGCATTCCCCGCCATAAGCGCAGCAGTGACTTGCCCCACAAAAATCGCGAGCGGGAAATTCCACGGGCTGATGCAAACCCATGTGCCGCGACCATGCATGGTCAGAACATTATGTTCGCCCGTTGGCCCTGGCATGACTGTGCCTGCCGCGCTAAAATCATGACGTCCGCGCAGGGCGTAATAACGGCAAAAATCAACAGCTTCACGAATTTCACCCAGCGCATCTTCAATCGTTTTTCCTGCTTCACGAACACATAAGCCCATGAGCTCTTCTTTGTGCTGCTCCATCAAATCCGCAAATTTTTCAAGCGCTGCGGCTCTATCGTCTGCGGGTGTACGTGTCCAATTTTCAAACCCTTCATGCGCGAAGGAAAATGCCGTATCGATGGCTTTGTCATCGGCATCATAAACACGGCCAATTTCTTGTGTACTATCGGCTGGGTTTGTAATCACGCGCGGCGCACCGCTTTTCATCACTTGCCCGTTCACAAGAGGGGAAGCTTCGAAATCGCGCCCATCAACGGCTTTTTTCATATCCGCGATAAAGCCTGTAATCAGTGTTTCATCGGTTATATCAAAGCCTGCCGCATTCACACGGTTTGGATAAATATCGTGCGGCATCGGAATATGCGGATGGCGTTTTGTATTGTGATTAGCTGCCTTTTTCACAGGATCCGCCGCAATGGTTTCGGGCGGTGTGTTTGCATCTAAGATTTGATACACGAACGAGCTATTGGCACCATTTTCCAACAAGCGACGAACAAGGTAAGGCAATAAATCTTCGTGTGATCCGCATGGTGCATACACCGTGACATTGGCAACATTGTCATTAATCACCAAATCATGCAGCGTTTCACCCATACCGTGCAGGCGTTGAAATTCAAAATTATCACGATCATTCCCCGCCATTTCCATGATGGCGGCAACAGTTTGTGCGTTATGGGTCGCAAACATCGGGTACAGATAATCACGCGAGGCGAGCAATTTTTCTGCACATGTTAAAAATGATAAATCTGTGTTCACTTTGCGCGAATACACAGGGTAATCAGACAATCCCAAGATTTGCGCCCGTTTAATTTCGGTATCCCAATAAGCCCCCTTCACAAGACGTACAGACAAACGGCGTTTTGTGGCATAAGCCATATCGGACAAGCGATTAATCAAGGCGTACGCCCGTTTTTGATAGGCCTGTACCGCCAAACCAAACCCTTTCCAATCCCCCAAAGAATCGTCTTTATAAACAGCCTCAATAATTTCGAGAGAGATTTCCAAACGGTCGACTTCTTCGGCATCCACAGTGAGCGCAATTTTTTTCTCCGCCGCGAGTTGAGCCAAGGTCAAAAGTTTTTCTGTTAACGCAGACACGCAATGCTCACGCTGCGCGAATTCATAACGCGGATAAAGCGCGGAAAGTTTTACCGATATTCCAGGTGTACCCGCGCCTTCCAAATTTTTACCGATCTCATTAATCGCGTTTTTATAAACGGCGAAATAATGGTCGGCATCTTTCATCGTGCGCGCGCCTTCGCCAAGCATATCGTACGATACGCGATAGCCTTTTTTCTTATAGGCCTGCGCATTTTTAATGCCTTCTTCGATTGTACGCCCGAGCACAAATTGACGACCCATCATCCGCATCGCCTCAACCAATGCTTTGCGAATCACAGGCGCACCAACACGCGCGAGGGCACCACCCAATGTTTTCTTCGTGATCGACAGGCCAAAACCTGCGGCTTTTGTGAGGATATCACCGCCGCCATTGCTGCCTTGTTTACTCAGCCAATCCGCCGCCGCCATTTTGTCTTTTATAAGTAAATCAGCCGTATGCGTATCAGGAATACGAAGCAACGCCTCCGCCAACGTCATCAACGCCAAACCTTCTTCGGACTGAAGACCAAATTGCTGTAAGAATGATTCGAGTTCCCCTGGCTTACGCTTTGTCTTACGAACGCGTTCTACCAAATCAATCGCCCGTGCTTCAACGCGTGCAGCGCGCTCATCATCCCAACTTAACGTTTCCAACATTATTTCAACGTTGGTTGCTTCATCTTCATAAAGGTGCGCGGATAGGCTCATTTTGATTCCCCGTTTTTATTGTATTTGAGAAGAATCTTATACCATGGTTCGCATTGCACAAACTAGAGGGATTAGAATTGACGTAAATCAGGGTGTTCGTTTGAGGTTGTATCCATTTGCCGCGACTTCTTTTTCCGTCATCGTCATGGCAACCATCTGTTTTAAACGATCAACAAATTCAATGATATCTGCGGGCGGCAATGCAAATGTGGCACGCTTAAACATATCCTCTGCTTCAAGTCCTGTCCAATCCCCCGCAGCAAAACTAACGTTAAAGCTCCGCATTAATCGTCCAATTTGAAGTTCGCTTTTGATTTTATATTCTTCTGAAACCTCTTCATTGTCGAAATAACGATCTTTAAGCTCACTAAAATCAAGCATGTGAAAAAACCCAGCTTGTGGTGATGTGATAACACGGACGCCATCAACACCCTTTTTTAAATGCTCCCTAGCTTGTTCGGTGCTCATACCTTTATGTGTCGCTATTAAATTCGCCATTTTCTTGCGCGCTCCAACTGTCGTTCCGACAAGAGCTTCACCACCATTAATCAACGCTTTCATAAATTTTCCAGAAAATTCATGTTGATCATTCAATGATTTCAAATGTTTTTCGCGCATCACCTGATACGGCTGTTCATCGTTAAAATAGCCTGACATTGCTTCCATCGCATACAGAGGTGGGAAATAGTTACTATCATGCATCACGCATTGTAATTCACGGACATCATTCCCTTCAGCGTAGATCAATCCTGCGCGAACACTTGCCATTCCCGCTTTTGATGGCCCGCACAACACGAAACTGTTTTTTTGTGATTGTTCATCAACACGGGCGAAACTAAATGGTTGTTCAGCGCCATCATATTCAAGCCCCCAATACACCATGTCATCAATAAACCTAATCCGTGCGGCAGGGCCGTCCCACGGATGTCTATGGTTCATACGCACACCCAAAAATTCGCCAAAATCCAGTTCAGGTTGCTCTCTCTCTGCGCGTAAATACGCTCTGTCATCTTGCCAATATTGGTCGGAGTAATGATTAAAGATGCCTGCTAGTTTGCGCGTTTCTTCTTCGCCGCGAATAAGACCCAACGGGTTATGCGGGTTCGAATCGTAATAAGCGATAATACGTTTACCATCTGCGTGCAGCGCTTCAACCGTATCAACGACCATTGCAGGGTTTAGCGCCCCTCCATTTTTCATCTCACGCGGAATATGCACAACTTCAATGCCTTCTTTTCGCGGTTGATTGAAAAACATGCCATAGGTTGGCGTAGGCATCAAAATAACGGGCTTTATTTTTCCATCATCAGGCAGACGTTTATTTTGTTTTTTCACATCATCGCCCAGATAGCGCATTATCATGCTAAAGGCTTGCGTTGTGCCGCCGCCTGTAAATAAAAGATCACAATTTGGTATGCCGCGCCACCCCGCAGATTTAAAGCCACGGGCTTCAAGGTAGTCTTGAACGGGTTTATAAAGATCCTTCAAATGCTCATCACCACCCATCATTGAATATTGGTGGTTACATTTCATGGCGCGCTCAAACGCGTCACGCGCCAGAAAATCAAATGATTCCAGCGGATCGCCCAATGACATATCCATAAATTTTTTGTGTTCGTGAACCAACGAAAAGAACCTCTTTATCTTTGTGCGCCTTATGGTTTATCTTTTGTGGCATAGTTATAACACAAAATATTTACATATTGCAAAGTAATTGGCGGCCGACAGAATGACCGAAGCACAAGAACAGCCCGTAAAATCCAACGTCCCCGAATTATCGGTGTCTGAGCTCGCCTTTTCGTTAAAGCGCACCTTAGAGGAAACGTTCGGACGTGTACGCGTACGGGGTGAGTTATCAGGCTTAAAGCTTGCCTCATCAGGCCACCTTTATGGCAGCATCAAGGACGAGAATGCGAATGTCGATATTGTGTGCTGGAAAGGCATGCTCAGCAAGCTATCCATAAAACCAGCAGATGGACTTGAGGTCATTTGCACGGGCAAGGTTTCGAGCTTCCCGAAGAGCTCCAAGTACCAGATTATTGTCGATTCGATTGAATTGGCGGGCGAAGGTGCTTTGCTGAAAATGCTGGAAGACCGCAAGAAGATGCTCGCCGCAGAAGGGCTTTTTGCACCTGAGCGTAAGAGAAGCCTGCCGTTTTTACCACAGGTCATCGGCGTTGTGACATCCCCCACGGGGGCAGTCATCCGCGACATCATTCACCGCCTTAATGATCGTTTTCCGCGCCATGTTATTGTCTGGCCTGTGCCTGTGCAGGGTGATGGGGCGGCCGAAAAAATTGCCGCGGCGATTGACGGGTTTAATGCTCTTCCCGCAACAGGTGGCGCGATGCCGCGCCCTGATTTATTAATTGTCGCACGCGGCGGTGGCTCGCTCGAGGATCTCATGGCGTTTAACGAGGAAGTCGTTGTGCGTGCTGTTGCAAACTGTACCATTCCGCTTATCTCTGCGGTTGGGCATGAGACCGATACAACGCTGATTGACTATGTATCGGATTTACGCGCCCCGACCCCGACGGGTGCAGCGGAAATGGCTGTGCCGCGCCGTGATGATTTGCGCTATACCATGGTCGAAAATCAAAAACGGATGATCGGCGGTATGCGCCGTATGATGGGTGAATTATCGCATAAACTGTCTGCGCAAGCGGCAAAGCTCGGCGACCCCGCGCAGATTTTAGAGTTGAAAAGTCAACAGCTTGACCATACAGGGCAAAAGCTCGGAAGCGCGTTCGAACGAGGATTATCCCAAAGACAAAACCGCATTCGAGAATTGGGTGCGATGTTAAAGCACCCCAAAAGCCAGATTGATGAAAAAACCCGCACACTTGCACTGCATGCGGCAAGCCTTAAACGGGTGGGTAATTCCGCTCTGAAAGACAAAGAACAAAATTTAAATTACGCCGCGAAAATGCTCAACTCGCTTTCTTATCAAAATGTTTTGAAGCGCGGTTATGTCGTTGTTCGTGATGCGGGCGGCAAAATCATCGGCGATGCGAAGCAAGCCATCAAAGAACAGAATATTATGCTCGAATTCAAAGATAATGAGAAAATAGCCGCCACAATCGGTGAAAACGCACCTAAAAATCCCATTTCTAAGAAAAAAACGCTTAAAGCCAAGGATCAAGGGCAACTTTTTTAGCTTCACAAGCGCGATTATAGTATGATAGAAGAAGGCCATAACAGCAGTACGGAAAGAAATACATGCGCGTTACACTTGCAGAATTAATGGATAAACTAGGCGTCGGATACGAAATGGGTCCTTACGAAACCATGCCTTGGTCACATTATGATTCAGAAAGCGGCATCACATGCAGCGCGGAAATTCGTATGGGTGCCGATGCCGATGAAGTCGATGGTGAAATACAAACCATGTATGACACACCACCCGAGGGCAAAGCATCATTCGAAAGCACTTGCACCTTGGTTGCCACCCCCAAAAGCGATAAAATGTGGGATATCGATACATTTACAATCCGCGGTGAAGCCTTCGAAGAAGATGCTTATGATCATTCTATCAAAGCCGCTAAGTTTTTCTCGGAAGTCGTTCGCGCGTTAATGGCCGGTGAAATTCCCGACATTGATGAATTGCTAGATGAAGCCTTCCGCAAGGGTGAGCGTTTTGCAGGAAGCGGTAGCGGCGGTAGCAAAGCCCCGAAACTTCGCGGCGCGCAACTTATGGGCATAAAAAAAGGCGGCGGCAGATAATTGCCGGCGCCTCGCGTTCTTAACATCACTGTTTTTATTAGCCTGTATCTTCGGTAATCAACATACCGTAGCTTTTGGCGACTTCTATATGACCGCCTGCAATCGGTTTGGCTTCGGCCTCAAAATACCATTTTGGTCCTTCACGCACCAACGATCCGACTTCGATGGCTTTTGCGCCCGCCATATCCACATCCGCAATCTCAAAACAAAATATTTCCAAACCATCGGCGTTATTACCCAGTCGGAAATAAACACTGCGAACACTTTCAAGCGAGAACCCTTCGAGCTTTTCGTCATAGACAGAAAGAACAAAGCGAATTTTTTGAACATCGAACGGCACGCCGCGAAGATCAAGGAACATGCGTTCATCATCACCATCGCCTGCGCCTGTACGGCTATCTTCAAGAAGTTTAACCGCGCCATCACAAGCCATTTGATTATTGTAAAAAACAAAATCGCCGTCTTCGCGCGTTTTCTCATCCTTGTTCAATAAGAACAGGCTGAGATCCACATCGACAGGCGCATTTTCAAATGAGCGTTGATCCCAACCTGCGCCGACATAAACATCGTGAAGTGTGGGGTCGTGCGCAAGAAGGTCAAAATAGTCACCTTTTTTAATGAGCGTACGTTCGCCGATTTCTAAAAATTTTGAGTTCTTTTCTTCCTCTGCGTCAATGTCTTTTAAAAAGCGTGCTTCGGCGAGCTTGTTGGCGTCCATTGTTGCCGCAGCGTCTTTATCCTTATCACCCATGAGGTCATCAAGATTAGACGGCACAGCTCGTCCCGCGGGTGGCTCACCTTCCGCGTCTTTATTCTCTGCTGTTGCCTCAAGTGCAGGATCTTTTGGCATATCAGGTGCAGGGTTTGGCGCGGGGCTTGGTTCTGGATTCGATCTAAGGGGCGGCGGCGCAAGACTAGGCGTGCGCAAAGGATCCCCCTGAAGATCGATCGGCTTTATCGTATCATCGTCATCATCCCAAAATTTGTCGAACTTGCTTAGTTCATCGTCATCATCGCCACTCATGCGTTACATCCCCTTATGCACTAAACTGAAACCGTATAGATATGTTGCCACCATATAAACAAGATACCCCAATAAAAACAGATACCCCAGCGGCTTTGTAACCTTTTTATAAAATAACAGAATGATCGTAAACAAAGCACTAATGCCAAGCGTGACCCAAATATCAAGAGCCATCAATTGCGGTTCTAAATCACCCGTAACATATGGTTTTATCGCACCCGTCACACCCAAAATCATCAAAATATTAAAAACGTTCGAGCCAATAATATTACCCACGACCAAATCACTTTGTCCACGACGTGCCGCGATAATACATGTGGTCAGTTCAGGCAAAGATGTTCCGATCGCAATAACGCTTAAACCGATCACAGCCTCAGGAACACCGAGCACCGTTGCGCTAACTTTCGCGCCGCGCACCAAAAATTCAGCACCCAATGCAATGGCGGCTAGACCCAGCAGCAGATAAATCATGGCTGTACGGAAGCTCGCAAATTCTGGGTTTTCAACGTCCTCGACAGGGATATCCCCCTTACGCGACATATAATATTGCCACAGCACATAGGCCGCGAGCAAAACAACCATTGCAACCGCCATCAATTGTGAAATGCCGCCCCAAACAAACAGCCCCACCAACAAAACAGTGGCAAACATCATCATCACCAAGTCACGCAGTAGCGCGCGTGGCACAACATGGATAGTGGCAATCGCCGCCGTGGCACCAATCACCAACAAGATATTGGCGATATTTGACCCAATCACATTACCAACCGCAATCCCCGAAGATCCCGATAGATGCGCCGTAAGTGAAACCAAAAGCTCAGGAAAAGATGTTCCGAATGCCACAATCGTAAAACCAACAACAAGCGGTGAAATACCAAAATGTCGCGCGACAAAAACCGCACCGTCAATACACCAATCACCACCCTTAATCAACATGATCATCCCAAAACCAAGACAACCGATGGCAAGCAAAAAGGCTTCTATCATTGTGAATTCCATCATTAAGCGTACATACTCTTTGTTAGTAATTAATCATTTAAGTTGCCCGCTATCAGGCTTGTGATTTTTGGCCGTCAGCCCATTCCAGACCAAACCCAAAGGCGCGATCCATTTCCGCATGGCCAGGGTAGTACTCTGTGTAATTTGTGAGACGTACACCACCGCGCACTTGCTCTAACCCCGCAACAGCACACAATGAAAGCTCTGATTTATATGTATGTAATTTTACGATCATCGGTTTTTCACCGGGCACACGAATTTGTATTTGCGGTTGAATTTCCGCCCAATTCACGGCACCTTCGTAAATATAAAGATAAACCATAAGGCGCTTTATCTGTGGCCATTTTTTACCGTTAATCAAAATAATTTCATCTTCGCCATCATCATCGTCATCATCATCGCCCGTGCGATCATCATGCGAGAGTTTCATAAACGGCTCATCATTGTAATCACCAAAATGTTCACCAAAAGCTTGTATAGAACCGCGCTCGCCATTTTCAAGCTCGTACAGGCATCCTAAATCCAAATCAACGCCCTTAAATTTTTTCGGTTTCTTGGTTTTTTTGCCGAGTAGTTTATTTAAAAAGCCTGTGGGTTTCTCCTCGTCGCCATCATGGATATTCTGCCATGCCGCGCCGATGCGGATTTCTTTGTAACCACCTTCTTGTGGTTGAATAATATCAACCTGTCCCGTTTCACCCAGATAATTATAGGAATTATCGTCCGTATGGGACACATACCCCGCCGCGCCCAAAGCGCTACGGCCTGTAAAGCTTGAACGGCTTTTACTTGCTTCTGCTAATGAATCTACCGATGATTTATCGCGTGACATGATTGATACCTCCTTCAGAATAAGAAAGATATCATTGAAGCCCCATAAAGGAAAGACAACTATTTAGATTTCATCGTGGCCCCAAGGCACCATCACGAACACGAAAAGGAGATGGGCCAACATATAAAGATTGGGTCAATTCCGTCAGAGCCGCATTTCGATATGTTTCCAGCCGATAACGCAGCACCATATCATTTTGGTCAAGCTGCGCGCCGTGCTGCGTCACGTATTGAACGGCAAAATCATCCCATCCTTTATCAAGGGCTTCATTGACCTGATTACTATGCCGCGCATGTTCTTCATCAAACACCACGCCATGACGTAAAATCGACAACGCAATATGCTCCGACGGATACGCATAAATTGCTAAATACAGCATGTTTTCAGGGACAGGGCGGCCTTCTAGCTGACCAAGCAGCATATCAACATCCGCACCCAATTGACGTTCAATCGCCAAGGTCAAAAAATTTTCGATGCGCGCATCAGCATCAGACAAAGCCCCGTCACGATCTTTTTCCACCAATTGCCACCAACCTTTACGGTAAGCATCTTCCATTGCCGCACCATCGTCTTTTTCGGGTTCCGCACCATAAAGATTGATGTATTTTTCAGCGAACGCACGGTTATCCGTCCTCAGGGCCCAGTCGATTATATGAGATTCAAATTGTTGTATCGTCCAAGATCCCGCAGAAGCCGCAACACCAAAAGCGACTAAAAGGCTTCCACAAATCGCCATTTCTCTCAACGGCAATTTAGATTTTGGTGGTTTTTTGCTGAAATCCAGCCGCGTCACTTGAAGTCCCTGTCAATATTATGTCTTATTTAAATAACTTATAGCGGAACGCAGAATTGCTGTCAAAAATAAGTAGCGAGGGCGTGTTGATTTTTCGCTCTGATATTAGTGCGAACAGCTTTGATTGCTAAAGCTGTATGGTTTTGATATAAAAAAGCCGCATTTGATAACAAAGAATTCAGAAAGACAAAAAATATGGCTTCGTACGAATATATTTATGTGATGAACAACCTTTCCAAAAGCTTCTCCGGTGGGAAAAAGGTATTGGAAAATGTCACGCTCAGCTTTTACCCTGGCGCGAAAATCGGTGTTTTAGGCCCGAACGGCGCTGGTAAATCAACACTCCTTCGCATCATGGCCGGACAAGACAAGGATTACACAGGAGAAGCATGGTCAGCAGACAAAGCCCGTGTTGGTTACCTACCGCAGGAACCAAAGCTTGATGAGAGCAAAACAGTTGAAGAAAACGTGTTAGAAGGCCTTGCCCCGATCAAAGCCAAGGTTGAGCGTTTCAAAGAAGTTGCGGCCGAAATGGCTGATCCCGATGCTGATTTTGATGCATTGACCGAGGAAATGGGCACATTACAGGAAGAAATTGATGCGGCAGATGGTTGGGGCATTGACCGTGCTGTGCAAATGGCGATGGATGCGCTTCGTTGCCCACCGAGTGATGCGTCTGTTACAAATCTATCGGGTGGTGAGAAACGCCGTGTCGCACTTGCCAAGCTGCTACTTGAAAAACCTGATTTGCTCTTGCTTGACGAACCAACCAACCACTTGGACGCCGAGAGCGTTGCATGGCTTCAACGCCATTTAAATGATTACACAGGAACCGTTGTGATGGTCACGCATGATCGTTACTTCCTTGACAACGTCACAGGCTGGATTTTGGAGATCGACCGCGGCATTGGTATCCCTTATGAAGGCAACTATACAGCCTATCTACGGGCCAAGCACAAACGGATGTTGCAAGAATCTCGCGAAGAAAAATCACGCCAAAAAACATTGGAGCGCGAACAAGAATGGATGGGGCAAACTCCACAAGGCCGCCGCAAGAAATCTCAGGCGCGGATCAATTCATACGACGAGCTATTGCGCGAGTCACAACAGCAAACCGTACGCAACGCACAAATCGTCATCCCAACACCGCCACGCCTTGGTGATATTGTGATTAACGCTGAGGCTCTTTCGAAAGGTTATGATGATCGCTTGTTGATTGACGGCTTGGAATTCAAACTGCCACCGGGCGGTATTGTCGGTGTGATTGGCCCGAACGGTGCGGGTAAAACCACATTGTTCCGCATGATTACAGAGCAAGAACAACCAGATAGCGGTACGCTCCGCATCGGTGAAACTGTGAAGCTTGGCTATGTTGATCAAAGCCGTGATTCACTTGATCCGAACAAATCTGTTTGGGAGGAAATCTCTGACGGGATGGATGTTCTCAAACTCGGTAAAATCGATATGCAGAGCCGCGCATACGTTGCGGCCTTTAACTTCCGCAGTGATATGCAGCAACAAAAAGTCGGTAAGCTTTCTGGTGGTCAACGCAACCGTGTGCACCTTGCCAAAATGCTTAAAAGCGGCGCGAATGTCTTGCTGCTCGATGAACCGACAAACGATTTGGATACAGAAACACTCTCCGCGCTTGAAGAGGCTCTTGAGCTGTTCCCTGGTTGCGCGGTGGTTATTTCTCACGACCGTGCATTTTTGGACCGTTTGGCCACCCATATTTTGGCATTCGAAGGCGATTCAAACGTGGTTTGGTTCGAAGGAAATTACGAAGATTATGAAAAAGATTATCGCCGCCGTACAGGTCAAGATGCAGGCACGCCAAGCCGCATCAAATACAAACCGTTGCGCAAAGCAGGCTAAGTCATTCAATTTTAAAGATAAAAAATGTCGCTCGCATTATTGTGGCGCGGCATTTTTTATTGCCTAACGACCTGTTTAGATTGGAAAATTTAATCTAAAACGTGCTATAATAAGTGAGACGAATAATAAAACGGACTTTAATAAAATTTTATATAGTTTCCGTGTATGATATTGTTGGCGTGTAATATAAAAAAATCAGGTGTGAGTGAGTGCTGCAGGCAAATGACATTAAACCATATTTAAAGCCTAAAAAGGTTCTCGGCTATATGTTTATGCCGCGGATTATTCCGCGCATCAAAGAATTAGTCGGTAGTGGTTTTGGGTGGGTTGCCATGCTTATGGCGATCATCTATCAGTCTGTTCGCTTGTTACCGCCCGCACACCCTTATACGAACCCTGCCAATAAAGGGAAGTTCGGCATAAGGCATGTTATCGTCGAAGCTTGGGGCAATCTGACATTCAAACGCGCAAACATCGACCAAATCGTGATTTTCTGCCTGCTTCTTCTCGGATTCATTTTGCTCGGGTTTCAAATTGGGGGTCTGCTATTGGGTGCTATCATCCAGCCTGCTTTCGCTATTCCTGGCTTTCTAGGGCTTTTTGCAACGCCTAATCCAACCAACGATATTGCTTTCATGATTTTGGATCAGGTGTTTGGGATTCCCAATCTATATAACTCCAAATTTGGCCCCACGGGCCCCGGCACCATTCCTTTGTTCCAACAAGGTCTGCATGTTTTATTCAGCTATTACAGCACGATGATTTTGATCGTTGCTGTGTTTGTTTTGCTGTATTACGTTGTCATCACGCTTGGTGAAACAGCAACAACAGGTGTGCCGTTCGGGCGCAGATTTAACTCCATTTATGCACCATTACGCCTTGTGGTTGCTGTCGGCCTTTTGGTTCCCGTTAATTATGGCTTAAACACCGCGCAATACATTACGCTATTTGCCGCGAAGTACGGTTCTAGTTTTGCAACAAACGGGTGGATACTGTTCGCCAACAGCGTTGCAAACCCCTCTAGTACGCAAGACGAGTCACTGCTCGCGCGCCCAACCGTTCCTGACGTCAAACATATTGTAAAATTTATGATGCTTGTTCAAGCGTGTCGCGTGGCTTACGAGCGCTTATATGATGGCTCTAGCTATAATGGTCAAGTTATAACCATTGAACCATATTATGTGAGTTCACTTGCTCCAGCCCAAGTTGTTCCAGTACCAATTACACCGGCGGACTGGCAAGCAGCGGTCACATACTACAACAACAGTGATATTATTATTCGTTTTGGTCATGAAGATGCCGCAGAATATCCGCTGGAAAAAAGTAATGTTTACCCATATTGCGGTGAGATCACGATTCATACCACATCGAATGATGGCATTGCTGGTGTAACAAATGCCGCCGAAGAAGTCCAATACCGGTATCTATGGTTAATCCGCCAGCTTTATTTTAGCACCTTTTTTAGGGATTTCGGAGAGCGTGCCTTCAGGGTTAGCATAAAAATTGGCTCGACTCCACTTGATCCTTGCGCGATCACCTTTGTGGGAGAGGTAAGCTGTACCACACCGACCGCACGCTTGCCGCCCGAAGAGTATAAAGTCAGTGCGTATGTTGGTAGAAATACCGCATTTTTAAATCAAGTTAAAAACGCTTATGATAATGCAAATAATGGAACGTATGCCACAGCATATACTGTGCCCCCAGCTTTACTGGACAGAGGATGGGGTGGGGCAGCGATCTGGTACAACCAAATTGCCGAATGGAACGGTGCATTTACAGCGGCGACACTTAACGTTCCAACACCAAGTAAACTGCCGTCCGTTATGGAAAAAGTTGCAAAGGAACGTGATTCAAACGATCAAACCGTTGAGTCGGGGCACCGCTATCGCCCTTATCTATCAAATAATCAAAAGGTGGAATTTGACCTGGGTGGGGAACATGACATTGCGGTGATGTTGAATGAGTCCTACGAATACTGGGAAAAAAGCGATAGTAGTGAATGGACGGATATGCAAGAATCCGGAAATATTATCATCGCGACACTCAGCCGTATTTTTGGCTTAAACGGCTTATTCGATATGCGTGACAACCCAGACACACACCCGCTCGCATCACTTGTGGCGGCGGGTAAAGGCATAATTGAGAGTGCCATTCGTAACCTTATGATTGGTCTTGGATTTGGGTTTGCTGGTGGTGTTGCTGGTGCATTTGACCCCCATATTGGTGGATTTTTAGGTGCCGTTTCAGGCATGCTCGTTTCGTTTTCCACGATTGGTATCACAGTTGGGTTTGTGCTGTATTATATTTTACCGTTTATGCCATTCATGTATTTCTTCTTTGCCGTCGGCGGTTGGGTGAAATCCATTTTCGAAGCACTTGTCGGTGTTCCCCTATGGGCACTTGCGCACTTACGCATTGATGGGAATGGTATTCCAGCAGACAATGCCTCTGCGGGTTACTTCCTGATTTTTGAAATTTTTGTAAGACCTATTTTAACCGTTTTCGGATTATTGGGCGGCATGGCCATTTTCACCGCTATGATGCGTGTCATGCACGATATTTTCCCGCTTGTCGTTGCCAACTTAACTGGTTTTGATGCCAGTCTTGACGATAAAACAGGCACGATTATGGGGATTGAATATAAGCGCGATATCATCGACGAATTTATGTTCACCATTATCTACACAATTGTGGCGTACATGATTGCGACATCAAGTTTTAAAATGATTGACCAAGTACCAAACAGCATCATGCGTTGGATGGGTGCAGGCATACAATCATTCAACGACCAACGCGATGACGCCGTCCCTGGACTTGTACAATACGCGGGTATCGGTGGTTATGGTATGGCAAACCAAGTGACTGGTGCTTTGCAGCAAGGAGCAACAGGTGCGGGATCGGTTATAGGAACGGGCGGCAAGGCTTTATTTGGTCTTGGTACGCGCGCAGGCAAATAGGCAGGGTCATAATTAACAATTAGTCATAACAATAGACAAATGAGACAAAACAAATAAAAGGCAAACTATGTTTTTAATGTTAACCAAAGGACAAATTTTTCGCTACTTAGTGATGCCGGAGTTTCTTCCGCGCATTAAAGAGTTGTTTGGCTCAGGCTTTGGACACATTGCATTTTTTATTGCCCACATATACCGTGCAGCGCGCCTTCTTCCAAAGTTTCACCCTTATTTGAATCCTACGAATATTGGACGTTTTAACATACAAAACGTTATTAGTGAGGCCGCCAAAAATTTAAAATTCAAAAAAGACAACACGGATCAGATCATTATCTTTTTTATAATTCTGCTCGGTCTTGTTGTTCTTTTGGCGCAATGCGCGACCCTTGTATTGGGGTTGTTCTTTTTAAACTCTGCTCATGCAACAATACCGTTAAACTTTTTCCAATTTTTTCAAACAATCCAACCGCCCGACAATGATGTTGCCTTCGTACTTTTAGATATGGTGTTTGGTGTTCCTGACTTTTTCAACTCTTGTGTTTCCAAAGGTGTTGTATGCTTTGAAAAAGGTGCGAATAATATGGTCAGCGGATTACCTGGAAACGCGAACGCCACATACGATGCCTACTCTGACTACAACCGCTTGGTATCCGTTGGTGCCTATCCGTTTCCGACCCCCTTCCATGAAGCATTGCGCAATATGATGCAGCTTTATAGCATCGGCCTTTTGGTCATCGCGATGCTTATCTTTATATATTTCATAATCGCCATCGTTGCAGAAACTGCGCAAGAAGGTACACCGTTTGGCAGACGTTTCAACAAAGTTTGGGCGCCGCTACGTATGGTTATGGCACTCGGGTTATTGATCCCGATCACAAATGGTTTAAATAGTGCCCAATACATTGTGCTCTATGCTGCTAAATTCGGATCAAACTTTGCAACAAATGGCTGGGTTATATTCACAGACACCGTTGTCACAGGAACAAATACATTACTCGGCGATCAAAACGATCTGGTTGCTACACCGCGAACGCCCGAAGTTAACGCGCTAGTCGAATTCTTTACGATCATGGCCACCTGTATCCGCGCTGAATTATTGGTCAATAGCCGAACGGTGCTGCCATGGCACGTTATTCCTAATAGTGGCACAGGACCAAACGTCCTCCCTGCGTTGCAGGGCACAACATTTGCGCAAGCTCTGGCATTTTACGAGAACAGAGATATCTTGATTGTATTTGGTGACCAAACAGTCAGAACCGATGGCAACGATGTATCCGCATCTTATCAGGGCGGTATTGCGCCCGTTTGTGGCTCCATTGTTTTACCGATACCGACGGTAAACCAAACAGATGGTCCGGGCGCATGGCAGGTGACAGAACAATATTACGAGTTACTTTTAACCCCCTTATGGAATCAAGCTTTCACGGCGGGTGCCGCCTGTTCGGGCCCTGCCTGTCCTGTGCCTCCCGTCGGCTTCTGGAGTCCTACTGGAGGAACGCCAGGCTGGCTCAGAGAAATCGGTAGTAATATGGTTTTGAAATATATTCCCGATGCCGCGGATGGTATGACACCGCCAACCGCGCTAACCTCAGATACCGTTGGCAATCCGACCATAGCCACCTTACAGGGCTTCATAGACATGTTCCAAACAAACCCCTTTGGTATCGCTGGCATAACCCCCATAGAAACAATACTGGCAGACGCCGTCTTATTAACAGCAACCAGCGGCAATTGGACTTACGATCTCCAAGAACTTGGCTGGGGTGGTGCGGGTATTTGGTACAATAAGCTTGCCCAACTGAACGGTGCACTTGTCGCGTCGGCCTATAAACTTCCTTACATTAAAGAGTACCCAATACTCATGCAAGATGCCCATGCAAAACGGTTAGCTGCAAACGCATCCGTTATGGGATATGACCGTTTTAATCCTTATTTGGCAGAAGAAGAAACCGTCGAGACAAATCAGCCGGGTGATACAAACATACAAATAGCACTATATAATTCACAAGTAATTTGGAAAGATGTCTATACAAATGCATCAACGAACTTCTTTGTGGACTCGATCATTGCTGTTTTTGGGCTCGATGGTCTTTTCAACATGGTTGACAACCCGACAATACACCCTCTGGCACAGTTGGTTGCCATCGGGAAAAGTCTTGTTGAAAGTTCGATCAGAAACCTTGGATTCTCCTTTATTGCCGGCGCCGTTGGTATCGCCGCGCAAGGCACGCCATTTGGCCCGCTCGCAGATGTTGCCAGCAGCTTTGCCTCAAGCATCGGCTTGATTGGTTTGGGCGTTGGGTTTGTTCTGTTTTACATTATCCCGTTCTTGCCGTTTATTTACTTCTTTTTTGCGGTTGGTGGATGGGTCAAAGGTATTTTTGAAGCCATGGTTGGCGTGCCGTTATGGGCGTTGGCGCACATTCGTATCGACGGCAACGGACTACCGGGCGATGCGGCGATGGGTGGTTACTACCTCATTTTGGAAATTTTCCTGCGGCCGATATTGATCATCTTCGGATTAATCGCGAGTATTATCATTTTCTCAGCACAGGTAAAAGTTCTCAACGAAATATGGTCATTGGTTACAACCAACCTCAGCGGTTTTGATGATGCTAAGGCCAAAACTGTCGGTGCTGGTTTAACGGGTGCTGTCGAATATATGCGCGGCCATGTCGACCGTTTCTTCTTTACAATTATATATGCCATCATTGTTTATCTTCTAGCGATGTCATCGTTCAAATTAGTGACACTGATCCCTAATAACATTCTTCGCTGGATGGGAGCCAACGTACAGTCATTCGGTGACCAGAGCGATGATCCGGCACAAAACCTTGTTCGGAACACCATGTTGGGCAGTAACATCGCTACCCAAAGCGTGGGTGGCTCAATCGGACGCTTGAAGGGTTCCCTGACTGGTGGCGGCGGTTAATTTATGAACACGACCATTAGTCAGCAACACATAAGGGGTACATATTGAACATCACAACCCGAAAAGCTCTTCGCACTGTTTTACTGCCCGGGATACTTCCTCGGGTACGTGATCTTTTTGGTTCTGGTTTCAGCTATCTGTCACTTTTTATTGCGCAGGTTTTTTTCGCGGTTCGTTTACTACCTGCTAATCACCCTTATCTCAATCACGCGAATACAGGGCGCTTTGGTATCCGCCATGTGATCTCCGAAGCACGACGTAATTTGGTTTTCAAGTGGGATCGCTTGGACCAAATTATTGTATTTTTCCTGATTATTATCGGCATATTTATGTTGCTCGGGCAGTTTGCTTTATTAGTTTTTGCACTGTTTACACAGGCCGCGCACGCAAGCCTTGCCGCCTATTACGCTTCATTTTTTGTAACAGCACTCCCGAATAACGATATTGCATTTATGACACTGGACCGTGTTTTTGGAATACCTGGGATGTTTCAATCAAAAGTGGATGTTGCATCCTTTGATGGCCCCTTCCCAAGCCCGTTTCACACAGGTCTACATACTCTGTTGATGTTTTATAGTATCGGGATTTTTACCGTCGCAATTATCTTGATTTTATATTTTGCCATTACCATTGTTGGTGAAACAGCAGAGTCTGGAACCCCTTTCGGGAAGCGTTTTAATCCATGGTTCGGCTTGCGTTTTGTGATTGCTATTGCCGCTTTGGCACCCATTTATATGGGGATGAGCCTTGGGCAATTAACAGTACTGAGGATGGCAAAATTAGGGTCAAGCGTTGCCACCAATGGCTGGATTTACTTTAATAACGCGCTCACTGGTGAAACATTAGGCGGTACACCAGCACAGCTTGTCTCCATTCCAAATGAGCCAGACATCAACACCTTGATTGAATTTATGTCGGTTGTACAGACATGTAAGATTGCTGAAGATAAAATGCACAACCGTACAATTGAGGCGTATCTCGTCTATAATAACAATGCTGCCGCTCGGGCTTTTAGTGGCTCGACATTCATTCAAGCCCTTGCAGACTCAGGAAATAACAATTTCATTATACGGTTTGGGATAGAGAATGCCGTAGATTATCCACTTGAAAAAGGCAATGTTGCACCGATTTGTGGTGAATTAAACTTCCTTATTACCGACGCAGAAGAAGATGGTGCGATGTCACTTCAAAGTGACTACTATGACTTCATCGATACATTATGGACGGATGGCCTAATTTTTGCTAATGCCAACAACATGGCGTTACGTTTACTTCCAATGATGGACAAAGACCCGTTTGCGCTTATGCCGGACGCTGCCTATATCACGGCACAACGATCATTATATATGGCAGACATAGCCAGCGCCATTTCAGCCGCCGTAACGGCGCAGATCGCAAGTGGTAAATGGGCTGCCAATACAACAGATCGCGGTTGGGCAGGAGCGGCCATTTGGTACAACCTAATCGCACAGCTCAATGGCGGCCTTATTGCTTCGGCGCGTAATCTCCCGACACCCGCACTTTATCCTGCCGTCATGGAACAAGTAAAAGAACAGCGCAAAGCGGCAGATGAGCAAGTCACACCCCATGAACGTTATAAACCTTATTTATCAGACGGAACCATGGTTGATTTTTATATGCCTGAAGATATGTACATCTCGGTTCTGCTATATTCCGCACAGGCTCTATGGTTTGATAAAGCTGAAATTGAGGCATCAGGCAATATTCTGATTGATATGGTGAATATGATTTTCGGGACAAAGGGTATCTTTGACATCATAGAAAATACAAATATTCACCCCCTAGCGCAAATTGTCGCGATTGGTCGCGGTTTAATCGAAAGCGCGATCGTCAATTTAGGGTTTGCCTTTGGTGGCTTTGTGGCGGGCGGTCTTGGTAACATTTTTGGTGACTTCATTGGGGTCCTCGGTAAGGTGGTTGCTGGATTTTCAACAAAAATTGCGATGATCGGTCTATCTTTGGGCTTTATTCTTTTCTACGTCGTACCATTCATGCCCTTTCTCTACTTCTTCTTTGCCTTTGGCGGTTGGATCAAAAGCATATTTGAAGCGATCGTTGGTATCCCTTTATGGGCTTTGTCACTTATTAGGATAGACGGTGAAGGCATTCCCGGTCCCAACGGCATGAACGGCATATGGCTGGTTTTTGAGATATTTTTAAGACCCATTCTGATTATTTTCGGCTTTATTGCTGCGGTGGTGATCTTTTCCGCATTGGTAAAAACATTGCACGAAATATGGTATCTGGTGGTTACAAACTTGACAGGTAACGACATGGCAACGGTAACGCCTACTGGCCCAGGCAGTATTGCATATTACAGGCATCCCATCGATCAATTCTTCTATACAATTTTGTACGCCATTGTTGTTTATGTGATCGGCATGTCATGTTTTAAACTAATTGATGCTATTCCAAACACCATGCTGCGCTGGATGGGTCAAAGCGTTCAGACATTCCAAGAATCAGATCGAAACCCTGCAGAAAGCATTGTACAGACTCTATTTGGCGGCACACAGGCGGTTATGGGGCAAGCCTCAGGTGCCTTTGGTAGTTTACTGGGTCGAAACCGTTAACGCTTCTCCTGCGACCCAATCCGCAGCCACACAAAAACATACGGTAACAATACAAAAAACCTGCATGGCGATGAGCGATGCAGGTTCATTTATTCAATATATTTCGCAGAGAACTGTAATTACTTAGAAGTGCCTGCTGCCGCTTGCTGCCGCAAATGCTCAAGAAGAACATCGATGTTGCCGCCGCCACGCTGGATCACAGAGGAAAAGTCAGAACGCTGCGTTACCGACATGCTCACCCCTTCAACCATCACATCAATCACCTGATAGCTTCCGTTCTTTTTGCGGACACGCCAGTCAATTTGCACTTCTGAGCCATTATCGGGCACTAAGAATGAGCTAACAATTGCATCCTTATCACCATCCTGACGCACGGAGCGCGTCTCAAATTTCTGCCCTTCATAATCATTAAACCGTGCTGTATACACCGTAACGATCATTTTTTTGAACAGATCCATGTACTCTTTCTTTTGCGCGTCACTCGCGGTGCGCCAATAGCGACCGAGCGCAAAGCGCGCAATTGTATTCATATCAAAGCTATCTTCTAGCAAATCTTTAAACTTAGACGCCTTCGCATCAGTCGACAGTTTTTCATCAACCAAAAAGCCAAGGCCACGTTGAGCCATACTGTCGATAAAGCTCTTAGAACCTTCTCCCATATCCGTTTTATCGGCAACGAATTCGAGGTTACGATTTCCTGCGACAACAGCCGAAATCGCTGGATTTTCTAAGCTCATAAACGCAAATCCGACATCAACCGCACGGGCAGGAGAAACGCTAATCCCCGCCATTAAAGCAGAGACAGCAGAAACGGCCATAATTTTTTGAAATTGGAAACGAAAAGGCATAAACGAAAAATCCTTAATTAATCTATTCACCAGTGAATATAGTAAGCTTGGTTTCAATTACAATATTATTCTGTCAAAAACAAACAAATAACACGCAACATCAGAACCCAATATTATAGATCATCATAGTCAGGAATTTCCGGTGCATCATATTTGCTTGCATCGTGATCATTCACCAAAGCTTCGCGGTATTGGTAATAGCTACTACGCATCGCAGCATAATAATCATACGAATTCGAACGCAAATCATCAAGCGTATCCAGAAGTTCTGTACGTGTATCAAGTGCTGTCATCCCCACGCGAGCATAATGCCAGCCTTCTTTCTCGATATTAAAGAGATAGATACGCAGAGGGTCTGCAAAGGAATCAACCAGTAAACCCGTTGAATCACGCAATGAAGACGGCCCCATGAGCGGAATAACAACGTATGGCCCATGACCGACCCCCCAAACACCAAGTGTTTGGCCAAAATCTTCATGTTCGTATTCCATACCTTCATAGCCAGCAACATCAAACAAGCCGCCAACACCGACGGTTGTATTAATCACAGCGCGTGCTGCCGTTTTTCCGGCGCCGCTCAAATCACCTTGCAAAACATCGTTTGCAAAGTTAACTGGTGATCTTAAATTCAAAAGAAAGTTATGTACGCCCTTACGTGCAGGCTCAGGAACCGCCGCTTTATATCCTTTAGCAACAGGTCTCAATATGGCTTGATCCAACGCATCATTTACCGCAAATACGCCACGGTTATAACTCTCAAACGGATCATAAATGCCGTTTTCTGTGGTTGTCTCTGCTGCTGTCGACGAACACGCCGCAAGCGCAAGGCAACAAACTGAAATCTGTAGTAATTTAGAAAAGCGCATCATAAAAGCTTCCTGTAAAATAATAATCCGTTCATATATATTGAAAAAGCTTTAAACGCAAGCCCTCCCCTACCTATATTGAGTAAAGCAGTTTTTTCTTACTACTTCGTTAACAGAATGCATCTAAATTAACGTGCCAACATTCTGAAAAATATAAATAATTTATATACGCGATAGAATAATGGTTTGGAATTGAGACGAGGTCAATCCCGTATCTTGGGTTGACCACAGCTTTAGCCATCTTCAAGGTTAAATATCACGGTAATACCGCATAATGTGGCAATAACAGCCGGCGACCAAGCCGCCAAAAAGACCGGTATTTGTTTAGATGCGCCCAAGGCCTGCAAAAAGCTCGACATGAAAAACACGACAAAGCCAATAAAAATGCCCGCGACAATCATTGTCAGCGTCCCACGCGTGCGCGGCGGACGAAGAGACACACACGCCGCCAACAATATCATAGCGACCAGCATTAAAGGCTGCGCGAGCAAGCTTTGAAAATGGATGCGAAGGCGCGTGGCATCAAAGCCTGTTGCCTCCATATTCCGAATAAAGCCGGGCAATCGCCAGAATGACATGGTATTCGGTGACGCAAAACTCTCTTCAATTTCATTGGCCGTTAGGGATGTTGGTAACGCCACAAGAGGAATATGACGAATTTTGTCGTTCTCATTCATATAAACATTTTCAAACGTCCACAGGCCATCCTTCAATGTTGCTTTTTCTGAATCCAGACGGCGAGCGAAATGATGCTCTGGATCATAAAACAGAACCATCACATCACCCAAAACCCAATCAGCCAGATTAATTTTTTCCGCATGCAAAATAGCGTAGCTGTTATCTTCTTCCGCCTGTCGCAGCCAAAAACCATCTTTAAAGAGTGTAATCGTACCCTTCTCTGATTTGATATGTTCATTTTCAAGCCGCTCATAATGCGACACAAACATCGCCCCCAGCGGATTAATCATGCTCATTTGCAATACGCCGACGCAAAGCCCCAACGCCATAACAGGCATTAAGAACTGCCAAACCGAAAACCCCGCAGACCGTACAACAATCAATTCATGGCGGCGCGTCAAATTCCAAAATGTGAACATAGCACTAAATAAAACAGCAAACGGGACGACCATTTGCCCCACTTCGGGCAGCTTGAATAACCCCATTTGAAGAACGAGAGACAGCGACACACCTTCTGTTTTACCCGCACGGCGCAGGAGCTCAACCGTATCAAACATGTAAATAATCGAGAGCAACACCACAATCATAAAGACCAGATTTACAAAATAGCTGCGCGCCAGATAACGGCTTAATGTGAAAGAAAGCTTCATGCGGTTTTCCGCCCCATTTTTAAAATATGCTTCACCCTGAAACCCTCGCCATAGCGGCTTAACAATAAAATACAGGTGCCCAAGGGGATAAAAACCAAAAGATACATCAAAACCAGCCCTATATTCTTATCATGCGCCATATTAAATGCTGCGAGATAAAGCGTTTGGATCAATACCGTGACCGCAATAGCAGTAATCACCCGCCAACCTTGTCCACGCCGCTCCACCGCGCCAAGCAACATACAAGACAGTGACACAACTGTAAAAACAACAGCCAATAGCGGACTAACAAGACGCCTATGGATTTCAATCACAAAATCTCGTTTATACCGCATATCGCTGTCGTTTTCGGGATCAGGGTTCACGAGCTCCCATAAGGTGCGCTCATCAGGTTCTTTCCAGCGCGATTTAATCGCTGTCGCACCCTCAGGCAGGTCTATCGTATAACGATCAAAATCAAGTCTGTTTAAAACAGTGTTATCTTTCCCTAAATCCTGACGCGAGCCGTCAAACACAACCACTTGCTGACCTTCATCGGTGCTCACAATCACGCCGCTTTCCGCCAAAATAGTCACGGCTGATTTCGTTTCATCGCGATTATCGTGAATCATAAGACCTTTGAGTTCACCATGCTCGGAGCGTTCCCGCACAAACACAGTCATACCAGGAATAACCGCATTAAAGACTCCCTCTTGAAACAAAAAGCTCGCATATTGTGCCTTCACAACCTGTCGTAGCTTTTGCATGTTGGCGAGCGCGGTGGGCGCAACCCACGAGGTCATCAACCACAATAAAATAGCCACACCGATTGATAGCTGTATCGCAGGCCGCCCAAGCGACAAAGGGTTCGATCCAGAGGAACGCATAATCACAAGCTCGCTATCCATCACCATCTTGTTGTAAACGAACACCACCGAGGCCATAAGCGCAATCGGCAAGATAATCTCAAAGAAACGCGGCAAGGCAAGGAGCGTCAAAATCCAGAACATCGTACTCGACGCGCCTGAATCAATGACAAGCTCTAAAAACTTAAGGGATTGCGTCAGAAAAATGATAACAGCAAGCGTAACCGCCGTCAGTGACGTGGCAATAAAAAGGTTTTTCAGTAAATAGCGGTCAAAAACTTTCATCACGGCTCAAAATTTCTTATTAGCTCTAGTGCTTTTCGCTGGAGCAGCATATATTGTTAGCATTAAAAAGAAAATGATTTACTGTTTTACCGAGGACGAAGCTTCATGAATATCGATTTTACCTTTACTGAGTCACACACATCCAGTGCTGATGTTGCCATTTTATGCGTTTACGCCAATAACCGCCTCAGCACATCTGCGGAACGACTGGATAAAGAAACAAATGGTGTCATTTCCGATATCCTTGCCCGTCAGAAGAAATTCACTGGTAAAGCAGGACAAATATTATCCTTAAACGCGCCAAAAGACAGCGCGTATGGGCATTTCATCCTCGTTGGCTTTGGTGACGCGGACAAGCTGACAGCCTTATGCTACGAAACAGCAGGCGGCTCGGTTTTCCCGACTTTAAAATCACTCAGCGCAGAAAAAGCTGTGCTGTTCATTGATGATGAAGCCACACGTGAAAAGGTAACAAGCGGGTTAGCGACAGCTCATATGGTTACAGGAATCGCCTTACGCTCTTACAATTTCAGCAAATATAAACAACAAAACAAAGATGACGAAGAATGCAGCAGCAACAACCTTTCCGAGGTGATTGCCGTCACATCCGCAAAAGACGCCGTTAAAGCAGCAGAGAGTGCCTTTGTGAATTTAAAAGCCAGCGCAGAAGGTACATTTTTGGCACGCGATCTTATGAACGAGCCACCGAATTTTCTTTACCCTGAAAGCTTCGCGCAAAGAATCAAAGACGAAATGAAGCCGCTCGGCGTGAAAGTCGAAGTGATCGACCATAAGAAAATGGAAAAACTGGGTATGGGCGCGGCACTCGCCGTTGGTAAAGGCTCAGAACGTCCACCGTGCATGGTTGTCATGCATTGGGATGGTGCTGGCAAAAAATCAGAAAATGCGCCTCTCGCCTTTGTTGGCAAGGGTGTCACGTTCGACACAGGCGGTATTTCGATCAAGCCTGCTGGCGGCATGGATGAAATGAAGATGGATATGGGCGGCGCAGCCGCCGTGTGCGGCCTCATGAAAACACTCGCGAGCCGTAAAGCCAAAGTCAATGTCGTTGCCATTGTCGGTTTGGCTGAAAACATGCCATCGCACAACGCGTACAGACCAGGCGATGTTGTGACATCGATGTCTGGAAAAACCATTGAAGTGCTTAACACAGACGCCGAAGGCCGCCTTGTTCTGGCCGATGCGCTTACATACATACAGAACACGTACAATCCAGAACTTGTGATTGATTTGGCAACATTGACGGGTGCGATCTTGGTTGCCCTCGGCATGGAATATTCAGGCGCCTTTATTAATGACAATGAGATGTGGGCAAACCTTGAAGATGCGAGCAAAAACACAGGTGAAAAACTTTGGCGCATGCCGCTTGATGAAGCTTACCGCAAGCAAATGGATGGAAACATCGCAGACCTTAACAACCTTGGTAACGAGGGGCGTTTTGGCGGTGCTTGCACAGCCGCAGGCTTTTTGGAGTGCTTCATTGATAAAGATCGCAAATGGGCGCATTTGGATATTGCAGGCACAATGGCGTGGAAAAAAGATAAACCCACCGTTCCCAAAGGCCCTGTCGGGTTTGGCGTACGCGTTTTAAATAAATTCATAGCCGATCATTATGAGCAAAAATAGCCTATCCGCGGTTACGGATAAATATGCTTATAAAATCACCAATCATGTCGCGCAGTTAAGTGAGAACAGCGATGCTGTCGCACGGCAATACATGCCTGACACGCAAGAGCTGAAAACCACACCAGATGAGCTATTAGATCCGATCGGTGATGACGCGCACAGCCCCGTTAAAGGCATTGTTCATCGCTATCCCGATCGTGTGCTGCTAAAGCCCGTTCATGCTTGCGCTGTATATTGCCGTTTTTGTTTTCGCCGCGAAATGGTCGGGCCGAACAAGGGGTTTTTAAGCGCAGAAGAACTCGATACCGCGCTCGATTACATCCGCGCACGCCCCGATATTTGGGAAGTCATTTTAACGGGTGGTGATCCGTTAATCCTTAGCCCGCGCCGTTTGCATGCTTTATTTGAGAAATTAAACGCGATAGATCATGTGAAAATCATCCGTATTCACACGCGCTTACCACTAGTTGACCCCGCAAAAATCAACGATGCGTTATGCGCGGCACTTGATAGCATCAGCGCAGAAAAAGCGCTTTATATTGCCCTGCACGTCAATCATGCCGATGAATTAACGGATAGTGTACGTGCCGCCATAGGCGCACTAAATAATTGTAAATGCACACTTATTTCACAATCTGTACTTCTTAAAGACATTAATGATAACGTACAGGCGTTATCCGATTTATTCCGCGCATTGGTCACTCTCCACGTGAAGCCTTATTACCTTCACCACCCCGACAAAGCCCCTGGCACATCGCATTTTCGAGTGTCCATTACGAAGGGGCAGGCATTGATGAAGGAATTGCGCGGTAATCTTTCAGGACTGTGCCAACCGACTTATATGTTGGATATCCCGCAAGGGTTTGGCAAAGTTCCGCTCACCCCGTGTTATATACACGGCACAAACACCGAAAACGAATATACGGTTGAAGATCCGCACGGAACATTGCACGATTACATATAATGACCGCGATTCGATTTTATCATTTAGAGCAAAAAACGCTGGATCAGGCCTTGCCTGAAATTCTGGGAAAAGCCCTATCTGGCGATCATAAAATTGTCGTCAAAACAGGTGAAGAATCACAACTGCAGCGCTTAAACGACCATTTATGGACATACACCGCCGATAGTTTCCTGCCGCATGGCACGAAAAAAGAAGGTTTTGCCGAAAATCAACCCATATGGCTTACCGCCAAGGATGAAAACCCCAATGGTGCGGATGTTCTTATTCTCACCGATGGCGCGACATCCGAATCCGTGGCCGATTTCAATCTATGCTGTGAAATGTTAGACGGGCGCAACCCCGAAGCGGTTAGTGCCGCACGCGGACGTTGGAAAGCGTATAAAGAGCAAGGCTTTGAAATTAGCTATTGGCAGCAAGACGAAAATGGCCGCTGGCAAAACAAGGCATAAAAAAAGCGCAAACATCACGGTTCGCACCTTCTCAAAATTATATATCAAACACTGAATAATCTAGTGATTAAGATTATCTTCCAACGCTTCAGGCTCTTTCACAGATTCTTTAGCAGGCTCTGTAATCTCTGAGATTTCGAGCTCTTTGGCTTCTTCAAGAATGGCTGTCTCACTTGGCAGCGCGACAGGGCTGTCCGATAATGTTCTAAGCCATGCAATCATTGCCGCACGATCTTCCGGCTTTTTCAGGCCGATATAGTTCATTTTTGTGCCTTCCATCGCCTTTTTCGGCTTCCAAAGGAATTTGTTCAGCATCAAGTAATCCCATTGACCGCCGTGATCCGCAACAACACCAGAATAAGAAAAGCCAGCTTTTTTACCAATGCCGCGGTTCATAATGTTCCACAAATTCGGGCCCGTTGCATCAGGACCACCTTTATTAAAACTATGGCATGCCGCGCAAGCGCGAGAAAGTTTTTCGCCATGCGCAACATCAACGCCAGCAATCATCGCCAAAATAGGCTCTGGCATTGCTTCTTTGGTGGCGCCGCCTGCGCTGCCTTCCATTCCTTCAATCGGGTAAGCAAACTCGTGCAGGTCATGCACATCCGTTGTCTCTTTGGCTATAAAACCAGAAAGGCTTGCCACAATACCAGCAATCAATAAAGCTGCGAAAATCTTGTTAAATTCCATACCGCCCATGGGACTATCCTGCTTGTTAGAAAATTACGCTTAATCTTAAAAACACAAAACTATATCAATCCCCATCTATAAGGACAAGGATCATGCAAAGGGATACCCCGTTTTTTTTAGCGCGGCAAGTATCCTTTTAAAATTCCGCTTAAAAATGAGCCTAAAAAGCGCAATTTATTGATTTTTCATCGATAAAATGCTTTTTATACAGACGTTACAATTACAAAAAATTACAAAAGGATGACGAGCGTGAGCCATAAAATTTCATTCCAAGGCTTTGCCGGTGCTTATTCGGATATGGCATGCCGCGCCATGTTCCCCAATTATGAGACAGTGCCATGTCACGCGTTTGAAGATGCCTTTACTGCTGTGCGCGAAGGCGAGGCCGATTATGCGATGATCCCGATTGATAATACACTGGCGGGGCGCGTGGCGGACGTGCATCACCTGATCCCTAAGGGCAGCCTTTATATCATTGGTGAACATTATGAACCCATCCGTCATGCCTTACTCGGCATTAAGGGCACAAAAATCGACGATTTAAAGCATGTTCACAGCCACATACATGCCATACCGCAATGCCGTAAATTGGTGAAAGAGCGCGGCTTAATCTCACACGTTCATGCCGACACAGCAGGCGCGGCGCGTGAAATTGCAGAAAAAGGCGATAAACAGCATGGCGCGATTGCGTCGACGCTGGCTGCTGAAATTTACGGACTGGATATCTTGCAAAACGATATACAAGACGCCGATCACAACACAACACGCTTTTTGGTGCTTTCGCGCGAACAAATCATGCCGCCCATTGATGCGAACGTCATGACCAGCCTGATCTTCCAGACACGTAACATTCCCGCCGCGCTTTATAAGGCCTTAGGCGGTTTTGCCACAAACGGCCTTAGCATGAGCAAGCTCGAAAGCTATGTCGGCGCAGGGTTTAAAGTGGCGCAGTTCTTCTGCGATGTTGACGGCCATCCCGAGCGCGACAATTTCAAACTAGCACTTGAGGAGTTGCAATTTTTTGCCGATGACGTCAGGATATTGGGAACATATAAAAAACATCCATCAAGAGATGACACAGGGAACAATAATAATGAAATGGATCAAAATTCCAGATGAACTAATGGTGGAAGCCAATGGTTTTGCGTGGCAAGAAACGCTCGAAAAAAACGATGAAACCAAAACCAAAGATTTTCATCTGCGCTACAACTACAGCGTGACACGCAAAAATTTATGCGTCGATGTCATTGAAGATTTACCAGACGGCACATCAAAAATCATTCTGATGACGGGTATATACGAAGAACCGCAAAACATGCATTTGGCTGTGGCGGCGATCGAAAGAATATTTCCTGAATCGCAAATGGTGCGGGAGAAAGAATTTTCCAAACTTTCTGAGCTTCTGGCCTTATACCGTGGTAGCTACAACAAACTGCCTGAAGAGTATTTCAACCGCTATAAAGAAGATTTAACCGATTCTTTTGCAGCCCTATATGCCGTTTATAAATATGCCCAAAAACATAAAGATGACGGCTCATCCGTCAGTGAAAAATTCAAAAATGTGGTCGAAGTTGACTTTAAATCCGGAAAAAAAGCTGACAAACCCGATATTGATCTGGTAAAAAAGGTGCGTGGTGCTATCAAAACTGCAAACGATAACGATAGCCCTCTTAAACACACATTTGGTTTATTAAAACCGCAATCAAAGGATATTTAAATGCCTACTCATACAGAACTAGCCTCACGACTTCTTCGTGACGCCGCCGCTTTTTTCCGCACCGTCGGAGAACAAAACGAGCCGTTAAAAGTGCAAATGGAAGAAAACGCCGATGTTTTCGAACAGGTTGCTGGCCTCTTAGAAACCGACCCAAATGGCACGTTGCCTGAAGACGACGAAGAGTAGACCGGTAAAAACCGCGATTAAACTCCCGATGTAATATCGCCTTGTCTTTATGTCCACAGCCCATTACAATGGTCTGTACATCAACTGCGCTTTGATTCTCCTGCATTCTCAGCATTATTTTATGGTTCTATAGAAAAATCCCCATGGCACGTTATTCCAAAGTTGTAAAAAATAAATCTAAGAAAAAAAACCGTTTTCTACCGGAAACGGCGCATGTCTTTTTGGCGCGGCGTATAATTGACGCGGCTGCCGTTGTGTTTTTTGTGCTGGGTGCGGCCATTTTACTTTCTATCGCAAGCTACCATCACACTGATCCCTCCGCCAATACAGCAAGCGCCGCGAGTGGTGCAGAGATCGGTAACTGGCTCGGTGTTCCGGGGGCTTATATCGCAGATTTTCTGCTGCAAACCATTGGTTTGGGCGGGTTGATTTTCGGTATTGTTTTTACTGTTTGGGGCTTTCGCATTTATAAACGTCAATCACTCTCACCGTTATGGTTGCGGGTTATTGCGCTTGTTGTATCCGCATTCGCGGCATCCATTGCGGCAGCAAAAATTTCATCTGGCGGTTGGTTACTTGCCCCTTATATGGGCGGCAGTGGCGGGATAATTTCATTACAGATGTTGGTACGCTTTGCGCCTGAAATCGGATCGCTTTCGCCTTATACGCTAATTGCTTGCATAGCAGGGCTAATAAGCCTCGCGGGCTTGTTTTTCGCCATCGCGATCCGTAAGGAAGAATACAAAGCCTTTGGCGCGCTTATTGTCGCTGGCGTATACACGGCCTTTGACGCGTCAAGCGCAGCCGTCAACGCCTTTATTGATTGGGTGCGCCATTATGGTGATCCTGATTATGAATTGCCCCAGCGCGCCGCGAAAATCAAAAAAGAGCCCAAAGCGCCAAAGGCACCCAAGGTCGCAAAAATTCGTAAACAGCCTGCCATGTCCGATGATGATATAGACGACATCGATGACGAGCCTGTATTCGAAGCCCCACAACGCGTTGCGCCGCCTGTTTCGAGCAACATTAATGTGATCAAACCAAAAGCCGCCCCACAAACACCAAAGAAAACCCACCAAAGCAGCTTTGCGCTCGAGGATAGCGGCGAATGGGAGCTTCCAACGATTGATTTGCTGGAAGAACCACCAAAAGAAGATGCCTCGCTCCAGCTCGATGAAAACGCGCTGCGTCAAAATGCCGAGCTCTTGAAAAACGTATTAGCGGATTTCAACATTGAGGGCGAAATTACAAGCATTCACCCTGGCCCCGTGGTCACACTTTATGAATTAGAGCCTGCACCAGGAACAAAAACATCCCGCGTCATTGGCTTATCCGATGATATCGCGCGATCTATGTCTGCGATATCTGTGCGTTGCTCCGTCATACCGGGGCGCAGTGTCATCGGCATTGAAATTCCGAACGCGCGCCGCCAGACGGTTCATTTCTATGACATGTTGGAACAAACCGATATCACCACCACCAAGGCCAAATTACCGCTTATTTTAGGTAAGGATATTGGCGGCGGCTCTGTGATTGCTGATTTGGCGAAGATGCCGCACTTGCTTGTGGCGGGTACGACGGGTGCTGGTAAATCGGTTGCCGTGAACACCATGATTTTATCGCTGCTGTATCATCTCTCGCCTGAGAAATGCCGCTTGATCATGATTGACCCGAAGATGCTCGAGCTTTCTGTTTATGACGGCATCCCACATTTGCTGACCCCTGTTGTGACTGAGCCTGGCAAGGCCGTTGTCGCGCTAAAATGGGCGGTACAGGAAATGGAAGAGCGGTATCGCGCCATGTCCAAGCTCGGCGTCAGAAATATCGACGGTTACAACCAACGCCTACGCGAAGCCCGTAAAAAAGGCGAGACCATCATGCGCAAGGTTCAAACAGGTTTTGATACAGAAACAGGCAAACCTGTTTACGAGGAACAACCGCTTGATCTAACCGAACTTCCCTACATCGTTATTTTGGTTGATGAATTTGCCGATTTGATGTTGGTCGCGGGTAAAGACGTGGAAAACGCGATACAGCGTCTTGCGCAGATGGCACGTGCGGCGGGTATTCACCTCATCATGGCGACCCAGCGGCCTTCTGTTGATGTTATTACAGGGATTATCAAGGCAAACTTCCCAACCCGTATTTCATTCCAAGTGACATCAAAAATCGACTCACGCACCATCCTGAACGAAGGCGGCGCAGAGCAATTATTGGGTATGGGCGACATGCTGTTCATGCCATCGGGTGGGCAGCTTACCCGTGTTCACGGCCCCTTTGTGACCGATAACGACGTAGAGAGCGTTGTAACCTTCATGAAGAAACAAGGCGAGCCTGCCTATATCGATGATGTCACCGAAGGCGGTGGTTTCGGCGATAGTGATGTTATGAACGCCATGTTCGGTGGCGATGGTGAAGGCTCGAACGTGGACGAACTATACGACAAGGCCGTTGCCATTGTTGCCCGCGAGCGCAAAGCCTCGGTCAGTTTCATCCAGCGCCATTTGCAAATCGGCTACAACCGCGCCGCACGCATCATGGAAGAAATGGAAAAGCAAGGCGTTGTCACACCCGCAACCGCAACAGGCAAGCGTGATGTTCTTGTGAGTGATTTCAGCGACGCTTAATTCCTACCCGCCAGCACCCAGAGCCAAACAAAAAAAGCCAGACATTCATCTGGCTTTTTGCTTAAAATTCTGTGTTGTTTGGTTATTTCATAACGCGCTTTGGTGTTGCTAATTCTTGCTCTAAAGCCTCTTCTGCTTTGTAAACTATTTGTGGCTTGCTTTCACATTTAGCCGCTTTACCATCCACAACGACCTCAGAAGCGTTTTCTATATTTGGTAATTCGAACATTGTATCAAGAAGAATATCCTCCATGATTGCTCGTAAACCACGCGCTCCAGTCTTACGAGCGATGGCCTTTTCCGCAATGGCAGTTAAAGCATCATCTTCAAATCTCAATTCCACACCCTCAAGGGCAAAAAGTCTTTGATATTGCTTCACAAGAGCATTTTTAGGTTCCGTCAAAATTCTAATAAGTGCGTCTTGGTCGAGATCTTCCAACGTCGCAATAATCGGTACACGTCCAGTAAATTCCGGAATAAGACCAAATTTCATTAGATCTTCAGGTTGTACATCCTTGTAAATCTCACCAAGTGATCTTTCTTGGCGATCACCTTTAAGGTGCGCGCCAAACCCAATACCTGAAGTCTGAGAGCGTTGCTCGATAATTTTTGCTAATCCTTTGGCAAATGAACCGCCAACGATAAATAAAATATTTGTTGTATCAACCTGCAAAAATTCTTGTTGCGGATGTTTACGACCACCTTGCGGCGGAACACTGGCCACTGTTCCTTCCATAATTTTAAGAAGTGCCTGTTGAACACCTTCGCCACTAACATCGCGCTGTTGTGAAGCACCATCACCACCTTGTCCCGTGATTTTGTCAATTTCATCAATATAAACAATACCGCGTTGTGCACGCTCAACGTTATACTCAGAAGCCTGCAACAGCTTAAGAATGATATTCTCGACATCTTCACCAACATAACCAGCTTCTGTCAATGTTGTGGCATCCGCCATTGTAAAGGGCACATCTAATACTTTCGCGAGAGTCTGAGCCAAAAGTGTTTTACCGCAACCCGTAGGGCCAATAAGCAGGATATTTGATTTAGAGAGTTCTACATCTGAACCTTTATCATTAATGCGTTTGTAATGGTTGTAGACAGCCACAGACAGAACTTTTTTTGCACGATCTTGGCCAATCACATGATCATCAAGATGTGAACAAATCGTTTGTGGAACTATAACATCACCCTTTGCGGCAATGCTGTCTTTGGTTTCCTCTTTGATAATGTCCATACAAAGATCAACGCATTCATCACAAATAAACACTGTCGGTCCCGCGATTAGTTTTCTAACTTCATGCTGACCTTTACCGCAAAAACTGCAAGATAGTGAATGGGCGTGGCCTTTTGGTTTATTATCATCTGAAGTGGTCATTTACGCGTACTCCCTGTTTTGGCTCAAATCATGCCGTTTGAATATCAATATTGAAATAATATGACAAACAATAGCACCTAAATGCAATAAAAAAATTTCTTTTTTTCATTCTGCCTTTCTTTTGCCCGCATTCTTGATTATATCTTTTGATATGAAAACCTTATTGATGACATATATTTTGGCTTTATTTTTGTTTGTGCCACAAATCGCGGCGGCACAGCAGTCAACGAATGACACGCCAACAATCATACAAACGCAGCCCCCATCTGTGAGCAGAGTTGAGCAATACTTGCAAACTTTAACCACGGCGCGTGCCCGTTTTTTACAAACATCACCCAATGGTGCGCAATCTATTGGGACGTTTTATCTAAGCCGTCCGGGGAAATTACGGTTTGAATATGATGACCCGATCAAAGACTTTGTCGTCGCCGATAGCTATTTCATCTATTTCTATGATGCAGAGCTTGGTGAACAATCAAATGCACCGATTGGCCAAACGCTCGCTGATTTTCTTTTACGCCCTGATATAAAGCTAAGCGGTGATATTAATGTGACCGAAATTAAACGCGCTGGAAAATTATTGCAGGTAACGCTTATACAAGCCGATGATCCGGGCGCAGGATCGCTCTCTCTTGGTTTTGAGGAAAACCCGCTCAAGCTTAAAAAATGGCGCGTTGTTGACCCGACAGGTTCAATCACGGAAATTGAGCTATTTAAGTTGGAAAGCGGTATTGCGCTGGAAGATAATTTATTTGTATATATGAATCCGAACCATCTGGACGGTACGCCAAACTACAACGAGTAATAAACCGATATGCCTTCTTCTCCTCCCGATTTCAAAACGGATATACTGCCTATGATATCCGCGCATGTCATCCATACCGCCAACATTACGCCCGACATCAAAATCATCAAAATAAAGCCGTCAGAGCCACTGATCTATACAGCAGGGCAATATGTCCCGATTAGCTGGAAAGATCACGAGCAGCGTTATTACTCTATTGCAGGGTTTTACGAAGACGGAACAATCGAAATCCATGTCAAGCGCGGCGCAGGTGCGGCCAGCCAATATGTGCTGGATATGTTGCAAGACGGTGATGGCATAAAAATCGGGCACGGCATCGGCAGTAACATCTATGATAGCGGCGTTATGAAAGACAAGCCCCTGATCATGATTGCAGGCGGTATTGGCTTCACCCCGCAAAAAGCAATGATTGAGGCCGCACTCGCGACACACCACCAACACGCCATCCACTTCTTCTGGGGCACGCAAGCAGAAGGCGAACAATATATGGCGTCGTACTTTCAAGAACTGGCGCAGACGCACGACAATTTTGAATATATCCCTGTCATTGGCGGCATTATGATCGATCATGTTCTGGCACAGGCTGATATCACAGAAAACACAGCTATTTTCATTGCAGGTTCACCTGACATGATTAACGATGCGCTTGTGAAGCTCCATGCGCGAGAAATCGACCTGTCCCGTATTTACTTTGACCACCATCCAGATATCATTATCCCAAACACAGACAAATAATTGAAACAGATAAAATAATGAATGACGGCCCGTTCGACCAGCTTATCAGAGCCTTTTCAAAATTGCCCGGTCTTGGCCCGCGCTCTGCGCGCCGTATTGCGCTTCATCTGTTAACCAATAAACAAAAAATCATGGCGCCGCTGATGCAATCTTTGGAGCAAACAGCGCAAAGCATTGTCACCTGTGGCACGTGCGGCAATCTTGATTTGACGGATCCCTGCGCCATTTGTCAGGACACAAGACGCGACCAAAACAGTATTTGCGTGGTCGCAGGGATTTCTGACCTCTGGGCGGTCGAGCGCACAGGCGCGTATAAAGGGAAATATCATATATTAGGCGGGGTGTTATCGGCCTTGGACGGTATCGGGCCTGAGCAGCTCTCGATTGCGGCACTCATTGAGCGCCTATCACAAGGTGAGTATGAGGAAGTCATTATCGCGCTCAGCGCCACCGTCGATGGGCAAGCCACCGCGCATTTCATCACGGATAAACTGCCAGAAGAATTCAAAGCAAAGGTCACAAGGCTTGCGCATGGTGTGCCGATGGGCGGCGAGCTTGACTATCTTGATGACGGGACAATTACGACCGCGCTCAAGTCGCGATCGCAAATGTAGGTATATTCGGAATTATCACCAACTGGACTAAGTCCGAGTTAGTCCAGTTATTCCATTAATCACTTGATTTTAAAAAGAAAACCAAGTGGACTAAGTCCGGTCAGTTTTTCAAAAACCGAAATTATTCTTTTTCAGACACGTAAAGTGTGCAATCAGAATCCACACGCAGCACCGCAACATGGGTGGCTTGCTTTGTTTCACCACCACCGATGGAAAAATCATAATAAATACCGCTTGGGAAATAGTGATCTGCCGTTGTGGCTTCCACAGATGAATCACCGAACTTCACGAACACAGGGCCTGTTGCATACAGACTGACAAGCTCGGTTGTGGCATCAAAGGCGCTGCTGTTGCGTGCGGTTGTTGCTGTCGCACTAATGGCATGAGCACCACCATTTTTAAGACGGATAGCAGGAATTGGATTGCCATTGGCATCCAAAGGTAAACATGTTGGCATGGTTTTCTCCTTTAAATTTTTGGATTTGGTTTGATTTCATATTTATGAAGGAAACAGGCACAAAAAAACCGCCCAAGAGGCGGCCTTTACATACAATTGTGGTGTTTTCCTAGGTATATTGTCCTATATCATCTACAAAGTCAAGACTGAACGAGCGAACATTAAC
Organism: Bdellovibrionales bacterium; assembly: GCA_037969035.1. Taxonomy (GTDB): domain Bacteria; phylum Pseudomonadota; class Alphaproteobacteria; order Micavibrionales; family Micavibrionaceae; genus JBBKWU01. Next base: position 112,750 of record JBBKWU010000021.1, read on the forward strand.
CCGTGGCGGCTTCTTTACGCTTTGTAATCACATGTTTAAACAATGAACTACAAACAGGCATATCCAACAGCTCCACCCGCAAATCAACGCTGCTGCCTTCGCTTGGCGCGATATCGGTTAGTTTATCAATTGATTCCGCAAAGCGGTTCGCGGCCTCCATTGGTTCTGTTTCATACATCGGACGTTGCAGCATAAGGCAGAACTCGCTCTTGCCTGTTTGCGCGATGATATCGCTCTGGCGGCGCAAGCGCACCAAATATTGAGACAGCTTCGCCGATACGTATTCCGTACCATAAGCCCCATCAAGCGCGCGTAATTCTTCAAAATTATCAACACCGATGAACAATAAAAACGCACGTTCACCATAACGGTCGGCGCGGTCAACGGCAGATAGGAAAAGTTGATTAAAGGCTGATTTTGAAATCACGCCGCCCGCACTCGGGAAATCTTCGGATTCATCACCGATACGTTTAATCAGCTTGGTCAAGCGTGCTGCGTTTTCCATGATGGTTTCAAGGCGTGAGCTATCAAGCGGCTTTTCAATGATTTCGTTTGCGCCAGACTTAATGGCTTCCTCGCGCTCCATATTTTGTGACATCAAAATAATATACGGGTAATTATTAACCGAGCGGCGAATAGAGAGCACAATCGGGCGCGCATTATTAAGCGGCGACGGGTCAAAAAACACCGCGCCAAACTCTTCGCGCTCCATCCGTTCAAGCGCATTATTTTTAACAGATTCTTCGACAACAGTATGCCCCAGCGCTTCCAGCTTGGAACGTATAAGTTGCGTGGACAAAGCATCACGATCAATGACAAGGATTTTCATTTATATTCTGCTCCCCCGCAGTCCTGACTAAAAATAAAGCCTAAAGACGATAACCTATTATAATTGTGTCAAAAGACGGTTAACAAATACGAAATACATACAAAATATGAATCACCATTTTCTCAACTTGGATAAAGATAAAGCAATTTGACATTTTTGTCACGCTACGTTAATTACCATTTTCCGAATAAATATAACGAAAAATTTTTGGTGCGCCCAGGTGGCGGAATTGGTAGACGCGCTACGTTCAGGTCGTAGTTCTCTTTATGGGAGTGGGGGTTCGAGTCCCTTCCTGGGCACCACAAAACATAGACATGCTGCAGCCAAGAACCATAAATCACGCCCAAAAAGGTGGCGGTAGCTTCCCTGTTAGCGTGTTTTGTGTGGTGTCCTTGAGAAGTTTTATCGCTATTTCTGTTAGTTCTTCTTTGGTTTGGGAGCGCCAAGAAACATGAACGGGGAATATGAAATGCGGCATATCTTTCACGATATATAATTTTTTGTTTTCGACAAATGGCTCGGCGAGCCTTTTGGGCATATAAGCGCTGCCTCCGTTATTCAAAAGGTAGTTGATGGTTATCGGGCCAAGGTCAAATGTAATGCGGGGGTGCTGATAATCAGGGAAATTTGTGGCATGAAACACTCCAAATTCTTCGCCCCAATCAATAAATATATAATTTTCATCAATATCATTGGTTGCAGCATTAGTCGAAACAAGAACCATGTCGTCTTCAAATAGTTTTTCAATATTGATATTTGGTCGTGCCTGCGGCGTATACATCACAGCAATATCTATTGTGCCTTCTGCCATTTGGCGCATTAATCTGTCGTGGCGCGCGACCTCTGCCCTAAAAGCAACATCTGGCATGTGTTGTGCCATTAGTGGAAGCCACCTGATGAGCAATCTGTTCCATAACCCATACTCCCCCGCAATAACAAGCACGTCCTTGTAGCCTTTAGGAACAGCAACTTGTTGTTTGGCCTCTTCCCATACTTGCAAAAATGTTTGCGCATACCGCACGAATTGTTCACCGGCAGGTGTGAGGGTAATACCGTTTTTACTGCGTAAAAATAACGGTCGTCCTAGCTGCTCTTCCAATGATTTTATGCGCAAGCTAACCGCGGATTGTGATACATACAAACGCTCAGACGCATTCACGAAATTGCCCGCCGCGATGACTTCAAGAAATGTTTTGATTAATGTAATATCCATTTTCTAATCCTATCGTAACTGCTTCTCGATTGATAATACCGACACATGAGAAAATATCAACCTAAGCCTGAATATTATGCGTTTGCCTCATGCTGAAATGTGGCCTAACATAAATACTACAGCATGAAATAAATCATTTAAATTAGGAGAAATTAGAAATGATGCATACGAAACATATAATATTAGGCTCTTTTGTTGCGGCGGCACTTTTAATGGGTGTGTCTTTGGTTTCAGCAGAAGAGAGCGCGGTAGCTACTTCTGAAGCAGCACACTCAACTGCTGACGTGACGTCAGAGACAATCGTTCACTCAGATGAAACATCTGTAGAGGGCTCCGTAGACGCGGTTGTGACCGATACTCCCGCAACAGACGGTGTGATTGAGTACACAAGTGCCGATGATGCGGCAGAGCACGACAGCCACGAACAAGACACAGGCGTTTTAGCGCCGGTGCCTGTTAAATAAATTAAAACACTCTTCTTTTTAGGATGGATCGTATGGTCTGTCTGGTGAGAAGAGACTTTCGGACTTGCCCGCTCTCCCAGCGGGCGAGTCTTTTGTTTTTAGTATTTCAGAAAATTTGAAAGGAATGACAGTGGCTATTCAGTTTGATGTTGAAGTAATTGATATGAGCGAAGTATATGACACGCCGCAAAGCTGGTGCGAGAAAGACTATCATCAGCTTTTAGAGGCGATGGATATGGACGGTTTTGAAACAACTCAGGGCAATGAATTAACAGAGATGGCCGTTATGGCCTTGCAAGATTTAGAGTTTGAGGACGCCGCAGATGCAGTCCTCGTTTATAAATTAAAAAACACTGTTTCTATGGGCGTAAGGCAAAATATCGCGCAAGATTTTTTGGAAGGCGGTCATCCTTGGGAAGAGTATTCTGATATCGCCCTGCATCATCGTTTATTTGAGGTTGGCGTTCTGCTTTACAAAGCATTTCCTGCGAGTTGCGCCAAGCCGCAAATTATAAAACTGACTTTAAATATCAAATCAGATCAACCAGAGGCGCGAAATATATTTTCTAAAGCGCCCGCACCTTCGTTCGTCGCGCGTTTATTGGCAGATGGCATGGATGAAGACAGTATTTTGGAGCGCCTGTTCGAAAATCAACTTGTTTCTCACACGTTTCCAGAGGCTGCAAGTGTGATTTGGCAATCCATTTACACAGATTTAAAAGAAGACGGTAAAATATCGGCCAATCTTGTCATTTACTCATCGCAGCATTGGCTAAAAGCAATGGGCGGCATCGACATCTTTCAATCAAAAGCCTATAAGGATGACAATCAATAAAAAAAGTGTCATACGATTTTACAATACAGAATCCTATGATCGAATAAACAAGAAAGCAGGGATATGAACGATTTTAATATTCAAGACTATATAAACAAAGAAACCATCAACGATTACCTTTCAAAAAGCTATATGTGGCTTGATGAAAATGTATTTAGCTTTGTTGTGTTATATCAGCTCGGCATTATTGCCGTCGTATTTCTTCTGGCGATAACCTTTTCCAAAAAACTTAAAGGGTTCTTGGAAAAAGAAGGGGGGCGCTCAAAAATATTTAATGCCCTTGCGCCTTTTAGCCTCTTCTTGATATGGCTTCCTTTGCAATGGATTGCCATTATCACTGCCGAAACCATGGGTCTTTCCTTTCACGCAATCAGAATTGTCGCCAGCCTATTAAGCGCTTGGGTTGTTATTCGTCTTGTGACAGGCATAATCCACAACAAAGCCTTAGCAAAGATTTTATCGGTCACTATTTGGCTTTTCGCGGCACTTAATATTGTCGGCGTTTTAAATGAGGCCGTTACAGTTACCGATCAACTCGCATTTTCATTCGGTGATGTCCGCATTTCTGCCTTAGGCATCATTAAGTCTTTTATTTCATTGGCCGTATTACTGTCTATCGCTTCAACACTTTCCAAAACGCTTGAAAGCCGTATTTCGAAATTTCCGAATATCACGCCATCAGCACAAGTTCTTTTTGGCAAACTATTGAAAATGATATTTTTTGCCGTAGCGATTATGGTCGCGCTCGAAGCCTTGGGCATCGATTTAACCGCCTTTGCTGTATTTGGTGGCGCCTTGGGTGTTGGTATTGGTTTTGGTTTACAAAAAGTCATTTCTAACTTTGTCAGCGGTATAATTTTGCTATTGGAACGTTCTTTAAAACCCGGTGATGTGATTGCTGTTGGTAATACCTACGGTTGGGTTCAATCTCTAGGGGCGCGTTATGTATCCTTGGTCACGCGGGATGGAACAGAGCATCTCATCCCGAATGAAGAGTTCATAACACAACGCGTTGAAAACTGGTCCTATAGCGACAATAACGTTCGTTTATCTGTTCCCGTGGGCATTTCATATAACGCCGATCTGGATTTAGCGATACAGCTCTGTCTTGATGCCGCTGCGAGCATCCCTCGTGTTTTAAAGGATCCGCCACCAAAGTGCTTGATTTCCGGTTTTGGCGATAGCTCTGTCGATTTGAGTGTTCGCTTTTGGATTTGTGACCCAGCCGAGGGGCGCTCAAACGTGATGAGTGATATTTACTATGCGGTCTGGAAAAAATTTCATGAGCACAACATCGAAATTCCGTTTCCGCAGCGTGATCTTCACATCAAATCTCCTGATTTTCTGCGCATTATACAAGAAAACAAGGGGTCTTGAGGAACACGAACAATTGAGTAAACCTCATTCTATCCATTAATATTATATGTTTGCCTCATGCATTGAGCGTCCCTATGATAAGGCCACACATGAAAACAATAATGAAAAAGTGTGTAACAAGGTAACAAGAAGGAAATATATAATGAAAAACAAATTATTTTTATCAATCATCGTCGCGACAGCCTTATCTGCGCCTGTTCTTCATAGAACAGCGTTTGCGGAACCTGCCAAATCGTACATTACAGAAGATGAAATGAAAAACAAACTGGACAGCATTTCACGCGCAGAGCCTGATGCTAAAAAAGTAACCGTACGTGTAGAAGTAGCGCCAAAACCACGGGGCACGAACAACGTCGTGAACTTCATGGATTTTGATTTAAACAAAGACGGCGCTCTTTCCCATGATGAAGTCGGTGAAAGCCTTTTCTATATATTTGATCGCGACGGCAACGAAGTGATTGATAATATCGAGATGAAAAGAATCGGCGTTTTGGCATTTTCTCCGATGGAGAAAAAAACCATCGCAATCGTTGATTATCGCGTTGCCGATAAACCAACCAAAACAACTGTGACAGAGGAAGAGTTTATGAAAGCTTCTAATCTGAACAAGTTTGATGAAAATGGTGACGGCTTAACACCTCTAGACTTTTTGGGTATGACGTTCAACAGAGTGAATGTAAAGCGCGACAACGTGATCGATATGTATGAATGGAAACGCGCTTATGCAGATTCCGTACGTCCAAGACACGAAGAGCCATTTAACTATAACGGTTAATAAAAAGGAGAATAGAAAATATGACATACAGTAATAAGATACGTGTTCTAAGCGTTGTTTGTGCCTTATTTCTCCTCAGTGCCTGTGGCACTGCGAAAGAAGCCAGTTTTGGTGAGAAGCTACAATACCAAGGCGTCGAAATGAGAGACATTGGCCAGCAATGGTCAAAAGGCGAAAAACAAGCCAATGAAGGCTATCAGTTGATCGAAAGCGGTGAAAAGCAAATCACCAAAGGTGAAACGATGGTGAGCAAAGGAAAAGCACTGGTTAAAAGCGGTGAGCGCCTAAAGACACAAGCTGAAATCGATTACAAAGCTCAAACAGGCGTAGCAATGCCCGTAAGTGGTATGTAGTCCAACCCTAAATACTCTTATGACAGCCACTTTCCAAATATAGGAAGTGGCTGTTTTTCTTATATCGGTCTTATATTAATTGGGTTTTTAAGCCGCACAAGCGGATTCACATGGCAAAAAATCAAAGGTTAAGTTTTCGGGTATCTATTCGGGTATTGTAAAATATGATTTATTTTATATTATACACATCATATAGTTAGACAAAAATCATAAGTCCCTTCCTGGGCACCATTTTGTATTCTGATAAATTCCTCATATATAAAAATTTATTCAAAGTTTCCTGGCTCTTCTCTCACGCTCACTTAATAATTAGGTAAAATTAACTTGCGCATTATGACTAACTGATGTTACTTTCCGTAAAAAATAACGAGGCGGACATATGGCACTTTTCAAACCGTACAAGGTTAAATCTTATAAACGATTGACGGAAATATTCGCGAGTGTTGCGCTCATCGGTGCTTTGCAATCGGAACCTGTGTTTGCGCAAGATGTTGAGTCTGTATCTGATGCTATCTCTGAAAGTGTCCCTGATGTGGGGATCAGCAGCGACGTCCAAAGCGACGTCCAAGATGTACTTCCAGCTTATTTACGTTTCAAGCCATTGGCTATCTGCCATGAGGCAGAAGAAAATACACCTGATGATGTAAAAACTCTAGCGCTTGATGATGATGCTTTTTCTTCGGTTCAGGACTGGGCGAGTGGCGATCAGGCATCGTTGATTATGACTTACAGATTATGTCGTGAAGAAGATCCCACAGCTATGGGTGACAGTGTCCTTATTGATGTGATACGGCGTATTAGTGAGCAGCCGTGGCTACCTGAAACGATTAAGTCGTTTTTGGAGGAAGACCCAGGGCTGTATTTCAAAATTCTGAATTTCGGGTATCGCATTGAAGGTATAACGCTCGATGTGAATGGCCAAAGTATTGGGTATGGCAACTATGGTAACAATGAAGATAGTTCCTTGCCTATTACATATTCTGCGGCACAATTATTGGCTTCGGCTTCTGATTCGCAGAGAGCTGAGCGTATACTAGACGGTCGTCATCGTTATAGTGATATGGACGAACACGATGATATTCTGCGCGCCGCATTTAATGCCGATCCGATCCTGATGTTTAAATTTCCGCAGACTTTCAACGATGTTTCAGGGGATCAACCTCTACCAGAAAATATGGGGCCTTTTCTTATGGAGGCGGCAGCAGATCATGAGCGTGCGAAAACGTTGATCAAAAATTACGAATTTTATATGTCTTTGCCAACAGCCGCAGATATTGTGAAAACTGCTATAAACTCTGCACCTACGCATTTTATCGCTTATATCTCAGGGCGGGGGAGAGTAAATTTACATGATGATCTGAACAATAACCCCGATTTTTTTCCTGATGCACAGGCCCTTATTCAGGCGTCATTAGAGCGTGATGTCCGTGGAGAACATCAATATGAATTGATCAGATATTATGAGTTATATGCTCATTTACCCGAAGCTGAGGCGATTTTCACAAATGCAATAAACACTGATCCGGTGGAGTATTTCAGAACGTTGGCCAACAGTTCCGATTTAAGAAATTATCTTGGTGATAGCCCTCCGATGCCTTCTGTGGAATCTCTTTTGGCCATGACCTCGGAACGGTTAGGTGCACAGAGGCTGATACGTTACTTTGATTTCTATCAAGATGTGCAAGGTGCCGAAGATGTTGTCAAAGCGGCAATAAACGCACAACCGGCATATTTTCTTGAATATGCGGCTGGCAGAGGAAACGACCTTGTCGCGCAGAACCCTTCTTTTATGCCATCTGCTGAAATTCTATTACAGGCTGCAGCAGACGAGAAAAACTCACATGTATTTCAAATGGCTTACGATCTATATGCTGATCTGCCTGAAGCTAAAGATATTTTGCGTAAATCGATTGAGGTTGCACCAGTTTTTTATTTGAGACGATTGTCAGAGGGGCGGCGCCTTGATCAGGCTATCGCATCCGATCCAGATATGTTTCCAACAGCCGCCGAGTTGATAGCAGAGATTGATGATTGGAACGCTGGTGAGGTTATGAGATATTACGATCTGTATGCACATTTACCTGCGGCTAAGGATGTTTTGCGTAAGGCAATTGAGGTACAGCCTTTTACTTTTCTAAAATACAGGGAAAGGGGGGAGTTTTCGGATTCTGTGATGAATGATGATAGTTTGTTTCCTGACGGAGATGTATTTTTAAGCGCTCTTGAGGGTAATGGTAATGATAACTATAACTATCGTGATACAGTGCAATATGCCATAGATTCTTATGAAACCTACGCCCATATGCCTTGGGCGGAGGCTGTTCTAAAGGAAGCTGTAAAACAATCACCTCGTAATGCATTAGAAAGTCTGATGGATAGAAGACGTTATCGAGATCAAACAGAAGCTGAATTTGATAACGCTCATAATTTGGCTATTCTAACGCAAGTTTTCGAACAGAAGCCTGATGAACTTTCGAAACAATTAAAAAATTTAAAGGAAAGTCTTTATATTTTTATGACTTTGGCGCGTCACAATCCTGAACTTATGGATTTTATGCTGCAATCTTTAAAAGATCATGAAAATGTAAGTGGTGCTTTTCATTTTCTAGGACATCCTGAAAACCCAGAGCGTATAGAACAGCTTACTGTTGAAACGCAGGATAAATTGCTTGATATGATACGTCCCGCGCTTAATGAAAATTGCAACAACGCATCGAACTACTTTATGCTGTTGCGTGAAGGATCTTGGCTGATAGATAGCGGACATTTGACACAGGACGAGATTGCGTTCGGTATTGGTTGCGCTTTTGAATATGATACGCTTTATGCTATCGATCTGATTGAAAAAAACGACAAGATGACGTTAAATCCCGATATGTTGCGCAACGCCATTTTAAAACGCCCCGCTTATTTTCTGGAGAAAACAACAAGAGATGAACAAGCCGAAGATTTTGTCCTGAACAACGTTCGTATCCCTTATGATGATCTACTACAAGCAGCACAGGAATATTTCGCTGCTGATGAATTGAGTTCAAGAAACCGTTATCACGCCATTAAAACTGTGAATAATTTGCACAACTATGATAACGATACGCGCTTTGCTGTATTGCGCGATATGACGCCCCAAAATCGCGTCAGACTGGCCGGCGAAGGTGATGAAATTTACTACACTTCTAGCTTTAACCACATAATGGCCGATACGCTTGATACTTTATCACAAGACGATCAAGTGCGGACATGGCTATTCAGTGAAGAAGCTGAAACTGACACATATTACACTTCTGACTCGCTATTATTGCAGATTACCATGAATGCCATGCATTTCGGGAAGTTAGAAGAGTTTATGGCCATTCTTACGCCTGATGAGGTTGAAATCATTGCCGGCAAGCTCATGGATAAGTTGGCAAAAAGCTCAGACAGATATAGAAGCGACCGAACGGCGGTTCTGACAACAACTATTCTACCTATATTGGAATATATGAGCTCTATCGGCTACGGAGTTCAGGTGGAACAAAGTATCATTGACCAATACAAAAATGCGGAAGATTCAACATTGCGCAATGCGATGGGAGCCCTTGCCAGTCTATTTTCTGAACGCCAGACAATATCCGAAGACAACCGTGCCTTTTTTGAGGCGGCGGACAAAGGATATGCGGATGTTCTGCAAAACTATATGCGCGACACACTTTTGACGGAAGATTTGTTTGATGATCAGGGACGCAATTTCCAGATGATGGTGTTTTATGATGATCGTGATGGACACAATACTTTCGGTCATTTCAAAAGTATTTATCAGGCTGACAAGCGCTGGTCGTACAAAAATCATGCTGAGTATATTTCTTTCTCGCGTGGTGGTATGACCCTATACGCGAATAAACCGCAGCATGAAAAATCGGGCAACCGCGCTATTGAAGAGCATGTAGCGGAGATGGGCGGTGACATTTCAGTCCTGATTCATCGTGGCCATAGTTACCATGTTGAGAACACGGCAAAACAATACCTGAACGAAGATGTGAAGTTCTTTTGGCTAGGGGCCTGTCGTTCCAGTTCAATCTGGAGATATATCGATGAGGCTCCTGAGATGCAGTTTATCTATAGCCAGAATGTCGGCACGATGTTGGTCAATGATCCCTTGCTGAAAAATATCAATGATACACTTGCCAAAAGCGATAATGTTGATTGGACACAGATGCGTGATGATGCATACAGGCTGTCGAACGGCGATAAACGTGTCAAAGATTATATCTTCCCTGATGGCAGTATCGAATATGGCGTACGTATGACTTTGGCATTATTTGAAGAAGATAAAAATTTAAGCATTGCCGCCGAGAATAGTTTGAGGGCTATATTATCGGATGAGCCGCAAACGGAACAGACGGAACAAACAGAATATGTGCCCATCTCTAATGTGGCAAGGCGTACAGATAATGCCCGTGCTCTAACCCCGTCTCCCTTTTACCCGTAATGAACAAAAAACAATCGCGGGTATTTGAAAGTGCTTTTCAGTACTGTAATGGTCAGTAAGGATGAAAATCATGGATATAAAAAATAGAACACAGAAAATTTGGCTGCTTTTTTTGGTGATCGGCGCATTTGTGTTCACGATTGCTTTATGGCTGAACGGCTCTTTTTTAATAAAAAATAGATTGCCTGATGTGAGGGGTGTTGGCGCAATAAATTGGTATAATGGCGCTAAGTCTTTTCAGTTGCCCATAGAGAAATTGAAAGAGCTCTATCCCGCCTTAAGTAGACCTGTTGTTGTGCCAGAAGAACCATGGACGATCAAATCTCTACCTCTACACATAGAGAATAAGAACGGTAAATACTATTGGGCTAGTAATGAGAATAAACCGTTAAAATTGGAGATTCATACAATATGGATCCCACCGATTAAAACAACCGGATGGTTCCAAAGTGTTGACGTGCTCCCCAAAATCGATAAAAAAACGGGCTATCAAGAGGCAACCTTCTATGTTTTCGTGGCTTCTGATGGTGATGGGTTCATAGTTGTGAGAAAAATCCCTGCTGGAACCTATAAACCGGGCCCTCATATGGGGTGCGGCTATGGCGGACCATACAATTATACTGAGTATCGCGTATCTGATAAAGGAACACTAACACCTTATATGGGGGCGACTAAGCCCTTCCCATATCCAGAACCCCATAACTGCTCATACAAATAAAAATATCGAATATTGAAATCGCTAAAAACAACGATATTCAACCACCACAAAAATCCTTGCAAAACATGGGCTTCCTGATATTTTTAACGCTTGATCATAATTAACGATACGGGGCTTTGTATATGACCATCCAGCTACATAAAGGCGATTTGCCGGACAATATTGATTTTGGCAACGCGGTGGCGGTTGATACCGAGGCCATGGGGTTGGATAACCGCCGTGATCGTTTATGCCTGATTCAGCTATCTGCGGGCGATGGCACGGCGCATTTGGTACAGTTTAAGGCGGGTGAATATGACGCGCCGAATTTGAAGAAGCTTTTGGCTGATCCGAAAATTGATAAATTATTCCATTATGCGCGATTTGATTACGCGATCATCAAACATTATTTGGGCGTGTCCTGTACGCCTCTGTATTGCACGAAAATAGCGTCCTCGCTGTGCCGTACGTACACAGACCGTCATGGCCTGCGCGAGATTTGCCGCGAGCTTTTGAGTGTTGATTTGAACAAACAGCAACAATCATCCGATTGGGGCGCGGACGAGCTTTCCGAAGATCAGTTATTATATGCTGCAAATGATGTGTTTTATCTGCACGGTTTGCGCGAAAAACTGAATGTGATGTTGGAGCGCGAAGGCCGTATGGCACTGGCGCAAAGCTGTATGGATTTCATCCCAACACGTGCTGATCTTGACCTTGTGGGCTGGATCGAAAAAGACATTTTCGCGCATTCATAAGATTCTCGCTATTTCCGCGGATTTGTGCCATAAATTCGCCACTGAATTTATTTAAAGAGAGCACGATGACGATGACAATGACAAACGCAGAAAAATTACCAAAAGGCAGCAAAGCCAACACCGCAGGACATAACATCGCCCACGGCAAAGCCGTTTTGGAAACTGAAATCGCAGGTTTGACCGCTTTGCTCGGCAGTGTGGACGACAATTTCGACCGCGCCGTTGAAGCCGTTCACGCGATGAAGCAAGGCAAAGGCGCCCGTTTAATTGTGGCAGGCATCGGCAAAAGCGGTCATGTCGCGCGCAAAATCGCGGCAACGCTTGCTTCCACTGGAACACCATCACAATTTGTGCATCCGGGTGAGGCCAGCCACGGCGATATGGGCATGATTACCGAAGATGACGTGGTGATGATGCTGTCGAATTCGGGCGAGAACGCCGAGCTTTCTGATCTGATCCATTACACGCGCCGCTTTGGCATTACGCTGATCGCGATGACTAGCAATCCTGAAAGCACACTGGCAAAACATTCCGATATCCCCCTCATTTTACCCAAAGCCCCCGAAGCCTGCCCGAACGGGATGGCGCCAACAACATCAACAACCATGATGATCGCGCTTGGCGATGCGGTGGCTGTGGCATTAATGCACCGTATGGGATTGACCAAAGAAGAATACAAAATATTCCACCCCGGCGGAAAATTGGGACAGCGTTTGATGAAGGTCACAGAGCTTATGCATGCTTATGATGATCTACCGCTCGCGACAATGGATGCCACCATGAATGATGTGCTTCTCACCATGACCGAGAAAAATTTGGGCTGCGTTATCATCACCAAAAATGACACGGAAATCCAAGGCATCATCACCGATGGTGACTTAAAACGCCATATGGCACCTGACTTACTGACACGTACAGCCGCGCAAATCATGAGTGCTAACCCGAAAACAATCAACACGGATTCGCTGGCGGTTGAAGCCATGAACGTCATGACAAAAACACCGGGAAAATATCTCACCAGTCTTTTGGTCACCGATGATAAGGGCCACCTCAAAGGGCTTATCAGACTGCAAGACTGTTTACAGGCTGGACTTGCCTAATCTCCGCAAAAGGCTCTTTAACCGATGACAACCACTCCTGAAAATCCAAACCGCCTGTCACAGCTGGAAACACCTGTGCGTACAGTTTCGCATGGTAAGGGATATACGCGCTTTGTGCGGATGATGCGTTTATTTTTACCGCTTGTTGCGGTGGGTTTGACGGGGCTTGTGGTCTCATGGTCAAAGATCGAAGACACCTTCGAGGCCATCCCCAAAGAAAGCGTCATTCCGCAAAATATCGGCCAGAATGAGCTTGTAAACCCGAGCTTTAAAAGCCGCGATGATAAATCACAACCCTATACAGTCACCGCTGAACGCGCATTTCAAAGCGCGGAAGATATGGATATCGTTTTGCTTGAAATGCCTAAAGCTGATATCACGCTCACCGATGGCACATGGCTTGCCGCGAGTGCCGCGAAAGGTGTTTATCGTCAAAACGCCGAAAGCCTTATACTAGACGGTACGGTAAAGCTGTTTCATGACAAAGGTTACGAAATGACAACCGAGCGGATGTTGATTAACATGAAAGAGCGCAAGGCCGTCTCTGATCGTGCCGTATATGGTCAAGGCCCCGCAGGTACAATTGCCGCAACAGGATTTCAAGCCGTGAGTGAAAATAACAGCCTGATCTTCACGGGGCCTGTGAAGCTTGTTCTTAACCGCGAGATAAAAGGGTTAAACCAATGATGTTACGTTCTGTTATTCTTTTGTCTGCTGTTTTGCTTTACGCTGTCGCTCCTGTACGCGTACAGGCACAGACGGCTCCTGCTGCGGCACCGTCAATGGAATCTTTATCAAACCCAAACAGCGATGAGCCGCTTGAAATAACCGCCGATGAAACACTAGAATGGCACCGCAATGATCTAAGATTCATTGCGCATGGCAATGTGAACACCACACAAGGCGATGTTACCATCACCGCCGCAACGCAAACGGCCGATTACCGCGAAACCAAAGAGTCAGGTTTTGATATCTATAAATTAACCGCCGATAAAAATGTACGTATCATTTCACGCGGTAATATCGCCGAAGGTGATTTGGCGATTTATGAGGTTGATAAAGGCTTGGCAACGATGACAGGTGACAATTTAAAGCTCACCTCGCCTGAACGCGTCTTAACCGCCAATGAACGGTTTGAATATTACGTCACGGACGGGCGGCTCAATGCGGTTGGGAACGCCATTGTTGTACAAGGCACAGATAAAATTCGCGCCGATCAAATGAGCGCGATTTTAAAACAAGACACAGCATCAGGTAAACGCAGTATCGACAAGCTCACAGCGAACGGAAATGTCATTATCACGACAGCGACCGAAGTTCTAAAAGGTCAACGCGGTGAATATGATGCAGGCACGAACACCGCAAAAATCATCGGTAACGTGACAATCACGCGCGGCCCCAATATTTTGTCGGGCGCGCAAGCCGAAGTCAATTTAACCACCAATGTCAGTAAAATGATCGGCGGCGGCACAGATGACAAGCCAGGGCGCGTCAGTGGTCGTTTCTACCCGAGCAGCGAAGACAGCAACAAAAAAGAAGCCGCGCCACAACCCGTCATTCAAACGCCTGCCCCAACACAACAACCAACAACACCCTTACAGCCGCCACAGACACAGCCAAAAGGGTTAATGACACGGCCGTAATTACGCGCTATAACTTTGCCAGGTATAAAAAGATAAGAATTACAAATGAGCAACACCCGTTTAAAACCCGTTCCCAAAGGCCTGACAGCTTCTCATCTTTCGAAAAGCTACAAAAAGCGTCCTGTGCTTCGTGATGTCAGCCTTACTGTACAGCGCGGCGAAGCTGTGGCCTTGCTTGGCCCAAACGGTGCGGGTAAAACAACCAGCTTTTACATTATGACCGGCCTTATATCCGCCGATAGCGGCTATATTTTGGTGGATGGGCAAGATATTACAAACCTGCCGATGTATCGCCGTGCGCGCATGGGCATTGGTTATTTACCGCAGGAATCATCGATTTTTCGCGGTTTAAACGTGGAAGATAACATCCGCGCCGTGCTTGAAGCGCAAGAGCTTAACCGTGATGACCAAGATGCGCTGCTCGAAGATTTAATTGCTGAATTTTCTATCGGTCATTTACGCCGCACGCCTGCGATTGCGTTATCAGGTGGCGAGCGCCGCCGTGTTGAGATTGCGCGAGCGTTAGCAAGTCGCCCACACTTTATTTTGCTCGATGAACCGCTCGCAGGGATTGACCCGATTGCCGTGGGTGAAATTCGTGAGTTGATTGCTTACTTAAAAACCAAAAATATTGGTGTGCTTATCACCGATCATAACGTGCGCGATACGCTTGATATCGTTGATCGCGCCTATATTTTGCATGATGGTCACGTCCTGCACGAAGGCACACCCGATGAAATCGTGGGTCACGCCGATGTTCGTCGCGTTTATTTGGGCGAAGACTTTATACGGTAAGCGCGGTCGCTCCCGCCTGTCTAAAAAGAAACACCCCAAACGTATTCAGGCTATAAAACGCATACCGATTCATGGTACAATAATTGCATGAGCAATATCTCCCAGAAGCTTGACCTTCGCCAGTCCCAGAACCTTGTTATGACGCCGCAACTCCAGCAGGCGATTAAGCTTTTGCAGCTTAATAACATGGAGCTGTCTGAGCTTGTCGAGGAAGAACTGGAGCAGAACCCTCTGCTTGAAAAAGCACCTGAGGAAAGTAACGAACAAAGCGACAATGCGACGCCAGAGACAACGGACACCGCCAAAGAAGAGGTCGCCACCGAATCAGGCGACAATGAATGGGATAATGCCGCCCAAGAATCCAGCGACACCCCCGAAGATTTTGATGCGGGCTCATCCGCTGCGGATATCGGCAGTGGCGGCAGCAGTAAATTCGAAAACCCTGAATACAGTTTAGAGAACACGCTCAGCGACGATAAAACGTTGCGTGAACATTTAAGCGGGCAAATGCATGTCAGTTTTGATGATCCGCGCGATCGCTTGATTGCTGCGATGTTAATCGATCAACTGGATGAAAGCGGCTATTTACGCACCGATACAAAGGAGCTTGCCGAACAACTCGGCTGTTCACTTGAACGGATGGAGCGTTTACTGCATGAAATGAAGCAATTTGACCCCACAGGTGTTTTTGCCCATGATCTGACAGAATGCCTTGCGCTACAACTTGAAGAAGCGGGACAGCTTGATGCGCCGATGCGTGCGCTTTTGGACAATATCGCGCTTTTGGGACGCCATGAGCACCAAAAACTAGCCGAAATTTGCGGCGTCAATGACACCTATCTCGCCGATATGATTGGTGAAATCCGCGCGTTAAACCCTAAGCCTGCCTCAAATTTCGATCATATGGTTGTGCAAACTGTTGTGCCTGATGTGTTAATGAAACGCTTGCCTGATGAGCTTGGCGGTGGCTGGCGCGTGGAGCTGAACAATGACACCCTGCCCCGTGTGCTGGTGAATAACGAATATTACACCGAAGTGGCACAGCACGCTAAAGACAAAAAGGACAAGAAATATCTAGATGAGAAGCTGCAATCGGCGAACTGGCTCGTGCGCGCGATGGATCAACGCGCCAAAACAATCCTGAAGGTCGCAGGCGAGATGATCGAACAGCAAAATGGCTTTTTCCTATACGGCGTGGAATTTTTAAAACCGTTGACGCTCAAAGACATTGCAGTCGAAATCGAAATGCATGAAAGCACTGTCAGCCGCGTCACCACGAACAAATATATCGGCACACCGCGCGGTATTTTTGAGCTTAAATACTTCTTCTCCAGCGGTGTCAGTGGCGCGAGCGGTACGGAACATGCTTCTGAGGCCGTGAAATCACGCATAAAAACATTCATTGATAACGAAAACCCCAAGAAAATTTTATCGGATGATAAAATCGTCGATCTTTTGGGCGAAGACGGCATCGAAATCGCCCGTAGAACCGTCGCAAAATACCGCGAAGCCATGCATATCGGCTCATCCGTGCAAAGACGGCGCGAAAAGAAAAACCAAAAGCCTACCGAATAGCCTCGCGTAATAATTTGTTGTTAAGAATATCAGGATACTATGAATATTGAGGGATGAATTCTTAATAAGGCAAACGACGTTTTAACTCTGTTTTAGCATTGTCAAAATCGCGAAAGAGCCTATATTCATCTTGTTCACTTACCAAGGAAGGCACATACAAATGCAATTAACGGTACAAGGCAAACAAATGAACTTGGGTGATGCTTTGCGCACTCATGTTTCTGATAAACTCGAAGAACTAAACAGCAAATATTTCAACCATGCGACAGATGCAACGGTGACATTCTCACCCGAAGGTCATGGTCACGGTCAAGTCAAAGCCCATATCCATGTTCGCATAGGAAAAGATATTATGGTGCTGGCCGATGCATTGGCTGGTGATGCCCATAGCGCGTTTGATAGCGCCTCAGAAAAAGTCGGCAAACAAATGCGCCGCTATAAAAAACGTCTGCGCGATCACCATGACAGAATGTCCAAAACACCGGACACCGAGATCATCAAGGCGCGTGACTATGTTTTGGCCGCCGAAGACGATGCGGCAGCAAATGATGACAAATCACAGCAAGATAATCCGTTAGTGATTGCGGAAGACACACGCCACATCCAAACGATGAGCGTGTCAGAAGCCGTCATGCGCATGGATTTAGCAGGCGAGACCGCCGTTTTGTTCCGTAATGCGAATCATAACGGGTTGAACATGGTTTATCGCCGTGAAGACGGCAATATCGGTTGGGTTGACCCGTCTGCGGATGCCGCCGCAAACGCGTAATTTCGATCAATAATCATTAAAAGCCCTGCGTTTTCTAGTCATGCGGGGCTTTTTATTATCAAAAACTGTTGATGAATATAAAAAAATCGCGCTATAGGCTGTTCAGACGGGTGTTATCATTATAAAACCACTTCTGTTATTTGTGGGAAATAATAAGGGATAATACTTATGTTACAGTCGATCGAGATTAACGCCGTCGTTCCTAGACTCGTTGCTCAGAATAAAAAACAGCTCCTCCAGACCATCAGCCGCTATGCTGCAAAATCATGTGGTATGGATGAAACCGTGCTTTACCAAAAGCTACTGGATGCTGAGAACGAGCAAAGCTCGGGCATTGGTCATGGCATGGCGATTATGCATCTGCGTGTGCCGCAATTATCCAAAGCTTACAGCCTATTCGCGCGTATGAAAGATGAAATCGACTTTGACTCAATCGATGGGCGACCTGTTGATTTGGCGTTTCTGATTTTATCTCCCGAAGAGGAAAGCAGCCTTCACCTGCACCGTCTTTCCGCTCTATCACGGTTAATGCGCAATCCAGAACTACGCCGTTGCCTGCGTGGCACGGAAGACAGCGAAACAATTTACGCGCTTTTAAACGACCCACAAAGCCGCCGCTACGCTGCTTAATTTTGGGCTTAACCCCTTTAAATACAAAAATAATTTGACAGAACGTCATTAAACCTGCAAAAATAAATGACTGAATTGGGGATATATATGCCATGTGCAATATATATCAGCTTTAGAGAGATCCTTTGGGAGGGTCAAAATTTCAAAAGCACGTTCGCCGATAACGTTAAACGGCTAAGATGACGACAGAATTATAGCCTATTTATTTGCTATGACACGCGACACGATAAGCGATGCGCAGTTAATCTACGCAAGCGATGTGTCACAATATGTCAGAACATAATAAAAAGGCGTTTGGTTTTGGAAGAGTGAGTTTACACCCTTTGCCCTAGGGTTTACTTTTCCATTATGAAGGCCGGTCCGAGGCTTCGCGACCGGTCTTCAACTTTTTTAGGGGATATCTTAGAAACGCTATTGCTGATTACTGCAGATGAAATGGATGGAAATTATTCTGTTTGGCCATCCATACCGCACCGGCATAACTTTCATGCGTGAACAGATTATCGCCGTTTGCGCTATGCACATCGAACACAATCTTGCCCTCACGCTCCACGGGGCGCACATAAACAAATTCACTGCGGCCCAAATTAAGGAAATCAGCAGGCGACAAGTGCTTTAGCCGCTCTGCGGCAGCTTCTACTCTATTCATAGCTTTATCTCCTGTTATTTCGATTTTTTGGAAGGTGCTTTTTCCGCTTTATCACCACTGCTCACATCAATCGCTTGTCCGTGCGAATGACCATTGGTCAATGATTTCACGGATTGACCGCCTTTGATATCGATTTTACGGGCGCTGGATTCAGGCTCTATGCGGCGCATATCAATATGCAGCATACCATTATCCATCATCGCACCATTCACTTCGATCCCATCAGCCAGCACAAAAGACCGCTGAAACTGACGTGCGGCAATACCGCGATGCAAGAATATACGGCTACCGTCATCTTCTTGTTGCTTGCCACGGATGGTTAGCTGGTTTTTATCCAGCTCGACATCCAAATCATCCATTGAAAATCCAGCAACGGCGAGCGTGATCCGCAATCCGTCTTCGCTTGTTTGTTCTACGTTATAGGGGGGATACCCGTCGCTTGTTTTCTTGATACGGTCAATTTCGCGTTCGAAATGGTCAAACCCTAGAAAAAACGGATGGTCGAATAAAGATAAACGTGTTGTGTTCATCGTCTAAAACTCCTCTTTTGAGCAAGTTAATATGTATGACAGCCCGCACCATGCAGCACCGTCAGTACTAATATTAAGAGGAATTTTGAAAATTTCAAGGGGTTGTACGATTAACTGTTGTATTTTTTTGCCGCGCTTTTTTTCACAAACAGCCTGTCGCAATATTTACATTCAGCTGTATCTTCGCCACCCAAGCTATACCAAACCACAGGATGCCCAAGCGCACCGCCGCCGCCATCACAGCTGACTTCATCTGTATTATCGTCCACAGCAATCACTTCGGGGGCTTTAATTTCGTTATTTGCGCTCACGGCTATATCCTTTTATCGATCTTTACAGATTTTTATATATTTCTATTGTAAATTGGCATGAGAATAAAGGTGTGACAAGAGGAAAGAACGAGGACACATCATGACAACAACAGCCGTGAAATTTATTGATAACCCGCTTATCGCGGATCGTAAGGATAATTACCTGTCCGTGGTACTGGACAGCGCCAAAATTATCGAAAGCTGGCGCAGTTCACTCCGCGCCTTTGAATGGATCACACCCGAAGGGAAGATCAAAGATATCGCCGAACTTAAACCCGACGCACAAACCGAGCGCAAAGCCGTTGAAGACAAAATGGCAAAAGGTGTTACGCTCGAAAAACCTGTGCTTGGTATTGGTTTACTTGAAAATGTCGAAATCGGCATTGGGCGCGCAACGTTTTTGGTCGCCTACGCGCACGGTCAAAAACAAATCCCCGCGCATATTCCCAAAGCCCACGAAAAAGATTTCAAACCGTTTTTAGCACCATAAACATCCAGATCAACATCAAGCGCGCAAAAATAATTGGGCGCTCCTGTGAAATCAGGTACACTATGCCCATGAAACAAGTACATAAACACCATCCCGAAGCTGGTAACGCCCTTTTTTACATTCTGATCGCAATTGCTCTTTTGGCGGCTTTATCCTATGCCGTATCAGAAGGCAGTCGCACGAGCATTTCTGCGCTCACACAGGATCGCTCACGCCTATTGGCATCACAAGTTATCGAATATGGTGACATTCTATCTAAAGCCGTGTCACAGATGCGCTTACGCGGCACAACCATCAACACGCTACGCTTTGCGCATGTTAATCTGAATGCCACATACGGCACGTTCGGCACAGACCCCGATAACGAAGTGTTCCATCCCAATGGCGGCGCGGTAAACTATCTACCGCTTCCCACAGACATCACAATCAGCACCGATTGGATTTTTACGGCAGAAAACCCTGTGCAGAATATAGGCACAACATGCGGTACAGCATCTTGCTCAGAGCTTCTCGCAATTGCTGTGGGGATTAGCGACTCCATATGTACAAGAATTAACGACCTTATCAGTGTACGAAATGATGGCGCACTGCCTCCTGCCGATGATGAAGTACTAACCGCGACACTTTTTGCGGGGGCATTTGCCAATAACGGTGAAATAATCGGGGATGGTGACGGGTCAGGCAGTGGCAACACCTATATGGCAGGACAAAATGCGGCCTGTATCTTGGACGATACAACGGGCGAGAACATGTTCTATCAGGTTCTTTGGCGGCAGTAAGCACCGCGTAAGCTTAACTAACTTGCTTTACGCAATTTAGGGCCTTCGGGCGTATCTTCAATCGCGTAGCCCATAGACAGTAATTCATCACGAATTTCGTCAGCACGGGCAAAGTTTTTAGCGGCTTTTGCTTCTGTACGTTCAACCAAAAGCCCCTCGATAGCACCCGCATCTTCACCTTGAGCATTTTCATACCCGAGCCACGCCGCAGGATCTTTGCGCAAAACTCCTAACATGTCGCCCGCAGCCAACAAAGTTGCTAAATCTACTTTTGTGCCGCTTTGTGATGCTTGTTTGGCGATATCACTCAAGACAGCCATGGCTTTTGGCGTGTTCACATCATCGCATAAGGCTTCAATCATTTCTTTTGGTAGCTCTGCCGCCGGCAACGTATCGCGGGAAACGCCCGCGTTATAAAGCACCGTATATAAACGATCGAGCACAGATTTAATCTGCTCAATCGCATTCACGCTCCAATCCAATGGTTGGCGGTAATGCGCGGAAAGCAGTGTCAGACGCAAAACTTCGCCGTCATAACGTTCGATCAAATCATGCACTAGCGTGACATTTCCAACGGATTTCGCCATTTTATCGCCCTCAACGGTGACAAAACCGTTATGTACCCAATATTTAGCAAAGGACGATAGATCATGCTCGTTCCCATGTGCGCAGCAGCTTTGCGCGATTTCGTTTTCGTGGTGTGGGAATTTCAAATCCGCGCCGCCGCCATGGATATCAAACGGCAAGCCCAAATGTTTTTCTGCCATGGCCGAGCATTCAATATGCCAACCTGGGCGACCATAACCCCATGGGCTGTCCCATCCTGGTTCACTGTCATTGCTAGGTTTCCAAAGAACAAAATCCGCTGCATCTTTTTTATACGGCGCAATTTCCACGCGGGAACCTGCGACTTGTTCATCACGGCTACGCCCTGATAACCCGCCATACGCATCAAATGACGGCACGTCAAACAACACGTGTCCTTCGGCCTCATAAGCGTGGTTACGCGCAATAAGTGCCTCGATCTGTGCGATCATTTCAGGAATATGTCCCGTGGCAAGCGGCTGTATATCAGGTTTTGCAACACCCAGCGCGCCCATATCATCGTTATAGATTTTGGCGTATTTTTCGGTGATTTCATTGATCGGTTTACCAGCATCAGCAGCAGCCTTAATGATTTTGTCTTCGATGTCCGTAATATTGGAAACATACGTCACTTTCGGATAGATCGTCCGCAAGACATTTGCCAGCAAATCAAACACCACCGCCATACGCGCGTTACCGATATGCGCATAATTATAGACCGTGGGGCCGCACGCGTACAGGCGTACGTGTTTATCATCGAGTGCCTTAAACTCTTCTTTTTTGCGTGTCAGCGTATTGTGGAGTTTTAATTTATGCATGCTATCCAAAACCTTTGATGATTATTCATCATATCTAAGCATGCAAAAACCGCCCGAGTCAAAGCGAAATTCATGTTCTATAGCTCTTGGGTAACGCCTTTAGCGCAAAAGCGGGGGTTTTATCTTTAATTTAAGATCGCGCACAAATGGAGATTTGTCAGCAACGCCTAAAATACGATCTTTGGTGAACGGTTTTTTCAAAAACCCTGCTGCGCCACCATTTGTAGCGGTCACAATATTGGTCTTCACCGCATCAACACTCAGCATATAAATAAAGGCTTTCGGGTCAATTTTGCGAATAGCCACCAACGTATCAAGACCACTAAGCCCCGGTAAGTGAATATCTAAAAACACCATGTCGGGGCAATGCTCAATATGTAGCGCAATGGCTTCCTCGCCCGTTTTTGCGAGAACCAGATCGAAATCTTTATTCAGGATATTGGCGGCATAGGACGCGGTAAAGCGATCATCCTCGACCATTAAAATGGTTGGGTCTTCGTGACGTGCACGTCGAATGTCTATACTAGCGACTTTGTTGCTATCAGCCATTGCCTTATAGGAATCAATCAGTTTTGCCGATATAAATTTACGGTCCGATAATTTTTGGTAAGTCCTGATATCTTTGACCAAGTTAGAAAATTCGCAATTTTTTTCACCAAATTTTTCGCTGAACTCCGCACAGATGGCTTTCATTTCCGCACGCATATTGTCGTCCGTAGCACGCGCCAAAATCAAAAGATCATAATCATGAAACCTGTATATGAATGGTTTTTCCAAAGATTGAACGCGCTCTTTGATAATTTCGAACCATTCATCGCTTTGCTTTGAAAGCTGATGAAGCTTGCCCCGTATGTGCCCCGGTGTCGCAATCATATCAGCGTGATTAAGCTGCCGTGAGAAACACAGCCGCAAGCCATACCAGCCTGACGGGTCTTTTCTCAACTTCTCCAATGTCGTCAGAAAATGATGTTCTGCACTCTCGGAAATAACTTCCATACAATAAGCCTCTTATAACATTTCAATCATGCTGCTTCATTATTCCGTTAAAGTATTTAAAAAAACATAAACATTACAATCCGATAGATAATATTTTCAGGTCGCAGAATTGCCGATTGAATTTAAACGCGTGCTTTTCTATACTACCCCAACAATCATAAAAACCAAGGAAAACAAGCCATGGCACAGACATTCGATATTCTCTTAAAAAACGGCACAGCAATCCTGAGCGGTGCAACACGCAAAGCCGATATCGGCATTATAAATGGTAAAATCGAAGCCGTCGGTGATTTTGACTCATCAAGCGCCAAAGAGATTATTGATTGCACAGGACTTCACATACTCCCTGGCCTTATGGACACGCAAGTCCATTTCCGCGAACCTGGCGCGACCCATAAAGAAGATTTAGAACACGGCATGAAGGCCGCAGCCCTTGGTGGAATTACAGCGATTTTCGAAATGCCAAATACGACACCGTTGACCGTAACGCCTGAAGCGCTTCAGCAAAAGCTTGATATCGCCTCAAAATGCGGTTGGACGGATTACGCCTTTTATTTCGGCGGTACAGGAGAGAACGCGGAACAACTCAATGAGTGGGAAAATTTGCCCGGTGTTTGCGGCGTGAAAATTTTCATGGGCTCCTCTACGGGTAGCCTTTTGACTGATAAAGACGAGATTATCGAAGCTGTTCTACGCAACGGTAAACGTGTTGTTGCCGTGCATGCCGAGGACGAAGCGATGATGAATGAGAACAAAAAAACCATTCTGGGCGACAGCACAGACCCCGCCATGCACCCGATTTGGCGTTCGGTTGAATCTTGCGTATCCGCAACAACGCGCCTTTTGAACATTGCGCGTAAAACAGGCCGCCGTGTTCATGTTCTGCATATATCCACCGCCGAAGAAATGGAAATTTTGAAAGATTTCCGCGATGTCGCAACGGTTGAGGTTCTAGCAAACCACCTAACGCTTCATGCTCCTGATTGCTACAACACATTTGGCACACGCGCGCAGCAAAACCCGCCGATCCGCGAAAAACGCCACCAAGATGCGCTGTGGAAAGCCATTGATGACGGCTTGGTTGATATTTTGGCATCCGATCACGCGCCGCATACGCTCGAAGAAAAAGCAATGACGTACCCCAATAGCCCGAGCGGCACACCGGGCGTTCAAACCTTGCTGCCTGTGATGTTGCAACATGTGAATGATGGCAAACTTAGCCTTGAGCGTTTGGTGGATATGATGGCGTACGGCCCTGCACGCGTACACCAAATTGCAAATAAAGGCCGGATTTCACGCGGTTATGATGCGGATTTCACGATTGTTGATATGAACAAAGAACAAATCATCCGCAACGAAGATCAAGCAAGCATTGCTGGCTGGACCGCCTTTGACGGGCAAAGCAAAAAAGGCTGGCCTGTGATGACCATGATCCGCGGCAATGTTGTGATGAAAAATGGGAAACTTCTGGGAAAACCAGTTGGTCAAGCTGTGAAATTCCGCGAAACGCTGACGCTTCTTGCTGGAAAACAAGCGCGTGAAGCGGCATAACGTGGTCTAAAGTTCAATTTGCATCGTTTGGCCGTTCCTGCTATGAATAGCCATAATGATTTCTAATAAGATATAGGGAGAACACAATGTCTATGAATAAAGCCGCACTTGCACTGACCGCCGTCTTAGCCCTCGCTGCGTGTAAAGACGACGATGATAAAAATACAAACACCACCAATGAACCTGAAGTTGTTGCGCCCATTGTCGATGATGGCACATTAAAAATCACAGAGTGGGATGAGCAATATGTTGTCGCGCTTGATAACCTCGAAGTTGTCTTGCCGCATGACCGCTTGTTCAGTATGGATGCGACGGCCTTTTGCCCGTCACTCAGTGGTAAAACCACAACAATGGATGAATACACCGCCGCTTGCCGCGAAATTACGCAGACCACAGCACAATACAATGTTGATGTTTACGCCTGCCGTGGCCATGGTGATACTTTTTACGCCTACATGCCAACAAGCACACGCGAAGCGGCAACCCCGTTCAGCACAACCATGGAAAATTATGACGACAATCGCTTGTCTTCTTTGGACCGTATGCGCGGACAATTTGAAAATTTCGGAAACGATACTTTTATGGTGAGCACCGCCGAACAAGTCGGCACGCGTGAGTATTCACACGCTGACGCCATGGAAACCAACATCAAAAACGGTATCGGCAACCACAAAATCCAAGATCCAATGTGTTCTGCGCAATTCAAATATAACCTTAACTAACAAATAGCCGCATCAATAAGGTTACGATAAGCAGGGTCACAAACCCTGCTTTTTTGTGACTGATTTGTTTTTGCGGAAAAAATATCTACATATTTGCGAAATTTTGACTAAATTTTGATATTTTTTTATCAATATATAAATAATCATTGCTATACAGACACTTAACAAACATCGTGCAAAATATTTCCATAAAAAATAAAGCCAAAATTAATCATTTTTAGATTATCCTTATATATGAGGGTCTGTTATTATTTATTGTGAGAAACAAAACAACGTCATCATCTTGGCGTTTCAAATCATGATATTAAAATAACAATTTTGCGTAACACTTACGGCAGGAAGCATTGAGTTATAAATGTCTATTGTGCCAAACAAAGTAGCGGTAAACTGGTCACCATCTATGGGGAATAAAAGACACATATCTGTGAGAAGAGGCGGGAAAAAGCTGAGTATGGGCAAGCGCCTTGCCAGCCCGACGACACAAATATGGAAAAGCCGTCTTAGCTGGCGTATTGCCCTTTCCGTGTTCTTGACCATTCTCACTGTGCAGGTATCCATACTTGCGCTAACAATCAGCGACTTGCAAAATAGCGAATTACTCAAACTAGAAGATGCGGCAAAGCAGACCCTCGCCCCTGCTCTTGATCAAAAAATGTCCAGCATGCTGGAATCACCGCTACAGGATGAAATCGCACGACGCCTCATCAATAAAACAAATATTTCTGGTCTTGCTGTCTACTCGTTGGATTACAACCTTCTCGCTGCGTTCGGAGAACCGGTTATTATCTCGATGAACCAAAATCAAACCATGCAGAGCTACCGCAGTCACGATGGTAATTTTTATGAAATTGTTTTCCGCCCCAGTGATTTAGGACGCCCCTTTATCATTGTCACCCGCGTTGATTCCGCCGAAGTGAATAAAATAATTTATAACCATGTCGAACAAACCATTTTGATTATGCTTCTCATGTCAGCGTTTGTGACGACTGTTTTGATGATCGCGCTTGGGCATTGGTTGCTTGAGCCTATCTTATTTATGCGCGATAACCTGATCCGCGCGGCAGAAGATCCCGAAAACCCGAAACAAATATCATCGCCGTTTGACCCATCAGACGAAATAGGTAGTGCGATTGATCTCGCACAAAAGCTGATTAAGCAAAATGCTGATAACATCAAACGCATTAAAAGTGCTGCCGAAGATCAAATTCATAAGCTCGCTTATTACGATACACTGACAACACTACCAAACAGAACGCTGTTCCTGATTACGCTCAATGAAATGGCGCGCGCAAACGAAGAAGAAGAGCAAAGCCGTTTTGCTGTTGTCGCGCTTGATCTGGATCACTTCAAAGATATCAATGACAGCATGGGTCATAATATTGGTGACGCTATTTTGCGTGCCGTGGGTAAGCGCCTTCGTGCGTCGCTGCCTGAATCTGCCGTTGTTTCACGTTCGGGCGAGGATGAATTTGCCATCACGATGGCACTTGGCAAAGATACCGAAGCCCGTGATGTGGCCGCCCGCGTGGCAAGTGTTATCCGTTCCGAGCCATTCAAAGTGTTCAATGAAAACTTTCAGGTACGCGCCTCAATTGGTGTGGCGACATATCCCGATGATGGCGTTGATCCCGATCAGGTGCTAAAACATGCCGATATTGCCCTAAACCGCGCCAAAGAAGACGGGCGTGACAATATCAAAGAATATTCCGAAGACTTTGACCGCGCCGTACAGCAGCGCTTCCAGATGCTTCGAGATTTACGCGATGCGATGGAGCAAGACCAACTTACACTGTTCTATCAGCCACAGCTTGATTTGCAAAAAGGCACAATTATCGGCGCGGAAGCCCTTATTCGTTGGTTCAAGCCCGATAACAGCAAAGAAGGCGGAACATATATTTCACCCGCAGATTTTATCCCGATTGCCGAACAATCTGGTCTTATCGTCCCCATTGGCGAATGGGTTTTAAAAACAGCGTGCTTTGCCGCTGCCGAATGGAACGCCGCAGGTCACGATTTCCGCATCGCGGTCAACGTATCAGGCGCACAGTTCTACCAGAGTGATCTGGTTGCTTTGGTACAAAAGACATTATCTGACAGCGGACTTCCCGCGCATAAGCTAGAATTAGAAGTTACCGAAAGTATCTTCATGGAAGATGTGAACCACGCCATCCAAACGCTGCAGCATTTTCACTCGATGGGTGTTGAGCTTGCGATTGATGATTTTGGCACAGGGTATTCATCCTTGTCATACTTACGCCAGTTCCCGATTGACCGCTTAAAAATTGACCAATCCTTTATCCGTAATGCGCTCAACAACCCCGATGATGCGGCGATTGCCCGCACGATTGTACGCCTTGGGCATTCATTAAACTTGAAAGTCATCGCGGAAGGCGTGGAAACCAAAGAACACGAAGAATTCCTTCTCAGTGAAGATTGTGACGAAGTTCAAGGATTCCGTTATTCGCGCCCGATTCCGAACGAAGAATTCAAAAAATTTGTTGCAGCTTATAACAATGACCTTGGCAGTTTCGACTAAAGAATAAACCTCCCATAAAAAGAACAATTGCATTCTGTGCTGCGGCACATTATCACCATGAATTATGAACAAAAATAACCTGACATCATCCCGCACAGATCATTTCAAGGGCAGCGTAAGCGTCCCCGGTGATAAATCTATTTCCCACCGCGCTATGATGCTCGGCGGCCTCGCCAAAGGTGAGACCATCATTAGCGGTCTTTTAGAAGGCGAAGATGTTCTGTGCACGGCAGACGCCATGCACCAAATGGGCGCACGCATGACCAAAGAAGCTGGCCTTTGGCGGGTCATCGGCACAGGTGGTAAATTAAAACAACCGACAAAACCTCTTGATATGGGCAATAGCGGTACATCGACGCGGCTTCTCATGGGTCTTATTGCAGGACATGATATCAAGGTGCAAATGGTGGGTGATGAATCCCTATCCAAGCGTCCTATGAAGCGTGTTATGAACCCACTATCCGATATGGGCGCGACCTTCCCCGATCACCAAGATCACAAATTACCACTAACCGTGAAAGGCAGCGCGAACCTGAAAGCCATTGAATATACGCTGCCCGTTGCCTCGGCGCAGGTTAAATCCGCGATCTTGCTCGCAGGGTTAAATGCAAAAGGAACAACAAGCGTCACCGAAGACCGTATCACCCGCGACCATAGCGAAAGTATGCTGCGCGCTTTCGGTGCAGAGCTTGATATAGAACACAGCGATAACGGAACGACAATCCGCATAGAAGGCGGGCAAAAATTATGGGGCTGTGCGATCGATGTTCCATCAGACCCAAGCTCAGCAGCCTTCCCTGCCGTTGCCGCAGCAATTATAACGGGTGCCGATATCACATTGCCGCATATCGGGGTCAATAAAACGCGCGTGGGCCTTTATGACACATTACGGGAAATGGGCGCAGACATAAGGCTGTCTGGTGAACACATCGCTGGTGGCGAACCTGTCGCGACCCTTCACATAAGACACAATGAACCGCTAAAAGGTATCACTGTGCCCCCCGAACGCGTGCCATTTATGATTGATGAGTTTCCTATTTTGGCTGTCGCGGCATCTTGTGCTATCGGCACAACCACAATGACCGGCCTTGCAGAGCTTCGCGTTAAAGAAAGTGATCGTTTGGCCATGATGGCGCGCGGCCTTGCCGCCTGTGGTGTAGAGCTTGAGGAAGGCGAAGACAGCCTGATTATTCACGGCACAGGCAAACCACCAAAAGGCGGCGCGACAATAAAAACCGCCCAAGACCACCGCATCGCGATGAGCTTTTTGGTTTTGGGATGTGTCACAGATGAGCCCATCACCATTGATGATTCCAGCCCGATTAAAACCAGCTTCCCCAATTTCACAGATTTAATGGAAGAATTAGGCGCGAATTTTTCCTGATCTATTGCTTTTTCGGTGCTTTGATCGCGGAACCGCGCAAATCCGGTATTCCGTCATTTGCTGCGGTATAATCACGAGATGCAGCAACACCACATAACCCATCAACCTTCGCCTTGCGTCCACCCTGCCGCGTGAGCTTGGGGAAAAGGACGTCAACATCATGGGCGTTTTCATTGAAGCGGCTCACAAGCATATGCACCATCGGGTCACAGCCAAAACATTGACGTTCACCAGATCCATAACGATCTAAATTTTGGGCATTTTCTCGTCCCGCTTCGTTAATGCCTTCGGTGACGTCATCATATGAAATATCTTGTGCTGGGTGGTCGGCGGCGAATTTGCGGAAAATATCCGTAATTTGGCTTTCACTAGCCAATGTACATTGGCATCTTACTGCGCCTGTTCTTTCCGACATGAATCATCACTTTCTTATCTACTTTGCATTTAAAAATCCTAATTGATAATCATTCTCAACACAAGATACTTTTGCAAAAAATTAGTTATTATAAATAGAGAAAGGCGCAATTCTTGACATAACATTTCACCGCCTGTACTATTTCAATCATAAAATTACAAACAGGGTTTAAAAACAACAATGGCGAAAACACCAGACGATACCAAGCTCTCCCCCGTCTTTTGGGAACAAATGATCGGAATGACACCCGATGCCTTACAAACCACCTTGGATGAGGGGCTTAGCAAAGACCCTGTATGGATGATTGATCAAGCCATTTGTGCAGCAAAAAATGTGCGCCTTTTATCCAAAGAAAGTGACATTCTCTCCGCTTTTTGCCTCGCCAATTATCAAATCGTTGCGCAAAAAGACCTATCCCAGGGCATTTGCGCCGCCATAACGGGGCTTGATGCGATTGCCGATAACGAAGCCGCATTGAACAAAGCGGGTGAAGACATTGTGAGCATCTTCGAGAAAATGGTGCGCTTTAATGCGCCCAAAGCATTGGAAACAGCTGCGGCGACCAAATCATCTCTCGGCAAAGCCCATCCACTTTATGGCGCGCTCACTGAATTTGCGCTGATGCATCTTGATGATGAAGATTATGATATGTTTAAACACATTGCCCATAACGCATCAACCATGAGCGAAAAAGGGCGCGAGCAGTTTATTGGACGGCTTGAAGATCTTGCGCACGAAGTTGGATACGGCATTACCTATGTCCTACAAGATTTCCTTATCGATTGTTCCGATATGCCCAGTGACCCTGCGGTGACACGCGCCCATGCGCTGTTGCAGAGTTTTGAGGGCGGTCTGCCGATGAAAGTGCTTTATTCCGCTCAGCCAAAGCCGAAAAAATATGACGTTAAAGGCGACGTAATCACTTTACATCCGCGCCGTGATCCGCAATAAAAAGCCATGAGCATTGTAATCGCCATTGATGGAACTGCTGCCAGCGGCAAAGGCACTCTCGCACGGAAAATCGCGGCGGAGCTCAATTGCACCTATCTCGATACGGGCAAGCTCTACCGTTTCATCGGTTATTCTATGATGCGCGCAGGTCACGACCCTGCTGACGAGAACGCCGCCATTGCCATGGCCACGCAGCTAAAAGACACGCTAAAGCCTGAAGACCTCGCAAACCCTGCACTTGCCACTGACGAAGCGGGTCAAGCCGCGTCAAAATGTGCGCAGTTCCAACCTGTGCGTGATGTGCTTCTAGCATTCCAGCGTGAATTTGCCGCTAACCCGCCAAACGGTAAGGATGGTGCTGTTTTAGACGGGCGCGATATCGGTACCGTTATTTGCCCCAATGCCGATGTAAAACTCTATATCGATGCAAAAACGACCGTCAGGGCAGAAAGACGCGCAAAAGAGTTGCAATCCAAAGGTTTTTCCGTTACATATGACGCCGTTCTGGCTGATATGCTCGAGCGTGATAAACGCGATAGTGGTCGCAATGCGGCCCCGATGAAGCCAGCGGATAATGCAAAAATTCTAGACACCAGCGATATGAGTATCGATGCCGTTTTAGAAGAAACAATGCGCTATATCCGCGAAACGCTTAATCAGCGCTAATTATTGCCCTTGTACAGCATACAGAACATGAAGACACAAATGAGCTGGGCCCCACAAATTGTGGCTGCCGGAAAACAGTGAGTTTGCTGTCTATCTAAATCTCGAAAGGACTACAATTATGGCACATATAGCCGCAAATTTAAAAGACAAAGACGATTCCAAGGAGTTCGCTGCACTTCTCGGAGAATCACTAGGTGAGCAGCAAAGTTTTGAAGGAAGCGTTCTAGAAGGTACAATTATCAACATTCTGGACGATTTCGTAATCATCGATGTCGGCCTTAAATCCGAAGGCCGCGTTAATATTCGTGAATTCACATTGCCGGGTCAAGATCCGGAAATCAAAATTGGTGACACTGTGGAAGTCTATGTTGAAAGCATGGAAAACCGCCACGGCGAAACTGTTTTGTCTCGTGAAAAAGCCCGCCGCGAAGAGGTATGGGTTGATCTTGAGAAATCATGTGACAAGAGCGAAAAAGTTACAGGCGTTATTTATGGTCGCGTTAAAGGCGGCTTTACTGTGGATCTCGGAGGTGCAGTTGCATTCCTACCTGGTTCACAAGTTGATATCCGCCCTGTTCGTGACGTTACACCGCTCATGGGCACACCACAACCATTCCACATCTTGAAAATGGATCGCGCACGCGGCAACATCGTTGTTTCTCGTCGTGCTGTTCTGGAAGAGTCTCGTGAAGAGGTCAGATCAGAATTGCTTGATACTCTTAAAGAGGGTCAAGTTGTTTCCGGTATGGTTAAAAACATCACGGACTACGGTGCGTTTATTGACCTTGGTGGTCTTGACGGTCTATTACACGTCACAGACATTTCATGGAAACGCGTTAACCACCCGACAGAGGTTCTTACTGTTGGTGAAACCGTTAAAGTTCAAATCATTCGTTACAATGAAGAGAACCAACGTATTTCACTTGGTATGAAACAGCTTGAAAGTGACCCATGGGAAGGCATTGCAAAATCCTTCACAATCGGTTCCAAGCATAAAGGTCGCGTTACAAACATTGCCGACTATGGTGCGTTTGTTGAACTTAACGACGGTATCGAAGGCCTTGTTCACGTTTCTGAAATGTCATGGACGAAGAAAAACCTTCACCCAAGCAAAATCGTTTCTACTTCTGAAGAAGTCGAAGTGGTTGTGTTGGAAGTTGACGAAGAAAAGCGTCGTATTTCTTTGGGCATGAAACAGTGTCTGGACAATCCTTGGGAGAAATTCGCAGCAGAACATAAAGCTGGCGATATCTTCGACGGTGAGGTTCGCAATGTGACTGAGTTTGGTTTGTTTGTTTCTCTTGGTGATGAAATTGACGGCATGGTTCACCTGTCTGACGTATCATGGGACGATTCATCTGAAGCGGCTCTAAAAGCGTTCAACAAAGGTGACGTTGTTAAGGTCAAGATCCTTGAAATGGAACCAGGCAGCGAGCGCGTTGCTTTGGGTATCAAACAACTTAACGATGACCCGTTACAAGGCGCATTGGAAGGTATTTCCAAAAACGCTGTTGTTACAGGTACAGTTGTTTCAATCGATGACAACAAAGGTATTGTTGTGAGCGTGAACGATAACGTTTCCGGTTACATCAAGAAAAACGACCTCTCTCGTGAGCGTTCAGAGCAACGCACAGACCGCTTTGCTGTTGGCGAGAAAGTCGATGCCAAGGTTGTTTCAATCGATAAGAAAAGCCGTAAAGTTGGCCTGTCTATCAAAGCCCGTGAAATCGACGAAGATAAAGAAGCACTGGAGAACTTCGGTTCAACAGAATCAGGCGCATCTTTGGGCGATATTCTTGGTGCTGCGCTTCAGGGTAAAGATGGCGACAAGGCTCCTAAGAAAGCCGCCGCCGCCGCCAAAACTGAAGAAAAGCCAAAGAAAAAGGCTGCTGCTAAACCAGCAAAGAAAGCTGCTGCGAAAGACAAATAGTCTCACGCTCAGTCTCTCTAATCATATAAATTCAAAAGGCCACCATTGTGTGGCCTTTTTTATTGGCTTTATTGGTATTGGCTTTATTGACTTACAAGCGCGCCAACTTGTATCTACAACTCGCAATCGCAAAGACAATATTATTTATTTTCACAAAAAACCCTTTCCAATCAATGACTTTTGCTTGACGCGCCCTTCACAATTAGGCAAACTAAATTATATAGATTTTTTAAGAGTAAAAATGGTTTACAAGCCTGCGGCGTATAAGTAACTATCCGCCTAGAGGTTTGTTTTTTACAAATGATAATAACGGACAAGGAGCGACATTCATGACGAAGTCCGAACTAATCCAACGTCTTGCTGAACAAAACCCGCATCTTTATATGCGCGATGTTGAAAAAATTGTTGATACCATTTTCGATGAAATTACAGACGCATTATCTCGCGGTGATCGCATTGAACTACGCGGCTTTGGCGCATTCTCCGTGAAAAAACGTGATGCACGCATGGGGCGCAATCCGCGCACAGGCGAAAGCGTTTATGTCGAGGCGAAAAGCCTGCCATTCTTTAAAACAGGTAAGGCACTCCGTGATCGTTTGAACCCTGACCTTAGCAAGCCTGATTCCGTGTCTGGCTCTGCCAATTCAGACGAGTTTTCTGACTACTAGACAAACCGCAAAGACTTTCTAAAAGGTCGTTTTTATGATTTCTTTTTTCAGATGGGCATTGTCTGTCATTATTATGGTGAGCGTGATTTTGTTCACGTTCGCAAATCGTGATCTTGTCACCATTACCTACAGCCCGATCCATGACCCGATCGAAGTGTTTTCCTTTGTGCTCGCGCTGGGCGCCCTTGCGCTCGGCTTTGTTCTTGGCGGTTTGATGGTTTGGCTCAACAGCACGAAAGTCCGTATTGAGCGCCGCCAGCAGAAAAAAGAAATTTCTCGCCTTGAAAAAGAAATCGAAGCATTACAAAATACAGCGGACGAACAAAATGCATCGCCGTTAATCGAACATCTCAAATAGGATAATGACCCATGAATGACACAAATATGCACCAAAGCGCTTTGGGGCCTGTAATTTTCTGCGCCGTTGATACAAATGACCTTGAAAATACAAAGACCATTGCAGGAAAAATTTCAGAAGCAGGATGCGGCATTAAACTCGGCATGGAGTTTTATAATAGCCACGGCCCACAAGGTGTGCGTACCATTCGCGAACTATACCCTGACATAGCTGTGTTTCTGGATCTCAAATACCATGATATCCCCAACACCGTTGCTGGTGCCGTTCGTGCCGCGACATCCCTTGGCGTGACCTATATGAACGTTCATGCCTCAGGTGGCTTCGAGATGATGCGTGGCGCCAAAGAAGCAGCAGATAAGCAAGCGACAACACTGGGCATAAAAGCGCCCATGGTTCTTGCTGTGACGCTTCTAACCAGTATGGATGAGGACACGCTCAGCGATGTCGGTTACCAAAGCGACATCAGCGCGCGCGTGGTTCAAATGGCGCTTCTGTCCCAAAAGGCTGGCATGGCAGGCGTTGTCTGCTCCGCACATGAAATAAAAGCCATTCGCGCAGCGTGCGGCAAAGATTTCGTTTTGATGGTTCCGGGTATTCGCCCTGCTGGATCAGACATAGGTGACCAGAAGCGCGTTATGACACCCGCGCAAGCCATGACCGAAGGCGCAACGCATTTAGTCATCGGAAGACCAATCACACAGGCCGATGATCCAGCACAAACAGCACGCGAAATAATCGCGAGCCTAGCCGCCTAAATCATAAATTTTAAAGAGGTTCATAACGTCTCATTGGGAAAATTTGACCCGATTCACGTGACTTGTTGTTTTTTTCGTTCTCAACCTCTTTTTCGAATAATGCCAAATAATAACAATAAATGACACGCCTCGTATCTAATTTAACATGCTGTTCTATAACGATATATCACATTAACTAATTACGACACATACCGTCTGTGTATAAGTCGATATTTAGGCACACAGCAACCCCCATGCCTCCCTGTTAATATTTTTATGGTGATCTTGTGTTATGAAAAATTAAAGCGCAGACTTGACAATTCATAGCCATATACGGGATGATCGCAGACTAATTAAATATGGAGCTGACATGAACTGGTTAACGAATTTTATACGTCCCAAAATCCGCTCGATTGTTGAGCCAAAAGAAGTGCCTGACAATCTATGGCAGAAATGTCCTTCTTGCGAAGGCATGCTGTTTCATCGTGACCTAACGGAAAATCTAAATGTCTGTTCACATTGTGGGCATCATTTAAAAATTTCCGTATTCGAGCGTCTGGATTTATTGTTCGATAATGAACGCTACAAAAAAATTGCACTGCCGCATGCGTCTCATGACCCGTTAAAATTTAAAGACCGTAAGCGTTACGCAGACAGGCTGCGCGACACACGCCAAAAAACAGGTCGTGATGATGCCATCGTTGTCGCCAGCGGTAAAATTAACGGCTTACCGACCATCATTGCTGCGTTTGACTTCTCATTCATGGGTGGGTCAATGGGTGCCGCTGTGGGCGAAGGCCTCGTTATTGCGTCAGAGCACGCTGTGAAAGAAAATGCCGCATTGATCGTTATTCCCGCATCAGGTGGCGCGCGCATGCAAGAGGGCTTAATTTCGCTCGTACAAATGCCGCGCTCTATTGTCGCCGTGGAACGGGTCAAAAATGCAGGATTACCTTATATTGTATTGCTAACCGACCCGACAACCGGCGGCGTCAGCGCGTCATTTGCAATGGTGGGTGACATTCATATCGCTGAGCCTGGTTGCATGATCGGCTTTGCCGGCAAGCGCGTTATTCAAGAAACCATCCGCGAAGAACTTCCCGATGACTTCCAAACCGCTGAATACCTTGTGGAACACGGTATGGTTGACATGGTTGTGCCCCGTTATGAGCTAACGGATACAATTGGTCAAATTCTTGACCTTCTCATGACCCCTGAGCGTAAATACAGCGCGAAAGATGATCGTGATAAGGACAAAAAAAATGCGCGGAGCACTGCAACCAAGAATGATGGTAAATCACCTTCTGCTGGTGCGAAGAGCGCTGCCAACAGCAACCTCGTAGAAAGCACGGCCGCCCCGAAAGAGGCCGCCAGCAAGTAAATGCAGAGCTGCACCATGAATGCACCTCAATTTTCAAACTCTCTTGAAGAGAAGATTGCACATCTGTACAGTCTGCGCACAGGTGATGGGCGTGTGACAGAAGGGTTCAGGCCGAACTATTTAAAGTTATTAAAGACCCTTGGTGACCCGTATTTGCACCTCCCGCCCACCATCCACGTCGCAGGAACAAACGGCAAAGGCTCAACCATAGCCTTTTTACGCGCGATGCTAGAGGCTGCAGGCTATAAAGTCCACGTCTATACCTCACCGCATTTGATACGGTTTAATGAGCGCGTAACCCTCGCAGGGCAAGAAATCCTTGATGCGCCGCTAGAGGTGCTCATAGACGAGGTTATGAGGCTCAACGCAAGCGCACCGATCACATTCTTCGAGTTTGTAACAGCGCTTGCCTTTACAGCCTTTGTCCGCACGCCAGCCGATATTGTTTTGCTAGAAACAGGAATGGGGGGGCGGCTTGATTGCACGAACGTTATCCCTGCGCCGCTTGCCAGTATCATCACACCGATCTCTTTTGACCATATGGAGTTTCTTGGTGATACATTGAAAGCCATCGCCGTTGAAAAAGCGGGGATCATGAAAAGCGGGTCATTATGTGTCACGAGCACGCAAGATAAATCTGTACGCGA
Organism: Bdellovibrionales bacterium; assembly: GCA_037969035.1. Taxonomy (GTDB): domain Bacteria; phylum Pseudomonadota; class Alphaproteobacteria; order Micavibrionales; family Micavibrionaceae; genus JBBKWU01. Next base: position 150,129 of record JBBKWU010000021.1, read on the forward strand.
CGTTTTAAAAACCGCCGCCGACGCTACAAATTCCGTAATATATTGCCATAATGGTGATTGGTGTGTTGACGCACATGGTTCAAATATGACCCTGCGCATCGGTTCAGATGAATTCACATATCCGCGCCCGAATCTTGTTGGCCCGCACCAGATTATCAATGCAGGAACGGCGATTGCCTGCCTGAAGCTACAAAACCAATTCACTGTGTCAGAGGCACAAATTACCGCTGGTTTGCAAAACGCGCATTGGCCCGCACGGCTCGAACGTATCAAAAGGGGCGCGCTATATGGTGCCCTGCCTGATACGTGGCAGCTTTGGTATGATGGTGGACACAACGAAGCAGGGGCGTTAATGCTCGCCGCGCAAGCAGATATCTGGAAAAAACAAGATGATTTACCGCTGCATTTGATTATTGCCATGAAGCACACAAAGGATGTCAAAGCCTTTATCGGGCATTTAGCACCCTACGCCGCCAGCATCACAATTGCCGAATATGATGATTTTTATACCTATGACGAATTGGCACCAATACTGGAAGAAGTCGCGCAATGCCCCGTTTCACGCTTTGAAACCGCCGATAAATTTGTTGGAAACCATTGCAAATCAAAGGATGGGCGCGTTTTACTTTGCGGGTCATTATATTTCAATAATATGAAAAATATTCTTTGACACACCGCAACAAATATGTGTATAAAGGCGCACGTTAATTTACGTAAAACAAAAGGGCGTGACATGCACAACTTAACTACAGATTTTGAAACCGTTCAATACAGCAAACCCGCAATCAAAAAGCAAAACCTGAACTTTGTTCGTGAGGGACATTACGTTATTTTTGACGGACAGGAAGCATTGATCGAAGATTTCGCGCCGCGGCTAAGTTATGACTCTCCGCTAATGGAAGAAACCTATTATTTCCAAAGCCCGCAGGGTATAGCTGAAGATGCAAAAGTTAAAATCGACGGGGTTTGGCATGATTTTGATTCACAGCGGATCAAGCCTGTTCCTGTATCTGAAACGCTGGATTTGCCCTCTAATTTCATCAAAGGAGCGAGAATTCGCATGTTTGGTTGTGATGACACAGTACAAAATATCTATTTACTGAAGACGCCAGAAGATTCAAAAGGCCGCGTCACCTTTGATTGTAATGTTTTTGTAAACTGTGAGTATAACCCGCGTAAGGTCCACATTTTCACAGGAGATGGTGTCAAAGGCTATTCTTTAGGGTATGCCCGCACCTAAACGCCCGTTTATTTGCATTTCATCACCCTTTTTTCATACTTTTTTCCTATAATTTAACTGTAAAATCAGGTTATACTGGCATTACAGCAAATAAAGAGGAAACACGCGGTGGACACATTAACAGTCAATGTTGCTGACTTCGAAGACCTGCCGGAGTTCAAAGCCGAAGGTTGGAACGCGCATCTTGACGCGCGCATGCGTCATGGAAAATGCTTTGCTTATGCGCTTGATGACCAATCGATGGCCATCTTGCCCGGCAAAGGGAATGAGCGCATCACCGAGAACACATCAATGATTGAATCCCTTATGGGGTCTAATATTGCGCTGACCGCCCCTCCGGGATTACCGTACGAAGGTAATTTGGCAAACTACGCCACAAAACAATGGCAAAATATGGTTAAACGCGATGGTATGATTCCTGTGGAGCCCGATGAAAACGGTGTTCTGAACGTACCTGAAGGCGCATCGCTTCTTTTTCTAGCGGTTCAGCAAAAACTTGATCCACTAACACGTGATATGAAGCCAAGCCGTCATTGGTATCGGGCGGACCGTCCGCATGAAGGATCGGATCAGGTCACGTTCTCGCATTGGGATGGTGATAGCACTCCAAAACGTTACACAGGCATGGACAACATTACAAACCCGTGGAAACAGTGTGCCTTTGATAAATACCAACCCGTTGGTTATTTCCTTGTTGCTTCGAAAAAAACGCTAGAAGAGCAAAGTGGCGTTCAAAATGTTGTCGCCGCCAAAGCTATGCAAAGCACGGCACTCACTCTTACCCCTTAACATTAGGCCATTGCCCTGATATAAACCCAATTCAACCTTATTCATGTCACATATTGGATTTATTCCTTAAACCAGCTATATATCAATGGTAGAGGAAAAAATGCATGGCTCATAAAATTACATTGGTCGATGACGACCGCAATATTTTGACATCCGTTTCGATGGCGCTTGGCGCTGAAGGGTACGATGTTAAAACCTATAATGATGGCGAAGAAGGTCTAGCAGGTATTCAAGAAAATGTGCCGGATTTGGTCGTTCTGGATATAAAAATGCCTCGCATGGACGGCATGGAGGTTCTCTCCAAACTGCGCGAGAAATCAAATATCCCTGTTATTTTTCTAACATCCAAGGATGATGAAGTAGATGAAGTCATTGGCCTTCGTATGGGTGCGGATGATTACATCACAAAACCCTTCTCGCAGCGTCTTTTGATTGAGCGTATTCGCGCATTATTACGCCGTGAAGAGTTGCGCAAACAAGACACAACCGACAATACCGCCAAAGATGACGGCGACACGATCATACGCGGTAAATTGACCCTTGATGATGCGCGTCACGTTAGTGCATGGGGCGGTAAATACGTCAACCTTACTGTTACTGAATATCTGCTGCTCAAGGCTCTTGCCTTGCGTCCGGGTCATGTTAAAAACCGTGACCAGTTGATTGATATGGCGTATGGTGAGAATATATACGTGGATGATCGTACGATTGATTCTCATATCAAACGCATCCGCAAAAAATTCCGTAATGTCGATAATGACTTCGCACAAATCGAAACTCTCTATGGCGTTGGCTATAAATACAAAGAAGAATAAACATTCCGATCCTCGGAAAAAATCTGCGCGGAAACGCTCCGGCGGTCTTACGCTGCGCATTCTCTCGGTGAACCTCATTGCACCTGTTGTTTTGGTTGTTGGGCTTTTATATTTGGGGCAATACCGTGAAAGTCTTATCAAAGCAGAGCTAGAAACATTGCGCACCCAAGCGCAGCTTTTTGCAGGTGCCATTGCCGAAGGCGCAGTACGCCCCGTACAAACAGGAAAACCCCTGTTTTTTGCCAAACCCGAAGAAATTGAGATGCTCATCCCCGAGCTGTCACGCCGTATGGTGCGCCGCCTTGGGGAAACCACAGATAGCCGCACCCGCTTGTTTGATGTAAATGGAAAACTGATCGGCGATTCAAATCAACTAGTCGGGCCTGGGGGCATGGTGCAAATCGTGTCATTAGAACCGCTTGATGATGATTTTGCGCTTTCTGCTATGGCGGCCTATATGGGCACAAAAGTGCTTGAGCTTATGCCCGCTCGAACACAGTTGCCGAAATATGTACGCCGTTCTTCTAAGAAAGCGGAGGATTACCCCGATGTTGTTCACGCGCTCCAAGGCAATGTAAACGCCACAGCATGGCAAGACGAAGAAGGTCGCATCATTTTATCAGCAGCAGCACCCGTACAAAAAGTCAAAAACATCATGGGCACGATTTTATTGACCCGTGAGGGTCATGAAATCGAACGCGCCATGATCAGGGTACGCTTTGACGTGCTGACTGGGTTTTTAGGCGCGCTCAGCGTCACGATTTTTCTCTCGCTCTATCTCGCAGGCATTATCGGCAGACCGCTAAAACAGCTCGCAAAAGCCGCAGAGGCCGTACGGCAAGGCAAGGGGCGGCACATTGACATTCCTGACCTTAGTCACCGCCAAGATGAGATTGGCGAGCTATCGCACGCGCTCCTCGATATGACACAGGCCTTATGGGATCGCATGGACACGATTGAGCGTTTTGCAGCCGATGTCGCCCATGAGATCAAAAACCCCCTCACAAGCCTTCGTAGTGCCGTAGAAACCGCCTCACGGGTCAAAGGTAAGGATCGTGAAAAACTCATGACCATCATTGAACACGACGTGCAACGCCTTGATCGTCTGATCAGTGATATATCCAATGCCTCACGCCTTGATGCCGAATTATCGCGCGAAGAAATGGGCACTGTTGACCTTCGCAATCTTTTGGAGCGTTTGATTGATATTCACCGCAATCCGCTGGAACGGGCATCAGATGAAAAACCTGACAATGATCAGCAAGAAGATATCAAGATCACGCTCGATATGTCCGCAGGCAGCAACATAATGGTGCGCGGTGTTGAAAGCCGTTTGGCACAGGTATTTGAGAACCTAATCAGCAACGCCCTTTCGTTCTCCCCCAAAGACGGACAAGTTCAGATAAAGGTGCGCGAAGAACATGGTGACGCGATCATCACCGTCGAAGATAACGGTCGCGGTATTCCTGAAAACAAGTTAGGCAATATCTTCGAGCGTTTTTATACCGAACGCCCCAAGCACGAAGATTATGGTCGTCATTCAGGGTTAGGGCTGTCCATTGCCAAACAAATCATTGCCGCGCATCAAGGCTCCATTTTTGCTGAAAATCGCGAGGAAGGCGGTGCGCGCTTTACTGTCATCCTTGAAAAATCATGACCCGAGGCTATAACAAACCATGAAAAAAGATATTTTAATTATCACGGGATATTCAGGCGCAGGCATTTCATCGGCGTTAAAGCATCTTGAAGATGCGGGTTATGAGGTTTTCGATAATATGCCGCTTACCTTAGTTGACTCAGTCCTTAAGGACACGAATACGGGTCAAAGCGTAGCGATCGGAATCGACACCCGCACACGCGGTTTTGACCCGCAACGGCTCATCGATAAGGTTCATGAAAAAAATGCGCATCTCGTGTTTTTAACATGTGACGAAACAATTCTGCAAAAACGCTTCACCGAAACACGCCGCCGCCATCCCATGGCTAAAGATCGTCCTGTTAGTGCCGGCATTCAAAAAGAACAAGACATCCTCCGCCCTTTGATCGAAAAAGCGGGCGAGTTAATTGACACATCAAACCTATCTATCCATGATCTGCGCCGCATCCTCGAAGGCTTATACGGCGTGGGACAGAAGGGGCGCTTAACCGTCACGCTCATGTCCTTTGGCTTTCGACACGGGATTCCGCGCGAAGCCGATATTGTGATGGATGTAAGATTTTTGAAGAACCCGCATTGGGATAAAGATTTAAAACCCATGACAGGCAAAGACAAGCCTGTGGGTGATTACATTGCTACAGATGAAAATTTTGAACCGTTTTTGAACCGCTTCAAGTCAATGATCGAACCACTGCTTCCGTGCTACGCGCATGAGGGGAAAAGCTATCTCACCCTTGCGATTGGCTGCACGGGCGGGCATCATCGCTCCGTTTACACAGTGGAATGCCTCGGGTCATGGCTCGCTGATTTAGAGGTCATGACGCACATTCAGCACCGTGACATCGACCGTTAAGGTTTAGGGTTTGTCGTATAATCATGGTTTGCTGTGATTACTTGCCCGGATTTTTCTCCATCACGTGAAGAACAAAGGCCGATTAAAACACTTCTAGTTAAGCTCATCATAGAACTCCTCTTCGATTGCCAGCACGGCATTTTCCTTGGAAACGCCTTTGCCCTCTTCATGGGCATAGAAAATGATATGCGTTTTATTTGAATTCTGGCGTTTCGGAGCATGGTAATAATAAAGCCGCTTATCCGTTTCACGTGACAAATCAATCACTTCATCTTCGTGACCGTTTAGTAGTGCCACAAGATTCATGACCGTTTTTTCCGATAGTGACGGATCTTCATCTGCGTCTAAAACCGTATAGTCACCAATTGGTTCATAACGCTTACGATCTTCTTGTTTTTTGATAATAAGAAACGAATGTTCATGCAACGGATTGCGGCGGTAACTATAAAGCTCGCCTTCTGTACTGCTGTTAAAGTGATTAAATGACATCAAAGCCCTCTATATTATTAGTTTTTTTGCGGTTTCGGGTTAAAAACCCTTGTAATTTTATCGAACCACCCTTAATTTTTGCCATGAAATTGTAAAGATTTCATAAATATATGAAAATTTAGGAGAATATTATGACAGCTGCTGCACACGCCGTAGAGAACGACTACAAAGTAAAAGATATCGGCCTTGCCGATTGGGGGCGCAAGGAAATTGCGATTGCCGAAACAGAGATGCCTGGTCTTATGGCTTTGCGGACGGAGTTCGGTAAAGAACAACCCCTAAAAGGCGCGCGCATTGCGGGCTGCCTTCACATGACAATCCAGACAGCTGTGCTGATCGAGACATTAACTGCGCTCGGCGCTGAAGTCCGTTGGAGCTCATGCAACATCTTCTCAACGCAAGATCAAGCAGCCGCAGCGATTGCCGCAACAGGCGTTCCTGTATTCGCGTGGAAAGGCGAAACAGACGAAGAGTATGATTGGTGCATCGAGCAAACAATCCACGGCGCAAACGGTTGGAAGCCAAACATGATTTTGGATGATGGCGGCGACCTTACAGTCATCATGCACCAAAAATACCCGCAATATTTCGACGATATCCGCGGCGTTTCCGAAGAAACAACAACAGGCGTGATGCGTTTGTTCGAAATGGAAAAGAAAGGCACATTGCTTTGCCCTGCGATCAACGTGAACGATAGTGTGACCAAATCCAAATTCGATAACAAATATGGCTGCCGTGAGTCACTGGTTGACGGTATCCGCCGCGCCACAGACGTTATGATGTCAGGCAAGGTTGCTGTTGTTGCTGGTTTTGGTGATGTTGGTAAGGGGTCTGCGGAATCACTTCGTTCTGCTGGTGCTCGTGTACTCGTCACAGAAATTGACCCTATTTGCGCGCTTCAAGCCGCAATGGAAGGTTTCGAAGTTGTCACAATGGAAAATGCTGTACCACGTGCTGATATTTTCGTGACTGCCACAGGTAACAAAGACATCATCACGATGGACCATATGCGGGGCATGAAGGATCGCGCGATTGTCTGTAACATCGGTCATTTCGACAATGAAATTCAAACCGAACCGTTGCGCAATTTGAAGTGGCACAATGTTAAGCCTCAGGTTGACGAGATTGAGTTCCCTGATGGCAAGCGCGTCATTTTACTCGCCGAGGGTCGTTTGGTGAACCTTGGTTGTGGCACGGGTCACCCAAGCTTTGTGATGAGCGCATCATTCACAAACCAGACTCTGGCGCAAATCGAGCTTTGGAAAAACAACGGTAAATACGAGAATAAAGTTTACGTGTTGCCGAAGCATCTTGATGAAAAAGTGGCCGCGCTGCACCTTGAAAAACTTGGTGTACAGCTAACGACACTAACAAAAGATCAGGCCGAATATCTAGGCGTGGAAACAGACGGCCCGTTCAAAGGCGATCTATACCGCTACTAGAATCACGTTTTTTTAACATGATCTTCTAAATTACCCTCAATTTTACACCCAAAATTGAGGGTAATTTTTTACCAAACAGACACAACGATTCCTCTTATTTTATCATTGACAACAGAACCCAAAAGCTTAGACTTTTTAAAATTATAATTCAAAAATATTATTTTTCAGGGAGAATACCATGTCATCAAATAATAATAATCCATCAGAAATAGCCAACTTTACTTTAGAGTCCACAAATGGAAACGACTTAACGTCTCTAAAAAGTATTTTCGATAGCTATGCTGGCGCTACCGCAGAACTATTGAAGGATGGTAAGTTAAAAGTAACGCTTTCCAGTGACGAGCTTCAAGCAACTATCCCAAATCTAGATGCTGCTTTTAAAGCTCAAGCAGCAAAAAATTTGCGTGACCTTGTTCAAGAGCTTGAAAATTCTGCTGACGTTAAATGCGTGGAATTCAATATCCCATCATTTAAATAAAATGACAGGAAAGCCACCCCTAAAGCTTTAACTGGTTTTAATACATCTTCATAGAAACACCACTTGTTCTATGCGGCTATGCGCATTAAAATGTTTCACTGTGAGTGAAGAGAATCAAACATCGACGGGTCTATTTCGCAAGTTGCGCCGCTTTGCCGGCAGCGACAGCACAGGCGCATCTGAAAAAGCAAGACTGGAAGCATTCTTAAATGCGGTGCCAGGCGAGTATTGCGGCTGGTCCAAAAATGACCTGACCGCCTTTAGCAAAGGCTTCTGTGAGATTTTAGACCTTGAAGCCGTCACATCAATCCATGACATTCAAAATGCCTTATCACCGAGCGATGCCGCTGTTTTAGAAGGCATGTTTTTGCGTCTGCAAGAAAGTGGTAAAAGTTTCTCCATCACAGTGCGCACACATGACAAAGCCAAAACGCTGCGCCTGTCTGGTAAGCGCGGCGAGGACCCGCAGAAATCAGCACAGTTTGATATTTTATGGCTCGAAGATATCTCAACCATTCGCGCCATGCAGCAGGAAGTTGAAAACGCACAAGAAGACGCCGAAACCGACCGTGAACGTCTACAAAAAGCGTTAGACCATATCCCAACCCCCTTATGGATCAGGGATGAGCACACAGATTTAGTCTGGTGCAACCGCGCTTACGCCAAGGCAATTGATACTACGCCCGCGACCGTCATCTCTGAGCAACGCGAACTAAACATCAAGCCCGTAAGCAAGCAATCCACCACACGCAAACGCGTTGGTAAAATTATCGCGCAACAAGCCATGGACACGAAAAAACCTGTCGAGCTTCGTGCGCACGCTGTTTTAGACGGCAAGCGCCGCTTGCTGCAAATCGTGGAACAACCTTTGCCAGGCAACACCGAAACATTAGGCATGGCGCAAGATGTCACACGCATCGAAGAACTTAAAAGCGAGCAAGGTCGCTACGCCACCGCGAACCAAGAATTGCTGGAACAGCTCGGCACCGCCATCGGTATTTTTGATGCGGGTGAGCGGCTCGAGTTTCACAACTCCGCCTTTTCGCATTTATGGGATTTGGAAGATAGCTATTTAAACGCACACCCCAAGCTTGGCGATGTCATGGAAAAGCTACGCGAAATGCGCCGCCTGCCCGAGCAAGCCGATTTCCGCAAGTTCAAGCAAAGCTGGATTGGTATGTTTACGCGCCTTTTAACGCCGCATGACGAAATGCTGTACCTTCCCGATGGCAAAGCCTTGCGGATGCTCGTAATTCCGCACCCGATGGGCGGATTGATGATGACGTTCGAGGATGTCACAGGTCGCTTAGAGCTTGAATCATCCTATAACACGCTGATCGCGGTGCAAAAAGAGACACTTGATAACTTGCTCGAAGGTGTTGCTGCCTATGGCGGCGATGGACGTCTGAAGCTTTGGAATCCTGCCTTTGCACGGTTGTGGCATTTAAATCCTGAGGATTTAAGCACAGAACCGCATATCAATAAAATCGCCGATAAAATGAAGGCGCGTTTTGATACAGCAGAAAAAGACAAACAAAAAGACGGACTTGTCTCACAAGCCATTGACCGTAATAGCCGCGAAGGACGCTTGCTTTGCGCTGACGGCACGCAAATCCGTTATGCGACGCTTCCTCTGCCTGATGGTGGCGTGCTTGTGACCCATGTTGACATCACTGACACGGTTCAGGTTGAAAATGCTCTGCGCGAGAAAAACGCCGCGCTGGAAACAGCCGAACGTCTGAAGCTCGACTTCCTTGCCAATGTTTCGTACCAGCTCCGCACGCCGCTCAATGCCATTATGGGATTCTCTGAAATCTTAAGTAACGAATATTTCGGTAAACTAAATACGCGCCAAAAAGAATACACAGAAGGCATGACCGAAGCAGGTGAGCGTTTATTACGCTTGATCGACGATATTCTTGATCTCTCAACGATTGAGGCTGGTTATCTGGATCTCAACGAAGAAGAATTCTCGATATACAACATGATTAAAGCCATTCACGATTTGACCCAAGATTGGGCGCGTAAAAAGAAAAT
>JBBKWU010000022.1:0-172062 GCA_037969035.1 Bdellovibrionales bacterium
CCGTAAACGCCATATGGCGCCTCGTTCACCAGATTAAAGCACTGGGCTTCTTGCAACACTTCACCCAAAATAAATCCTTCGGGAAGTTCCTGCGCGGAGCTTTCTGCCCCAAAGGACAGCACAGATAATAAAAATACAAGGATGCGGCAAAAAGCTTTCATATTCCTATTATAGCTTATATTCTTGGTTTTTGACCATGGAAGATATGCTTTAACGCACGATTTCAGGGAAACTTAAATATTTAACAACAATGTCGCCATAAGTTACATTTATAAAAAGCAGATGAATAGTCACACCATTAAAAATGAAGCGCAAACCATTGCCCTTGCCAAAGACATCGCGGCAAAGGTCACGGCGCCCTGCTTTATTGCCTTATCTGGTGATCTTGGCGCAGGAAAAAGCTTTTTGGCGCGCGCCATCATACGCGAAATCATGGATGATCAGGCACAAGAGGTGCCCAGCCCCACCTTTACGTTGGTTCAACAATATGAATCCGACACTGCGATGATTTATCATTTTGACCTCTACCGACTAGACAAAGACCGCGATGTGATCGAGCTTGGCTGGGATGACGCGCTTTTTGACGGTATTTGCCTTGTCGAATGGCCCGAACGCGCGCAAGCCCTTTTGCCACAAGACAGAATCGATGTAGAATTCCGCATTACAGGCGCAAACACACGCGAAATAAAAATCACAGCGCACGGAAGTGCCGCACAATATGGGTTATAAGCATGAGCGATAAAATCGAAAAAGCCTTTATTTTGGCGGCAGGTCTGGGCACACGCCTGCAACCCTACACACGGGAACGACCCAAACCAATGGTGGAAATCAACGGGAAAAGCCTTATCGACAGTGCTCTTGATCATTTAGCAGCAGCGGGCATAAAAGAAGCCGTGGTGAACACCCATTACATGGCCGATATGCTCAGCAGCCACTTGCAAAAACGCACCGCGCCCTCTATCACCATTTCGTATGAGCCTGAATTACTGAACACGGGCGGCGGGATTAAGAACGCGCTTACACATTTTGATAACAAGCCATTCTTCTGCGTTAGTAGCGATTGGCTATGGACTGACAATGTCGCCAATACATTACAATCGATGCAAGATACATGGAACAGTGACATCATGGATTTGCTGCTTCTGCTCCAACCCCTTGCCAATATGACCTTAACATCAGCAACGGGCGATTATGATATTGAGAGCGACGGCAAAATCACACGCTCTCTCAAACAAACAGGCAGCCATATGTGGACGAGCGTCCGTATTTTGCACCCGCGCCTGTTCGAGCATAGCCCCGATGATGCGTTCTCTTTTCTTACATTGATGGATAGAGCGCAAAAAAATGGGCGTTTATTCGGACTATCCTGCGATACATACTGGCACCATATCAGCACCGCAAGCGACCTTGAAAAAGTCCGCGAATCTTTGGGTGATGCCAAGAGGTACGCATGAGCGACGAGACACGTACACCTGCTGTCTATAACATTGCTGCGGGCATTCCCTTTGCTGATACACTCGCCTCTGTCATCCTTGCCGAAACGTCTGGTTCTCCTGCGGAATTGACGCGATATAAAATCATGCTACCGACACGCCGTGGGTGTCGTCATATGCGCGATGCGTTCTTACGGCTCACAAATGGTAAACCCTTGCTGCTGCCGCATTTACAAACAATTGGTGATATTGATGAGGATGAGTTGATGCTCAACATGGCGGGTAGTGAGAGTGCTGAAGCACTGCTTTCCATTCCGCCTGCGCTTGACCCAATCAAACGACAAATACAGATGGCAAAGCTCATTAGCGCCAATAAAGATTTCGTACATTCCCCCGATCACGCTTTAAAACTCGCCAAAGCGTTGGGACAGCTTTTGGATCAAATTTATAACGAAAATCTGGATATGGAAGATCTTGCCCGTATTGTGCCAGAAGATTTCGCCGATCACTGGCAAATCACGTTAGAATTTTTACAGATCATCAGCTTACATTGGCCTAAAATATTAGAAGCCGAAGGTGTTATTGATGCTGCTGATCGCCGTAATCGCCTGATCAACAGCCTTGCGCAGCACTGGAAAGATAATCCGCCACAATCCCCGATCATTGCCGCAGGCTCGACAGGTTCTATGCCTGCCACCGCCAAACTTCTCAAAACCGTTGCTAATCTGCCGCAAGGGCGTCTTGTGCTGCCAGGGCTTGATACGGGTATTGATGATGAAAGCTGGGGGATGTTGGATGATACGCACCCGCAAGCCACATTGAAAAACCTTTTGGATTATATCGGGGTAGAACGCGAAAACATTCCTGATTGGGATGCGCAGAACCAACAAACAAGCCCGTTCATTCAAGCGCGCCATATACTAACCCGTGAAATTATGCGCCCTGCAGATTCCGCCTATCAATGGCAGAACTTAGAAAGCCAGAGCAAAACCATTCAAACCGCCCTTAAAAATGTAACGGTTTATGAGTGCGGCACACAAGAAGAAGAAGCAGGCATTATTTCCGTTCTGATGCGCGAAATATTGCAAGACAAAAACAAAACTGCGGCGCTCATCACGCCCGATCGTGTGCTTGCAAAACGTGTTAGTGCGGCGTGTAAAAGATGGGGCATTAACATTGACGATTCCGCAGGAACACCGCTGACTGAAACACCAATCGGTAGTTTTATGGCCTTATCGGTAAAGCTTGTACAGAGCAGCTTCAGCCCGATTTCATTTTTGTCATTTTTGCGACACCCGCTTGTTAAAATGAATATCGAGAACGTACAGCGTACGTCTTTGATCAATACCTTAGAGATTGATATCTTGCGCGGCCCTGCGCCCCAAAAAGGCTTTGAAGGGCTTTACAAAAAGATCGCGGACAAAAAAGAGAAGGCAAAGAAAGAGCAATACGGCAAAGGCAAAGATTTTGACCAATCACTGAATTTCATAAAAACCGTTGAGCATTTTTTTACTGAGTTCAGCGCATTTGGCACAGGCACACACCGTTTCACAAAAATTTTAGCCGCGCACATAGAGCTGCTTGAACATATGGCACATCGTGACAGCAAAAGCGGCGTGGATTTACTATGGTCTGATGATGCAGGACAATCCGCAGCCCAGCTTCTCTCTAACCTTCTTGAGCAACATCAAATGCCAGATTGCAGCTTACATGATTACGCCTCGATTTTGGAGCATTTCATGGCGGGCATCACTGTACGTTCACCGTACGGTGTGCACCCCAGATTGTTTATTTACGGCCAGCTAGAGGCGCGGATGATACGTGCCGATCGTGTTATCCTTGCCAGCCTCAATGAAGGAACATGGCCTCCGAACCAAAGTGTTGACCCATGGATGTCACGCCCAATGCGTGGTGAGTTTGGACTGCCTAGTTACGAGCGCGGCGTTGGTTTATCAGCGCATGATTTTGCGCTTGGTATGACATCGCATGATGTTTTTATCACCAGATCAAAGCGCGTTGATGGTACGCCGACAATTCCCGCGCGGTGGTTGCAACGCATGGACACTGTTTTACAAGCGGCAAATATTGAACCGAAATCCATCCGTAACGGTGTTGCTGGCGCATATCTACAATCTATCGACCATAGCGAACACAGCGAGTTTATCGCCCGCCCTGCGCCATGTCCGCCGGTTGAGGCACGCCCGACCGCATTATCTGTCACCGCCATTGAAAAATGGATGCGTGACCCCTACAGCATTTATGCGCGCTATATTTTACGCCTTAGAAAGCTAGATTTACTTGAAGACAAGGCAGATGCGGCGTTACGTGGTGAAATCATTCATACCGCGCTCGAAGAGTTTTTAACGCGCCACCCGAAAGATTTACCGACCGATGCGTTGGATATACTGCTCTCTATCGGTGAAACATTAATGCAGGAAAAAATTCAGGATAAAAAGCTGTACGGATTTTGGAAACCGCGCTTTGATAATCTAGCCGCATGGTTTATCGATCATGAACGCACATGGCGACAAAATGCGCGTAATATTTTGACCGAAAAACAAGGTGAGATCACATTGGGCAACGGTTTTGTGTTACGTGCAAAAGCAGACCGCATTGATATGCACAATGACGGAAGTACTGCCATCATTGACTATAAAACGGGTAGCGTCCCTTCAAATACCGAAGTTCTATCAGGCATGTCACCGCAAATGCCGCTTGAGGGTCTGATTGTGCATGAGGGTGGATTTAGCTCCTACGGCTGCGGACACGTACAACCACAATATCTCGGGTTTTGGAAGATGACTGGCGCAGGGGAAGCGGGCAAAGAAATAGAAATCAAGATCAGTGATTATGACGCCTTTTTAGTGGATACCGAAAAAGGTATCACAGGTCTGATCGATATCTTTAATACAGTCGAGACACCGTATTACAGCCTGCCGCGCCCCACCAAAGCACCGCCCGAAGCATGGCAAGATTACGCCCATCTTGCGCGCGTACAGGAATGGGTTGCCCTCGATGACGCAGCGGAGGACGCCGCATGACCAGCCCCATCAACCAAGCAGCGCAAACCATAGAAAGCGTAAGAGACCTCGACCCAAACGTCAGCCAACGCAACGCATCAAACCCGCTGACATCGGCATGGGTATCCGCATCTGCGGGAACGGGCAAAACCAAGGTTCTCACCGATCGCGTCTTACGTCTTTTGTTGCCACGTGACACGGGCGAAACAGGTACAAAGCCACACCGCATCTTATGCCTGACCTACACCAAAGCCGCGGCGAGTGAGATGGCGTTGCGTATTAATGATACGCTTGGTAAATGGGCGATTTTGGAAAAAAGTAAACTCGCAGCAGAGCTTGAAATACTGCTTGGGCATACGTCTACGCCATTACAACTGGAAAAGGCGCGGCAACTTTTTGCGCAAGTGATTGACACCCCTGGTGGTCTTAAAATCATGACCATTCATAGTTTTTGTCAATCTGTTTTGGGAAGGTTTCCGCTTGAAGCGGGATTGCCGCCCTATTTCGACATCATGGAAGAAACCGATGCAGCGACTTATATGAAACAAGCGCAAACCGATGTCTTAAGCGCCGCGCAGCAAAACCCAGATAGCGACCACGGCAAAGCCCTTCACGCCATTGCCACCATCCAAAATGAAGAGCAATTCACAACCTTACTCACGGGGCTGTGCAGCGAACGCGCGCAACTAAAAACATGGTTGGAAAACAACGATGTGAGCAGCCTATATCAATTGTTTTCTATTCCTGTGGGTTACACAAAAGACGAGGCATTGCAGCAGTTCAACGAAGAGGCGCCACGTGAGAAACTGTACGAGCTTGTACGTGCCGTTACAGAGCACGGAACACCCGCCGCAAAAACCAAAGTACTCGACGTTAAAACATGGCTGGAAGCCGGTATTGAGGATGATTATGCGGCCTTTAAACATTACGCCTCTTATTTCCTGACCAATGAAGACGAGCCGCGCAAAGGCCTTCCTGTTAAGGCTGTTTTAACAGCCGCACCTCATACTGCCGATATTGTGGAACAAGAAACAGCGCGTATTCAACAAACCCAAAATATTCTACGTGCGCTTGATTGCATCTTTTACACCACACAGCTTTTGACGCTTGGTCAGGCTATTTTAGAGCGTTATAGCGAGATAAAACGCAAACATGCGGTTCTTGATTATGATGATCTTATCCTCAAAACCCGTGATTTATTGCGCCATAGCAAAGAGCGTGCGCGGTGGGTTCTTTATAAGCTGGATGGTGGCCTGAGCCATATATTAATTGACGAAGCACAAGATACGAACCCCGAGCAATGGGACATTATTGACGATCTTTGCGGTGATTTTTTTAGCGGACAAAGCAGCAGCGACGAAACACGTACAATCTTTACAGTGGGTGATATCAAGCAATCGATCTACAGCTTTCAAAGAGCCGCGCCACAACAGTTCGAAGAAATGCGCCATTATTTTGCGGATAAAGTACGGACAGGCGGGGCACAATGGACGGATGAGTCGATGACGATTTCTTTCCGCTCCACACAAACGATTTTAGACCTTGTGGATCATGTCTTTGCCGATGCGACCGCAAAACAGGGATTAGGAGATGAGCCCTTAGCGCACCAATCTTTCCGCCGTGGACAAGCGGGCACAGCAGAAATATGGCCGCCGTTTAAAAGCACAAAAGCCGAAGCGGAAGAGCCATGGGCACCGCCCGTCACCATTCAAGAGCAAAAAAGCGGTGCCGCGCAGCTTGCCGATCATATCGGGGAAACCGTAAAAAACTGGCTTGAGAATGGTGAAATCATTGAATCCACGGGCTTACCCATTACGGCTGGAGATATCATGATTTTGGTGCGTACGCGTACGGCCTTTGTCGGGCAAATTATGCGTGCGTTAAAAACACGTGATATTCCTGTTAGTGGTGTTGATCGTATGGTTTTGGGTAACCAAATCGCCGTTATGGATTTATTGGCAATGATGCAGTTTTGCTTGTTACCTGAAGACGATCTGACGCTAGCAACCATTTTGAAATCACCGCTGATCGGCCTTGATGAAGATAGTTTGTATGATATTGCCATCAAACGGACGGGGAGTTTATGGACGGCGCTGCAAGGAAAAGAGAAGCATAAAGAGATTACATCTTATCTACGCGCCATTATTGATATCGCAAAAACGAACGGGCCTTACGGATTTTTAACGCATATCCTAAAAACCCCATGCCCCGCCGATAAAAATAGCGGCCTACGCGCGATCACAAAGCGTCTTGGCCCCGATGCGCATGATCCACTGGATGAGCTTTTAAACTCCGCCCTGCAATATGAACAAAAACAACTGCCGTCACTGCAAGGGTTTTTAAGTGCTACCGAACAAAATCCCGTCACCATCAAACGTGAGATGGAAGAAGCAGGCAACGCCGTACGTATTATGACGGTGCATGGCTCCAAAGGGTTACAAGCCCCAATTGTGATCTTGCCCGACACCTTTATTACAAGCGCCGCGCGCAGTACCAAAGTGCCAAAGCTGCTTTGGCCTGATAAATCGAACCTCGCGGCGCCGTTGTTTATGCCTTCTGGGATGAGTGCGCCGGAATTATATAACCAAGCCCGAACACACGTACAGGACAAAGCGGATGAGGAAAACAGACGTCTTTTATATGTTGCGATGACCCGTGCCGAAGACAGACTTTATATCGGCGGGCATATCGGCCTTGTGAAACCACATGATTATAGCTGGTATTACGATATAGAGCGCGGCTTTCAAAGCCATGCCGCCACAGATGAGTTCGAATTTCATACCAGTACAAATGAACCAACAGAAACAGATACCGCCGATGAAAACAGCGCGCCGCAAATAGGCCTGCGCCTTCATCACCATCAAACCGCCGCGTTAAAAGAAAAAAAACAAAGTCAATCAACGCAAGGCATGAGCATCGATAAACCGCCAGAATGGCTCTTTTCTCCTGCACCAGAGGAGCCGCATCCGCCGCGCCCTTTAACACCTTCGCGCCCTTCCGATGATAATCCTGCGGCAAACTCACCCCTATCAAAAGATGATCCCTATCGTTTTAAACGCGGCAATATCACGCATATGCTGCTGCAAATACTGCCTGATATCACGCAAGGAAAGCGCAAAGAAGCGGCGCGGCTTTATCTGGCAAAGCCAAGTTTAGATCTTCCCACCAAAATGCAGAATAGTATTTTGAACGAGACGTTTGCGATTTTGGAGCATCCTGATTTTGCGCCACTATTTGGTGCGGGTTCAATGGCAGAAGTTTCTCTGACAGGGCTAGTCGGTAATAAGCTCGTGAGCGCCCAAATTGACCGTCTATTGATCACCAAAGATAGAATTTCCATCATCGATTACAAAACAAATAGGCCACCACCGACGGATCCCGCGGATATTCCCGAAATTTATACCAATCAAATGTCATCATATAAGGACATTGTCGCAAAAATATATAATTGCCCGCATATTGATTGTTATCTACTTTGGACGGACGGGCCGCATATTATGAAAGTGCCGCTATAAGGCAGTTTTGTGGACGAGAAAGCAATCTGCCCGATACAGGATTGACGCTCTGTAGAATCGCTCCATACTTAATATTAATGAGTCGCATAAAATAAATTTAATTTGAGAGGAATAAATAATGGCGAGCGTAAGCGTAACAGACGATAGTTTCGAGAAAGAAGTATTAAAAGCCACTGGCCCCGTAATGGTTGATTTTTGGGCTGAATGGTGTGGCCCTTGTAAGGCACTATCCCCGATTGTTGACGAAGTGGCCAACGAGCGCGGCGAGGCTCTTAAAATTGTGAAAGTAAACATTGATGAAAACCCAGATGCCCCGACGAACTATAAAGTGCGCGGCATTCCGACTCTGATGATGTTTAAAGACGGCGAAGTTGTAGACACACGCGTTGGCGGCATGTCCAAAGGCCAGCTTGATGAATGGCTCAACGGCGTTTTATAAAAACCAACATTGCCCGATAAGTAGGTTGTAAAAGTATTTTATTTTTTCATTGCAATGATTAGGTGTTATGTAATATGATTTACCGCAGTGAGGTAAGCTTTATGAAACATACAACCATTTCTATTATTGCCGCTTTTGCAATAGGCGCTATCGCAACAGATAGTCATGCTGGTTTTTTAACTGATGACGGTCCGAATTCTAATGTCAATGACATAATCACTTCGTGCCGACTTCAAGAAAATACAAAAGAATGTGTAGCGGAAGGAGTTAAAGCACTCGTTCCGACACAACTAAAAGAATTGCAAGATGCTTATGACAAAGGGACTCTGGATAAATTCAAACTTGATTTCTGGCGTTGCGTCACACCTAAAGCGGTTGATGTGATTGCTGAAAATTTTGCAATATATCAAACAGCCTTCCAAACATTTCAAGAAAAAGGAAATGGCAATTCCTTAAAAGAAAATCCTGCCTACCAAAAGTTTCTAGCGGATAACCAAAATATTACGATTGGCTGCTTCTAATATTTAACTTGGCGCTCTATGCACCTACTAAAATTTAGCTAAACTTTCGCTGCAAGGGGTGCCAAGATCATGATCATTTGGCGCCCTTCTAGTTTAGGCTGCAACTCAGTTTCACTAATCTCTTTCAGCTCTTCGCGCATTTTCTGCAACAGGCCAAGACCGATATCTTGGTGCGCCATTTCACGGCCGCGGAAACGCATAGTAACCTTCACTTTGTCGCCACCTTCAAGGAATCGGCGGGAATTGCGCATTTTGACTTCGTAGTCATGCTTTTCAATACCCGGACGGATTTTGACTTCTTTGACATCAATTGTTTTTTGTTTTTTACGGGCTTCGGACGCTTTTTTCTTCTGCTCATATCTGAATTTACTGTAATCCAGAATTTTACAAACAGGTGGTTTGGCGTTCGGGGAGATTTCGACTAAATCAAGACCGACATTTGCTGCGCGCTCCATAGCGTCGGCAAGGCTTACAACACCTACTTGCTCACCATCTTGGTCAACAAGTCTGACCTCTGTTTCGCGGATTGCGTCGTTAATACGTGGGCCATCGTCTCTGCGTGGCTGAAATGGTGGTTTAGCGATAGTAGTCTCTCCTTAAATTGTTAAAATAAATTATCGTCTCTATTAATATGGTGCTTTGCATTCATTTGCAAGATCTTCAATGGATGCCGCCGCAGATTCTACATTTGTGGCTTGTGAACCCAAACGACGGATGGCGACAGTTTGTTCCTCAGCCTCACGATTTCCGACAACAAACATCACCGGAACCTTACCAACAGAATGCTCACGTACCTTGTAATTAATCTTCTCGTTGCGGATATCAAGTTCAGCACGAACGCCTGCCGCCACCAATTTTTGATGAACTTCACGGCCATAATCATCGGCATCACCTGTGATTGTCGCCACGACGCATTGTACGGGTGCTAACCACAACGGAAGTTTACCCGCGTAATTCTCAATCATAATGCCGATAAAACGCTCCAGCGTCCCTAAAATCGCGCGGTGAAGCATTACAGGGCGTTGTTTCGAACCATCTTCGCCAATAAAGCTCGCATCCAGACGTTCTGGTAGAACAAAGTCAAGTTGCAGCGTGCCACATTGCCATGTGCGACCAATCGCATCTTTTAAGTGGAATTCCAGTTTCGGGCCATAAAACGCGCCTTCATTCGGCAGTTCTTCATATTCAATGCCAGCTTGCTTCAATGCTTCGCGCAAGCCGCCCTCAGCACGATCCCATGTATCGTCTGTGCCAGCACGTACATCGGGGCGCAACGCTAACTTCACATCAATTTCTTCAAAGCCAAGGTCTTTATAAACCGTGCGCAGTAAGTCACAGAACGCGACGCTTTCGCTCGTAATCTGATCTTCACGGCAGAAAATATGTGCATCATCTTGTGTCATTTGGCGTACGCGCATCAACCCATGCAACGCGCCATGCGCCTCATTACGGTGGCAACAGCCAAATTCAGCCATTCTGATCGGCAAATCACGGTAAGATTTAATGCCTTGGCGGAAAATTTGTACATGCGCAGGGCAGTTCATAGGCTTAAGCGCCATAAATTCTTTTGGCTCTTCCTTGAAAATCGGCCCTTCTTCGTCAGTATTGGGCACAACATCAGGCACAACAAACATGTTTTCGCGGAATTTTGACCAGTGACCTGATTTTTCCCATGCTTTACTGCTCATAAGCTGCGGTGTTTTGACTTCCTGATAGCCTGCATTATTCAAACGGCGACGGATATAAGATTCCATCTGGTTGTAAATGGTAAAACCTTTTGGATGCCAGAACACAGAACCTTGCGCATCATCTTGTAAATGGAACAAGCCCATTTCTTTGCCCAATTTACGGTGATCGCGGGCTTCGGCTTCTTCAAGCTGCGTTAAATAGGCCTGTAACTCTTTATCATCGCGCCAAGCTGTGCCGTAAATACGGGTCAAAACTGCTTTATCCGAATCACCGCGCCAATAGGCACCCGCAACCTTCATCAATTTAAATGCGGGACCAACATGCTTTACACTCGGCATGTGCGGACCACGACAAAGATCAAGCCAGTCACCTTGGCGGTAAATGGTGATGTCTTCACTCTCAGGCAAATCTTGGATAATCTCGACCTTGTAATTTTCGCCTTTGTCTTTAAAAAACTTAATGGCGTCATTACGATCCCAAACTTCACGGGTAAAGGCCGCGCCACGCTCAACAATTTTGCGCATTTCTTTTTCGATTTTTTCCAAATCTTCGGTTGAAAATGGCTCGTTCCGTGCAAAGTCGTAGAAAAATCCATTATCAATCACAGGGCCAATTGTGGCTTGTGTACCTGGGAATAACGTTTGCACCGCTTCCGCCATTACATGCGCTGCATCATGGCGGATAAGGCCAAGTGCTTCTTCGTCTTGTTTTTTAACCAGTGCGAAGCTCACATCATTTGTCAGCGGGCGTGATAAATCCCATAGCGCACCATCGACATAGGCCGCAATCGATGCTTTCGCCAAAGATTTAGAAATCGATTCCGCAATATCCATGCCCGTTGTGCCTACAGGATATGTACGTGTTGCACCATCGGGCAATGTAATTGTGATTTCTTGTTTATTCGACAATGCTGCTTCCGCCATGTGTTTGATCCGTGTTAAGTGTTCCAGATATTATAAAAACCGTAAATAAGGAGAGATTTCAAGTATATTCCGCATGAATGTGACGTTTAACGCTCGTTCATTGCATTATCAAGCGTTTTGATCAAAGGCTTGAGGATATATTCCATGACAGATTTCTTACCCGTTAGAATATCAACACTTGCGACCATGCCTGGAATAATTGGGAATTCTTCGCCGTTGCGCTTAATACGTGATTCGGGTGTACGTATACGTACACGGTAAAAGCTTTCGCCTTCTTCATTGGTAATCGTATCCGCAGAGATGTCGACAAGCTCACCTTTTAAACCACCATAGATCGAGAAATCATAGGCTGTGATTTTCACAACGGCGTTCTGCCCAGGGTATAAAAACGCGATATCCGCAGGGCGAATTTGCGCTTCTACCAAAAGCTGGTCATCCATCGGTACAATTTCCATGACTTCTTGGCCAGGTTGTATCACGCCGCCCACGGTGTTGATCATGATATCCTTGATTGTGCCATCAACAGGTGAGCGTATATCCGTACGTTTTTGACGGTCACTCAATGCCGATAAAGTTTCTTTGATCGAGTTCATCTCTATCTGAGTTGCAGCAAGCTCTGTTTGGGCTTGCGCGCGCAAATTACTCTTAAGCTCATTAATACGGGCTTGCGCCTCTTCAACCGATGATTGAATACGCGGCAATGATGTTGTCAAACCGTTCATCTCTGTTTGACGTTCTTTAATACCACGCTCAAGTTGCAACAGCTCTACCTTTGGTGCGGAGCCACGCGCCACAAGTGGTGCAATCATCGCCATTTCTTCATTGGACAATCTAATCACATCGCGCAAATCACGAATACGCGTATTAAGTTCACGAATTTCTTGTTCGCGCTGTGATAATTGCTGCTCCAAAACCTGCGTTTGACTGACAACGTTTTGTTGGCTCGCGCGGAAACTGTTTAGTTCTTCGGTCACGCTTTGTGGCACACCTTTTAAAACATCTTCGCTGAATTTCGGTGTCACGAGCCCCTCGGCCTCGGCTTGCAAACGCTGTGCCTTCGCACTCAAACCCAAATAACGCTGCCTATTTGATCCCAAATCAGACGTCGCGCCGACATCAGATAACCGCATCAAAACCTGTCCCGTTTTCACCGTGTCACCTTCGCGCACCATAAATTCTTGCACAATACCGCCCTCTTGGTGCTGGATTACCTGAATTTCTGTTGAGGGGATGACTTTGCCGTTACCGCGCGTCACTTCATCAAGGCGTGCAAGGTTTGCCCAAATCACAAACACCACAAAAAACAGCGCAACAAAGGTCAAAAGCAAATGCGACGATAGCGGCAGATCATCATCAACATCAAAAAATTTATCGGCACGCGCTTGTGCCATATCTAATTTATCTTGCGCCCATTGTGATTGCACCTTGGCCCAACCTTCGGCTTTGTTAATGCTATCAGACTCTTCGCTTGCCATTTTTAATGGCTTCTCTTCTGTATTTTCTTTTTTATCGCTCATTACTCAAATATCTTTTCTGAAAAAAATACGGTCATATGAACCGCGATAGTTTGGCACACGCGCCGCAACGTCATAACCTAGTTTCTGGTAAAAATCGGGTGCTTGATAAGATAACGTATCCACCCATATTGTTTGGCAATCCCGCGCTTTGGCTTCTTGCTCGGCTGATTTCATTAAATCCTTACCCAAACCCTGCTTGCGGTGTTCTTCCGCGACCCATAAATGTTTGATATAAAACCACGCGCCGAGGCTTTCCCCGCGCAAACCGCCGACAAGTTTATCACCATCATAAACCGTCACAAAACAGGCCGTACGTGTTTCGCCGACATAGTCATTGCTGAACTGATCAATGCCTTGTTCGATCATATCTTTTACGTCTTGTGACGCATCGCTTGCCACGCGCGTATTCAGATCGGATATGTGCTGTGTTTTTGCTGCCATGCCCATAACCCTATACATCCGTGTTTTCTGCTTGCGTGCCGTATTGGCGCGCCTGCAATTTGCTAATCACTTCATCCTTAGGGCCAAACGCCACCAAACGACCACGGTCAATCAAGATCAATTTATCAACCAATGTCAGCATTGCGCCTTTATGCGTAATCAAAATCGTTGTTTTACCTTCACACAGCGTATGCAAACGCTTACGTAGGCGGTTTTCCGATGCAGGATCCATCGATGCTGTTGGTTCATCCAGAATAAGAACACGCGGATCATACAAAAGCGCCCGTGCAATCGCCACAGATTGGCGCTGTCCACCTGATAAAGCCTCACCACGCTCACCAACTTGCGTATCTAAACCATGCTGCGAATCAGCCAAGAACTCTAGAACACCCGCCATTTCAGCAGCTTTTAACACCGCGCTATCAGGTGCCATCTCATGGCCCATCGTGATGTTTTCACGAACCGTACCAAAGAAAAGCTGCGGGCTTTGTTGCACAGCCCCGATTGTACGGCGTAAATCACCCGGATCAATCTGGCGTACGTCTGTACCGTCAAGCTGTACGCTTCCGCTATCTGGCTGATACAAATTCAGCAGCAAACGCTCAATCGTTGTCTTACCAGAACCCACCGCGCCAATAACACCCACGCGCTCACCAGGTTCAATTTTAAAGGAAAGGTTGTTCAGCGCTGGCATGCTTTGCCCAGGATAATGAAACACAATATCCTTAAACGCAATTTTACCAATCACATCAGGTTTAGAAATAAAGTGCTTACCCGCAGGGCGTTCCACAGGGCGTTTCATCAAATCATCAAGCTGCACGAGTGCTTGCTTGGATTGATTAAAGCGCGTCATAAGTCCTGCGACTTGCGCAAGTGGTGCCATCGCACGGCCTGTCAAAATAACACACGCAATTAACGACCCCATTGAAATCACAGCTTCCGTGATTAGGAACACACCAACAATAACCACAAGCACACTACTGAGCTGCTGCAAGAACACGGCAGAGTTTAAAACTTTGGCTGATATTTGACGCGCTTTCACAGACGTACGGGATGACTTTTCGGTTAATTCTTCCCACTTACGTTGCGTATGGCCTTCAGCAGCCTGCACCTTGATTGTTTCAAGGCCACTAATCGTTTCAAACAGCAACGCATTTTTCAGCGCGCTTTCATTCATAGATTGCCTAATAATTTTCTGCATCGGTTTTTGCGCAAGATAACCAAGCAAAACAACGATCGGAATAATAACAGCAGGAACAATCGCAATCGGGCCACCAATCACCCCGATCAACAGCACAAACAAAATCGTAAACGGCAAATCAACCAATGCCGCCATCGTTGTCGAGGTGAAAAAGTCGCGAAGACCTTCGAATTCACGCATATTACTAGCCAAAACGCCCGCACTCGCAGGGCGCGCGGTCATTGTCATGCCCATGACTTGTTGAAATAGTTTTGCGGAAATCTTTACATCCGCCTTACGCCCAGCAACATCCAAAAACTGTGCGCGTAAATTTTTCAAAATAAAGTCAAAGACAAAGACCGTGAAAACACCCGCAGACAAAACCCACAGCGTATCAAACGCGCCATTCGGGATCACGCGATCATACACGTTCATGATAAAGAGCGAGCTTGCGACCGCGAACAGGTTGATCATCACCGCGGCAACGGCAACCTCCTTATAAACGCTCATATTTTCTTTGAGCGATCCCCAAAACCAATCTGCGGCTGTGTCAATTTCAGACGGGCCTGCGCGGTCATCGTTACGCGCAATAGGACGCACATAAAACGCGTATCCCGCATAAATTTCTCTCAAACGGCCAAGTGATATTTTATGGCGCTGATCTTCTGTTTCAGGAAACTGAACGATAAAGCGCGTATCAGGATGCGAAACTTCTGACTCATCTTCTGGTGCACGACTCTTTGATGCTTTTTTCTTTTTTGGTAGGCGCACTTCCCACAAAATGCAGGACAAGCCATTTTCCAACACCAAAACACAAGGCAAATTCAGCGCAATCGCGAGTGCCTCAATCGGGCGATCCACAAGCTTGGCATGTAGATCGGCGCGCTCTGCCGCACGGATAAACAAATGCGGCGTGATACCTGTTTTCGGAATTGGTAAACCCGCCGTCAAAGAAGAGCGACTTGTGCGACGCCCGTAATGACCCGCCATGATTTTCAAACAATCAACAAGCGGACTATGAACCGCTATGCGATCCGCCTCAAGCGGCCATGAATCGGTTAATTCTTCGATTGTATCTTTTTGTTTTTTGGGAGATTCAGAAAGTTTTGACGCTGCGCCGCCCTCCGCAGGGGAGGTTGTGATGTGCGCCTTTTTGGCTACAGGCGCACTTTCATCTTTAGGATTGGCTTTTTCTGATTTTTCTTTTTTAACACTCACGGATAGATAATCCTGCTTTTTGTAAACTCGAATTACATTTTAGCGGGATCGGACTCGCGTGGATAGCTAAGATTTAATGTTTTTAGCAACTCACCCTTCAGAGCGAGCAAACGGAAAACAGCAAATGTCTCAACGAACTCAGTATTCACAGTGTTTGAGCGTGACACAAACAGTTCGTTTTGTGAGTCAAGAACATCAAGCAATGTACGGCGGTTCAAATCAAATTGATCTTTATAAGCCTTCACAACTTCAGTATTTGCATCAGCTTGCGCTGCGAATTGACGAGCGCGCTCACCAGCTGAAATCATCTGTGCCCATGTACGGCGCACATCGTTTTCGATACCACGCGCTGCTTCTGCACGGGCTTCTTTGGCTTGTGCTTCACGGCTGATAAATTCACGAACGCGGGCATTATCACCACCGCCGCGATATAGGTTCCAGTTCATCACAACCAACGCAGATGCACTTGTGTCACGACCTTCGATACCGTTCAAGTCATTACCGTCACGTGCATTAAGTTGCAGATCAAGTTGCGGGTAAAGCGTAGATTTAGAGCCTTCAAACTCAGCATTTGCGACTTTAATATCAGCTTCGAAAATATCGATTGTTGGGCTTTGGTGAAGCGCAATCTTCACTTCTTCTTCCAAATTAGCAGAAAGCGCATCAATTGGTGCGACTGGCAATTGAAGGTTTTGTGGTGGGTCACCAACTTCGCGGATGAAGTTTGCTTCGGCAATGCGGAGCTGCTCACGAACACTAGCTTCGTTTGCACGCGCTGACGCAAGACGCGCACGCGCTTGTTCTGTATCAGCTTGCGTAGAACGGCCCGCATCAGAACTATCCTGAATCTGGTCTAAAATAGAAATGTGGTTTGCAACGTTTTCACGTGCAATGCGAAGCAATTCGCGCTGACGCATTACATCGAGGTAAAATTCAACGATAGAAAGACCAACAAGCTCGGCTGTTTCACGCACGCGGTGTGACGCGGAAAGAACGCGAGATTTTTGACGTTTGTTTTCGTATTTTGTTTCATAACCATCGAACAATAACTGCGTCAATGTTAAGCCATATTCATAGCGCCATAGGTTTTCTTCGTCATCATCATCAATTCCGCCACGTGTTGCAGGGTCATCACTATGTTCAAATCCTGTGTCTCCGCGGAAATCAATAGAAGGAAGATAAAGCGCTTTGGCTTGGTTTAATTCCTCATCCGTTGCGCGGCGATTTGTTGCTACAACACCGTATTCAGGGTTTGTGTCAATGCCAATCGCAACTGCTTCGGTCAATGTCAACATTGTCGGATCATCATCCATCGCGCGCGCAGCAATTGGCGCAGCCATGGCCATTATGGCGAGACATGATGCTGTAAGTGTTAGTTTTCTAAGGGTTTTTTTCATCTTCGTTTCCTTACTAATGTGCCAAAATCCTCCCGTGACGGAGGTTATAAATATCCTGTTCTTTATGACTGTTTTCAGAAGGAAAGGCAAGTCTTTCTTATAATTTTTCAATCTGTTACGGCGAATCGTTCAGACAAAATTCACAGCAAGACTCAAAAAATACAACCCCTATAAAAAAACCGGACAGCTCTAATTAAAGAACCGTCCGGCATCATATGTGTTCTCCCGTTAGGATTAGTGGAGGCACTTATGAAACTTAATTATTAGGCAACCATGCTGCCATTTGTGATCAGATCATCAACAGAAAATCCGCTGACACCCTGAAGATCAACAACGTTCGTCGCGTTGCTTACATCGCCACTACCTGTCAGATCAACAGAAATCACTGTGTCACCGCCATTGTCATTTGCAAAGACAAAGTCGTTGATGCTGTCTTGCAATGGGTCATAAGAACCATTAAGCAATGCTGACAGGTCGAAAACATCGCCTTCAGAACGATCAAAGTCCATAATTGTATCAAAACCATCTGTGATTGCATTGAACAAGAATGTGTCTGCGCCACTACCGCCGAACAGAACATCATTGCCCGCGCCGCCAGTAATCATGTCGTTACCTTCTTGACCGAAGATAACATCATCGCCTGCGCCACCATCAAGAATATCATTACCGCCTAAACGGCTTGTTCCTGTGTTGTTCAGGCTTTCAACAGCCAATTCTTCAGCGTGGTTTTTGATGTATTCAACTGTGTCTGCACGGTTCCAAGTAGGATCCACTGTGCTTTGACCGGCTTCAAGTGCAGCAAACGCGCCCCAGCTTGATCCTGCATCCAAAAGCAATCCAAAATCAGAAGCCAGAACATCTGTGTTTAACGCATCGCCAAACAAGAAGTCGTCACCGTTTCCGCCAACCAGAACATCATCACCAACCGCTGCCAATTTAATCAGCGGGTTAGTTTCCGCCAAAGCGGCGTCCAGATCATTCGGGTCTTTAACATTCAGCGCTGTGCCGTCTGAGTCGATTGTCGCGATACGGGCAAGAGCCGTTGAACCAACGTTGATACCAACACCAATAACTTCAGTGCTCAAACCTTGGATGTGCGCGATCTCGTTTGTTGAGTCGCCCACACCATTGATCTGGTTCATCGCGATTGTTGCATCATCGTTGCTCACAACATTACCACTATTGTTCAGGTAACGGTTTGGTTCGCCGTCTGTGATGAAGTATGTGTAAGTCTCAGCATTGCCACCATAAACTTCACTGCCTGACAACCAGTTCACAGTGCTTTGTAAGCCTGCTTCATAGTTTGTCCAACCATTGCCGTTCAAACCTTCGATATAGGCAATCGCATCAGCCAAGCCATTTGTGTCTGTAATCACGAATGTCGCACCCGCAGATGCTGTTGTGCTGAATGGTGTGATGTGAACTTGAACGTTACCGCTCTTATAATCAGCCATATCGCCAATCAGGTTGTTCACGGCATTGATCAAGAGTGACATTTTCGATGTCGCTGATGTGTTGCTACCCATTGAGCCACTAACATCAAGAACAAGCGCGATATTAATGTCTTTCATCTGGTTTTCTTTCGCAGAACCACCAACATCACCAACAAGGATATCACCAGCCATGCTGCCTGTGATAATGCCGCTGTCGTCGCCGACACGGTATGTTGTTGTTGACGTGCTATCGTCATCGACGTTTTCGCCAACAACCAATTTCGGTGCAATACCACAAAGCTCAAGCGTTGCAACAGATGTATCACCATCGCCGTCTGTGAGTGTGTATTCAAATACATCACAAACATCTTTTACAGGAACGGTTTCACAAGCTGTTTCCGCAGTGACGTTATTCAAAAGCATTGATGTTGCTTTAAATGAGCCTGCATTTGTAGAGCTTAGCTCAACACCTGAGATCAACTGACCGTAATCAGCAGAGTTCAAAGTAAACGAGAACACACCATCATGAATGTCAGCCGCAACAAATTGCTGCTCAACATTCACTGTACTACCGTCTGCCAAAGTGAGGATCATATCAGCACCGTGCAAACCATCGTCATTGTTATCACCAAGCTCGGCAATTGTGATCGTTGTTGTTGCAACATTTTCAGCAAAACCAATATTGATCATCTCGCCAGCAGGCCAGATTTTCAACGAGTCATTACCTGCGCCGTTAATACCAATACCGGAACCGTCCGCTGTGTTAACCCAAGTCAATTTGCCGTCTGTTGTTGACAATGTAATGCCGTCTTTGGTCAATGTTGTTTGGCCGCCTGTGATATCGGATTGTGCCGCATCAAAGTTAAACTCTTTCGCATCACAAACGATTTTGATCTCAGTTGGCTGGTTGCTTGTATCAAAGTAGCTTTGACCCGTTGTGCTCCAGTTTGTTAGCTCACCATCGGCATTATAGTCTGTGCTTAGGCCTTTAACAGGGTGCAACCACACGCCGATTGAGTCAGCGAAATCAAGGCCAGTCCAGTCCGCAGCATTACCGTATGCAGGAACATGATCTTGCAGAACTTCTGCATCAACTGTGAAGCTGAACACTTTGTTGCCCGCTGCGTCTGTTGTTACAGACATATTGCTGAACACGCCCGCATCAACCAAGGAAGAAGCAATCATGTCAGGTGTCTGAACACCAGCAGCCGCAGAACCGTCGCTCCAGCTTGTCTGTGTGTTCTGACCGTTATAGTTATAAGCCGTAACAACAGGGTTTCCTATATTGCTGCCATCGAAGTAGATCAATGCCATCTCGCCGCCGTGACCTTTCGGATTCGGGCCGCCATTAATAGCAAGCGTAAAGCCGTTTGCCGTTGGATCCATTGTCATTTCAAATGTGAAGCTCTTCGTATCAGCGTTAAGCTCAGCCGTCACGTTTTTGATATCGCCTGCGCCTGTGCCGCCTGCTGGGTTATCAATTGAATAGCTGTACACTGTTTGATCAGCCGTTGGTGCTGTCGGAAGCAATGTGTACTCATATGACCCGTCTGCAAAAATTTCAAGCGTACCGTAGTCGCCGTCGATTGTTGCTGCGCCTGCTGTTAGATCTACAGTTGCTCCGTTGAAGGAGATCTGCGTCACTTCGTTATCAGCATCTTGGCTTAGGTCGTCAGCTGCACCTGCGCCACCGTTTAGACCTGTAATCACGTTACCTGTCGCGCCGCCAAATGCCGCATCAAACACGTTGTGATCAGCATGCGCTTCCAAACCATCATCAAGAACATTGATTGTGATCAAGCCATCCGCAAAATCGCCGTCTGTATCGTTTGCACGAACACCGAACTGCAATTCTAGGCTGTCATTGTGATCCGTTGCATCAGGGTGATCAAGCGTATCAAGCAATGTGAACTTGTATGAACCGTTTGCATTGATTGCCAATGTAAATACATCGTTACCTGCTGCTGTTGACCCTGTGTAAACAGAACCAACCAACGCCACTGTCACAGCCAAACCGTTACTCATCAAGCCAGCTGGCAGTGTGAATGTGTTGTTTGCTGTAAACGCACCGGCTGTATCAGCACCAAAGTCTGCTGTGACAACACCGCTTACTTCAGTTGTTGGTGACATGTTTGTCTCATCAACAGTTTTCGCATCGATTGTCGCCAAGATTGGTGTGTCGTCTTCGAAACACTCAAGCGTCAATGTTGCGTTGCTGTTATCGCCATCGCCATCAGTCAATGTGTATGTGAACTCGTCTGTGCCACACATATCACCTGGTGTCGTTGTTGTGATGCTGACATCAAAGTAAACATCGTTATAGTCTTTGTCGCCAAGGTTTGGCAGATCTTCAAAACCGATACGTAGAACTGTGTTATCGCCTTCGTCAGCCAAATCAGAAACAACATGCACTTTGCCATCAGGGTTCAGATTACCTGTACTTGCTGCAGAGCTGTAATAAGTAGGGCCGTTAAGCACTGTTTCAGAGCCAGCACCGTCATTGTAAACAACGCTAACATCTGCACCGTTATCAGCAACATTTGCTGGACGTTCGCCTGCTGTACCGTAGCCGAAGATAAACTCAACCGTACCGACAGAGAAATCAATACCAGGGTAACCGGCATTGACATCCGCGCCATCTGCAAGCAAGAAGAAGCCTGAAGATACTGCATTAGCGCCAACTGTGTAATCGAATGTTGTGCCTGGTGCTGTGCCTGTAACGTTTGCCATCAAAACTGAGCCTGAAAGCATTGTGCCGTCTGCGGCCACTGTGAATACGCCGACTGTGTTGTTATAACCTGCGCCTTCACCAACATAAGTCAGTGTCATTTTGTCGCCTGCTGTAACAGCCAGATCACCGTCTGTGATACCAACCGCTTGCATTTCAGAAACGTCCAAAGCGTGGCTTTCAGTCATATCAGGGAATGTGCCTGCGTTACCTGCAAATGTATGCTGCGTTGTTGCGCCTGTACCCGTTCCTGTACCAGACAATGTGTACTCGTAAGACCCATCAGCATTAATTTCAAGCGTACCGAAATTGCCGTTTATTGTTGCAGCACCGGCTGTCAGATCAACAGTTGTACCGCCAAAGGATACTTCAGTCACTGTGTTGTCAGCATCGTTTGACAAATCATCAGCTGCGCCTGCGCCGCCGTTTTGGCCTGTGATCACGTTGCCTGTGGCACCGCCGAGATCAGAATCGAATGTGTTGTAATCGTTATGCGCTTCTAAGCCATCATCAAGAACGTTAACCGTGATAATGCCATCGGTTGCATCACTATCGCTGTCTGTTGCTGTGAAGCCAAACTGGATTGGAAGGCTGTCATTGTGATCTGTTGTATCAGGGTGATCCAATGTGCCAAGCAATGTGAATG
The DNA here is from genome assembly GCA_037969035.1 of Bdellovibrionales bacterium. GTDB lineage: Bacteria > Pseudomonadota > Alphaproteobacteria > Micavibrionales > Micavibrionaceae > JBBKWU01. The sequence goes on from JBBKWU010000022.1 coordinate 22,101, forward strand.
TGTAATCGCCATTTGATTGCAGAGCCAATGTAAACACAGGCGCGCCGTTGGCCATACCTGTATATGTGTTACCCGCAAACGCCACCGTAACCGCAAAACCGTTGCTTGTAAGGCCCGCTGGCAATGTGAATGTACCGTTGGCAGAGAAGCTACCCGGTGCATCATCACCAAAGTTTGCTTCCACTCTGTCAGAGATAGACGTTGTCGGTGCAAGATTAGTTTCATCAACAGTCACTGTTTCAGGCTGCGTGATAACAGGTTGGTCATCATCGTTCCATGTGACTGTCAACGCATCAGAAGCTTGGTTGTTGTTATCAGTTGTATCAAACTCACCGTCAGATACTGGGTTCTCAGTCGTGAACACTGTCGCTGTGAGGTTCAATGTGCCTGCGTATGTACCGTCCGTAGAGATAATCTGCAGACCGGCTGTTTGTGCAGGAGTAAAGCTCCATACACCGCCACCAGCATTTGTACCTTGGTTGAACGTGAAGCCCGCAGGAACGCCAGAGATTTGGTATCCTGTGATGTGCTCAGAACCGTCTGTGTCTGTGCCCAATGAACCGTTCAATGTCACATCAATCGGTGTGCCTTCATCTTGCGCGCCGCCTGTTGCATCTAAGTTCGGTGCATCCGCAACCGCATCAACAATAACATTAAAGCTATCTGTCGCAGAAGCGCTTAGGCCTTCAACAGGGTCTGTTGATGTGACTGTTGCCACCAAACCAGTCAGGTCAATGTCGCTCTCAGCAGCAGGTGTAAACGTAAACACTGTGCTTACATCTGTACCCGCAGAAGCTGTATAAGTCCATTCCGTGCCCGCAGCATTAAATGTGCCGATTGGTGCTGTTACTGTGCCCCATGCTGGGTCAAAACCAGTCACTGTCACTGTAAGAAACTCAGCAGGTTCTGCACCCACTGCACGGTTTGCAACAAGGCTCACATCTACTGTGCCGTCTTCTTTAACTTGTGCATCATCAATGCCGCCATTGACTTTGATTGTCGGCGGGTCGATTTCAGGTGTCCAAGTCAGCGTCAACGCATCAGAAGCCTGATTGTTGTTGTCTGTTGTGTCATATTCACCGTCAGATACAGGGTTTTCAGTTGTGAACACTGTCGCGTTCAAGTTCAATGAACCATTGAAGTGACCGTTTGAATGTGTCGCTTGTAAACCTGCAATCTCCGCAGGTGTGAATGTCCACACACCGCCACCAGCGTTGGTGCCTTGGTTAAATGTCACTTCTGTCGGAACGCCCGCAATCTGGTAACCAGTGATCATTTCAGAACCGTCTGTGTCTGTACCCAATGCACCCGCAAGGTCAACATCCAAGGCTGTGCCTTCAACATCTGTATCGCCTGTGGCAACCAATGATGGGTCATCAGCAACCGCATCAACGATAACTTGGAAGTCATCAGTTGCTGAGGCTGTTGTGCCTGTCGCAGGCTCTGTCGCTGTCGCTGTGGCAACCAAACCAGTTAGGTCAATGTCGCTCTCAGCAGCAGGTGTAAATGTAAACACTGTTGAAAGATTTGTATTTGGTGGCAACGTCACTGTCCATTCTGTACCCGCAGCATTAAATGTGCCTGTTGGTGCTGTTACCGTGCCCCATGCTGGATCAAAGCCAGTCACGGTCACTGTCAAATACGCATCAGGTGAATCAACGCTGTTCAATGACGCTGTTAACGGAACATCGACTGTGCCGTCTTCTTTAACAAGCGCATCATCAACACCGTTATTTGCCAATACTGATGGCGGGTCAATAACAGGTGTCCATGTCACATCAAACGATGTCGTGTTTGATGCTGTGTCGTTTGTCAGATCAAAGTCTGCGTCTGTTTTATTTGTTTCTTCTGCAATTGTCTCAACGTCCAACGTGATTGTACCGAAGTAATCCGCAGGAGGTGTGATTTGCAAGCCTGTAAGCTCAGCTTGCGTCAACTGCCACTCACCGCCGCCATTATCTGTACCAGCAGAAAGTGTGAAGCCCGCAGGAACACCGCGAACATAAACAGTTGTGATTGTTTCTGAACCGTCTGTGTCTGTCACAGCAGTCGTAATGTGCAAATCAGCAGCATTGTCTTCCAATGCTGTTTCATCAGTCGCCGCAACGTCTGGTGTATCCGCAACCGCATCCGTTGTCACAGATACTGTGCCATTAGAGGCACTTGAAAGCTCAGTTGATGAATCTTCGTTCACCGCTGTCACTGTCAAGCGCGGTGTAATATCGCCATCTGTGTCCGCCGGTGGTGACAATGTCGGGCCGCCTGTGAATGTCGCGCCCGAAGGAACAACAATTGTCCAAGTACCAGCAGCCGCATCATATGTGCCGCCATTTTCAACAACACCCCAACCTGCTGGAATACCAGAGATCGTGACCGTCATTGTGACAGAAGCCGAAGCTGTGTTTGGCACAGCCATAACAGCCAATGTTACGCTGCCATCTTCATAAACAAGCGCATTTCTTAGCTCAAGTGTCGGCGCAGGCGGCGGCGTTGGAGCCACTTCCTCGTTAACAAACAAACGATCTTGGAATTCAGGCAATTTATAGCGCAATGACGTCGGAGCAATCGGACCAACATCATCAGGGCTACTCAAAGGCGTCGCTGTAAACGTACTACCAAAACCAAAACCACCACGACCAGAAACAGACCCCGTCTCACCAGCCGCAGGCTCAATTTCAGCCAACTGATCGGCCAATTGTGCCATCTCTTGTTCGCTCATTTGCTCGGCTTGATCTTGCTTAACAGCCTGAAGGTCTTCGCCTTCGCCAATGTTGTCGTTCATAGCAGAGGCCATTTGAAGGCCATCAATAAATTCGCGCAATGAAATGATTGTGTCTTCTGCGCCTTCAACAAGGGCGATGTCCATCGCGTCTTCAAAGTTCTGAAGAATAAGTGTGCCATCTTCACCAAAGCTAATCAGCAACGCACCATCTTGCATTTCAACGCTCTTCACATCAGTTGTGTCAAAGCGGAAATCATATTTCTCGTCAGCTTGCATGTCATATACAAGTGTCTCACCAGCAACAGGATGCTGAATTTGCGCGGCAGGGGCAGAACCGGCAAGTTTTTCAAACAACTCAGTAGAGTTAATGGTTTCACCATCTCCCATGCTCAGTTCAATTTCGTTTTCTGCTAAAGAGCGGAAATTTTCGATTGTGACTGTATCGCCAGTTTTAAGTTGGAACGTCAGTTCGCCGTTTTCACTTAAAGACATGCCGTCAATTTCTGATGTAGAGAACGACAGTTTGCTGCCTTCGCTTTCAGATAGATTAATACGTGCATCCTGACCAGCGTCTTGGAATGGGAATGATTGGTTAGCCATAGTTTCTGCCTCCTGATTAATTGCCTATTACAGCAATATGTATAATTTTCCTAACGAGATTAACGAGAGTTTTAACCTTTTTTTAACCCCCCTGTCAAGGAAATTATGTTAAACAAACGTTAATTATTTTGTTGATATTTGATTCCTGAGCGCCCTATTTTCTTAAGTGCTTAAAAATATCTATAAATTACCAAACAGAATACATTTAATTTCACAAAATTCTTCAATGCCATACTTAGAGCCTTCGCGACCTATACCCGATTCTTTGACACCGCCAAAAGGTGCTATCTCTTGGGAAATCATGACTTCGTTCACGCCAACCATGCCTGCTTCCAGAGTTTCCGCCACGCGCCATTGCTGTGCGGCGTCACCAGAGAAGAAATAAGCAGCTAAGCCGAACGGTGTGTCATTGGCAGCACGAACAACCTCATCTTCGGTTTTAAAGCGGTAAAGCGCGGCAACAGGGCCAAATATTTCCTCATTCGTGATGCGCATATCGTTATTCATGCCCGTCAACACCGTCGGGGCGTAGAAATAGTCACCAAGATCAAGCTTTGCGCCGCCTTGCAGCGCCTTTGCACCCTTACCCAATGCATCCGTCACCAGATCGACAACCTTATCGATGCCTTTTTGATTGATTAACGGCCCGATAATCGTGCCTGCCTCATCACCGTAGCCGACTTTAATGCCTGCAAATTCTTTGGATAGGCGTGTGGCGAACTCATCATATATGCCGTCTTGCACATATATACGGTTCGCGTTAATGCATGTTTGTCCTGCGTTACGGCATTTCATCGCCATAACACCTTTGATCGCCACATCAATATCCGCGCTATCAAAAACGATGACAGGGGCATTTCCACCCAACTCCATTGAGACTTTTTTGACGGTGTCTACCGATTGCTTCATCAAAATCTTTCCGACAGCCGTAGAGCCCGTGAAAGAGATTTTGCGCACACGTGAGTCGCTCGTTAAGGCACCACCAATTTTGGGCGCATTATCAAAAGAACCCGTCACGATATTAAACACCCCCTTAGGAATACCAGCTTCTTCGCCCAATACAGCCAACGCCAACGCAGAAAACGGCGTATCTTCCGCAGGTTTCAAAACCACAGTACAGCCTGCCGCAAGCGCAGGCGGCACTTTGCGCGTGATCATCGCACTCGGGAAATTCCACGGCGTAATCGCGCCCACAACGCCAACGGGTTGCTTTTCCACCACAATGCGGGTGTTTTGATTATTGGTCGGGATGAAATCGCCATAAATACGTCTTGCTTCTTCGGCGAACCAGCGCACAGATTCTGCGCCACCCAAAACTTCGCCTTTTGCTTCCGGCAAAGGCTTGCCTTGCTCCATCGTCATAATGGCGGCCAGCGCATCTGCGTGATCCACGATCAGCTCATACCATTTATAAAGGATGTTCGCGCGCTCTTTCGGGGCGGTTTTTCCCCATGTTGCAAACGCATCATGCGCCGCTGCAATCGCGGCTTCCGTTTCTGCCGCGCCCATATCGGGAACCGCGCCAATTTTATCGCCTGTCGCAGGGTTAAACACATCAAATGTCGCGCCGTTATCCGCACAAGCCCATTGCCCACCGACAAACGCCTTGTCTTTCACCAATCGCTTGATATCGCTCGCAACGTTGTGCGCATCTGTTTTTTGTGCCTGTGCCATGATAATTTCCTTCCGAAGATCTCATATTTATATGCGCCTATATAAGCACAACGAGCGACTGGCGAAAAGATGATGTTCTCTTAATTTTTGCGAATCTCTGCATAAAACAATAAAAATAGCTTTTGCCCCTTCCGAAAAGAAAGAATCGATTCTATTTTGCCTGCGACTTTTACAAATTTTTCTCGAATCGGGACTCGGTTTTTACAATATTCGCGCACCGCAAAGTCTTTATGTCATTAGATTCTGACCAACAACCCTAAAAAATTCAAAATAATCCAAATTATTTTTCATGTGTGCAAGCTGTGGGTAAATATGTGCAAAATCTTCTTTTTTTTAACAGATTCAAAGCCGTATTTATTGTAATAATCTTTCAACAAATATCCATAAAACGTAATTATTGTTCAAAAAATGAAAATTAGGACTCGACTCAAATTCGAAAACGAGTCATCTTCAAATCAACAGCAAGACATTGCTTCTCACCGATCCCTTCGGGGCTAAGAGAGAAGACTTCTTAAAGGCTCTCGGGCCTCTTAAAAAGAACTTGTTGCCAGTGTGAGTAGTCATCACACGGGTCTTTCGGACCAAGGACTATTTGAAACGGATTGTCGTTTTTACTGCTCTTCGGAGCTTTAAATTTCAACTTTCACGCCTTATATGTTCCCGATCGGCTTAAGGGATATGTTGCAGAAATGCTTCCTGTTATTCGGACTCGAGTTCGCGCACGTTAAAGCGTTTGTTGAATAGCAGGGTTCGTATTTTTGTTTGAACCATATTCTGAATTATCGATATCCTGTCATGAAGGTTTCGATGTGTGGGTGATCTACCACAATAAATAACAGTGAGCGGGGGTTCGTTCACAGTATACCAATGAAGACTGGGTCGCTCCCACCTTCCGCGGCATACGGATCAGAGCGAGATAACCTGATTGACTTTATATGTAACTACAGGCCTTCGGGTACAGTTCAAACGGCTCACGTCGGACATGTAAAGGGTGCTTTCAGGACTAGCTTCCCAAAAAAGGCTCCGATGTGATGGTTTTTATTGTTAGGCATTTATGTCTTTCAGCAGAGATCGGATCATCGGAGTTTTTTTATGGGCTATACCATTCAAATTGTGTGTAAATCAGCCATCAATTGACAATTTTTTGCCTAAAACCTTAAGTTTTTTCATTTATTACCTTTATTTACCTCCTCAACGCGAATATATTATTTGATTATGCGCATTGTATTTTTGCGCGAATCAATTATGTGGGTTTTTACTATATGGCGTTTCAGTTCGGAAAATTAAGTGTCTTGGTTGTGGAAGACACACCACCGATGCGAAAACTATTATGCTCCGTGCTCGAAACGCTCGGGGTTGGGCAAATCTATTCATCTGATAATGGTGAATCTGGCTATGAGCAATTCAGAAAAATGAACCCCGACATCGTAATCGCCGATTGGCAGATGGAACCGATGAACGGGATTGAGCTCACCGAAGAAATCCGTAACAACCAATTATCACCCAACCGCATGACTCCGGTCATTTTGGTCACGGGCTATAGCGCGATTACCCGCGTGGCACAAGCACGCGATGCGGGCGTCACAGAATTTATTGTCAAACCGTTTTCTGCCAATGATCTAGCCAAAAGACTGGCCTACGTGATCAATAAACCGCGCGATTTCATCGATTCCGAAGGTTATTTCGGCCCCGACAGACGCCGCCGCGCCGCACCTGATTACAAAGGCCCGTTCCGTCGTGCCGATGACAAAAAATAAAACCTTACTCAAAAATCTGCGTAACTGATTTAGTAACTGACTTAATTGCCATCTAATATTCATTATCTGTTAAAGAAAATATGGTTAAAATAGGATATGACACAGTTTAAAGCCAGAGTGATCAAGGCCAGCCGCATTTTGCAATCCAAAGTCGGTATGGGACAAGTTGACGAACAAATCATCAATAAATGCCAGACATTGATTGATAGCACGGATATTGATTTTGGCCCCATGGCGCAAGAACTCATTAAAGACATCCGTTTAGCGACCGAAAAAGCCAAAAATCACCGCACCGAAGGCAATGACCAAAAACTGATCAATAATATCGCTGCTGTTGTGATGCAGATCAAAGGGCAGGCGGGTATGTTCGGTTATAGCCTCGCGGGTGATTTATCCGATATTATGCTGACATTCCTTGAATCTCTGCCAAGCCTTGACGATCACGTCATTGAAATCGCCGAGGCACATACACAAACGCTCGAAATTATCTTCAAAAATAATTTGGTGGGTGATGGTGGTGAACACGGGAAACAACTCCGTGAAGAACTCAAAGAAGCATGCAACCGCTACTTCACAAAAATTATCCCAGACCACAAGGTCTCCGACAAAGACGACAGCGACATTTTCTTCGTCGGATAATCCATCCCGCACACATTTCATCACGTCAAAGCCGTTCATTTTAATCACATAAACACGATTAGGATTTAATTCCCTATTTTAATGATTCTGTGATATTCTAAATCCATCAACGGCACAGCTACGCCTTGTTTCCACATTTAAAGGGCAGCGCAACGCTCCCCACCGCACAAAATTTACGAGCAAACTGAAGAGATTTCGTTTTTACAATATTTTCAATATGTTATTGATCGCTCAATTTCACAGAAGAAAATGAAGCGGTTTGATCTGCTGCACTTGCGGCAAATTCGCTAACTCCGCCATCACATCATCCGGCACCGCTTCATCAAGCCCGACAATCGCCACCGCTTGGCTTTTGCCATCAATGCGGCCAAGACGAAAATCAGCAATGTTCAATCCCGCTTCGCCCAAAATCGTACCGACAGAACCAATCAGCCCTGGTTTATCATCGTTGCGGATAAACAGCATATGCGCGCATAACGCCGCCTCAATCGGCACATTGTCGATGTTCACAATGCGTGGCTCTTTGCCTGTAAACAGCGTGCCAGCAACAGTTTTATCGCGTTTCTCGGTTTTGATTTTCACCGTAATCAAACTGCGGAAGTCTTTGGATGAACCGCTGCGGCTTTCTGCGATACCGATACCGCGGCTTTCCGCAATGGCCAACGCATTCACCATGTTCACACTATCAAGCTGGGTTTTGAGCAAGCTCGCCACCACAATCGCGGTCAATGGCTTTGTGTTGAGCTCTGCAACACTACCCTCATATTCGATTGTGATTTTGCTGATCGCGCTTTCGGTGATTTGCCCTGCGAGACTGCCAAGCTGCTCGGCAAGTTTCATATAGGGCTTTAACTTCGGCGCATCTTCTGCGGAAATTGACGGCATATTCAGCGCATTTGTTACCGCACCGTTCAGCAAGAAATCAGACATTTGTTCCGCCACCTGTATCGCGACATTAACTTGCGCCTCTTGCGTGGACGCGCCCAAATGCGGCGTACAGACAACATTCGAATAACCAAACAACGGATTTTCCGTTGCAGGCTCTACCGCGAACACATCAAGTGCCGCGCCCGCGACTTTACCGCTATCAAGCGCATCTTTAAGGTCTGCCTCGTTAATGATACCGCCGCGCGCACAGTTAATAATGCGTACGCCGTCTTTCATTTTGGCAATAGTGTCTTTGTTGATCAAATTCGTTGTGTGTTCGTTTTTCGGCACATGGATTGTGATGAAATCTGCGCGCTCGAACAGTTTATCAAGCTCGACTTTCTCCACGCCAATCTCAACCGCACGTTCAGGCGTTAAAAACGGATCATACGCCACAACTTTCATCTTAAGCCCCAAAGCACGGCTGGCAGCAATCGCGCCAATATTTCCGCACCCGATCACGCCGAGTGTTTTGTTAAACAGCTCAACACCCATAAAGCCTGATTTCTCCCACTTACCCGCATGGGTAGAGGCATTGGCCTGTGGGATTTGACGGGCGAGCGCAAACATCATCGCAATCGCGTGTTCTGCTGTTGTGATCGAATTACCGAACGGTGTGTTCATAACAACAACGCCCGCGTTTGTCGCGGCAGAAACGTCGATATTATCAACGCCGATACCCGCACGGCCTATGACCTTCAAATTCTTTGCTTGTGCTAAAATAGCTTCGGTGGCGTTTGTGGAAGAGCGTACCGCCAGACCGTCATATTCATTGATGACAGCAGACAGTTCCTCGGGGGTCATCCCCGGTTTTACGTCGACTTCGATACCGTTATTTTGGAAAATTTGGGCGGCAAGCGGATTCATCTTGTCGCTAATGAGTACTTTGACCATGACTAAACTCCTATTTTTGTCTTGTTCAGGAAAACAGGAGTCCCTTATATCGCGCCGCAACAAAATAAGGAAGAAAAATAAACGTTAGTTTGAAACTCAATCACAGATAAAAAATTAAGGGGTCATGTCCTGCGCTGCAAAGGCCTGTGGTCTTTGATAAAAGCCGTCATGACATTCCTGTGCCCGAACCATGCGTCCGAAAGTATTCGGATCCATACGGTCTGTACCTGCGATAACCTGATATATCTCGCGGAAAACATCGCCGATGTCCTCGCGTGAAACACCGTATGTTTCAGCCATGTAATATACAGCCTCACAATCCGCATCTTTTTCCTTACGTTGTTTTACATACGCAGAAATAGGAGTTTGTGCTTCACGGAAATTATTTGTTTGCTCCGCATGGCCTAAATATTGGTGGGCGCATTCATGTGCGACAATCTGAATTTGCGCCAAAGTAGATAATTGATCGAATATTGCGACATCATAATAAATCATCGCGCCATTATCATCATAATGTGCAAAGGCAACGCTGGCACCGAACCAGCGCGGATCGTCGCTTGCCAAAGGCGTGTATTGAACTGTGTCTCCTGACATGGTTTGGCAGGTTGGCAATACATTGTCCGTATTGATTTCAACAAAGGGCTCCGCTTGCGCCTGTGCGCCAAAAATCGTGTGCAAGGCAATCAGCCCACCTGATAACGTCTGCTTCAACATAAAAATAACCCTGCTTTATTATTGTTTTTCTATAAATAACATATTTTTATGGTAAATGAAAGTTTTAAGCCGCTTTTGCTTGCAACGCGGCTTTTGCCTCGGCAAATGCCCAATCAAGCCATGGGGTTAAGGCTTTCACATCCGATGCCTCTACCGTGGCGCCACACCACACGCGCAAGCCAGCAGGGGCAGCAACATAGGACTTGATATCGTACGCTGCTTCTTCGGCTTCCAGCATTTTGGCCATTTGACCGATGAAGGCGAGTTGTTCTTCGTCCGATAGCTCATTAAACCATGCATCTGTTATTTTAAGGCACACAGATGTGACCGAGCGCGTTTCTTTATCTGCCGCCAGAAAATCAATCCAGTGGGTTTTGGCAACCCATTCGCCAAGTGCTGCCGCGTTATCTTGGCAACGCTTAATGGTGGCTTGTTTGCCGCCGATTGATTTCACCCATGACAGCGCATCAAGGCAGTCTTCGACCGCGAGCATAGAGGGGGTGTTAATCGTTAAGCCTTCAAATACTTCATCCATGAGCAAGCCATCTTTGATCATGCGGAAGATTTTCGGCAGGCCGCGCGGCGCTTTATAACTCTCTAAACGTGCTACTGCGCGGGGGCTTAGTACCAGCATGCCATGCGCCGCTTCACCGCCTAAAACTTTCTGCCAGCTCCATGTGGTGACATCCAGTTTTTCCCATGGTAGGTCGTACGCAAAGACTGCGGATGTCGCGTCACAGATTGTTAAGCCTTTGCGGTCATCCTTTATCCAGTCGGCGTTCGGGACACGTACACCCGATGTTGTACCGTTCCATGTAAACACCACATCACGGTCTGTATCTGCCGCCGATAAATCAACGATTTCGCCGTATTCAGCGTTCATCACGCGCAAATCGTCCAATTTCAACTGCTTTTCCGCGTCAATCGCCCACATCTTGCCGAAGTTTTCCCACACCAGAATATCAACACCACGTTCGCCCAGCATTGACCACATCGCCATTTCCACAGCACCCGTATCGGATGCCGGCACAACAGCAATTTTGTAATCCGCAGGAATGCCCAAAATTGCGCGGTGCGTTTCAATCACGGCCTGTAACTTCTTTTTGCCAGGGCCAGAGCGATGAGAACGACCCAAAAACGCATCTGACAGGGCATCAAGCGACCAACCAGGGCGTTTTGCGCACGGGCCAGAAGAAAATGACGGATTATTCGGTTTTACAGATGGTTTATTCATGATGGCATCCCTTTGGAAAAAACGTTATGTTTCAGCGATAGAAAATTCCTGTCATACTGTCCAGAGTTTTTTATAAGATAAGCACCGAAATAGAATAAGAAATAGGATAAATTGTCATGGCTTTTGTACTTGTTCTTGTTGGCTCCTCGATACCGCTTGCGATTCCGCATTTGGCATTGATCGAGGAAACACTAGAAAATCAGAAAATCTCACGCATGGGGCAACCGATGTGGATCGAGGCGAACAAGGCTGCGCAAATGGTTATTGCCAACAAACCCAATCCTGATCAAATCCGCGAATTGCGTGGTAAAATGAACCAATATCGCATTGATGTTTTCGTGGTGAACCCCGAAAACCGCCGTAAAAAGCTACTGGTAGCAGATATGGACAGCACCATTATCACGTCCGAAACATTGGATGAAATCGCGGTGAAAGCAGGCATCGCCGATCAAATTGTACCCATCACCAAACGCGCCATGCACGGCGAAATTGATTTTGAGCAAGCCTTGAACGAACGTGTTGCACTGCTTAAGGGCGTCTCAGAAAATATCCTGCATGACGTTTTGAAAGACACAAAGCTGTCTGATGGTGCGGAAACTTTGACCGCTACCATGCATAATGCCGATTTTCATTGTGTGTTGCTAACGGGTGGATTTACGTTTTTTGCCGCCGTCATTGCAGCGCGGGCGGGATTTAACAACTTTCACGGCAATGAGCTTGAAATCGTCGATGGTGTTTTAACGGGTAAGGTTGTTCCGCCTATTTTAGGTAAAGACGCAAAACTCGCCTTCATGCACCAATATATGGAGCAATATAACCTTGAGGCCGATGATGTTCTGGCTGTTGGTGATGGCGCAAATGATCTGCCGATGTTGCTAGAGGCAGGTCTTGGCGTGGGCTACAAACCCAAACCGCTTGTGCTGGAAACGATTGATAATTGTATTATTTATGGCGATTTAACGTCGCTGCTCTATATTCAAGGCTATCGCATGGCATAAGTCAGCGCGTAAAGCCTCTTGGCTTTCCCTGTGCAAAAAATTACACTATATTAATACTTATCAAATAGGCTGTTAGTTCGACCAACCATTCACACAATCCAAAGAGAATATATCCATGGCAAAACATAATTTCGTTGTTTCCGATGAAGAACTTGAAGAGCTGATCAGTCGCTATTGCCGTGATTTCACCGCGCTCGAGCGCGCAGGGAAATTCGACCCGATCACAGGACGCGATAAAGAAATTCAGGAAACCCTTCTTATTCTGTTGCAAAAAGGTCGTAAGAATGCAGCACTTCTTGCGCCTGCAGGTGTTGGTAAAACAGCGATGGTCGCGGGTCTTGCGCAGTATATCGTGCGTGGCGATGTTCCCGATGCGCTAAAAGATGCGCGTGTTTTAGAGATTGAGATGTCGCGTATGGCGGCGGGTACATCTTCTGATGCTGAATTCCAAGGACGCTTTTTACCGCTTTGTAAGGGCATTGCCGAACGTTATGGCATAGAGGGCTATCCCAAATTTATTCTGTTTATTGACGAATTTCATATGATTATGCCAGGCGTACAGGGTAGCGCGTATTGCGGTATGTCAGACGTGTTAAAACCTTACCTAACCGTTGGTGACCTTTATGTTTTGGCCGCAACAACGTTGGAGGAGTACAGGATGTACGTGACCCCTGACGAAGCGTTGGATCGTCGTTTTCAAAAGGTGCCGCTCAAGGTGCCAAACCACCCTGAAACAGTGAATATTCTAAAAGCACTGCGCAAGGGGCTTGAAAAACACCATAAAATCACAATTCCTGACGAATGCCTCGAGCTTTCCACGAAACTCACCAATGAATTCATGCCGCGCCGTAACCAGCCGGACAAGGCGATTGTTATGTTGGATGGCGCGTGCGCGTGGCATGTGATGCAAAACGGTTGGGGCGGAGAATTAGCATTAGATGATATCCGTTACATGGTTTCGATTGAGACTAAAATGTCTGCCGACGCGCTAACGTAAACCTTACTTACAGCTTGCGACATCCGTCAAAAGCACAAGTGCGTTATCATAACTCGCATCCACATAATCGGGAATATCGGCAGGCGGCTGCCCATGATGTATGAAGGTCGTAAACATTCCTTTTTCATGCGAAAGCTTTAGATTGCGGGCGATATCTTCGGCCATAAGAACATCCGAAGCACCAAGCCCAAGCCGATCAAGTGCCATATCAACGCCTGCGCTGCTTTGGTTCTTTCTTTGAAAATCATAGCTTTCCAACGATAAAATCGCATCATGATCAAAAAATTCAATCAAGTCCAAATGAGTAAGAACGCGATGCGCCCAGCTTTGCGAGCCGTGTGTTACCAGCGCATTTTTTAAGCTTAAATCACGGAATAAATCCGCAATTTCGCGTGTTTTAACGATCACCGTTTCATCGATCATATCGTGTAAAACAAGGTGTAAATGCGGCACATCGTAATCATGTTCCGTAATTAAAAATTTGCCGCTAAATTCAGACTCTATATATGATTTCTTTGCCTTTTCCAGCGCCACTTCGTAGGATTCCTCAACGCCATCACGCACAGCCAAACGTGCGGCGGCAATATGGTATGCTTCGTGAAGTTCAGCATGGGCGCGGTAAAGCGTATTATCCAAATCCCAGATAATGCCTTTTAAATTTTGATAAACCAGTTCTTTGTTTTTTTGTGTGTTACTCATATTACTCTTTTATTTTAGTGCTTTAAATATTTTAAAACCTTGTTTTTCCTCTATATTTTCGAATTTTCTGAAATGTGCTTTCAGTGCCTCTTCGTACGGCAAATGAACATTCGCCACCATATATAATAACCCGCCACGGCGTAACGCACTAGCGGCATTACGGATAAAAGCTTGCCCAAGTTCTGAAATCGTCTTTTTCCCCGTGTGAAATGGTGGGTTCATAACGATAAAATCGTACTGGGTGGCCTTTGGCAACGCCACGGTCAAATCATGCCAGATCGCGTTAGAAGCACCCGCAAACCCCTCTAGATTGGTTTTACAGGCCATCAACGCCCGATAATCAGCATCAATATAATCAAGTGACGTAATATCATGGGTGCTTTGCAGAAGGTTTTTGCTTAAAAACCCATAACCACAGCCAAAATCAGCGCCCTTTCCTTGTATTTTCATGCTCTCAAGACTTTCCAGAAACAGTTGCGAGCCTTTATCCGCACGATCCCACGAAAACAGACCTGGCTGCGATTGAAACGCGCCGTCTAAAATAGGCTGTATGCCGCCTTGCTGCGCCCATTCGGAAAATAATGTTTGATTTAGCGTTTTTGTTTTTGTCATCCAAACCACACGGCATTTATGTTTGGAAGCGTCCTGTGTTCCAAACCCCAACGCTTCTAAATCCTTGCCAAGCCGTTTACCACCCGCATCATTAGCGGCAGAACAAAAAAGTATGCCTCCATCCTTTAACGCGCCCAGCGCCTTTGTCATCATATAGCGTGTTTCCTGTACGTTTTTTGTTCCCAAAAGAAGTACAGCGTCAAACGCTTTGTTTTCAGTGGATTCAGAGGAGACATCATGTCCTGCGCTTTGCAGCGTACGTGCGAAAGTCGCAAAATGTTGTTCAAGCACAACAGAGTCAAAATGCGCCAAGCCATCATGGTTTTGTGCATTTAAAAACAAAACGTCGCCCGCTGGCCGCGCCAGAAGATTTTGTTCAAAAGGGTAGAAAAGTGTTTGTAAAGCCGCATCATCCATTCGGCGTTTCTACAGCGAAACGCGCACAGCTGCAATCTATAAATCTAAGCGCAACCGCCAAAAAAGAATCGTGAGGCTGGGTGGAAGCCGGCCTCACGATTACAACACAGTAAAATAAATTTACTGATTCTTTCAAACTCCCCAATATCTTCCGTCTTTTGCCCCTTAAGCAATAAAGCTTTGATCGACAATCAAGCCGCCAGCATTAATTAAATCAGCCAACACCGCACCATCAAGTCCTGTTTGAATGACAGCCACTGTCTCGAATGCGCCACCAATATCACCATCTGCATTAACGCTCAGCTCAACACCGCCAAGTGTTTGTGTAAGCTGTACGAAATCAGAAATTGCATCGGTGAGGGCATCATAACCGCTAAGAATATCTGTGATATTCAGGCTATCAATACCCAACTCAAAATCCTGCACCGTATCGGTTGAGCCGTCTAGCACATCGAATATGAACATATCACTGCCGTGACCGCCATTCAGCGTATCTGCACCTGCACCGCCGATAAGAAAGTCATCGCCAACGCCGCCATAGATCACATCACTGCCGTCACCGCCATAAAGAATGTCACTATCTTCAACCAAAAGGGTCTCAACGGTTTTTCCTTCGATGGTCAAATCGAACACAACATCGTTATAATCCGCATCACCCAGATTTGGCAGATCTTCGAACCCAATACGCAGTGTTGATGTATCGTTTGCGTCAACCAAACCTGACACAACATGCACGTCATTGTCCGAGTTCAAATTGTTCGCACCACCACGATCTGTCGTGTGGTAAATATGGTTGTTACTGCCGACGACAACGTCTTCGGAACCATCATCACCATAAAAGACAAGTTTGATGTCTTTTTCATCGTCCGCAACATTTGCGTCGCGTTCACCCGCTTTACCGTATTTATAAACGAAGCGGAACTCGCCATGCTCCAAATCCATGTTGCTATAATCGTTATTTTTATTGGCACCGTTTGCGACAATGAAAAATCCGAAATCTGTGTCTGGCGTACCAGGTAGATTTACGCTCACGCTATCACCGCCCGCGTAGTCCTTCACATTGGTAAAGGCCATCACAGCAGATTGAATTGTGCCGTCTGCGGCAATGCTATAAAAGCCGAGCGAGTTATTATAACCCGCACCCGTTGAGTGGAATGTAATTGTCGCCGTTGTTTGATAACCCACAGATAAATCACCCACAGCAATCCCCAGCGCGTCATCACGCGGTGGTGCCAGATCATGTATGTCTGTACGCTCAATCAAATCAGGGAAGATCACATCACTACCGAATTGATAATCCATGACTGTAGTGGAAAGTGCTCCTGAGTTGCTGTCTGGGCCGCCAAAGATAATGTCATCACCAGCACCGCCATAAATTGTGTCGTTACCAACGCCACCCCAAAGATTATCATTACCGTCACCACCATCAAGCGTATCATTACCGATGGATGACCAAAGATAATCATTGCCCGCGCCACCATTAATAATGATATCGCCGTACGTTAAATCATTGTCAGTTAAATCAACAATATCATCACCGTCGCCAGCGTTAATTTGTTCAACATCAACGATACGGAATGGAGAGCTGTTGGAGTTCACATCGTAATACGGGTTTTGCAAAAAAAACGCATCATTACCATTTGTCATTTCAATGATATCAAATCCAGCACCACCATCAAACGTGTCAAGGCTACCGTTTGTGCCGCCAACCATTTTCCATGTGCCCGTACCATCAATACCCGGTGACCCAACGTTTACACCGTAATAGATGCTGTCAAACGTAAAGTCAGATTCAAACATCAGCGTATCATCGCCGTTTTCACCAAATAGCAAGTCAGCACCAGCACCGCCGCTAAGTATATCATTATCGTCACCGCCACGGATGAAATCATCACCCGGACCGCCATCTATAATGTCGTTACCTTCACGGCCGAAAAGATCATCATCACCAGCATTTGACCAAATAATGTCGTCATCGCCACCGCCCTCGATATTGATATCACCCAACACGAAATTATTACTAGCAACAACAATAACATCACCGCCCGCACCAGCGAGGATGCGCTCGACATTAAAAAGAACCTGCATTGCAGTGCTGCTGGAATTAGATGCATTCAGCGAACTATCCGCGAATAGTACATCGCCGATATTGCTCATCAAAAGCGTGTCCATCCCTGCCAGACCTTCATAGCTGGAGGAATTCACATTTTTTTCATCGTCAATGCTAATAGAAAGACCTGAATATGGATTGGTTATGGTTTGTGTAAATTGTTCCACTGTTCCGTTAAAAAACAGAAAGTCGTTCCCGTTTGTGCCTGTTACGTCGGCCATTAAAGTTACCCCTACAAAGTATTACTCAGTTACGCCCCAGAATTACTCGATTTCCCCGCCTTTGGCTCTGAAACACCATTATTCACCTATTCACCGCCAAAAAACGCGCAGCAAACAGTTTAGAGATTTTTAGTATAATTCTCCCTCACCACTTAATTATGACTAAATAAAGTTAATAATTTATGTAAAGTTTTAAGTAAATTTATCTTTTTAGTAACGCCATAATAACGGAAAAGCCGTAACCGTTTATTGGAAAGGCGCGCAGCGTAATAGCCCTTTAATTTTACAGTCAATATTTTTCTGTTTGTCTTGTAATATTTACGATTGCTCTATACAAAAATCATTAATCTCTTTCAATTTTTGACCGTAAGTTGAGAAAGGGAGGGATTATAACCGAATACGGGAACGTTATGAGTAAAGCGCAAAATACAGCCAGCACACAAAGCCCATACGCCAACAAAGGCAACCTGACCGAGGGTGATCTTACAAAACACTTATGGCGTTTAACCCTACCAATGGTTTGGGGCATCTTTGCAATCATCAGTTTCCAGCTTGTCGATACATTCTATATCTCGCTTTTAGGAACACAGCCGCTTGCAGCCATTACCTTCACATTTCCGATCACTTACATTGTGTTCAGCCTAACACTCGGCATGGCCATTGCGACATCTTCGGTCGTATCGCGCCAAATCGGACAGGGCGACATGGAAGTCGTTAAACGGATTGCCAGCCATGCCCTTGTGATGGCGTTGAGCTTTGGGCTTATATTGGCTGTGCTTGGTTTGATCTTTATGGATCCTATTTTTAAAGTAATGGGCGCAGACGACACCATGATGCCGATCATTCGTGATTATATGGTGATATGGTTTGCGGGCAGTGTGTTTTTGACCATACCGCTCGTCGGTAATTCCGCCATTCGTGCCTCTGGTGATAGCGCGATTCCTGCCATTATTATGACGGTGGCGGCTGTTGTGAATATCATTTTAGACCCTTTATTAATTTTCGGCTTGCTCGGTTTTCCTGAGTTGGGCGTGAAGGGTGCCGCGATTGCGACGGTATTTGCTAATGCTTGCTCTATGGTTGCGGGGCTTTATGTTTTATATGCGCGCAAAAAACTCATCACGCGCGAGTCACTGTTACACCGTTGGCATTTATTTGGTGATTCCGCCAAACGTCTTGCGGTCATCGCAATTCCTGCGGGCTTAACAAGCTCTATCCAGCCCTTAACCAATGCTGTTATCATCTCTTTGCTTGCTGGCTATAGTGCCGAAGCCATTGCTGCTTTTGGTGTTGTAACACGCATTGAAGCCTTTGCCTTTACCATTATTATGGCTCTCGCCACGGGTATGGCACCAATTATCGGACAAAATTGGGGCGCACAGAAATTTGATCGCGTGAATGAAACACTCAAGCGCGCCTTGCTCTTTGCATCTGCTTGGTCGTTATTTGTAGCACTACTCTTTATGCTCTGCGGTAAATATATCGTTGCACCGTTTGCAGACGAGGGTGCCGCCGAAATTATATCTATCGCTGTTTTGTATTTCTGGATTGTCGCGCCGAGTTATATTGCTGGTAACCTCGTTGCAGGTTGGGGATCAGCCTTTAACGCCATGGGCATGCCGCAACGGTCATTTGCGATGATTGTGATTAAGCTTGTGGTTCTCAATATTCCGCTGGCGATTATCGGTAGCCATTATTTTGGCATTACTGGAATTTTTACCTCCATCGCTATAACAAACCTGCTTACAGGTGTTGTGTTCCACATTTTGAACATGCGGGTGTGCCATAAAAACGAGCATAAAATTGAGAGCAGCGCGAACGCCACGGCGTAAAACCAAAATGCTTCTGTCTATTTTAATTGTTGCCGAGAAGGCCCTTAAGCTCTTCGCCCGCTTTTTTGAAGTCAGATTTTACCTTATCAACCACGGCACCGCTAAAATCATATTGTAACTTCATATCCTGAAGCATTTGTTTGGATAGCCCATCCAAATAGCCAGATTTCAACGCTGTTTTTAAAACCGCATCACCAAGGTTTGATGTCACAATCGCAATGGCCTCTGACGCAGGGATGCCGCCTTCTTTTACACCGATACTGCTCATGCTGATATCAGGCATAATGAATTTTTCCATGTCTTCGGTGATTAATGTCGAGCTTGGCGAGAGCATTGCATTATTGATAAGCAACCGTTTAATCACAACTTTGTAATCATCCGCTTCCGTTTTTGTCGCCTGTGGCGCTGCAGCAGAACTAGCCGCGATTAATTTTTGTAGCGCCGTAAAATTCGTGCCTGTTTCTGTCACCTCAAGATTAATATCCGTGCCATCGATCACGATCTCGTTAAATATGAGCGTCTTACTAGACAAACTATCTGCGGCGATTTTTACCGCATCAACGGCAATAATTTCATCTTTTTTGAAACCTTCAGGATTACCAATATGAAGGCCGCTTAAAATGATTTCCTTTTCCTTGAAATGAATATCAAGACCAGAGATTTTTACAGAAACACCCAGCGTTTTACTCGCTAGTTTTTCAGTTTGTGTTTTCGCAAAGTTGCCAAAATTTGTGTACAGCCAAAATCCACCAGCAACAAACGCAAGCAACACCACAAGTCCGATAATTTTTTTCATTTTGATCTCCTTGATCTTATGACCCATTCAAAAGTTAGTTTTATGCTGCCGCACGCGCCCATAAAGTGCAAGACCAAAGATAATTTGTAGCTTTTCATTGCTCCGCTTATCGCCCATACTTCGGATCTAATCAAAAAGGTGTCTTATGCTTAAAAAATGGCTTCCCCTCATCATTATCGCTCTTCTTATGGCGGCTTTCTGGCTCTCGGGGTTAGCGCAGCACTTTAATCTTGAGGCACTGCAAGCGCATAAAGACACCTTTCGTGATTACACAGATATGAACCCGATATTATCCACCGTCATATTCATGGTGCTGTATGTTACGTGCGTGGCATTATCCTTGCCAATTGCAACATTGCTCACGCTTTTGGGTGGATTTTTATTCGGTAAATGGTTGGGAACGTTGTTGGTCGTGAGTGCGGCAACCATCGGCGGAACCTTGCTTTTCATGATCGCGAAAAGCTCCTTCGGGCAAAGTTTGCGCGATAAAGCAGGGCCACTCTATAACAAAATTAGCGACAACATACAGGATAATGCCGTTGGGTATCTTTTATTCATGCGGCTTGTACCGATTTTTCCGTTTTTTATCGTCAATATTGTTCCTGCGCTTTTGAATGTGCCGCTGCGGATTTATATCCTGACCACTTTTTTCGGCATTATTCCTGGCAGTTTTGTATTTGTGAATTTCGGCGAAACACTGGGTGAGATTAATAATATCGGTGATCTCGCATCAACCGAAACGATTATTGCCTTTGCCCTGCTTGGCTTTTTTGCATTAATCCCTACATTATACAAACAGATCAAAAACCGTAAAAAGGCCGTGAAATGAGTAGAAACAGTGACAAGAAACAATTCAACCTCATCGTAATCGGCGCGGGATCAGCGGGATTATCAGTCGCGGCAGGGGCGGTACAGCTTGGCTACAGCACAGCATTAATAGAAAAAGACAAAATGGGTGGTGACTGTTTAAACACGGGCTGCGTCCCATCAAAGGCGTTATTAGCCGCCGCAAAGCATATCGCACACATTAAAAACGCCACGCGCTTTGGCATCAAAACCACAGAGCCAGAGGTGGATTTCAAGGCTGTTAAAGCACACGTACAGCGCGCCATTAAAACAATTGAACCCAATGATTCGGTGGAACGATTCAAAGGCCTAGGCGTACATGTCATCGAAGGTGCTGCAAAATTTATCGACGAGCATAACATTGACGTTGAGGGCCGCATTATCAGCGCAAAATTTATTGTCATCGCCGCAGGATCGCGCGCCGCCATACCACCGATCAAGGGGTTAGAGGCAGATAAAGCTTTAACCAATGAAACCATTTTCGGATTACAGGACAAGCCCGAGCACCTTATGATTATCGGTGGCGGGCCAATCGGTATTGAAATGGCACAAGCGCACGCACGGTTAGGTGTTGATGTAACCGTTGTTACTTATGGTTCAATATTATCAAAAGATGATCCTGAGTTTGTAGATATCCTGCGCACAAAACTACGCGCAAACGGAATCCGCATCGAAGAAAATGCGAGCGTACAACGCGTACAGCACGGCGACACAAAAACCACAATCCATTTTGAACAAGATGGCAAAGAACAAACCATTCATGGCTCGCACATTATGGTTGCCACAGGCAGAACACCAAATATCGAAGGTTTAGCACTAGAGAACACTGGCATTTATTTTGATAAAAAAGGCATTGAAACCGATGCACGGTTAAAAACAACCCAGCGTCATATTTTTGCCGCAGGTGATATTGTTGCCAATGCTCCGCAATTCACGCATATTGCGGGATATCATGCCGGTATCATCATTAAAAACATGATATTCAAACTCCCGTCCAAAGTGGACTATCGCGCGTTGCCATGGGTGACGTACACCGATCCTGAGCTTGCTCATGTCGGGATGACGGAACAAATGGCGCAGGAAAAATTCGGCGAGTCCATTAAAACCGTTGATTGGGAATTCGAAGAAAATGACCGCGCGATTACCGAGCTTTCTACAATTGGTAAAATCAAAGTCATCACCGATAAACGCGGACGCATTTTAGGTGCCACCATCATCGGTCATGATGCTGGTGAGCTTATTAATCTATGGGGGTTAGCGATTTCGCAAAAACTGAAAATCGGGGCGGTTGCCAACATGATTATCCCGTACCCAACGTTCAGCGAGATTAGCAAACGCGCCGCAAGCAGTTATTACACGCCCTCATTATTTAGTGATAAAACCCGTAAGATCGTTGGTTTTCTTAAAAAACTGCCCTTTTAATATTTATTATGAACACACAAAATCAAAGACATTACCTCTACAGTTTTCGCCGTTGTCCCTATGCCATGCGCGCGCGGATGGCGCTTTTTTATGCGGGTATTCCGATTGATATAGAAGAGGTTGATTTTAAAGATAAACCTGCAAAAATGCTCGCCCTGTCGCCCAAAGGCACTGTTCCCGTTTTAAATAGCGTTGATGGCTCTGTGATCGATGAAAGCCTAGACATCATGCGATGGGCACTGTCCCAAAATGATCCTGATGGATGGATGAACGCGGATAAGGCACAGATAAACGCATTAATTTCCGAAAATGACGGGACATTCAAAGCTGCACTTGATCGTTATAAATACCCAAACCGCTACCCCGATGAAGATTGCAGCGGCGCGCGTGATAACGGTTATAAATTCCTTATACGGCTCAATGAAAGGCTACAAAGCCATAAACATTTATGTGCAGATCATATCACCATGGCAGATATCGCGATATTCCCGTTTGTTCGGCAATTCGCAAACACAGACAAAGCTTGGTTTGAGGGGCTTTCCCTACCACATTTGCAAACATGGCTGCGTGATCACCTTGAAAGTGATTTGTTCCAGACCATCATGGGAAAAAACCTACAGCGTCTAAATTAAGTTGTTTTCAGGCCAAAACGGCTTATTTCTCCTGTTTATAACTCAAGATTACCCTTAAGGCACGAGCGGCGTTCCTGTTAAAATAACGGAGGGAATTCTCCCACTCTACGTATAGTTTCCTATGTTTCGATTTAATAACTGCCTCATTCTACTCTTGCTGCTTGCAGCCTGCACCTTTGGGCCAGACCCCGAGGAGAAACCGCCTGCGCCCGTTGATAGCACGCACGGCTTTATCAACGATGTTTATATGGGACAAAATAATCAAGACATCAGCCGTTGGTGGGAAAGGATCAACGACCCGCTTCTTAATGAATATGTCGACAGGCTTTTAGTACAAAATCTCGATATCATCCAAGCGGGCGAACGCGTGATACAAGCGCGGGAACGTCTCAATACCGCTTATGGTAGTTTTTATCCAACATTGGGATTAGACACGACCGCCGCACGACGTTTCACACCGAATGATAACCCAGCGGCAACGTCAGACCGCAATTACTCAACATCTTATAACGGCGATGTCAGCGCATCATGGCAAATTGATTTATTCGGCAAGCTCCGCCGTAGTGAGCAAGCCGCCGATGCTACCTTCCACGCCACAATGTTTGACCGTGAAGCCTTAATCCACAGTATGATCGCGCAGCTTTTACGCACGCGCGTTGCCATTGCCGTCAATAAAAACCTGTTGAGTTTGGCGCGCCAAAACACAGAAAATCAGAAAAACATCTCTGAAATCGTTGAGCACCGTTACGAGCTTGGCGTTGATAATGTGGGTGCCGCCGAAGTGCTACTCGCCCAACAAAACTATGCCAACACCAAAACAGACACCTATCGTTACGAACGGCTCTTGGCGACAGAGCTTTATAACCTTGATTTGATGCTTGGGCTTTTACCGGGGACAACAGACCCACTGGCAGAAAACTTCTCTTTGCTACCACCGCCGATGGATGTGCCTGTTTGTTTGGCGGCTGATTTAATTGATCGTCGTCCTGATTTACAGGAATCAGCCTTACGTACACAAGCTGCCAATGCCGATATCGGTGTTGCTATTGCTGATCTTTATCCATCGCTTAATTTAATGAGCAGCATCGGATTTAGCGACGATGACCGCTTTAATATTTTCACCGCCGATCAATTGGCTGGTTCAATTATGGCGTCGCTCACCGCGCGGCTTTTTGAGGGTGGCAAGTTGCGCGCGAATATCAGATTGCAAGAATCCGAAGCACGGGAGCTTGCGGCAGGTTATTCCTACGATGTTTTAAATGCTGTGCGCGAAGTTGAAACCGCGCTTAAAAGCGACCAAAACTTAACACGCGAACTTGTCTATCTTGAAGAATCAACCACGGCGCTTAAAGGCACAGAACAGATTTATGAAAGCCGCTATTTGAGCGGCATTCTTGATTTACGTGAATTTTTAGAAATACAGCAGCGTCGCTACACCAGCGAACAAAGCTTGCTTCAAAAACAGCAAGAACGCTGGAACAACCGCATTAATTTGTATTTAGCATTGGGCGGTGATTGGTTGGCGAATATGCGTGAAGAAGACACATTAAACACGGCTGAAACAGTACCCACCGCGCTACCATGCGGAACAAAAATTCCACTCAATCAAGATATCGCTATGGCCATCACAGCCACAGGCGCAAACACAAAAGGAACAACCCAATGAGTGACAAAGCAAAGGGAATGATCCAGTTGATTGCGGTCATTATTTTTATCGCGGGCTCATTTATGGTCTCGGCACTTTTGCAATCCACAAAAGCGCCCGTGCGCGAACGCGCCGAGAATGACCGTGCGCTTTATGTTGATACAAAAACGGTAACACCATCCCCATACCGCATTAAATTCGAAACCACAGGAACAGTCGAAGCCCGCGCCACCATCGACATTGTCCCGCAAGTTAACGGACGCATCGTTGAAATCAATGACAGTCTTTTTGAGGGCGGCACATTCAAGGCAGGCGAAATACTATTCCGCATTGATCCGCGCGATTATGAATTAGAAGTTGAGCGTCTTGACGCCGAAGTTGCCCGCGCAAAGACAGCGCTTGATTTAACAAAAGCAGAAAGCGATGCCGCGCTATCAGAATGGAAAATTCTGCATAAAAATAAAGACGCGCCTGATCTTGTGGCACGCAAGCCACAAATGGCAGAAGCACAAACAAACCTGAAGGCTGCCAAAGCGCAGCTTGAAAATGCACGCCTTGATCTGGAACGAACAGCATACACATTACCGTTTGATGGTCGCGTTCTTGAGGGAACGCTGGAGCTTGGGCAATATGTTGCTAACGGGCAAAATTACGGTTCTGTATTTGACATCAATGGTCTTGAAGTGCGCGCGTCACTCGAAGATCGAAAGCTTGATTGGCTCATGAGCACAGATGATACCGATGTTGTGATTAAAGCGCGCTATTTGGGCAAAGACGCAGAATATAAGGGTGTTTTAAAACGCAAAGCCGCTTCACTTGATAATGCCACACGCTTTGCCACCGTAGCCTTTGGCTTTAACGATGAAGCCATTGACATTTTACCAGGGGTATTTGCAACCATCGAAATCAGAGGCCCCGCGCACAACAACATTGTGACCATCCCCTCAAGCGCGATGCAAAAAGAAGGCATTATATGGATTGTGAAGCCTGACAATACGTTGATTTCTATGAAGCCTGATATTTTATTTTCAGATAACGACCATATTACTGTCCAAAATATAACAGATACCACAAAAGTTGTTACAAGCCGCGTATCAGGCGCATCCGATGGCGTCAAAATCATGGTGGAAGATGACGAAGATACGACACAGAATAATAACGATCAGAAAAGTGAATAATACCGATGGGCGATAACAAAACATCGCAGGATAACGGCGCGGGAGCAGACAACAAGAAATCTGGTTCCACCACGGCCGTTCATATGGAAGACGAGCGCGGTCTTATTGCGTGGTTCGCCAACAACCATGTCGCCGCCAATATTCTTATGCTGATGTTCGTGATCGGCGGGTTAATCAGCTTGTCACACATGCGATCCGAAACATTCCCAACAGTTGATCCGCGCATGATTTCCATCAACGTCTCCTACCCCGGAGCAACGCCGTATGAGGCCGAAGATGGTATCACCAGTCGCGTTGAAGATGCACTTTCAGGGATTAATGGCGTTAAGCGTATTCAGTCCACCGCATCCGAAGGAAACGGCTCCATCCGTGTGGAGCTTGAAGAATTCGCTGATGCTGACGATGTTTACAAAGATGTTGAAACCGCGATAGACAGCCTTTCATCCTTTCCACCTGAAAACGCCGAACGCCCCGTCATTACGAAAGTAAAACCTACGCCCAGTGTTATGACGCTCGCGCTTTATGGCTCGGTCAGTGAATACACATTAAAATACTGGGTGGAGACAATCGAGAACGAGATTAAGCAGCTCCCCGGTGTTGCGTTAACAGGTGTTAGCGGTATTCGTGATTACCAGATATCTATCGAAATACCAGAAAGCGCATTGCGCGAATACGGGCTTGACCTACAAGATATTCGTGATGTCATTACGCAATTTTCCATTGATATACCTGCGGGTAATATTGAGGCGCAGCAAGGTGATATTTTGCTGCGGATACAGGAAAAACGCTACAGCGGCGAAGAATTTGGCAATATCATCTTACGCACGCTACCCGACGGATCAATTTTGCGGATCAAAGATGTAGGCACAATTGTCGATGGGTTCGAAGACATCAATTTAGTGAGTAAATTTAATGGTGAGCGCGCTGCCTTTATCGAGGTGTCTCGTAACCAATCCGAAGACACTCTCGCCATTGCCAATCAAGTCAAAGGCTATCTTGATACCGTTACTTTGCCCAAGGGATTAAATCTTAGCCTACAAAAAGATGAGACCGTTAATCTAAAAGACCGTATCAGCCTTATGATGCGCAATGCTGTTTTAGGATTTATGTTGGTTTTTCTATTACTGCTCTTGTTTTTGGATTTAAAGCTCGCGTTTTGGACAAGTGTTGCTATTCCCGTGTCATTCCTCGGCGGTTTAATGATTATCAGTTTCTTGGGATACAGCGTGAATATGATTTCGCTTTTTGCATTGATTATTGTGCTGGGCGTTGTGGTTGATGATGCCATCATCGTCGGCGAAAGTATTTTCGAAGCGCAAGAAAATGATCGAGAAAACCCCAAAGCAGCACTTCACGGCGTACGGTCAGTTGTTGCGCCCGTCACAGTCGGCGTTGCCACCACCGTTGCGGCCTTTGCGCCTTTGTTGTACAGCACAGGTACATTGGGGCAAATCATTAGCGTTATACCCGTTGTGGTGATATCGATTTTGTTGGTTTCATTGGTAGAGGCCTATTTCATTTTGCCATCGCATTTATCAAAGCCCAATAGATGGAGCAAAGGCGTGATGCGCACGCTGCGGCGTTTTGTTGCACGTAAGCTTGACCAGTTTGTTGATCATGCTGTGTTGCCTTTAGCACGGTTCAGTATTCGCTGGCGCTATGCCACGCTCGCTGCTTTTATTGGACTGGGAATCATTACGGCAGGTATGTTCCAAAGCGGTAATATACGGTTTAT
Organism: Bdellovibrionales bacterium; assembly: GCA_037969035.1. Classification (GTDB taxonomy): domain Bacteria; phylum Pseudomonadota; class Alphaproteobacteria; order Micavibrionales; family Micavibrionaceae; genus JBBKWU01. Next base: position 49,402 of record JBBKWU010000022.1, read on the forward strand.
TTTCTTTCCCAAGGTCGAGAGCAATGAAGTCACAATCAATGTCACCCTTCCTGACGGCACACCATATAACGTCACAGAAAGCACGATGGATCGGGTTGAGGACGCCATTAATAAAATCCGCGAGACGATTGAAAAAGATGCGCCACATCCGATCGTTGAAAGTACAACAATCCGCGTTGGTGAAATCGCCGCAGGTGGTGGTGGACCACGCGGCAGTCGCGGCAGCAGTAAAAGCAGCAATAAAGGTCAAGTCATTATGCAGCTTGTCCCATCTGATTTCCGCAACATCACATCCAATAAAATCGGAGAAATGATCCGTGAAGACATCCGCCATTATCCTAATATCGAAGAGCTAGAGATCAAAAGCTCTGGCATCGGCAGTGATCCTGATATCAACATTGAGTTAAGCCACCCCGATGAAACCGTTCTTAATCAAGCGGCGGAGAGCTTAAAACAAGCATTAACCGACATCAAAGGCACAGTAGAAGTCGCTGATACCTATGACATCGGTAAACGTGAGTACGTGTTTGAGCTAACCGAAGAAGGGCATGCTGTCGGCCTCACCCCGTCCGAGCTTGGGCGACAATTGCGTGCTGCATTTTTCGGGCTTGAAGCGCAACGTCTGCAACGCGGACAATCAGAACTTATTATCTATGTACGTTACCCCAAAGAAGAGCGCGAAAATCCTGCCAGCCTGACACAAATGCGGATCAAGTTAGCAGATGGGCGCATTGTACCGATGTCGACCGTTGCTAAAATCAAAGAGCAGCAAGGTTATTCATCTATCAACAGTGTAAATGGACGTCGTATTGTAACCATCACGAGCGGCGTGAACACAGGTGTCGCCACCGCAAGCGATATTCTTGCCACATTACAGGACGAGGTTTTACCAAAACTGGCCAATCAATATCCTTCTTTAGCCTATAGCTTTGAAGGGGAGACCAGAAGCCGTGCTGAGGATTTACAAAATTTGGGCAAGAACATGATGATTGCCCTAATGCTGATCTATGTTTTACTCGGCGCACAATTACGGAGCTATATCCAGCCCCTTATCATCATGTCATCTATTCCATTTGGGATTATTGGTGCGGTTTGGGGGCATTACTTATTGGGCTATGATCTAACCTTTATTTCAATGTTTGGTGTTGTTGCGCTGACGGGTGTTATTGTGAATGACAGTGTTGTTTTAATGGATTTCTACAACCGTCAAAAACACGATGGTCATTCCACAATCCATAGCGCAATGGCTGCCATCAAACGGCGCTTTCGCCCGATTTTACTGACAACATTAACCACGAGCCTTGGCTTATTGCCCATTATTATGGAGCCGAGCCGCCAAGCGCAGTTTTTAATTCCTATGGTCGTGTCACTTGCAGCAGGCATTTTATTCGGCACATTCGTGATTTTATTTTTGGTGCCAAACTTATTGATGATTGCCGAAGATGTTGGAAAATTCGGGCATAAAATGCGCCGCAAAATATTAAGGCAGCCTGCATAGGTCGTCAGGAAACTTTACATTATCCCGCTCTTGCTATAAATATATAATATGCAAAATATTGGCGTTCAAATAGCAAAAATAGAGCGGAATTTACAGCAGCTCTCTCGCAGCATTTCAAAAGAAGTGCCCGATTATATCGCGGCTGCGCTTTACCTTGGCTCTAGCGACCAAAAAGACAACGTCTTTGCCTTAGTTCATGCGGGTGGTGATGATGCGCATCAGGCGCGCGCCGACAAACGAATTTGGCGTCGTCTTCTCTCCCCCAATATGAGTGCTGCGGCCGAAAGCTTTACTGCGCAAAAACCGACCATCACCAAGAGCCTTATGTTCCCCGATGAACACCTTTGCAGCCACACACCCTTTCAAGGCGCAAATGGCACAAGTGGCGTCTTGCAAACAATATTTCATACTCGCGCACATCTTGACCGTAGCAGCGAAGCCCTAAACCGCATTAACGGTGCCGCCCTTAAAAGGGTTAGCGCCAGTTTGAACAGTCTTTTATCCATGTCATCCGATTTGGATCGTGATTTAAATGTCCGCGCGCCTTATGCGCCAGACGCCGTTGTTATGTTTTGTGATATTTCAGGATTTAGTCATGCAGGCGCAAATGCCCATTACCGCGCCCAAGATTTTGCCGATAAGTTCTGCAAAGATTTTATTTTGGAATCAGCACCACGATTTAAAGCGGAACTTCTCCGCATGGAAGGTGATGGGGTATGGCTATCATTCCCATTCGATCCGACCAATGCGCTGGACAAGAAAAACGCCGCACGGAATGCTGCCGATATGGCACACTACGTCACCAACAATTACGGACAGTTTACAAAAGCAACAGATCAAAAATTTCAAGGCACGCACATTAAGGTCATCGCCGAAATTGGTGAACTGCGCAAAATATCATGGGCGGCGGATTGTTCGGGCCCTGTTTTTATCCAAATTACAAAAAATTTACCCCACGCAGAACGCCATAAAAACAGCATCATGATTGGGCCTGAACTATCACAAGAAATGCCCGAGACATATATGATTGCAAAAAATATGGGTCCCGAATTTGCTCGCCTTACCCTTTAAACTCTTTGATTTATAAGGCATAAATACCCATTATATTTTCGATACAACACGTATCATGTAAAAAGAAAGTTTGACAGAATCTATAAAACCTGTCATCAATGCCCCCGAGTTTGATAAATGCTCTCTTTAAGAACTCATAGATAAGAGATAAGAGCTTACAGAAAAAGTATCCCGTTCAATTGACTTTGATTTATAGGATACGTTGGATCTCACAAATCCTCTGCTTTTCCGCAAAGTTCCATTTACAAGATCACGATCATGATGATCCACCCCCGAACACATAAGATATCGGGGTAACTTTGTTGACCTATTTTATAAATGAAAGAAAATTACAATGACAAATTTTGAAGGCCTCGGCCTATCGCAACAGATGTGCGCTTCACTTGCACGTATGAACTACACAGTCCCTACACCAATTCAGGAAAAAGCCATTCCAATGGCGCTTGAAGGCCATGACATTCTTGGCTCAGCCCAAACAGGTACAGGTAAAACAGCAGCCTTTGGTATTCCGCTCGTAGAAGCACTTCTCAGCAACGACAAAGGTTCAGCCCTTGTTCTGACGCCTACACGCGAACTCGCGAAACAGGTCATGGATGTGATCATTCAGCTTATTGGCCGCGAGAGAAACATCAACACAGCCTTTATTATCGGTGGTGAGCAATACGGCAAACAATATGCGCAGCTTAAAGCAAACCCACGCGTTATCGTCGGTACACCAGGCCGTATCAATGACCACCTTGAGCGTGGCACATTGAAATTACACGACACAGGCTTTTTGGTTCTGGACGAAACAGACCGTATGCTTGATATGGGCTTTGGCGTACAGCTTGAGCGTATCGCTAAATTCCTTCCCGCAGAACGCCAAACATTGATGTTCTCTGCAACGATGCCAAAAGAAATCGTGCGTTTATCTAGCCAATATCTGAAAAACCCACAACGTATTTCAATGGGCGCAACAAATGTTGTGGCACAAAACATCAAACAAGAAGTGATCCGCATTGAACAAGACAATAAATACGGCGAGTTGATGAACCAGCTACACGAGCGTAACGGTTCAGTCATCGTATTTGTGAAAACAAAATACAACGCTGATAAAATGGCCAAGAAATTGCGCCAAGATGGTTTCACATCCGAAGCCCTGCACGGTGATTTGCGCCAAAACAAGCGCGAAAAAGTGATGCAGAACTTCCGTAAGCAAAACTTCCGTATCTTGATTGCAACAGACATTGCCTCACGTGGCCTTGATGTTCCGCATATTGAGCACGTTGTGAATTATGACCTTCCTCAAGTTGCCGAAGACTTTATTCACCGTATGGGCCGTACAGCCCGCGCCGGTGCAAAAGGCTCAGCCCTTAGCTTTGTTTCCGGCCAAGATGGTCGTAAATGGCATGCGATTATGATGTTGATTGACCCAGAGTCAGTGGCAAATGACCGTAGCAATGATCGCGGCGGACGTGGCGACAAACAAGGTCGTGGCGGCAGAGGCCGTGGCAAACCACAAGCACGTGGCCATGCTGGTAATGGTCCAAACCGTGGTGACCGTAATGACCGTGGTGGTGATTGGAAAGCGAAAAAGCCTTTCGGTGGTGCCCGTCGTGTTGAAGAAAAAGAAGGCGGCGAGAAACGTCCTTACGCTCCACGTGGCGAGAAAAAAGTGTTTGCAGGTGATAAGCCACGCTACAACCAAGACCGTCCAAGTGGAGACCGCAAACCTTACGCAGGCGACAAGCCGCGCTATAACAGCGACCGTCCACAAGGCGAAAAACGCCCTTACGCTGGTGACAAACCACGTCGTGACGGTGAATTCCAAGGCAATGGCGAGAAAAAAGCCTATGCTCCACGTGGCGACCGCCCACAAGGTGATCGTAAACCATACGCAGGCGACAAGCCGCGTTACAACAACGATCGTCCGCAAGGCGAAAAACGTCCTTACGCTGGTGACAAACCACGTCGTGATGGCGAGTTCCAAGGCAACGGTGAGAAAAAAGCATATGCTCCACGTGGCGACCGCCCACAAGGTGACCGTAAACCATACGCAGGCGACAAGCCGCGTTACAACAACGATCGTCCACAAGGCGAAAAACGTGCAGAGGGTCAAAACTTTGAAGGCCGTAAACCAGCCCCTAAAGGCCAGTTTGCAAAAAAGAAAAGCTTTGGTGGCGGCGATAAGCCTTACCAAAAGCGCGGCCCATCAAGTGGCGGTAAATCTTTTGCTGGTGGCAGCAAACGCCCTGATTTCAAAGGCGCAAAGAAAAACGTCGCTTAGTAAGATAAGCACCACATAAAATTCCTAAAAAGAGCCCGCGTCAAAACGGGTTCTTTTTTTATGCCCATTTCCTGCTATGATATTTTTTCCAAGGAATGTTCTGTTCCGCCCGTCTTATAGACAGATGATATGAATAAAGAAGAAGAAACGCAGTTGATTAAACGCGCACAAAAGGGCGACCGCGCCGCTTTTGAAGAGCTTTTGCGCGTGCATTACGACACCATTTTCAAATTCGCGATGAAATGGTGCGGTAATGGAAGCGATGCCGAAGATATTGCGCAAAATGCCTGTATGAAACTCGCACGCGCGATTGATAGTTTTAACTTCAAAGCAGCGTTCACGAGTTGGTTATATCGGCTAGTCGTGAATGTCGCAATTGATTGGCAACGCAGTAATGCGCGGCACACGGGCGAAGGCGATGCCGAGATCAAAGGCGTGACGGACGCCACCGCCGAAGACGATATATATGCGCGGCAAGTGATGGATGAAATCCGCGACCTGCCCGAAAAGGAAAAAATGGCACTGCTTTTGGTGATAGGCGAAGGATTAACCCATAAACAAGCCGCAGACAGCATGGATTGCAAGGAAAGTACCGTTTCATGGTACATCCATGAAGCCCGCAAGAAGCTGGACCATAAATTTGGCCAAGAAAGAAAAAGAGGATGAGCAAAATGGATGACGCACATCTAAAGAAAATTTTACAGCAAGAGAATGAGAACGCTGCGCCAGAGAACGCAAAAAAGCGCGCGCTAAACCTTGCTATGGCTGAATTTGATCAACATCAGAAAGAAAAAGAAAATAATTTCCAAGGATCTGGTTTCTTCTCCCGTCTTACAGGCGTAACCAACAAAAACAACAGGAGAAAAGACATGAAAAAGAAAACATACATATTCGGTGGTACAGCAACGGCGATGGCATTGGTTCTTGCGGTGGGGCTTTCTATGCACCAAGCCCCTCATACCAGTAATGGTTCAGACGTGCGTGGACATGTAGGAGGTAATAATTTCGGCAGCATTGCCCAAAACATCACAACGTCAACTTCAAAAACTCCATTTTCAGAATTATTGAAAAATTTAAAGAGTGACAGTTCAGAACAAGTACAGCCTGAAATGCGCCGTGAAATTGAGGAATACAATATCAGTCAGGTTGACCAAATTACCAAAAGTGACGACAGCGCCCGACCTGCTCCGATTACTCCATCCCGCAGTAACGTTGCTGCAAAAGAAGAAGCTAAAAAAATGGCTTCGCCTTCTGGAAACCGTATGCAAGCGCAAGGCTATGCCGCAGAAACTGATATGGCAGTTGCATCATCGCCGCCTGTGATGCAAATGATTGCGCCTATCGATATGCCTGCGCCACATGAATATAAAGATGTGGGTCGTGACAAGTTCGAGGATTTCACGGAAAATCCGATCACATTAGTCAGCGAAGCGCCTGTTTCGACATTTTCGATTGATGTTGATACGTCATCATACAGCTTTATGCGTCGCCAGTTAGAAAGTGGCGTTCTGCCGCAAAAAGATGCGGTGCGTATTGAAGAAATGGTGAATTATTTCGATTATGATTATGCGTTACCTGAAAACCGTGAGCAACCATTTGCCGCCACAGCAACCATTACACCATCGCCATGGGCAGAAGGTCGCAAATTAATGCATATCGGCATCAAAGGGTTTGATATCGACCAAGCCGAAAAACCGCGCAGTAATTTGGTGTTCTTGTTAGATGTATCAGGATCTATGAACGCGACAGACAAGCTGCCGCTTTTGAAAAACTCAATGAAGATGTTGCTTGATAGTTTAGAGCCAGAGGACACTGTTGCGATTGCCGTTTATGCAGGCGCATCAGGCACTGTGCTTGAACCAACCAAAGTCAGCGAGAAAAGTAAGATCATCGCCGCACTTGAGAACCTTAGTGCAGGTGGTAGCACAGCGGGTGCTGCAGGTTTAAAACTGGCGTATGAGCTTGCCGAGCAGAACTTTGACAAAGACGCTGTGAATCGCGTGATTTTGGCAACGGATGGTGATTTTAATGTCGGCATCACAAGCCAAGACGAGTTGCAAGATTTCATCGAACGTAAACGTGATAGCGGTGTATTCCTGTCTGTACTTGGTTTCGGTCAAGGCAATTTGAATGACCAAATGATGCAAAAACTAGCACAAAACGGCAACGGCACAGCGGCCTATATCGATAGCCTAAATGAGGCACGTAAAGTACTTGTCGAAGAAGCCAGCAGCACCTTATTCCCGATCGCAAAGGATGTGAAAATCCAGATCGAGTTTAACCCAAAAACTGTGGCAGAATACCGCCTTATAGGGTACGAAACACGTCATCTGAACCGCGAAGATTTTAATAACGATGCGGTAGATGCGGGTGATATCGGTACAGGTCATACTGTGACAGCGATTTACGAGATCACCCCCGTGGATAGCAATCGTAGCGTCGATGAAAGCCGCTATGCCTCTAAAGACACAAGTGAGGCGGCTATCGAAGATAAGACTGATTTTAACAATGAATATGCCTTCTTGAAAATCCGCTATAAATTGCCGAAAGAAGATGTATCGAAACTGATTACAACACCTGTAACAGCGGCAAATGAAGTCAGCTCTCTTACCCAAATCGTATGTATTCGTGCCGAAGGTTGCCCTTCTTCTGCAAACAACGATGTTCGTTTCTCAGCCGCGGTGGCAGGGTTTGGTCAACTTCTTAAAGGCGGTAAATATATCGGTGATGTCAATTATGATGAGATCATTACGCTCGCCCAAGAAAGTAAAGGCGTTGATGAGTTTGGATACCGTGCTGAATTTATCCAACTTGTACGTCTTGCGAAATCAGCAGCGACGATGGGCAACCCACAGTAAAAAAATTCACGCATACTCTATTATATATGCGCTACAGAATAGGCCGCTTTTTAATCGAAGCGGCCTCTTTGTATCTTATTGATATAAAACAATAAATTCAGGAAAAAAAATTGCATTTTATGTGTAAAAAAGATTGTATTTTTCGGTATTATATCCGATAATAATCTTACGCACGTGCCTATGGCCCACGAGACTGGTTATGCAACGACGTATATCTTGTAGTTAACAAGGGGAGATTTTCCCCATAACATAGGGTTTACAGTTGATGACCGACGACCTTTACAGAGGTGGCCAAAATACCGCCATATGCGCTTTTTCTCTTTCAGATGAGCAAATTTTACCGCAAAAAACATCCGTTGCACACATCAGTCATGATATTGATGATGATTACATTCGCGCATTAAACCCATCGGTGCCCGTACCTGTATTGCGCCCTGAGCGTTTGGTAAAACAAACACAAAAATTCGTGGAGGCCTTCACAGGAAACACCATGTATGCGGTTAAATGTAATCCTGATAAAGTTTGTTTGAAAGCCATTCACAAAGGCGGCGTAAACCGTTTTGATGTGGCCTCTATCGCAGAAGTGCGCTCGATTAAAAAGCTTTTCCCTGACGCGGGCATATATTTCATGCACCCGATCAAAGCCCCCGAAGCCATTCGCGAAGCTTATATCAACCACGGCGTACGTGCATTCGTTTTAGATTACGCGGACGAGTTGGATAAAATTTTGGACGAAACCAATGCTGCCCCTGACTTAGAACTTTTTGTGCGCCTTGCTATTCCAAAAGATAATGCTGGCGGCGATGTGGCCACAGATTTTTCAAGTAAATTTGGTGCGAAAGCAGAACTTGCCGCAGAGCTATTACGCTTATGCCGTCCGTATTGCAAAAAACTAGGCCTGAGCTTCCACGTCGGTACACAATGTCATGACCCGCTTGTATATTCCAAAGCCATCAAACACGCACGCAAAGTCATTGATAATAGCGGCGTTGAGGTTGAAGTTTTAGACATTGGTGGCGGTTTCCCAGCTGAACTTATTGACGCCGTACATGATGTGCCGCCGATAGCAGCCTTTACTCAGGCAATTGCCACTGCGGTCACAGAAAACGGTTTTGATGATCTGGAGCTTCTATGTGAGGTTGGGCGCGGTCTTGTGGCGTGCGCAGGATCATTGATTGTCCGTGTTGAAGGCCGCAAAGATGACTTGCTGTACTTAAACGATGGCACTTATGGTGGCTTTTTCGAGGCCGGCGGTTCTGTTGGCTTGCGTTATCCCATGAGCCTCATTCGCCGTGAAGAGCGCGATTTTCATGGCGCGCTCAAAGGCTTCCGCCTTGCAGGCCCAACATGCGATTCTGTCGACATGATGAAAGGCCCGTTCATGTTACCCGCCGATATTATGGTGGGCGATTGGATTAAAATTGACCAAATCGGCGCATATGGCGAAGTATCGCGTACAGATTTTAACGGATTCGGAACAGTTCAAAAAATCATCGTACAAAAAGAAGTTCAGCGCACCCAATCCTTGGATGCCGTAAGCATGTAGTTTTTTTAATATGTGGGGAATATATAAAAAATGAGCACACTTGCCAGCTTTATCTGCCTGTATATCGTTGTTTCTATCGGTATTGGTCTTTACGCCTCTTTGAGAGTTAAAAATTCCACCGATTATGTTTTAGCGGGACGCTCTCTCCCCATCTACATCACCATCGCTACAGTCTTTGCGACATGGTTCGGGTCAGAAGCCATTTTAGGAATGCCCGCAACTTTTATCGAAGAAGGTTTGGGCGGTATTGTTGCTGACCCATTTGGCGCTGGTTTATGTTTGGTATTTGTCGGTGTGTTTTTTGCCGCGCGCCTTTACCGCATGAAACTCCTGACGATTGGTGACTTTTACCGTCAGCGCTATGGCAAAACTGTTGAAATTCTCGTCTCTATTGCTATTTGCATCAGCTATCTCGGATGGGTATCAGCCCAAATCGTTGCTCTAGGCCTCACGATCGGCCTCGTATCAGGTGATGTGATATCGTTTGAGTTCGGTATGGTTATAGGCCTTGCGGCGGTCATGCTTTATACGATTTACGGTGGTATGTGGTCGGTGGCGATCATGGACTTCATTCAGATGATGACTATTCTTGTAGGACTTTTGGTTGTTGCCTATATCATCGCGGGTCGTCTTGATGGTGGCGCGATGGCTGTTATTGACCATGCGTCCGCCAATAACAAATTCGATTTTTGGCCTGGTTGGAATGTTGCTGCTATTTTGGCGTTTGTGGGTACCTTTGTAACGCTGGCCTTAGGGTCAATCCCGCAGCAAGACGTGTTCCAACGTGTCATGTCCGCAAAGAGCGAAAAAACCGCGGTACGCGGCACAATCATCGGCGGCACTTTTTATATTATATTTTGTTTTGTGCCAATCTTCATTGCATACGGCGCAACATTGCTCGACCCATCCCTACTCGCAACACATATGAGCGAAGGTGGTGACCCCCAGCGTATTTTGCCTGAGTTTATCTTAAATGACGTTCCTGTTTTTGTGCAGATCATCTTTTTTGGCGCGCTGCTTTCTGCGATCATGTCGACCGCATCGGGTACATTGCTCGCGCCATCTGCTATTTTGGCTGAAAACATCTTCAAAGAAGCATTTAAGTTGAATGAAAAACAACTGCTTTTAACGCTGCGCCTATGCGTTTTCGGTTTTGGCTTGGTTGTTCTGGCTTATGCGTATTTAAGCAGCTCAGCGGGGCTCAGTATCTTTGAAATGGTGGAAAATGCGTATCTTGTGACATTATGCGGTGCCTTCGTGCCGCTCGCCTTCGGTGTTTATTGGAGCAAAGCCACAAATGCAGGCGCGCTGCTTTCTATTGCGTTTGGTGTTATTACATGGTCGGTGCTGGAAGTTTTAAGTCTGCGCATGGCCGCACAAGACGTAGAAATGCTAGTGCCACCGCAGCTTGCTGGCTTATTCATGGCGATTGTTGGGATGCTCCTCGGTAGCCGTCTTCCACAATTAAACAGCAGGAATACGAATAAACCAGCCTAAAGACACCGATTACTCGGCCTTAATCGATTAAAAGCTGTGAAACGAATTTGTTTTCAGTTAAACAATGGATATGAGCGAGAAAAAAATTACACAGATTGAAGAGCTTTTATCCCATCACGATCAACAGATTCAGGATTTAAGTGAAATGATTATTCGTCAAGGCGCAGATATTGATCGCCTGAAGCGGCATATTCAAAAACTGGAAACCAACATGCAAGTCATGAAGGACGATCGCGACACCCCGCAAAATGAAAGCGGCTTATCCGTCAGCGATATCGCCGCTCGTGATAAACCGCCACATTATTAAGTACAAAAAAAGCCACCTTGCTTCGTACAAAACTAAAACAAGGTGGCTCTAATATTCTTTCAAAATCAATTAGAAATTATTTTTGAAGGCTTCGAATTGCGCGGCCTGACTAGCACTGATTTTAAAATCATATGTTTCACCATTTTTGCTCAGCAGCACATCACCATAAGCCAACGCAGCTTTTTCACCACCCAGACCCAATGTTTTATCAAACCCTAAGACCAATTGGTCGGCCTTTCCATTTTTGAACGAAATATCATCAATATCCGCCAATTTTTCGCCTTTCGCGTTCACAAGGTGACCCTCAAGCAATTTGATCATACTGTGGCTGTCTTGTGGCATTACACTAACCTTATCGCTCTCATCTTTAGCCTCATATGAAAACGTTTTTGCGCGCTGGATCATATCTTCCGATAAAGCCCCGATAACATCGCCATCACCATTTTGACGCTCAATAATATTGTAGTCAAATGCCACAATTTTACCCAGACCCGTCACAGCCCCGTCTGCCAAAACGACTAGTTTCGCATTTCCTTTGTTGTCCAGAATAATATCCTGAATTTTTGCAACACTCTCACCGCTTTCATTATAAAATGGTTTACCAATCATGCCATCAGCCGTCATGCGCGAGTCAATGCTCACTGTTCCAGTAGTGGTGGCAGATGGCGATGATGATTTCGTGTTCACCTGATCAGCAAAAGCGGCTGGTGCCGCCGTCATAATCACAAGAGCCGATACGGCCGTTAATAATGTCTTATTCATAGCAGGATTCCCTTCACAACATATTGATACGTTTTATGGTTACGGTAATCAAACGAACAGCACTAAAAAACGTTCCCTAAAAAATGAAGATTAGTGCTTGCGGATGTCGACACGGTCAAATGATCCCACTTTTTCTTTAACCTGTGTCTCAAGATTTTGAAGATCTATCAACAGCTCTGCAATATAAGGATCAAAGCCTTCATGTTCATGGATGTCATAGTGATCATCTGTTAAAGCTTCGATGATTAAGACATCTTCGCTTTTGTGACCTTTGGTACGAAATTTTTTCAGATAAATATCTTTCACGAGTGGGTGTGAAATACCTGTGATGTGTTGTGGTATATTAAGCATTTTAGAGTTCCTTTCCTCATTGAACAACCTCAATTTAGGAAAGCTTTGCAGCTAAAAAATGACTCGAATATGATGATTTCAAGAAGATTGACCATCAATTTTGATTTTTTGCCTTAATTGAGCAATTTATCAATTCAGATAATGGCGGTGTCGGTGGGACTCATCACCACCTCCCTTTAACCTCATAACCATTTGACTTTTAATGATTATTGTCATTGATGATTTGATCAATATAGAGTTTTTGTAACACATTTTGTATCACAATGTCTATTAATTTTCAGAACCACACCAGCAGATACGCGGCGCGCGAACATCTTCCGCAGCTACAGAATTAAAAAGACCATTCACGCAAATTTTTTCATTTACCCACAATATGTTTATATATTTTAAGCTCTATTCCCAACATATCCTGACGACATACAGTACAAGAATTATTATGAATTCAGAGAACAATGAAGTAATTTGAACGTGAAAATTCACCGCTAGCCTATGGTTTTTGTGATGAATTAATCTAGATAAGCTTCAAACTTTTTCATGACGCTTTCTGTAGAAAATTCTTCAGGAAGTATCGATGTTTGCGCGGTCTGTTTTTCGAGTGGCTGCAGGCCTTGTATGAGCGCACCCATCTCAGTCATGTTACTTGCAATTAAAAGCTCATCGTTTTTGCAATATTCTTGAATTTCTCTAACGCCATTGGCATCAGAAGAAGCAATGACTCTGGTCCCGCATGCCAGAGATTCCAAAACAACATTGGGCATTCCCTCCCATCTAGAGGGGAGTAAGAAACAATCCGCAGCAGCAATAATGGGCCACGGCTCCTTTGTATTGCCATAAAGACGAATATTCCTTTTCAGTCCATTTTTATTGATCAAGGCTTGCAGCGCATTTTTTTCTTCTCCGTCACCTAATATTATTAGTTCCCAGTCTTGTTGGGGGGGCAATTTTACTAAGGTTTCTATCAATCGGTCATAGCCTTTTTGCCTATGCAGACGTCCCGCGCAGACAAGGCGTAGCGCGCTTGGCTTTGCCGCAGGAAAATGAATATCACTGTTTATTGCGCTGCGTAGTGCTTGTAGATCAACCTGATTAAACAGAACCCGATGGTTATGGATGTTGATTTTTATCAGGTCTTTAAACTCATCGATTATTTCTTGTGACGGGCTGAGGACGATATCAGCTCTCTTATACAACCGTTTATATAAAAACTTAATCAGCAATGCCTTGTTGCCGTAAAAACGCAACAGTGAACTAGGCACAGACGTTTCGCGCACAATAAACTTTGTTTTTGGAAAAAAACGTTTCATTGATAATAGCAAAAAATTGGAATGGGTCAGTGTTGTGATCACAATATCGGGCTGTAACGCCGTAAGCTTTGCCTTTAATTTGAAAAAAGCGCGGCTAACACGAACGTTCCCGAGTGAGTGAACGGTAATATGTTTTTGAACCCAATCTTTTAAAGGACCGCTATCATTTAAGACAACCATGCTCGGTTCAAATCTATCGGTGTCTAGATTATTCATCAACGTAATCAGCGCCCGCTCTGCGCCGCCCATACAAAAGACGGGCAGAATAAAAACAACTTTTTTACGCAGAGTATTCTTGTGAGGCATTTCTTATTCTTCTAGTCCCTTAAGAATTTTTGTGATGCGTTGTTTCGGTGTAAACTCGGCCACATAGACGGCATAAGAATTTTCACCAAATTCTGTGCGCATATCCTCTGATTCCAAAAGCGTATTAATGGCTTTACACCAAGCGCTGACATCACCGTGAGGAACAAGGAGGGCTGTTTTTCCATCTTCTAATATTTCTTTATGAGCGTGTAAATCCGATGCAACGATCGCACGGCTGTACCCCATATATTGAGGCAGTTTTAGAGGTGACATGTTTTGTCCAAGGGGAGCACGTTTTATAGGTCTATGCTGTAGAGGCGCCAGCACAACATCAAAATTTTTCAGAAATAGGGGCATTTCGTCAGGGTTGCGATAGCCATAGAAAAAAATATTACCGTTTTTGTTCCAATTTTCAGCATAATTGATCCAATGCTCCGTCGCTTCTTTTGTACCCCCGACAATGTGAACCGCAGTGTTTGGCATTTCTGCCGCAGCTTGGCAAAGAATATCAGTCCCACGCAAGCCATATGTATCAAGATATCCTGTGTAGCCAATATTGAATTTGAAATTACCTTTTATGTGATTTTCTTTAAACGTAATGATTGCTTGTTTTGTGATCTCTATAGGGGGTTCCGCGCTAAGGCGGGCAATGACGATATCAACATTGGGAAACTCTTTTCGAAGCATATCTGCAAGTAAATCGGTGGTAACGATTATGCGCACAATATTTTTATGCTTCATAATCCAACGAAAACCTTTGTTGCGCCACCATTTTTGTCCTAACGCGCCGAGTGAGTGGGTTTCAAATATGATGGGCATGTCTTTTGGTACAAGTGCCATTTCAAAAATGGTTAGGCGGCTATAGACCAAATCTGGTTTGAATGTTTTAAATAATTTGCGTGTCTTTAATGCCTGTATAAACCCGCCCAATAGATACCAGCGCGTTACATTATTATAAATGAGCTTATTAAAGTAATCGCATTGTACTTTGAATCCGCCACGAAGGCCAAAATATGAGATAGGTTCAGCATGGTTTTTGCTTGGTGCTATTGCGCTTAGTAAAACATTATGACCCTCATCGGCGAATGCTTGACAGACGCGCATTATACTCAGGCTGTGTGAGGTTTCAGATGGGATAATAGCATTTGATAGATATAATATATTTTTCATTGTTTAAAATTTCTCTCCAGAGATTTTCTTCCTTCCCAGGATTTTTAGAGTAAGGTTTCTTCCGCAACGAAGTACAGGATATAAAATTGCAGATAACCGTTCCGACTTAAACAAGCAATGGTTGATACGATTTAGTATCCGCGATGAGCCAGAAAGCATAGCCATGATATGTATCGCATCGGCACCATGATAATATTTGTTATTATAAAGGCAAATCATGCCTTCATCCAAATCATAGCCGTGCTCTTGAGCTACACGGACTTCAGCTGTGTTGTCCCGTGCATTTATCAAACGAACATGCCCGATGGCGTCTTTTAATTTTAGAAGGCGAACGTAGTTTTTACAAAAAGGGCACTCACCATCGTAGATAATAAGAGTTTCTGAATGCATTTCACTACTGTTTTGTGATGACGATGTCATGATGGTTTTCTCTAATTACTGATTTTGTAAATGCGCCGTCTTTATAACCAAGATAGGCTGATTGATTGCTATAGCGATAGGCAACTATATCTTCTAAATCTATGTTGCTGAATTCTTTATATTCCCAAGGTGTAGAGAAAATATGGTGAGTATAGTAGTCATAAGGCCAATTTTGATGGTTCTTTTGTTTGCTGACCGCCCAAATATGATATTTCTGTATGAAATCTTCAATATTGTTAGGCGTTTTTGAGAAATAGAAGTCAATTATATCGCCGCCTTCGGGTTTAATAATTTCAAGCTGTCTGTTTTCGGCTAGTTCCATTGTTCTTTGACTCTGTGTTATGCCGTATGTCCCCGTTGGGAAGAAACCGTCTGATTTGTCTCGTATCAGTCGTTGTTGCGCAAATCGAACCGAAAAGGCGCCAAAATAATTTGATGGGATCTCTATTTGTCTTCCATCGCTCGTTAGGGCATAAAAACGCTCAACATTTACCGCAGGCGTATCCCACCAGCCCAGTCGCGCTACAAAGAATATTGTAGGTGCTAATAAAATTATACTGATGAGTAATAGCTTTAACGCAGGGGTTATCACTTTATGTTCTATGGTTTTTAATGCAATCACCACGGATGTATTTAGTAATATCCACTTGTAAAAGAAAATTCCCGAGACAAGAAAAATAAGGATGTGGGTTAGGTCATAAAACAACGTTGCCCATAGTGCCCATCTTATTCGAGACAGAGCAATTAATGCGAAGAGCTGTCCAATGAATATTATCAGATTAGCGGGGATAACAAAAAATTCAAATGTTTCATATGTTATTTTGGATAAAAATAAGCTGAAACTAAGTGGAAATTGTTTCAGTTCTATAGCGTTGAGGATTAGATTGCCTGTGTCGTTATATAGAAACCAGCTATAAAAGTGATCGCCCAGAAAAATCTTTTTCCAACCGGAATAGAAATAATTTGCAAAATGGACTGCGAGACCACAAAGAAATACTTTCTCCAGAGTAAGTAAATTTTCAGACTTATCTTCATGGTTTGGCGCCGTTTCTTTTTTATCCAAAAGTTTACTGCAGACAGGTATTATTATTATAAACTGGTAAACAATCATGCTGATAACCAAAAAAACACCAATCTCTATAAGAGGTATATAGTCGGTACTGGATATTATCATTCCAAGTTGTTCTGATAAAACAGCTTTGTACCATATGACATAGGTGAGCGGCGCAATAGTCAAAGATGGTAAAAAACACCCGCCGAAGGCCATGAGCGCGGCAATATAGCGTCCATAATTAATGAGCGCAGCCTGATCCGATGGCATGTCAGCAGTGATAAATGTGGGGAAAGTTATGAGCAAATAAAATCCGAAAAAACCCGAAATGAGCCGTAATAGAATTCTAAATGATTTTGGTAGACTCTTCGATGTAATCCAAGCCCCTGACAAGCCCAATATTACAGCCGCAGAAAGGCTATATAGTCCATTATCAGCAACGGCTGCTTCTAAAACAAACATTTTGTAAACAGTAAAGGCGGCAAAATTTAAGAGTATAAACACATAGAAACTAGCCGCTTCCGCCATCGTTTCCTTATGTAATAAAAAAGTTTTTGATTTTTTTATGGCGTTCGAAAAATTCATAAGTATTACTTTGTTTCTGTGACATTTATAAAAGAGCCGAGTAAGGACTCTTGCAGTGTTTCTCCATTTGCTGCGGCATCTTTTTTCCAAGATTTATAAGGAACGCTGAAGCCTTGTTTTTTACGGTTCAGAATATTATCAGCGATTAAATCCTTAAAGGCGTATTTCATACCGCCTTTTAACTTCCCATCTTTATACAGGAAGCGCTCCGGCAAGGAAAATGCAAATTCGATTAAAGATCGTGATAGAAAAGGCGGACGGCATTCCAATGAGACGGACATGCTCGTTCGGTCTACTTTCGTAAGAATGTCATCGGGTAGGTATGTATGAAAGTCAATGATCTGCGCGGCCTTCCTGCGCGGTTGATCTTTCTTGTAATATTTCCTGTATGCCCATAAACGATCATAGTTTTTGTCAACACCAAGGCGTTTTTGCCATTTTTTTAGATCATTGGGATGCACGCTGCCACGAATATAGGCGTATTGCTCTAGCGGATCGCGCATTGATAGTAAGGTTAAAATATGGTGTTTGGGAATGAATTTTGGGAATCTGAAGCCTTTTGCTGTTCCAAAAGGTATGAATCTCTGAATTTTACCTAACTTATTAAACAGTTCGTACCAGACATAGCCACCAAAAAGTTCATCACCGCCATCGCCACTTAAGGCAACGATAAGGTTTTTGCGAGCAAAAGCGCAGACGCGCTGCGTAGGGAAGGCTGATGTATCGCCGAATGGTTCGTCAAACCATTCATTCATGCGTGCGCCAAGGTTATCCATTTCACTCTCATCAAACATGTGGAGGTGATGGGTTGTGTTTGCCGCTTCTGAGACTTGCTTGGCAAAACGACTTTCATCCCGCGCCCCTTGAAAACCAATGGAATATGTTTGGGGTTGTGATGATAATGCGGCGCCCACCATCGTTATTATTGATGAGTCGATGCCGCCGCTTAGTAAAAAACCTATTGGGACATCACTGATAAGTTGTGCGCTAACGCTAGCACTAACCAGAGCCTGAAATTCTCTAGCAAGGGTTTCATCGTCATCATTACGTGAGGATATAGGAAGTTCCCAATATGGTTTTGTTTCAATACGGCCTGTCTTAATGTTAAAGCTAAGTATTTGCGCAGGAAGGAGTTTATAGATATTTTTATAGAGGCTCTTTGGTGCGGGAATATATCTATATGTTAAAAAATCGTAGAGAGCGGTGTTATCAAACTCTTTTTCATTTGTAGGTAACCAGTGCATCAAGGCTTTTAATTCAGAAGCCCATGAAAATTTATGTTCTTTATGATAGTAAAAAAGAGGTTTGATTCCAGCACGGTCTCGGATCATGTGAATGGTATGGTCAGCTCTATCATGTATAACAATGACATACATTCCATCTAGACGTTCAGCAAGCGCGATTAACCCCCAGTGTGCATAGCCATGTAATACGACTTCTGAATCCGATTCTGATTTAAACGTATAACCTGCAGCGCGAAGTTCTTCCCGCAAAGATTGAAAATTATATATCTCACCATTTACTGTAATGCTAACACTCGTGGTGTCGTTGATCATCGGCTGTTTTCCAGCGTCGGATAAATCTAAGATACTAAGTCTTCTATGCCCCATATATATATTCTCATATATGGTTTCTTCCGCTTGATCTGGACCCCGATGTATTAAAATATCACGTGCCTGTCGCGCAGCGATAACGTCGCTCTCGTTATTGTTTTGTAATATTGTTCCAAAAAGACCGCACATATTAGGTTTAGTCTTTTGATCTGATGATAACAGCTTGTATATTACACATTGTCTTTTTCATAGTTGGGGGTTTAGAAGCGCCTTATTTCAGGCACACAACAAGTCCCTGACCTGTAGTAAGATGAATAACGGTTTTGTGTTGTTTTGTAAAGAAGTCGTCCATTGCTTTTAGTGCTCCGGGACATGCTTCAGAACCATAGTCATCGCAAACAATAATACCGCCATTTACCATGCGAGGATAAAAGAATTCGAGAGCCGCAAAAGTAGGTTCGTATAAATCAACATCTATGTGTACGAGCGAGAATTTTTCATCTTTTACTTCATTGAAACGGTCGGGAATCCAACCTTTGTAAAGGGTATATTGCCCTTCGAACTTTTCAAGGTTGTGCATAGCAATGCCTTCACCAACCGCCATATCATTTTTTTTCCATTTAAAGCTATGGCTGTTTTCTACGGCATCCCTATCATCCGGTTCAGATAAGCCTTCAAAAGAATCAAAGCCGTGAAGGTGCTTTTTATCTTTATCGCTTGCCGCAAGCATTAAGTAGCTACTGCCTGCACGAAAGACACCACATTCGGCAATATCGCCTGAAATTCCACGAAGAGATTTTGCAATTTTGTAGAGTGTAAACTTTCTTTCGTGAATATATTTATTGGACTCTGGGAACCCAGCCCAGACAGCTTTAAAATCAGAGTCATGAAGCCATGCAAGGTTCTTGTTGTAAGTTCTTAATCCCCACCGATGCGCTAAGGCTGTGACAAAGTCATAGCGCGCTTCATATTGTTTTTTGGTGTTTGAAGAAAATAATGACGCAAGCGTTTTAAATTTCATTATGTTTGATTCCTTTTATTGTCGTTCTAAAGAAATTAAATGTTCAGAAAGACTATAAATTTTAAAAAGTAAACGTGGACATGCTCGTGCTATTTTAGACTAAAGCAAAGTGAAGAAAACCATAATATGGCTATATACGCAAGGTTTGTTGTGTGATGTATGAAGAGGTTTGTTTGCGTCTTTTACGATAGGTAAAGAAACAATTCTAGGGTTTACTTAATGAGATATTACGATTACCTCCAAATCTAAGTCACACTACATTATTTGGTTATCTTATGGTTTTTTTTTGTGTACGGTATCTAAGTATGATAACCCTATATCCTCTTAAAAAATAAATAAGAATACGGTCTTAGCGACATATGATATTTTCCTCATTTGATTTTATTCTTCTATTTTTACCCTTGGCCATTTTGGGTTATTTTTTAGCTGGAAAATTTAACCATACTTGTGCGGTGTTTTGGTTATTATGCTGTTCTCTACTTTTCTATGGTGCGTGGAATTATATGTATATTCCATTGATCGTGGGCTCTATGACACTCAATTACATTTTTGGTCAAGCCATAAGACTTTGCGCACAAGAACGTAGGCGCGCGGCCAAAATGATCATGGTAAGTGGGCTAACTCTTAACTTAGGGCTTTTGGGATACTTCAAATACACTAATTTCTTCCTAGAAAACCTCAATAAAGCCTTAGGCATCTCATTTGAGCACATCAATATTATTTTACCTTTAGCAATTTCATTTTTTACCTTTCAGCAAATAGCTTATTTGGTGGATTGTTACCAACGTAAAGTTGGGCGAGAGACTTTTCTTAATTACAGCTTATTTGTAACATTTTTCCCGCAACTTATTGCGGGTCCAATTGTGCACCATCGAGAAATGATTCCGCAATTCTCAGAAAAATTTCGCTCGAAAGTCAACTGGGACAATATAGCCGCAGGCCTATTCATTTTTACAATTGGCTTGTTCAAAAAAGTTATAATAGCGGACAACCTTGCTGAGTTCGCATCATGGGGGTTTGATGATGCGACTTTCCTGACATTCACAGAAAGCGTTATGGTCACGCTTAGTTATACTTTTCAAATTTACTTTGATTTTTGTGGCTATAGCGACATGGCAATTGGTGCGGCACTCTTCTTTAATATTAAGTTGCCCAGTAACTTTAACAGTCCTTATAAGGCAATGAACATCCGTGATTTTTGGCAACGGTGGCACATTACATTAAGCCATTTTTTGCGTGATTATCTTTATATTCCATTGGGCGGAAATAAAAACGGTCTGGCCATTCAATTTATGGCAGTCTTAATAACATTTTTACTGGGTGGCTTATGGCATGGAGCCTCATGGACCTTTATTGTATGGGGCATGCTCCATGGTCTAGCTATCATTAGTTTCACTCTTTGGGAGAAAACGAGTTTACGCCTCCCATACTTTGTTGCATGGGCGACCACATTCGTTTTCATTAATATTACATGGATCGTTTTCCGTGCCTCAGATTGGGATGCGGCAAAGAAAATCTTTAAGGGCTTAGGTAATGTGACAGAACTTCACATAAGAGAAGGGACTCCTCTTGACGCTCCTTATATTTTAGGTTTTTCTTTATTAATGCTCGTAGTGTTCTGCAAGAAGCTCCCTAATAGCAACGAACTTCTCGAGACCTTAAAAACAAAATGGTTCTGGCTTATTTTTATTGCAATGCTTGGCATGATCAGTTTTTGGAAAATTGGGGATTACAGCGAATTTCTGTATTTTCAATTTTAGGTAAAATTTTATGAAACAGCGGATACATAAACTCATAACAAAAACAATCAGCCCACAGAGCTTTTCACTTATTCTGCTGAGCTGCTTTTTAGTCCCATGCTTTATGGCTGCCAGCCTAGTTCTCTTTCATGTTCCTACAAATAAAAATCAAGTTATTTCGTGGCGACAGCTTGATAAACTCAAAGCCTTGGAGCATCCTAAAGATATTCAAATCGCTATTCTTGGTGATAGCTCTGCAGGGAATGCGATTGATGTGCAATACTTCGCAGAGTTAACGGGGAAAGGTACTGTAAACTTAGCGCTCACTGGATCAATTGGCTTGCACGGCATTATCTTAATGGCCGCGCATGCTAAGAAAGATCTTCCAAATCTTGGATATTTATATTTTGTAATAGCACCGACGACATGGGAGAAAGACCTATCTCCAGAAGCTTACTTCTTGCTTAAAAAGGGCTTGCCAAAATCCCAAAATCCATTAAGGGGGCTACAAGAAATACAGGATGCACAAAAAGGTTATTTAAACTGGCTTTTTACTCCCAAGCGTTTGCAATGGTATTGGAATACTATTAAAAAAGAGCCTCATAAACGAGGTATTTGGTCAAATAAAGCGGATTACCTAGTTCAAGGCCCCCAACTTACATATAAAAAAGCAAGCAATGTTTGGACGACACCACTTCATGCTCCTAAAGAAGATCTTTCCCCTCTATTCGAAACCTGGGAAAAGTTATGCAGTGACATAAAGTGTGTCTTCGCACATGGCCCGATTTATGAGGGCGTTTTACAAAGCTCTGAACAGGCGCTTGAGCAAATCCAAACTGATATTAATCCATTACTCAGTACATTTTATTTTGCAGAAAATGAATATTGGTTTGTTGGCTATGATCAACTGGGAGATACTCGGAACCACATTAAGCTGGAATTAAAAAATAATTCAACAAGGCACTATGCTGAATTACTCTTAGAAAATTAAAGCCCCCCCTCTATTCCTAGCTAACGGCACCATAATTTACGTATCTAACTTAATTTTTGCGGTGCTTCATAAGGTTAATTAAGGAACGTGCCAATGATACTGGTACATTAAGCTTCATTTTGTTTAATTCCTTTTATCGTCTTTTTAAAGAAGATCAGCATGCTAAGAGACCATAAATTGTAGAAGACAAATAAGGCAATTCCCGCACCGTTTAGACCAAAGTGATGTGCAGAAAACCATAATATTACTACATATGCAAGGCTAGTTGTGAGGTGGATATAGAGGTTCGTTTGAACTTTTCCTAGAGCCATCATAGCTGGCGCTAGTGGTTGAGCAAATGACCACGTTACAATAGCTCCGATGCACCATGATGCAACACCATAAGCACCAATATAGTCAGCTCCAAAGGCGATGGAAATAAACCATGAGCCTATAACGATAAACCCCACCCACCCAAAAAGGATCAGGCCGCCAAGACTAATCGACGATTGAGTCATAAGTTTTTGAAAAACAGGCCAGTTTTTTGCGCTGGCAAGCTTTGAAAGCTCAGGGTAGATGGCTTGATAAAAAGGACCCGTTAGTTGCGTTGGTATGCGTGCAATTTCCCGTGCGATTTTATAGAGCGCTGTGGCTGATGCGCCGAGGATATGATTAACAATGAAAATATCTGCATCACGGATTATCCTAACAATACCGTCTAAATTCGTTGTAAGCACAAAACGCCATAGACCAGGGGTTTCTGTGAATAAATCCTTAAAGTTTAGGTGCCCCGATTTAAACAGGCCGTTCTTTTTTACTTCCAGTAATGAGACGCCAAAAAGGAATAAGCGCCCAGAAATTGTGCTAATTATCCATACTGAAAGATAATGAATAAGGGATGTGCTTCCTGCCACAAGAAGGAGGGCGTAGCCAACAAGCTTTATGATGGCGCTGAGATTTAAATAGATAGCTTGATAGTAAAATTTATTAAAAAGACGGAGAATGGCTGTTGGCGTAGCGACCCAGTTAAACAATAATACTGCAGATGCGAGAAATAATATGTGGCTGTCGACATTTTGAAGGCCAAAAAGTGAAGGGATAAACATTATGCCGAGAACAGCAAATAGCGCCCCCAATAAACTACTAGCAAAGTCTAGAATATACCCAAAGCTTAAAAGTGAAGTCAGGCGACCACTTTCGTTGGCTTCAAGGTTACGCGCCCCAAAATGGATTAATGCTTGCCATGTTTGGAAACTCACCAAACGATCAATAATCCCAATATATGCCGTAATCAAGGCGTATATCCCAAATTGTTCGAGGCCAAGGCTGCGCGTTAGTATTCCGAGCGCTACAAGCGTGATAATAGCACTACTAACATTCCCACTGAATAAAATCCCAGCGTTTTTGTAAAGCCTCAGCAGTTGAGGATATCTGGAGAAAAAGTGACTCACTTTAACGCTTATAAGATTCATGCGCATTTCTCCAATATAGGCAGAAATGAATTTTTTATATTGTCGTCGATATCTTTTGTAGCATCAATGTGAATGACAGGAATGCCTGCATAGGATGTGGCCTTTATAATATCATCCGTAGTTTGAATGGTTTTTTGTAACTGTTCGTTGATCGTATCCTGTGTTGAGCCATCAAAACGGCTGCCACCTTCTGGGCGGCTTTCAATTCTTTGGGCGGCCATCTCGGGCGGAATTTCTAAATAAAACACAGCCACATCAATGTTTTTAAACAACGCCTTGATAAACGGCGATAGAACCGCAGGGCTTGCGCATTCAATTTTGGCAGAGATCATCGCCGACCATAAATTTTGCAACAAAAGCTGCCCCAATAGAGGCGCTTCTTTTGATTTTATAGCGGCAATTTTATATTTTTGAACCGGAAGTTTCGCGAGGTTTAAAAGCGATGATTTATTCCGCCACAATTTGAGAAGCACAATTAGCCGCGCCGTATGAAGATATAAGCTAAATTCACAAACAAGCGCTTTCAAGTACAGTATAGTCTTTTCTTGGCGGGTCGTTACATCGGGCTCTGCGAAAAGACTTTGCACAGATTGGATGTCTGTCCTCTCAGCCAACTCATTTGTGAGTGTTGTTTTACCAGAGCCAGGCAGGCCAAAACACTCATAGTAATTTTCTTGAAATTCGTGATGTTTTATCAAGTGATCCCATATCACGGTTCTTGTGTCGCGCAGAACGTCTTTGATTTCGCGGTTCGCATCAATATTGACCACTTTTGTTTGCGCCATGAAATCCGCATCTATAATGAGGTTTATTTTTTGTTGTATGAGCGCTGAAATTTCGTTGTTTTCGGGTTTCCTTTTTAAGGCCGTATCAAGTGATGTTGTTAGCTTAATCGCAATATCAGGCTTAACGCGGCCACATAAATCAGCAAATGTTTTTTCCTCCCAATGTGCGAGGAAACGATAAATTTTATTGGGATGGTCAATATAGGGCGTCAGCAGCGGGCCGTCATTTATTCCAGATACTATGTTTTGCGGCCAACGGTCACAAATGACGATCATGCCTTTTTTTCGCAAGTTATCGGCTCGTTTTATTTTGATCTTTTTATCTATAACGCCCGTAATCGCCCACACAAACGCCGCAGGGGTCGGTTTTTTGTTTTTCTCAACGTCACTGTTTGTGGGCGCTTTAATCTCAGATTTCTGTTCCTTCACACCGCGCAGAGATTTGATTTTCATGCCAATATTGATCAGGCTCTTAACGATCTTGTGTGGCAAGGTTGCCTGACCATCGCCTGTGCCGAGATACAGATGCACAACGTCAATTTTATGCTCCCATTGATTAACAATGGCCTTAGTCACGGATGATTTGCCCGAACCATCGGCGCCCAAAAAAGTGACAATAGCGCCATTGTGCGGCAAAACGCGGCGGCGGATTATGGCTTGTTGTGAGAGCCCTAATTTTTCAGAAATGCGCGTAAGAATATACAGCCCCTCATGTGTCCAAACAGAAAGAAGGGCAAGCAGAGAATCCATTCGGCGCCATTCCTCTTTTTGCGCGATTGTTGAAATTTCTTTGCGCAACGTGATGAAATTTTCAAAGCGATGGTCGCCTGACGCAATGGTTTTTATGATCTCCGCGCTTGGTGGGTTCAAAAATTCTAGCGCGCAATTATAAATGCTGTCTGCAGTTGTTCTTTCATTTGTCCATGCAAGCTCTTTGTTAAATCCTTTGCCGCCGTACGGGGCGTCATTGTTTGCTTTATACATGTCACGCCATCTGATTTTTATGGCTTCTCTAATGATGAGCAATACAGCTTCTTTGTCTGGTGAGGATATATAGATATTGTGATAATCCTCGGACGGGGTGCGGGATGCAAGAATGCTGTTATTCCACGGCGGGATTATGTTTTTCAGAAATTTCTCGCCCATCGTTAATAGAAAATGGGCATGCAGATGAAAAATTGTACCGTCATCTGTAGATATAGAGATGCCATCTGTTATTCCCGCGTAGGCACGATGCGGTGGTGCTTTGAAGAAAATGAAACCGTTCTGATGCATGATTTTGGTGACGCGCCTGCGGTCTTGTTCGTGAAATAAAATATCGAGATCCGTATGGCCACCCACACCAGCGCTAAGATGCTCATTGCTTTTCCAACTACACCATTTAATACCGTTATTTTCAAATTGTTGAAACAGTTCGAAATAAGGTGACACTGGCGCGTTCTGCGCAGATTTAATTTTAGGGGAGGTACTCTTCTTCATATCAAAATTTATTTTCTTGTTAGCACGGCCACAGATTTGAATGTGCGGTATAAATAAGGAAGAAACGGCGCAAAACGAAGCGCTTTTGATAGCGTTACCGTGATACGTGTGGGACTGTTTTGTATTGTGGTTTTTTCTACAAAACGAACCTCGCTGAAATGTAATTTAAAGGCGTCATTAATTTCCTTGGTGCTAAGATAATTTGTAGAGCTATCAAGATACTCTTTGTTTTTCATCGCGACGTCTTTGGCGATCATTCCTTTTTGGTTGCTTTTTCTAATACCTAGCAGCGCCCAAAATAGTAAATATGCCCTGCAATTTAATACTGATGCTAATGGCACATAAATATGACTTTCGATGATGCCATATTTAGCAGGAAATAAGTGCAGCGCGACACCGCCTGATTTTAATATGCGGTGTATTTCTTTTATGGATTGATCTGTATTTTGGACATGTTCGAAAACGGTTTCACTCACAATATAATCAAATGTGTTGTCGTCATAGGGTAGGCGGTAATTGCTTAATGAAACGGTTTTGATTAAGCCTTCTTCTTGAAGTCGTTCTGCGTGCGGACCTGCTTTGAATTTAAGATCACACCCTTGAGCATTAAACCCATCTTTTTGGAAAGAGTTAACTAAAGAGCCATTACCGCAGCCAAAATCAAGTATTTTATGCTCTTTGGTGACGGTAAAGCCTTCTTGTTCAATAATTCTTAGTAAATAGTGCATAAATCAGTAGCCTTGAAATGTATGAATGACTCATATTAAATCATTTTCTATAGTATGTAATCGACTTTATGTGTTCTCGAACCCTGTTTTTTCTTCATCTTCGTATACTTCGTCGACTGCGATAAACCAAAAATATCACCTTAGCAATTTCTTGCTTATGGAGACAGCATCCTCACCACTTTCGGTGCTGTAAAATTCAGCGCCTTCGCTCATCAAAGCCCCTTGAATGGCTTTAATCGTGCGGCGATGTAAGTTCTCGCCGCGCTCAAACCGCGCCACAGTGTTTGGCGACACATCCGCCAGCGCACCAAGCTCACGAACACCCAGTTTTAATCCTGCCCGTGCCATGCGACACTGTAGCGGTGAAATTTCTTTGTTTTCTTGATTCTTCATCATATTACATAATTGTGTTGCTGTGATTAAATAGGACCTGATAGAATAATAGTAACAGTGTAACATTATAGTAAAAACAATAAAAGAAGGTAAATGCCATGACTGTTGCCAAAATAAAAGAGAATTTAAGCCATGCGGGGAATCCGACGATTTCAAAGTCACAGTTTGTGCGCGGATTTCAATGCCCCAAGGCGCTGTGGCTGTTCCGCAACCGTAAAGAGCTTATGCCGCCCACTGATCCTGCCTTACAAGCGCGGTTTGATTCTGGCAACGAAATCGGACAACTTGCCCAACAATATTTTGAGGACGGCGTTGAAGTTAAAGATGGTTACAAGGATATCAAGAGAGCCGCGCAGACGACACTAGAATATATAGAGCAAGGTCATGACACCATTTATGAGGCTTGTGCGATCCACCCGACCTTTGGGAGCTATTCATTCATAGATATCCTGCGCAAAGTTCCCGCCTCCGATCAATGGGACATGATAGAAGTCAAAGGCGCGACAGGCGTGAAGGATTATCACATTATTGACACCAGCTTTCAGCGTCATGTCTTCGAAGCCGCAGGATACAACATACGCAACGCTTACATGATGCTTATTGATAACACTTATGTCCGTGATGGTGACATTGACCCACAAGGACTGTTCAAACTCCAAGACATCACACAGGATATTTTGGCGCTACAGAGCGATATCGAATATTTAACACCACAGCTTGGATATCTCATAGAACAGAAAACACAGCCAGACGCCAAAATCGGAAAAAGGTGTTTTAGCCCCTTCGAATGTGACTTTAAAGATCATTGTTGGGCGCATGTCCCAGATTATAATCTCTATAACATTTACCCCAAAGCCAAGGCCGATGAAATGGCCACACTTTTGGACAGCTACGATGTTATGGACATCACGCCAGACACAATGCCTAGCGGTATCAAAGCGCGGGATGTACAGATTTACCAGAGCAATGCGGCGGAACATATAGAGCCAAATGCTGTGGCCAGCTTTTTAGATCAACTTCAATACCCGCTTTATTTTTTGGATTACGAAACCGTGATGTCGGGTATCCCCATCATTGATGGAACGCGCCCGTATCAACAAATACCGTTTCAATTTTCCTGCCATGTCCAAGACAATCCCGACGCAGACCTTCAACATCATGAATTTTTGCACAAGGAAACAACCGATCCCCGTGAGGCGTTCGTTCAATCATTGATTGCTACGTGCGGCGATAGAGGCTCGGTTATCGTTTATAACAGGCCTTTTGAAGCCAGTCGCAATCGTGACCTTGCCGAAGATTTCCCTGAATATGCCGCAGCATTAATCGCGATCAACGAGCGTATGGTTGATTTAATGATCCCGTTCAAAAACAGGATGGTTTACCGCCCTGAGCAGCAAAGCAGTTACTCAATCAAAAGGGTTCTTCCCGCCTTTGTGCCAGAGCTATCATACAAAGACATGGCCATTGGTGATGGCAGCGCGGCGATGGAGATATATTTACGTTTTGCCAAGGGCAACTATCCCGCCGACCAACTTGATGATTTGTGGGCGAATTTATCCGCATATTGTGAGTTGGACACACTGGCAATGGTCAAGTTGCTTGATGTT
Source organism: Bdellovibrionales bacterium (assembly GCA_037969035.1). GTDB lineage: Bacteria > Pseudomonadota > Alphaproteobacteria > Micavibrionales > Micavibrionaceae > JBBKWU01. Next base: position 78,141 of record JBBKWU010000022.1, read on the forward strand.
CTTAAAAGCAAGATTTGATTACTCAAATATTTTTGAAATTGAAGTGTAACAGAAGGGTAAAACTATGGTCACGAAAAATAATTATGAAAATAAAAGTACAGAAGTTGAAGAATGCCTAAAAACACTTGTTATGCATTTAGCTAAGTTGGTGGCCAAAGAAGAATTGGAAAGGCAAAAAATTTCAAGCAAGGCGAACGCGAAGCCTAAATAGAGGAAGTAATTCAAATAAATGATAAAAAAGGAGTCATGAGAATGAAACGTTACGCAATATATGCTCGATATAGTACAGATCTACAAAATCCAAAGAGTGCCGAAGACCAAATTCGTGAATGTGAAGAATATGTGAAAAAATGTGGTGGGCGCATTGTCAAAACGTATAAAGATGAAGCAATTAGTGGCGATGCAAAATTTCGTCCTCAATATCAAGAAATGTTGGAGGATATGCCTGATAAAATATATGATTTTGTTATCTCGGAAAGCTTGAGCCGTTTTAACCGTGATAACGAAGCTCTGCAATATCTATTCAAATACGCCAACTTTTACGAGAGTCCCTTGGTTACATTAGTGGAAGGAAAAGTTGATGAAATGACTGTTGGCATCAAGGGAACAATGAATGCCTTGTATTTAAGGGACGGTGCTAAGGCTGTAAAACGCGGTATGATTGGGAAAATACGCGATAAGGTCTATGTTTCAAGCCCGCCATATGGTTATAAAATTGATAAAACGCAATATGATGAAAAAGGGGATCGTATAAAGGGTATTTTGAAGATTGACGAACGAGAAGAACAAATTGTTTGTAGAATTTTTGAAGAATATGCGGCTGGGAAAAGCTCTATAGATATAGCAAGAGATTTGAATAAAGAGGGTGTTGTTGGAATAAGGGGGAAGAAATGGAGAGCCTCGGCCATACACGGCAACCGCAATGAATCGCGCGGGATAGTAAACAATTCGATTTATCGCGGTGTAATTTTTTGGAACAAATCGAAAAAGATTACCAACCCAGTAACAAAGAAAAAAGTAAACCGTAAAAACCCTGAAAGTGAATGGATACGCGAAGAGCGGCCTGAGTTATCCATGATCTCCGATAATCTATGGCTATCGGTTAAAGCGCGACAGGATGAGGTGCTTGAACGGGCGTGTTATCGGTGTAAGAAACAGCCTTTAACGGGAGCTCGCCGTCATAAATATCTTTTGTCTGGGTTAATATCTTGCGGTGAATGCGGCGATAGTTATGTTATGACCAGCCAAGGCCGATATGGTTGTGCTGGGCGTAGACAAGGAAAAGGCTGCACAAATGCACATACTATAAGGCGGGATGAACTAGAGCGCACAGTTCTGGCTTGCGTATCGGATGTATTGCTCAGACCAGAAATGGTTGCGTGGTTTATTGAAGGCTATATGGAACAGTCTGAACGGTTGAAAAAACAAAGTGGCCGCGAGCAATTGGCCATAAGAAATGGATTGAAGGTTGTTGAGAAAAATATAGAGTCTATTTTGCAGGCTATTGAGAGAGGTATTATCACAGATAGCACACATCAGCGACTTTTGGAGCATGAGTCCAAAAAGATGGAACTTGAAACCTCTTTAATTCCTGTGTCTGATATTTCTATGCCAGATAAGGGCATTATCGATAAATATCGTCAAAAGGTTATGGATTTATCCGAGAGTATTTATGACACAGTAATTTCTTCTGCGGCAAGACGCGACCTACGTTCGCTTATTGAAAGTATAACTCTGTATCCACATAAAGATGGCCTAAAAGCCAAGGTATACGGGAACATCCACCATCTTACTTCTATAGATGAGGACAATATATTTTTTTAGTTTCATGTCCCTATTAACGGTGCTTTAGGGTACCCCAAAGCGCCGATAATAGGGGCGCAAGCAAGTCTTATAGATTACGGATAGACGTTTGTGAATTTCAGCAGACGCGTCCGCACTTTTGCATCACGGCACTAACATGGATTGTTCGATATTTGACTCCATTGTTGTCATAGAAGCTTACAGGAGGTTATTCGGACATATCCTCCTGTAAATACCGCCCCATAACGCAAGCAATTCGAGGTGGGGCGGTGGTGGAACAGCCGACATCTTGTAAATTAATATGTCGGCCACGGCGCTATAAAATTTATATCAATATTGTAGTTGATGCTATTTATGGCCTTTATTCTATTTTCAAGAGTATATGGCTTTTTATAACCCTCGTGCGCGTCATTTTTACCATTAGTGTGACCCGACATTTCTCGTAATATCTGATCATTAAAATCATTTTGCTTGCCATAGTTAATAAATGTGTGCCGAAACGAGTGAAAATCTTTTAGTTCGCCCTCTTCAATAATAATTCCGCATTTGTGCTTAAATCCGGGTCGCTTTTTTCCGCCATTCGTGGTTTCACCATTGAACCAACGTCCGACTGTTCGTCCCCACTGTCCGCCGCTTGCGGGTGGTTTACATTTCGGAAATAGGTATTTATAGCCCAATTTCTTTTGCTGTTCGCGGAATCTAAGAAACCCGAGATTTTCTAGATAAGGATGTAAAGGCACGATACGCCTAGAATATCCGTTTTTCAGCTCTTTTTCGCCTCTGGCATTAAAATCGATTAACCATACTCCGAAGTCCTTGTCATATATGACATCTTCAATATGTAGCTGACAGATTTCACTTTCACGAGCGCCCGAATACATCGCAATAAGAACTGACCAGTAAAATTGAGGCTTTCGAAGGTCTATACATTTTGTAAATTCATCGGATGTTACCATCAATCGCAATTCATCTTCCGTGAAGGCTTGCTTCCCGCCTTTCTTTGTTATCGCACCGATAGTGTCTTCTAAAATCACACCGCAATCGTGGGGGATGTAATCTTCTTTATAAGCCCAAGAAAGAAAGCTTTTGAATGTCGCCGCGTAATGACCCATCGTTGTGTTGTTCAAGGTTTCCGCTTTTTTCTTTTTAGCGATTTTCACTAATTCATCAACATGCTTACGGCTACCGTCTTTATTGTAATAAAGCTGCTTTTTCGCACTGATTTTGTATGGAATCTCGGAAAGTCGATTACGATATTTATCGCGTACGAGTGCTTTTGTCATCTCATACCCACAAGGATCACCCAGTAATTCGATAGCAAGCGTAATTTCAGAGATCTTTCTACGCTTTGTACTTTCACGCCACGCTTTTTGCTCCTCGAACCGCGCCTTCACATACAAATCCAAAACCTCCGATAGCTTTAAACTCTCGCCCTCAAGGGGTGCGGGTTCGAGTTTTGTCAGCATTGGCACGGTTGTGTCTCGCACAAGATCAGTGCGATTTTCTACATAAAAATTCATACATTTTTTGTCATACTCTGTCATGCCTGAAAGAATAACGTCTCTTCCGTCAACGTCACGCGGGTGACGACCTTCCAAGTATTGAAAAAGCTTTGCGCCGTAAAGATACATCTCATCTTCGCTTTCCCATCTTTTTTCCACATCCCGTAATGTTTCTTTTTCTTCACTCATAACCAATTCTACCCACCACATCCGTGCCTTTTTTAGAGCTTCGCGGTGATCCCCTGTTTTTGTTGAGCGCCTATATAGCTTACCTGTCGTGGCATAATCGCCCGACAAATTCAAGGGGGGTGTTCTGACTTGGAAATAATAAATACCATTACGCAAGGTAAGATAAGTCGGGGTGCGTTTTGTCATTGTGTAACTCACTTTGTAACACACCAATGACAATTAAAATATGGGTAATATATCTATCTTATTGTAAAACAATATAAAATAAAGATAATGGCGGTGTCGGTGGGATTCGAACCCACGTTACGCTATGAACGTAAACACGCTTTCCAAGCGTGCGCCTTCAGCCACTCGGCCACGACACCTGATCGGCTTCGTGGCCTCTTTGTTTGAAGAGATTTGTTTGCTAAGTGCAAACGGGCGGCCACGACACCTAATAAAATCAACTAGGACGGCAAATTAGCCGCAGTTTTCAAAAAGTGCAAGTATCGTTTTTACAAATCCTTTGCCTTAACCCGATAAGTTGTTAAACTTAATCGTTATTTATTGAGGAGTGACGCATATGCGTGGTGGTATTTTAACTATTTGCTTTTTGTTTTCTTTACCGCTTTTTGCGGCTATCGGTCATGATCTTTACCTTGCCTATGGCCATGAAGAGGTTTTGGTTATAGAAGAACCGCCGAAATTAACCGATATTACGTGGATGCTCGTCACTTATGCGCCGGACGCTTATGACTGGCTTCAACAAAGCACTAGCGAGGCCACACGCGAAACAATTGTCGTTCCCTTATTACAATTAAAAACGATTGTCGCCAGTGCGTTGCCACTCGCAACGCTGCTTATTTTTCTGATTTTATCGAAGCTTCTTGGCTTATGGCCCTTTACCGATCGTAAATTGATTGGGCGTAAGGATAAAAGTGATTATTCCTTCAAAGGGCTTACTAAAGACAAAAAAGCCATGCGTTACAAACGTAAATAATCAATCCGTTTAAGATTTTTGTACGTAGTGCTCATTAATATTTCTGAGCTGCTCATCAATCAGCTCAAGATCTTGAGGTCTTGACAGACGGTGATCACCATCTTCAACCAAAAACACTTCAACATCACCTTCAACCACATTTTTAATACGGTGCGCTGTTTGCCATGGCACATCAGCATCTTTCATGCCCTGCACAAGACGTATAGGCATAGCGCATTTATGGCGTGTATTCATAAATAACTGATTATTGCCATCATCAATCAATGCTTTTGTAATGATGTAGGGTTCATCGCTATAATCATTAGGAAGGCTTACAAAGCCTTTATCATGCAGTTCAATGCGCAGCTCTTCAGTGAGGTCTTCATTATACATGCCTGTCGTGAAATCCGGAGCCGCGGCAATACCGATCATCCCCGCAATTTTATCCGCATATTGATCAAGCAGTAATAATGAAATCCATCCGCCCATGGATGATCCCACCAAAATAACCGAGCCCTTAATAATGTTCTGCATCACATCCGCAGCATCTTGTTTCCAAAGCCCAATCGTACCATCAATAAATTCACCATCGGATTGACCGTGCCCACGGTAATCAAAACGGATAAAGGCCTGCCCTCGCGCCTTGCATTGCTCTTCCAGATACAATGCCTTTGTACCGTCCATATCAGATTTGAAACCACCACAGAACATCACAGATGGTAAAGATTTCCCTTCGCCCGAAGGTGCTGTATAAACATAGGCAATATCTGGAGAATTTTCGCGTTTCAGGCAAGACAAAGAAGACATAAAGGTAATTTCCCGATTTTTATTTATCACTCTATGGTAGTGTGTTAAATCGTTACTAGAAAAACAAGATGAAATTATGATTGAAGCACAAAGAATAAAAAAACCCGTCATCATGCAAGTTATTCCTGCCCTTAGCGCGGGCGGTGCAGAACAGGGTTGCATTGATATTGCCGCCGAACTTGTTCGTTCTGGCGCCGAAGCTATTGTTGTATCTCATGGCGGGAATCGTTTGCACGAATTAGCGCGTGCGGGCGCTATCCATATCGATTTGCCCGTGCACAGCAAAAACCCAATTGTGATGTGGCGCAATATTACGCGCCTGCGTAAAATCATCAAAAAATATAATGTTGATATTGTTCACGCAAGAAGCCGCGCACCAGCATGGAGTGCTATGCAAGCCTGCCGCGGTACAGACGCGCGCTATATGACCACATGCCATGCTCCCTATAATTTCGAAGGCAAAGCCAAAAAATTCTATAACTCATCTATCTCTCGGGGGGAACGTATCATTGCGATTTCCCATTACGTCGCCGATTACTTGCGCAAACATTACAACACAGACCCACGCAACATCCGCGTTATTCATCGCGGCGTTGCCTTAGAAAAATTCCACCCCACCAGCGTAACACCCGAGCGCATGATAAAGATAACCAAAGAATGGCGCATTCCTGATGGGGCACTTGTCGTTATGATGCCGGGGCGTTTAACGCGCTGGAAAGGGCACCATGTTTTAATTGATGCCATGGCGAAACTTGGCAAACCTGATGTTTTTTGTGTTTTGATTGGTTCTGATCAAGGGCGCACAGCATACCGCCAAGAGCTTGAGCAAACGATACAAGAAAAAGGTTTAAGCGGACAAGTTCGCATCATCGACCATTGCAATGATATGCCTGCGGCTTACATGCTATCTGCCGTTGTTGTCTCTGCCTCTACCGACCCCGAAGGGTTTGGTCGCATTCCTATTGAAGCACAAGCCATGGGACGCCCCATTGTTGCCACAGATCACGGCGGCGCGAGAGAAACCGTTTTGCGCGGTGAAACAGGTTGGCTCGTTGCACCAAACGAGAGCAAACCTCTTGCTGAGGCTTTAAAACAAGCACTCGCGCTCACCCCAAACCAGCGCGCGGTTCTCGCAACACGGGCAATGGATCATATCGCCCGTCATTTCACACGTGAAAAAATGGCCGATGAAACGCTCAATGTCTATGCAGAGCTATTACAAGAAAAATTTCAGGCGCAGCCTTTCACAAATCAAGCGCAGGATTCTTATCGCGCGCCGACCGCCCGTAAAAATAATAACGCCGCATAATCAAAAGCTATGACTGATTCCAAAGAAAAAATTCTCGTTATTAAACTCGGTGCTCTGGGTGATTTCATTCAAGCTTTGGGGCCTATGGCCGCCATTCGTACGCACCACCCCGATGCCAACATCACATTAATGACAACATGCCCATTTATCAGTATTGCCCAGAAATGCGGTTATTTTGACCACATTTGGGATCACACAAAACCAAAATGGAAAGATTTAGGTGAATGGCTCAAGCTACGTAAGCAGTTAAATGATAGCGGCTTTACACGCGTTTATGATTTACAAAATAATGATCGTACAGAGTTTTACCTCAAACTTTTTAACGCTAAAAACAAACCGGAATGGGTTGGCGCCGCTAAGGGCGCATCACACCGTAACGATAGCCCAGAACGCATCAAAGGAGACGCGTACACAGGGCACGTACAGACGCTAAACTTAGCTGGAATAACGGATATTCAGATCGATCGCTTGGAATGGGCCAATGACCTCGTTACATTTTTTGATACAAAACAACCTTATGTTTTATTGGTTCCTGGTTCTTCACCAAAACACACTAAAAAACGTTGGCCTGCCTCAAACTATGGTCAATTGGCACGGCTTATGGATGGGTGGGGATTCCAACCCGTTATTATCGGCACAATGGAAGAATCATCCATTGCAGAGGAAATTTGTAAAATATTCCCCAAAGCAACAAACTTAACGGGTCAAACGACACTTTTTGATATCATAACACTGGGAAGGCACGCGGCAGCGGCAATCGGGAATGATACAGGCCCGATGCATTTAATCGCGCCCACATCTTGCCCGAGTTGGGTTTTATTTTCAGGAGAAAGTGATCCCAAGCGTCACAAACCTTTAGGCGATGCCGTTAAAACATTACAAAAAGAATTATTATCGGATTTGTGTGTTGAAGACGTTTTGGCAAACATGAAAGCGCGCGACTTCCGTTCTGCTTAATAGTCACACATTTATAAGGTTGCCGTTTGCATCTACATTAGGTGTAAAGCCCAGTTCCGTCACTTCGTACAACATACATAATGTTTCAAATACTTTGGTTGCCATATCATCACACACCGAATAATAAATCGTTTGCGCATCGCGGCGCGTCTGCAAATAACCCTCTTTACGCAATCTGGCAAGATGCTGTGAAAGAGCAGATTGACTGATCCCGATAATCTTTTCAAGCTCACCGACACTCTTCTCACCCTTATGCAGAGCGCACATGATAAGAACGCGACGCTCATTTGATAACGCCTTCAGTAATTCAACCATGTGCAAAAGCTTATGTTTATTTTCAGAATTTATCATGTCACTAAATATTCTATACGTTTAAAAACTACGCACTTCCTTACCATCATCTTATACTTTTGACCATACTATAATAGTCTTCCTGTCTTTATTAGACAAAAAACAGAATAAACACAATATTTTTAAGTGAATATCTGTGTATTTTTTAAATAATAAAATATATTTACTATTCTGAATGTAAAGATGGCTTTTTCGGCATCAAATTCAATAGCTTTAATGACAATCCGTATGGCAACATACCAATAAGACCTGCAAAAAAATATGTCGGGAGTGGAAAAGCAATGCGCCCTTTATTCTTTGCAAGATTTCTTCCAATGATATCGGCCGCTTGATCCGCATCCATCAAAAATGGCATCTTGTAGTCATTCTTGTCGGTTATCCTTGATTTCACAAACCCTGGACAAATCACATTGACCTTCACACCGCAATGCGCCACGGCACCGCGCAATGCCTCACCGTAAAGCCTGATCGCGCCCTTGGATGCACTATAGGACGGCGCACCCGTCCAACCGCTAAACCCCGCGAGCGAAGATAAGAGCGCAATTTGTCCGTTTTTCCGCGCTATCATATGGGGCAAAATAGCCGCCACCGTATCAAGTTTTCCTTGCAGATTAACTGCCCATATTTCTCTGGACTCCTCAAGGTTTTCACCAGATCCAAGGCCGCCTGTACCGCCCGATATTCCTGCATTGGCAATTACTAAATCCAGTGGCGCTTGTTCATCACATTTCAAAATCCAATTCATAAGTGCTACTTTATCTGTCACATCAACAATAGAAGTGGATACAAACGCTCCACTCGAGCGGCATTTTTCAGCCACAGCGTCTAATCTAATCTGATTTCTGCCGCACAAAAATAGGCTCGCACCTTCTCTGGCGTAATAATAAGATAGCGCTTCGCCAATGCCGCTTGATGCGCCTGTGATTAATATTGATTTGTTTTTCATCCCCTATGATGTAAAGCTTTTTCTAACAAATTCAAATCTTTCATTGCAGCACCCCAAAGGATTTGTAGAATAGAAAGAACATTGAAATACCAAACTGGATAAACATGGACTTATCAAATCTAAAACGCCGCGGACTTATGTTTGTTTTATCATCGCCATCAGGCGCCGGTAAAACAACAATCACACGCGCGCTCCTTAAACAGAATGATGATTTAAATGTCTCAATTTCAGCCACGACGCGCGATCGGCGCGCTGGCGAAGCACAGGCGCAAGACTATCATTTCGTTGATATGGCTAAATTCGATAAAATGGTCAAAGAAGGCGAGATGCTGGAATACGCAAAAGTATTCGGCAATTATTACGGCACACCGCGCCAACCGGTAGAAGATGCATTAGCCAAAGGTAATGACGTTGTCTTTGATATCGATTGGCAAGGCACACAGCAGCTATCCGAAATTGCCCGCGATGATCTTGTCACCGTTTTCATTCTACCGCCATCCGCTTCTGAATTAGAAAAAAGGCTGCGTAACCGCGCCAAAGACACACGCGAAGATGAAGAAGACATTCAGCACCGCATGGAAAAAGCCAATGACGAGATGAGTCATTATTCAGAATATGATTATGTGATTATTAATCGTGATATCGATAAAACAATTCGTCAGGCTCAGCTTATATTAGATACAGAGCGCTTGAAACGTCATCGCTTACATGGTCTTTCGGATTTTGTCAGAGGATTAAAAGACGGGTTGTAGATGTTTTCGGCCGTACAAAATTATTTTATAATTTTACGTACAACGCCAAGGTTATAACATTCGCGTCTTTGGGTCTCGATATTTTCAACGGCTTCAAATGAATCCTCTAATTTTAATTCATCCCAATAATTATGATATAGGCCATACGCGCTAGCAACCCAGCTGGCTGTTTCTTCTTCGGTTTGTGCGCTATCAACCATGAACATCCAATTCACCTCATCAACAAACCCTTTGGTCAACGTCCCATCCTCAAACACATCATAATAAGTAGCGCATGACATCATATTTTTTGCCATCTCTAAAATATCATAACGGACAATGCTATTGGTTTCTTCATAAGGAATATCAATTTTCTCACCCGCCTGCGCCCACGCATAGACGGGGATACAAAAAATCAACATGCCTAGCACAATACGTATAAATTTCATTTATTCACTCACCCAGTTTTTCAACAAAACTATCCATCACGCGTTTACGACCACCGCTTTCAAAATTTATATCGAGCTTGTGACCGTCAATATTCAATATAGCACCTTCACCAAATTTATCATGGTGCACGCGATCGCCCATAGAGAATGTTGTGCCATTTGCGCTCAGTGTTTTACGTTCAAATTTTTGTGCTGTACGTACTTGTGGACGTACACCGCTTGAATCCCAATGTTGCGAACGCCCTTGATAGAGTCCCGTATCCGATTGCACATCTACGTGATCTTTAGGCAGTTCATCAACAAAGCGTGACGGCACAGCGTTCACCCAATTTCCGTACATACGGCGGTTTGCCGCAAAGGATATAAATGATTTTTTGCGCGCACGGGTAATGCCCACATAGGCAAGACGGCGCTCTTCCTCAAGCCCCGTCATGCCACTTTCGTCCATGGTGCGTTGAGAAGGAAATAACCCTTCTTCCCAGCCCGTCAAAAACACAGCATCAAATTCAAGACCCTTTGCGCCATGCAATGTCATGATCGTTACAAAATCACCGTTTTTATTATCTTGGTTATCAAGAACAAGCGCCACATGTTCCAAAAATTCCGGCAGCGTTTCATACGTCGCCATACCAGAAACTAGTTCTTTTAAATTTTCAACGCGCCCCGGTGCATCAGGGTCTTTATGGCCTTGCCACATTGCCAGATAACCTGATTCTTCAAGAACAATACCCGCAAGTTCGGTATGATGCGTATTATCCAGCATCGAACGCCAACGCGAAAAATCGCTAATAAGTGCGCTTAATGTGGCTTTCACTTTCGGTTTCAACTCATCGGTTTCAATAAGCTCCAATATAGATTGATGGAGACTAATGCCTTTACTGCGCCCGTACGCGTACAGCGTTTGCACCGTTGTCGGGCCAATAGCGCGCTTGGGTGTATTAATGATGCGCTCAAGTGCCAAATCATCCGCAGGCTGTGCCACCACACGCAGATAAGCCAACGCATCGCGAATTTCCATACGCTCATAAAAACGGGGCCCACCCAAAACCTTATAAGGCATCCCAAGTTGAATAAACCGATCTTCAAATTCCCGTGTTTGAAACCCAGCGCGTATCAATACAGCCATTTGTTTTAACGGCCACTGCTTACGTTGAAGTTGTTCAATTTCTTCGGCGACCCAACGCGCCTCAGCCGCGCCATCCCAAAGGCCACGAACAGTAACCAACTCACCGTCTTCTTGCGCAGACCATAATGTCTTTCCAATGCGCCCTTGATTATGGCTGATGACACCATCGGCGGCGGCCAAAATATGTCCTGTGGAGCGATAGTTTTGCTCGAGCTTAATAACCTTTGCACCTTCGAAATCTTGTTCAAAGCGCAGAATATTACCAACTTCGGCACCGCGCCAACCATATATTGATTGGTCGTCATCACCAACGCAGCAAATATTATTTGAGCCTTTAGCAAGCAAACGCAGCCACAAATATTGTGCCACGTTCGTGTCTTGATACTCATCCACCAACAAATAACGGAAACGGCGATGATAATCAGCCAGAACATCCGCATGTTTAGGGTCTTTTAAAATTGTAATGACATGAAGCAGTAAATCACCAAAATCACAGGCATTTATCGTACGCATACGGCTTTGATAAAGTCGGTAAAGCTTAACCATCTTACCGTCAGCAATTTCACCGCCATCGCTTTCCTTGATATCGTTACAATGAACGCCTTTATCTTTCCAGCCACCAATAAAACCAATAAGCGTTTTGGGCGGCCATTTTTTCGGGTCTATGTTTTCAATTTCCATGATTTGCTTTAAAAGTCTGATCTGGTCGTCTGTATCAAGGATAGTGAAATTACTTGAAAGCCCAACAAGGTCAGCATGACGGCGAAGCATACGCGCCGCCAAAGCGTGGAATGTGCCGAGCCACCAACCCTCAACGGGTTGACCGCCCATCAAATGACTAACACGCTCTTTCATCTCCTGCGCGGCCTTATTGGTAAAGGTCACCGCAAGGATTTCGCCAGGAAAAGCGCGATTAGAGCGCAGCAAATGCGCCAAACGCGTCGTTAAAACACGCGTTTTACCTGTGCCCGCACCCGCAAGCACCAAAACAGGGCCGTCAAGCGTTTCGACAGCCTCGCGCTGTGGCGCGTTTAGCGTTTCAATATAGGATTGTGATTGTTCCATCATAGGCGATTCGGCAGTATGCATAACATTAAGATAAGCCCATTTATATGGCTTCGCAAGCCGCTTCGCATATTATTATATTAAGAAAATAAATGCCAAAATCAGATCATCGGTTAAAGATTAACTGGCTTCTTTGACTTGTTTTTTACCGGGCGTTGGAGCCGCGGCGACCTGATTGCGGCCATTATGTTTGGCTGTATAAAGCGCCGCATCCGCCCGAGAGATTAACTCCGCGACATCTTCATTACCTGCGTACTCAGCCGCACCAACAGACATTGTGATTGATCCCAGCTTTTCACCACTATTGCGATTAACAACATCCTTGCTGGCCACAGCGCGGCGCAGCGCATTACCAACAATTACCGCAGCTTTCAAAGGCGTTTCAGGCAACACAATGGCAAATTCTTCACCGCCATAACGCGCGGTAACATCACGCCCCTTAACACCGTCCGTCAATGTGCGGGCGACAAGACGCAAAACTTGGTCTCCAATTTGGTGACCGAAATTATCATTAAAGCTTTTGAAATGGTCGATATCCACCATCAAAAGAGAGAAAACCCCCTCCGATTGATCCGCTTCCGCGGCAATGCGCACTAACTCACTATCAAAAGCCTTGCGGTTTGAAAGACCTGTCAGGCCATCCGTAAGTGCTTCTTTACGGACATTTTCAAGATCGCGTTTTAATTCCTCAAGAACAACAGAAGATTCATCAAGGCGTTCTTCCAATTTTTGATTGTGATGTAGCATATCTTTGGTGTCTGTCACCATGCGAGTCATAATACCTTTCAGCGCATCAGCATCTTCGACATGCTCTATCTCCGCGCTTATGTTGCCTAACTTACCACTATAGGCAAATGTGGCACTTTTAACGTCTTTAACAGCAGCAGAAACGCTATGGATTGTATTTTGAACATTATCGCCCGCTTTTTTCACTTGTTCTTGATTACGCTCTTCACTCAAAAATTTATTATAAAGCTCATAGCAACGATCTTCGTTTATTTCTTGTTTATTGGACACCAAGATATCTAGGGCGCGCGTCACCTCAGGGCTTTGCCCAGAGTAATAAACATACCACAATTTATAAATATCGGGCGTGGCCGGCAATTTTTCGCGCTTTATACGCTCCAGCGTAAGCGAAGAATATTCTTGAGCTTGATCTCTATCATGTTCGTATTTCAAAGTTCATTACGCCTTTAATATATAATTTTGTTATATTATCATCTTTAGAATTTCAGAACAGGTATTTTCGAAAGATGCATTGATATTACTGTCTTTAATAATGCCCGAAATAACGTTAAGCATGGCTTAACAAAAATAGTCTTTTTATTCCTTATCTGATTTTTTTTCTAATATGTCTGGCCGTTCTTTTTGTAACTGGTATTTTGCGCCATCCCAAAGAATGACAGCAGAACTACAATTACCATCAGCAACCCGCAAACGAAGAGGGCATGATTTTTTGCCACTTTCTGTTTCATCAGGCATATCTTGCTGTTCCATTTCTTCTTCAACAAATGTTATGCCTTGCGGCACATCGCAAAAATACATTGTCTGATCATTTTGTCCGACAGGCACGCGAAACAACGTTGTTTTTGAACGTCCTGTTTTTACATTTTCGGATAGGGCAATAATAGCCTCCGCTTTATAAAACGGCCCCTTAAACAGCACCGACTCCAAATCGCTCTCTTGCGGCGACGTGAACGGTTTTCCGTTTGGATCCAGCTTCATGGAAATGCCCGTCATAACTTCTTCATTTGTGCCATCACAATCAATATCCGCCTGAAGCCATTGGCTGTATTTCCACAATACGTCGGGATAGTCCTCAGCCAAAGCATTCATCCATCGGGGGTGCGAGGAATACTCACGAGGCTTATCGCTCACGCTAATTTCATTTATTGATTCAATAATTGCAATTCTTTGTTCAGTGAGTACAGCAAGACAAGACAGTTCATATATTTTTTCTTGCCCTTGTTCTGCTTGCCCCGCCTCCCATGCGCATTGTGCATCACGATACGTGATCCAATTTTTCTGCGCCTCTCCCAAAGGGACGTTAATTTCAGCAGGCTGTAAATCTAAGGTTTTTTTATAAAGATCGTTCAAATGAGATTGTGATGCTTCAACGCGTTTTTTAACGCAAGTCATCGTATCCGATGTACTGCGCGCATGGGCACAGTCCTTTATTTGGCGTTGCGCGTTGCCGCGCTCGGGCAACGCCACAAGCGCGCAAAGTAATAATATTACTGTAAATCCGAAAAATCTCATTTCAGTCCATTATTCCATTATAGTGTGAAGCTTAAATTTAAAAGCGGTTAGAGAATTTGAAATTATCTGCTAAATAAAGTCATGACAACAGAGATCACATATCTCTAGACTATCCGAAAGCCTTGGAAAAACCAATATGTTTGATTCAAAAATTCGTCCCATCATTGATCCGCCCTTAAACCGATGTGCCCAATACATCAATCGTTGTGGTATTTCAGCGGATACGATGACCACTATGGGTCTTCTATTTTGTCTGCCATTATTTGCGGCACTATACGCGCAGTTCTATTTGCTCGCGCTATTCTTTCTTGTTCTCAACCGCCTTGCTGATGCAATTGATGGGCCTGTCGCCCGCCAAAGCGCCAAAGGTGCCACAGATTTTGGCGGCTATATCGACATTGTGAGTGATTTTATATTTTATAGCGGCTTTGTCTTCTTCTTTGCCTTTGGCGCAAATGATTGCGCCATCGCTGCTGGTTTTTTGTTATTTAGCTTCTTTGTCTCTGGCGTTAGCTTCCTCGGCTATGCCACCATCGCTGCAAAACGGGGAATGAGCACAGAAAAGCAGGGTAAAAAATCATTTTACTATATGGCGGGACTAGCAGAAGGCACAGAAACCATCATTACCTTTGTTCTAATTTGCTTATTTCCGCAATTTTTCGAGATTATTGCTGTTGTTTTTGGATTAATGTGCTGGGTTACAGCCATCGGCCGCACGATAAGCGCTTATTATAATTTCAAAGAAGAATAAGTAAGGCTTCTCACTACGCATTCATAACAAATGCATTCCTATTATCAAGACCTAATTGAGCGTTGCTGGCACTAACATTTTTCAGTTCACCTACAGAAGAAATTTCAATACCGTCTTTACGCAAATCAAGGTCATCTTTCAAGTCCTTAGAAAACTTGAACTGACCTTCTAAATATTTTAGTTTCATTTTTGCAATACCACCCAATGAATCATGGGCAATTTCGCTACGAGCCGCCAGATCATCAGATTGGGGCGCGGGGCCAAAACCAGGCCCTTTTGACATTTCACTATTAAACGCCTGACTAGTCTTATAACCAGTCTCTGCGGCCTGTTCCAAGCCGGTCTTGGTGTCAGATTGCGCACTACGCATTTCCGCAGGCTTAGTGCCATGACGCTTAAAGTCACGCGCTTCTTCTTTTGATAATGTAATCGTTCTAGACGATGAACCGCCAGAGACAGCACTAAACACATCTTTTGCCATCATAATACCGCCCAAAGCAGCACCCGCGATAGGCCCCGCAGCAAGAGTGGCAGCACCTACAGCAGCCGCATCAAAAGCGAGGCCGCGCCCCATTCCCGCAACGGATGAACCACCCGCGTCAGGTTTAGCGTCAGGCGCAGCACCCTTCTTTATATCTTTTTCAACTGCAGCAATATTAGCGCGACCTTTTTGCGCCTCATCCATTCTTGCGGCTACAGAATCGATTAGTCCTTTAATTCCGCCAGAAACCTCTGAGTTCTTGGGAGCTTTCTCAGCACTCCATGTGCTTTGTTTAAAAGCACCAGATAAATTTTCATTTGGTTTTGCATTAAGATTGGCTGTTTGATCAGGGCTTGCCGAAGATCCAAACATACCAGTAAGGCCAGCAAGAGATGCAAAAATTCCAGTAATTGCCTCAGGCGCAGTTTCCATGCTGAACGCCTCGGATACATCAGGGGTGCGCGCAAGCTCTTGCGCCAACTCTTTAAATTCCAATCTAATTTCCGTGGTTAAAGCCACAACAGTTCATCCTTTTTCGATAATCGTATAAATTATATAATACGATTTACCCCACTATTCCATAAAATTTTATCTAATATTGATTAATAAAACCCTACTACTATCTATTTTAGTTGATTATATGAAAAATAACAAGCTTTGAATTCGTGCCAACCGACTGATATTTAACAAAAACTACTGTTTCTATAGCTCAACGCTTCCGCAATATGCCCGCGCGTAATATTTGCGCTTGCCTGATCTAAATCGGCAATTGTTCGCGCCACCCGCAACACGCGGTGGTAAGAGCGCGCAGAGAGTCTCATCGTTTCAGCCGCCTTATTCAACATTTCCCGTGCATCATCTTGTAATACCATCATTTTTTCGATTAGCGCGGCAGGTGCATGAGCGTTTAAAAGCGTTGAATTCTCGCCCGCGACATCCCTATAACGCGCCGCTTGCACTTGCCGTGCCGCCAATATTCGCGCCGCAACCACCGCAGAGGATTCTGCGCTATGGTTTGTTGCTGTCAAATCCTTGATCGATACGGGCGGAACATCAACGCGGATATCAATGCGATCAAGCAAGGGACCAGAGATTTTTGCCTGATAATCACCTCCGCAGCGTGGTGCTTTGGTACATTCACGATCCGCATCCCCCAAATAGCCGCAGCGGCATGGATTCATCGCCGCAATAAGTTGAAACCGCGCAGGATACGTTACATGGTTATTAGCGCGCGCAATCAGCGCAGAGCCTGTTTCCAATGGTTGACGCATAGATTCAAGCGTCCCGCGTGAAAATTCAGGAAGTTCATCCAAAAACAAAACCCCATGATGTGCGAGTGATATCTCCCCAGGTTTGGCTTTATGCCCCCCACCAATAAGCGCAGGAAGTGACGCAGAATGGTGCGGATCAC
The DNA here is from genome assembly GCA_037969035.1 of Bdellovibrionales bacterium. Taxonomy (GTDB): domain Bacteria; phylum Pseudomonadota; class Alphaproteobacteria; order Micavibrionales; family Micavibrionaceae; genus JBBKWU01. The sequence goes on from JBBKWU010000022.1 coordinate 95,236, forward strand.
GAAACGGGCGCGTTTTCATCAATCCGCCATTGGGCAGCGTTCCCGCAAGAGAATGTATCATGGATACTTCGAGCGCTTCCGCAGGAGACAAAGGCGGCAATACACCCGCCAGACAAGACGCAAGCAATGACTTGCCCGATCCAGGGGGACCGCTCATCAATAAATTATGCCCACCTGCTGCTGCGATTTCGAGCGCACGCTTTGCCGTTTCCTGACCACGCACAGACGCAAGATCAGGCGCGCGCATGGCTGCGCCATCATCATCTGCAATTTTTGGTTTTGGCTGGCATAAAATTTGTGAGCCTTTGATGTGGTTTATAAGCTGTAACAAATCCTGCGGCGCAAGAATGTCCAAATCGCCCGCCCATGCGGCCTCACCACCGCACGCCGCGGGGCAAATCAAGCGGTTATCATTAGCCGAAGCATGCAACGCCGCAGGCAAAACCCCCGCCACAGCGCGAATTGAGGCATCCAGCGATAATTCACCCAACACCACATATTCCTCCATCTCTAACGCAGGAAGAACCCCCATTGCCGCCAATAAACCCAGCGCAATCGGTAAATCATAATGACTACCTTCCTTGGCAACATCCGCAGGAGCAAGGTTAACAGTAAGACGTTTCGGCGGCAGCGATAACCCCAGCGCATGAAGCGCCGCCCGCACACGCTCTTTACTCTCCGCGACAGCCTTATCAGGCAAACCCACAATCGTGAACGCAGGCATCCCATTACTGATCTGCACCTGCACATCAATCGCCTGCACCTCTACCCCGTGAAAGGCCACTGTATTAATCCGCGCGACCATAACGACCTCTTTTAATTAACTGATATTGTTTCATAGCTCCTTTAGGCGCGTCTAATTCTTTGTAGTCTTTCAAAAAAGAATTTGTATCGGATATTTTTTTACCTTTTGGTGACCAAATTTCCCAAACTTCACAATCAGGACAATTACCGCCATTTACTAAGCCAAAAATAATTACTTGTCCTTGATTTGTACTAACACAACTCCATGACCACACATGAAAGCCCAAATCATGTTCCGTCAACAAATCAACCGATTGCCCTTGCACGCTCCACGCTTGCGATGAACAAAGACCTGAACGTTTATCAATACACGTAGTTACTACCTCTGATTTTATCCCACCGCACTCAAGTTTTGTTAAATCGGTTCTATTTTTTTCTGCATAGGCACAATGCGTTGAAAAAACAACCACACCAACAAGAGCCAAAAATAATATTCTCAAAAACCCAGTCCTTTTTTGTTTCTACTATCTCCTTATCGCACAAGAACAAAACGGAAACAATAGCCTTTTTATCGTGCTGTGATTTTACCTAAGGCACCTAATTTCAAAGGAATTTTATCTGTTAACTTCTTTTTCACACCTAGACGCTAAAACTGGGAACAGTGATTGATATGAATTAAAGGGGCACTTATCATGGTTCAAACATTAAAGACAAACGAATTGGCACAATTATATGCTGATTTCATTATCCCAGCGATTGCGGGTGATATGTTGACAGGCACAGAAGTTCTGGACGATATCGCAGAGTTTACGATGCATGACATTATTGCGAGTATGAAACCAGATGCGGCGCTGCTGTGTATTTCGCTATGCTGTATGCAAATCAGTTCTGCGCAAGCGCATGTGCCGATTGCGGGTGTAATGGGGATTGAAGCCGAACAAATGGTTGATGAATATGCACCGCTTTGGATTGCGCATAAAAATAACGCGCCAGTTGGCGATTCAGAAATTCGTGAGCAATTAACACATCTCCCCGAAGATTTAGAAGCATTGGGCGATTTTTTAAAGGCCACGCGTTTGGAGTTGGGCGACAAGCCATCAACAGCCGCGCGTCTTTGTGACATTTTATCACTGCAAGCTGAAGCCCATGCCGAAGCCGCAGAAGAAGAGCTAGAGAAAATCGAATTAGCCTCATTGCCACGCGAGGCGATGAAGCAGGGCAATATTGTGTTGTTTCCACAAAGGCGTCTTTAAAGAGTTTTTAAATTAAGCTGCTTTTTTAGAAAGCATCGGGCCAAGGCGTTCACCGCCGAGTATATGCACGTGAAAATGTGGTACTTCTTGTCCACCATTTAGGCCTGTGTTGGCAATGGCGCGAAATCCACTTTCTGTTACACCTTCATCACCAGCAATTTTAGCAACAGCGCGGTAAAAACCCGTAATTTCATCGGGCGTTGCGTTTGCACCGAAATCCGCAATTGATGTATACGCCCCTTTGGGAATCACAAGGATATGCGTTTTGGCTTGCGGGCTGATATCATGAAAGGCGAGCACATATTCATCTTCATAGGCCTTATTGCACGGAATATCACCGCGCAGAATTTTTGCAAATATGTTGTTTTCATCGTAACTCATGACGTTCTCCTCATATAAATTCACCACCCACAAAGTAAAAGGCCGTCACCGATTAGGAAACGACCTTTTTGAATTCTGTATTTACGCGTACTTATTTAAGTGACGGCGCAGGTGCTGCTGGTGCGCCGTTTCCATCAGGTTTAACTGCTGGTGCGCCGCCGTAACCTTCGTCTTTTGTTGTTGTTTTTGGTGCGAATGCCATTGTTACACTCCTCAATTTTCTGTTCAACATATCCACTACGGATACAAAAATGTACGTCATTGACGCATCGGAGTCAAACCAATCTAAATAATCAAACGATATCAAAGAGGTGTTACGCGACACTCGCTTCAGGAGATTTTTCTTCGCCCAAATATTTATAGTAATAATGCCCTGCAATCGACTGCCCATCTACTTTTGCGTATTGTGGGTGGCTACCGAATCGGGTGTATCCCATGGTTTCATAGAAATTAATCGCGGCGGTTTGCGTTTCACGAACATCGAGATTAATCACGTTAAAGCCTTCTTTTTTGGCCTTACTCTCGACTTCCTCAAGCAGCATCCGCGCCAAGCCATGCCCACGCCCCCAAGGTGCCACAAAGTTCGTGGTTAAATGAACAGCAAAGCTCTGCGCTTCGTTATTCTTCGGTGGTGCAATGAGTTGCGCCGTGCCGCATATAACGCCATCTAGCCGCGCCACGAATAAAAACCGCGCGGGCATTGTAACAACACCCTGCCAAAAACGCTCCAGCACTTCACGTGCAGGCAGTGTGACCCAACCGAAACCACCACCATCTTGAATGGCGGCATCTGTCGCATCACATAAATCATTGAGATCCGCCGCAGATAATTCTGTGACATATTCAACGGTTGCGTTGGGTCTTAAAGATTGAATTTGTGTTTGATCTGTCATGGTAAAGCTTCTCCTCCCCGGAAAATCTGCCCCTAAGATACTGTCCTATTCTATCAATTCAAGCATAAAAAGGTGAAAAAAGAGTGAGGGGGCGCCATATTTGTATGCTGTACGGCAACATAAAATTCATCTAAGCTTATGACGACAATGAAGAATTTTAAGTTTTTATATATATTACTATTTGTGTTTTTAGCGGGATGTGGCGGTATGCCTATTCAGAAAATTCCGCTTGGGCAAGCGCCAGATAGTGCTTTTGACGCACAACCCGCCCCGATTGGTTTTAATAAAATACGCTACTCCATCCCCACAGGCGCACCAGTAATGTCACAATCCATTCGCGGTGTGACAGGAATTATCACTTGTGAAGCACCATTCACAATGGTGCAAGCGGGGATAACAGGGCGCAGCTTTGTTAATGATCGCTACCAAATCATTTTCCGTGATGCGATGGAATCCCAAGGTTATGACGTCACGGGTGATCCAGGCATTATGTTTGATGAAGAAGAGGACATCGCCCGCACGACTTATTCCATCGGTGCACGTGTGGTCGATTTAAAATTGGATGTTTGCAATCGAACATCATTCCTATTTGGTTATGACCGTGGCTATGACGGCGAAGCCTCTATCGAGGTGGAATGGACAGTGTTTGATCTATTGCATCGTAAAACGGTTTATAAAACTGCGCATAAGGGTTATGCCAAAATTAACACGTCCAATTTTGAAGGTGTTGAGCTACTGATCGAAAATGCTTTCACGGCTGCAACGCATAATTTAGGCGCTGATAAAACATTCCATGATTTGGTGTTTGAGGGCATTGAGCCTTCAGAATCGGGAGATTATAAAAATCCATTCGATGATCGTCCCACAGGGAAATTTGACCCCAATGAAAAACTAGCGCTAGCGAATTTGCCGCTTTTTACAAACGCCACAAAGCCTGCGCTGGGTGATGTTGCAAAATCTGTTGTGATGATTGAAGCAGGTGGCAGTCATGGCTCAGGATTTTTCATTACCGATCAAGGCCATATTTTAACGAACTACCATGTTGTCGGACATGCCGCGCGCGTTCGTGTTGTAACATCCGCACAGGAAGAAAAGCTAATTGCCGAGGTGCTGCGCGTTGATCCCAAAAGAGACGTCGCGCTGCTGCGTTTAGAAAACGTACCAAAAGATTTTGAAATTAATTTACTGCCAATTAGGTTGGATAAGCCTGCTGTCAGTTCCGATATTTATGCCATTGGCGCGCCGCGTTTGCGCAAACTACAAGACACAGTTAGCAAAGGAATTGTCAGCGCACATCGCTATGATAAACGTGAAAAGCAAGATTATATCCAAGGTGATGTTGCCGTGCATGGCGGTAATTCTGGTGGATTACTACTCGACGCGCATGGAAATATCGCAGGCATCACCGTTTCAGGATATTTCGATGACAGCACCAAAAGCTCAATTGGGTTAAACTTCTTTATCCCGATTGCTGATGCCCTTGAAAAGCTCGATATTTCCATCGACACTCAAAATAATACACAGACCAAAGCATCCGCGACCACCACACCTCTTCAACTTCAGTAATTTATAATGAGGGGCGCGCTGCAGCCTTTGTCGCTCTGTACACTTGACCTGTACGTTCCAAATCACGCACAAGATCAACACAAGCATGCGCTGCCGCCGCAGGACTTGAGCAAAGACTTTCAACCGCCTCCACACCAACGTGACGCCATTCTACTGCATCCATCGGTGCATTATCGTGATGAGCTATTTTCTCACCCGCCTGTACGGCCGCAACCAACGCACAAATTTCAAATTCCGCACCTTCAACAACACTCAGGGTTGTTTCGGTAACGATATTGGCAAGATCGCGCTCAAGCGCGACTTTATCTTCCGCGCTTGCTGTGGTGGCATGCGCCACACCATCATATAAAATGGTGCTTTCTTGTATGCATCTCGCGCAAGCATGGTTGAATTTTTGTGAAAGTGAACGAAGCGGCGCGATGGCAGATTTGTAAATTGATCGCAGATCAATACCCGATAAAAAATTTGAGGATAAATAATTTAGTACGGAAAAATCCTGTCGCTTCATATACGTTCCCTGTTTTTTTATTCTTATTGCTCCCATCATACATAAAAATGCGCTGCTTTTCAATACTTGACGTATAGTGGCTTACGCTCCATATATGATAGGCAAAATAAAGGAAGCAATATGAGCCACCAAGATTACGCAGATGCCAGCAAATGGCGCGGCACAACCATTCTCTCCATCCGCAAAGGCGACGATGTTGTTATCGCGGGTGACGGGCAAGTGTCCATGGGGCACACGGTTTTAAAATCCAATGCCCGCAAAGTGCGGCGTTTGGGAAAAAACGGCGAGATTATCGCAGGGTTTGCAGGTGCAACAGCGGATGCCTTTACATTATTTGAGCGTTTAGAGGCAAAGCTCGAGGCGCACCCAGGGCAGTTAACTCGCGCTTGCGTTGAACTTGCCAAAGACTGGCGCACTGATAAATACCTTCGCCGCCTCGAAGCTTTAATGGCGGTTTGTGATAAGGAAACATCGCTTATTTTAACAGGTACAGGTGACGTGGTTGAACCCGAAGATGGTATCATAGGCATTGGATCGGGCGGGAATTTTGCTTTGGCTGCTGCTCGTGCGCTTAAAGATCAGAATTTAACAGCAGAAGAAATCGCGCGTAAGTCTCTCGAGATCGCAGCCGATATCTGCGTCTACACAAACAATAACATTTTAATCGAAAAGCTTTAATCGTCATGACAACGACAGCAGAGAAACAAATGAATAAAGAAGCCACAAAAGCCGAAGACAGCGTTATTCCATCTTTTTCACCGCGCGAAATCGTGAGCGAGCTAGACCGCCACATCATCGGACAAGCAGACGCCAAGCGCGCAGTTGCCATTGCATTGCGTAATCGCTGGCGCAGGATGCAACTGACGCCTGATTTACAGGAAGAAGTTTACCCCAAAAATATTTTAATGATCGGGCCAACAGGCGTTGGCAAAACCGAAATTGCGCGTCGCCTTGCCAAACTTGCGCAAGCACCATTTGTAAAAGTCGAAGCCACAAAATTCACTGAAGTCGGCTATGTCGGTAAAGATGTAGAGCAAATTATCCGTGATTTGATGGAGGGTGCAATCCACATGGTGCGCGAAAAACAACGTGGCGCAGTGACAGCACAGGCTGAAATTTACGCCGAAGAGCGAGTTTTGGACGCATTGGTCGGCGCTTCATCGGGTGAAAGCACGCGTGCAAACTTTCGTGAAAAGCTCCGCAAAGGCGAGCTAAACGATAAAGAAATCGAAATTGAGCTTGAGGATAAATCAGACCCATTTATGGGTATGGACATCCCAGGCATGCCCGGCACATCCATGAGCATGGTTAATATGGGTGATCTATTCGGCAAAGCGCTCGGCGGGCGCACCAAGAAAAAGAAAATGAAAGTCGATGAATCTTACAGTATTTTAGTCACCGAAGAAGCCGACAAAATTTTAGACGAAGAAAAAGTCATCGCGCTCGCGCTTGACCTCGTACAACAAAACGGCATCGTCTTTTTGGATGAAATTGATAAAATCGCAAATCGCCAAGACGCGCGCGGCGGTGATATTTCTCGCGAAGGCGTGCAGCGTGACTTGCTACCACTTATCGAAGGCACAACCGTCACAACAAAATATGGCCCTGTTAAAACAGATCACATTTTGTTCATTGCATCAGGCGCATTTCACTATGCCAAACCATCTGATTTACTGCCAGAACTACAAGGCCGCTTACCGATCCGTGTTGAGCTGCGCGCCCTAACAGAAGAAGATTTCAAGCGTATCCTGACGGAACCTGATGCTTGTTTAATTTTGCAGTATAAAGAATTGATGGGCACAGAAGGTGTGAAGCTAGAGTTTGAGGATGATGCCATTAATGAAATTGCCCGCCTGTCATTCCAAGTCAATGAGACAGTCGAAAATATCGGCGCACGACGCTTACTCACGGTTTTGGAAAAATTATTAGATGATATTTCATTCACCGCGTCTGATCGCAGCGGTGAAACCATCACGATTACAGCGGAATATGTTCGTGAAAAAGTTTCTGATCTTGCTGCGGATACAGACCTTAGTAAATTCATCCTATAACGATTTTGAGCGTGTGCTTACGGGCGCGGATCTGATTTTGGAGATTGTGCCTGTACGTTTTTCTGTACGTCTGCAATCGGCGTTGTTTGCCTGTCATTCTCAACGAGCAACCTCAGCGAAGTAAAGACATTGTCTTTTTGTCCATTATGTCCGGCGACATCATAACCACCATCTTTGTATTTACGCATTTGCGCATAGTTTTCGCCGCCATTAAGCTGCGCCGAGGCAAGTACATAAACACCGCCATCTTGCGCCTGTAGCGCTTTTCTTTGCTCTTTTGAAGATGGTTCAATATCCAGCAATAAAAGAAACTTCGTAAACGGCAGTTCATCAATTAATACGGGGCTGCCTTTTACAGAGCCATAATGTTGCGTGAGTGACTTTTGCGTTGGTTTAAAGCGGAAAAGACGTGGAATAGATTTCACTGTTCCATTACGCGTACGTTCAGCAACCTCGCCAAATTCTATGGTTTGATCATTAATGCGCACTTTTTGTTTTTCATCATAAACCAACGCATGCCACAAAGCTTTTAACTTGCTGCGGTCTTGCGTCAAATCAAAGTCGTTATAAGATAAGATTTCGAGATTATTACCAACATAGAACCTATCCGTCACATCATCGCCAAATAAATTACGCGCTTGCGACACAACCGCCAGTAATTCGGAAACCGATTTCACGGAGAGCGCCTGATAATGACCCTTCATCGCATTTAGAGCTTTGGTGTACGGTGTATTGCTTTCCCATACGCCCGCATGTTTTTTAAATGTGCCTTGAAGGCTGCTCAGCCCCAGCGAAAAATTTAGGTTGAGAACAATAGAACGTCCTGCGGCAAGCGCAGAAACCAGAGACATTGTGCGCTTTGTCTCTTCTTCTGGTTCACTCACCCAACCACAACTTGGATGATCAAGGATATCATGCGCCGCAAAATGTGCCGCGCGGCCATGCGCATTACCCATCTCCGCACTTCCTTCACGGTAATGAACGCTGCCGTTACAATCAGGGTTACCACAACATAGCTCAGAATCATCGCCATGCTCTTGAACGAATTCCTCGTAAGCATCGGCATTTAAAAATTCGCCTGTGTCTTTAACGCGCGCCGTAAACATCGTTACGTTTTATCCTTATTCTTTGGTGTTTTATAAAACCGCCCCTAAGATACATTATGTTAAATAACATGTAAAGCTGTTTTTCACTGGCACTCTTTAGCACCAAATGGCATATTTCAGCTATGAAAAAGATAATTTACGCAATTTTGCCGATACTTGTTTTTCTTACCTTGTCAAAAACAGTAAACGCCGCACCCGAACTTGGCTTACCGATTGATTGTCAAATCGGTCAGAATTGTTGGATTGCCAATTACATGGATGTTGATCCACAAGAAAACGGTGCCAAAGATTTCACATGCAGTAGCCACACATACGACAATCACAAAGGCACCGATATTGCTATTCGTGATCTCGTCACAATGGAAAAGGGCGTAAACGTTCTGGCCGCAGCAGATGGGAACATTTTTAGGCTTCGTGATGGGGTAGAGGACGAAATATTATCTCGCGATGAACTCGAAAAGATCAAAAACGACAAACGCGGCTGCGGGAATGGTGTTTTTATAAGCCATGATGACGGTTGGCAAACGATTTATTGCCACATGAAAAAAGACAGCATTACCGTCAAGCAAGGGCAAGCCGTTAAAAAGGGGGATGTCATCGGACAAGTTGGGCATTCTGGATACGTTGAATTTCCACACGTACATTTAGGTGTATTTGTTGAAAACAGTCCCATTGACCCCTTTACAGGACATAACGATACAGAAGGCTGTAACGTAGATCCTAAGCCCCTATGGAACAATGCTGTCGGCATTAAATATGAACCACTCGCCATTTATGCTGCTGGCTACTCCGCGCATATACCGGATTTTGAAGCCATAAAAATAGACACGGCCTCACCAAAAGTGATCAATATAAACGCAGAAGCTCTTATATTTTGGGCGGGCATATTCGGCGCAGAAGCAGGTGATCAGATTACAATTGAAATTCGCGACCCCACGGGGAAAATTTTTGCCCAGCGCGAACAAACACAAGATAAAAACAGAGCGCGCCAATTTTACTACATTGGGAAACGTACACACAATATTCCGTTGATAATCGGCTCATATAAAGGTTACATCCAAATTTCCAGAAAAATGGATAATAATGGAAACATTATCAAAAAACACGAGATAGAGATACCTGTTCAATAAGAAAATCTATCGCTGACGGCGCAACAAAACGTACAATGCGCCCGTGCCGCCATCCTTTGGGCGAGCAGCATGGGTCTTTAAGACAATTTCTAATAAAGGCGGCGACGAAAGCCACTCTGGAACCATTTGTTTTAAAACGCCCGACTCAAATTTATAACCGTCTTCATCGTGCCGAGTATGCTTACCTTTTCCAGTGACAACCAAAACACAGCGCTTATTCGCCCGATACGCGGCCAAAAGTGTAGTCTGCAATATATGTTGCGCTTGCGCTTGCGTGTGGCCGTGCAAGTCAATCCTCATATCAATCGGCACTTGCCCGCGCCGCAATCTTTCATTTAAACGGCGATCAAGCTCCTGACCGCCATCAGAATCTATATCCCTAAGCGGCAAGGCTTTATAACCTTGGCGTTTCGGAGTTTCTTTTTCTTCATGATTAGTGGTTTTTTCTTGTTTCGTATGTACAGACGTCGATTTTTTCACATTTTCCGTTGCTACCGTTGCGGCAGGATGAAAGAGATTGTTTTTTATCGGCTTCACAGTACGCGCAATCATTTGCCAAAGCGCATGACCATCTTCATCAGATTCATATGTGTCTTTATCTTTACTCATGAATTGTATATTAATCTTATTCTTATATAATGATTGATAGAATTTATACTACGAGAACCTTACTATGAGAACCTATAGAATAACATTTATAACATCTAAACGAGTAATACATGCGTCACTTTAAATACCACATGACCATAATGGCATTTTTATCATGCTTCCTAATGTTTGGGCAGGCTGCCTTGGCCTTTGATGACAATGAATATACTGAGAGTGAAAAAGCGGGGTTTGCATTTTATTACTACGCTAAAACTGATCCTGATTTTGAAAAGTGGATTCGTGAATACAGCTATTACAAAGAAGCAAAACCAAGCAAAAAAAATCATATTCTTTATGAAGATAAGGCGCGCCTAAGCAAGGGTTTGCAGCTATTTCAACCAGAAAACAACTATATTAGCTACACAACACCCGCACGCATTCACATAACAAAGCCAGAAGACCGCACAAAGTATTTAGAGCAATACAAAAAAATCCCAGTTAGGCTGGAATTGCCGCGCATTTTAGAAATACCTGGCTCACAAGAAACATATTTTCCTTTCTTTGTCGGCAATGTCTGGTTTGCTCTTATCCCTGATAACTTCCAAAACTTTTTAACAATATATATGGATGGCGATGAATATTACGAGTTTTTAGAAGCATTGGGAGTCATACCAGGCTATAACACAGCCGCCGTTACGATCGATTACACCGTTAGGGCAACAAGTGCCGACACCGTAGAGCCATTCCCGATAGGCAGTAACAACTTTTGGTTAATTATGGCCGAAGTCGGAAGCGTTCAAATATTTGATAAAGACAAAAAAAATCTTATATGGGATTACGAAGCACCATGGTTTATTCCTAAGACTAAGCAAGATCTCATGAATCTGTTCAAACAGTAGTTTTACTTTCATAGCCATACATTTATAATAGTTTTTTAATCGTCTTAAGAGAAAAAATCTTATGTTTTCCAGACTTGAAACTATATTTAGAAATAATTTTTTACCCATAAGGGAAAGCGACCCGCACCCTGGACTAAATCGTGAAAACAAAGGCTCCGCTTCCAAAAAAAACAAGGGTAATAATGAAAAATTGGATGAAAACCATTCCGATTTTGATGAAGACACCACAACCGTTTCTGTTTTGGCCCTACAAACCTTTCTAAATGATTTAACGCACGCGCCCGATATAAAGCATGACTTTGCTGATGGTATAAACTCTCACGAAGAATCTAAAAATAATCAAATATCAAACGCGAAAACAGAGCGGGCTATACAAGCTTACAAACACATGGCTAGCGAAAGTAATACACCGCCACCACCCCAAAAAGTGGAAGGGCGCATTGACCGCATGCTTTACCACCTCAATGATGACGAAAAAAAAATGGTGGCGACATTAATTACCGAACTACAGATTTTACATGGTCGCGGCATACACAAGCTTTCCATTAAAAATGACACAAGTTTTTTTACAGGTATTATTGATGCCATAACAAATGAGAAACAGCGGTTAGACTAAACGGTATCCTTGATCATCCGTTACTAAAAACACGGGATTTGAGGGGTCTTTTTCAATTTTTTGACGCAGGCGATAGATATGGGTTTCTAGGGTATGCGTTTCAATCCCCTCTACGTACCCCCAAACATTTTCCAGCAGGCTCTTTCTATCAACATGGTGTGGCCGTTGCGCCCACAGATACATCAGTATATTGCGCTCTTTTTCTGTTAGGCGAAGAACTTCACCATTCGGGGGGGTATTACGAATCAACTCAAGACGGGCTGGCTTCATGATGTAATCACCCATATCAATCATGGGCGGGAAAACGGAGGCACTCCCATCATCTTTATTTTGATTGAGCCAGTTCAAAAAAGAACCCAGACGCAGCGGAAGTGGGAACTGTCTCGCATCAGGATGAATTTCAACAACCGCTTGGCATTCTGCTTCATTTCCAATAACAGATAAAGCGTGATCTCCTTGCGTATGTTTATTCACATCTTGGCAAAAAACTACATCCATAGAATATGTTTTCATCACACCTTCCATAAACTGGCATAATTTTTCACGGGGACATATGACATGCGTCTTCATTCTCAAAATCCTCTTAATTCTCAACCGTATTATTCTAACATAAAGATTGTGATTTCGTAGAGGGCGGCAAAAATAGCAGGGCATTTTGACAATTCAGCACCGCCATCTACAAATCAAGCTATTGATTTTAAATGATTTTATAAATTTTTTTATGGCACGGAATTTGCAAATATATACCATGGAGATTTATAAATGATAGACAATAACTACACCGCAACAACGCAAACACCTATTTACAGCAGCAAAAAAGCTCTGCGCATGGTGGAAAGCGAGCGTATGGCGGGTCATGTGCCTGTTTGGGATTCAAACAAAACAGCGAAAGAAGATATTGCCGCACATCTCGCGGTTGCCGACAGTGACCCTTATAAGGCGGTTGATAATGCCTTGTCCTATACAACAGATAACGGCACCAGAACAAAAGCGGATGAAGAATTTGGTTTTGGCGACATACTCGATATGGTGAACCCCCTACAGCACATACCGCTTGTAAGCTCTGTTTATCGGCATATTACAGGGGACGACATAAAACCCATATCGCGCATTATCGGTGGTGCGGCTTATGGTGGTGCCTTAGGGGCCGCGAGTGGTTTGATTAACGTTATTGCGGAACACGAAACGGGAGCTGACTTGACTGGTAATGTCCTGTCACTAGCCACGGGAAAACGTCACGCAAAAGAACAAAACGCCCTATCTGACCCTGCCGTACTGGCCATGGCGGATTTGAGCTATAATGCCAAATACGAAAGGCACCCGTACCAATATAATGATTAAATCATTCAGAACGCGCACCGAATAGCCCGCTACCGACTCGAATGATTGTTGCGCCGAGCGGTATGGCTTTTTCAAAATCATCACTCATCCCCATGCTAAGCTCTGGCAAGCTATTATCTGTTGCCAGTTTTTTTAGCATCGCGAAATGTAATGCAGGTGGCTCATCAGCAGGCGGCAGGCACATCAAACCCACAATGTTCAATCCGCAGTCATAACGACAAAAATCATAAAACTCTTCTACAAACTCTGGCAAAATTCCCGATTTTTGAGGCTCTGCGCCTGTGTTGACCTGAAGATAGCACGGCAAATCTTTACCTTGCTCACCCATCTCAGACGCTAGTTTTTCTGCCAGTTTGTCACGATCAAGGGTTTGTATCACATCGAACAAGCCCACAGCATCCTTTACCTTATTGGTTTGTAAAGAGCCTATAAGGTGTAATTCAATATCAGAATATTTGGATTTAAGGGGTGCCCAGCGCTCTTGCGCCTCTTGTATGCGGTTCTCTCCGAATATACGTTGTCCTGCGTCCAGTGCGCTTATAACGCGATCAAGCGGTTGTTTTTTGCTCACAGCCATCAAGCGAATGTCTTCTGACTTGCGCTGTGCCGCAATCGCGGCGGCGGCAATTTTTTTCTGAATATCTTCAATGTTATTTTTTATATCACTCATACCCGCAGTCTAACGTGAATCGGGCAAAGAAAAAAGGCGCGAAAAACGCGCCTTTCTAAAAAACTTAACTCTAAATTATCCGTAAGGATGATTAGAAGTTGATTTGTGTACCAAGCATTACGCTTGTTGCATCATCTTCAAGAGCGCCAGACTCGATGCTCAAGTGAGATACAGAACCACGGAAAGTCATGCCTGGGCCGTATGTGTAAACAACACCACCAGTGTAACGATCTGTTTCGATATCAGCACCACCGCCAACATCAGCGTCGTTATTGAAGTATGTTGCACCCAATTTGAACGGGCCAGTTGTGTAGTCAAGACCAACAACAAAAGTTTCGTTTGTGTCGTTTGTATCATCAGCATTGTTGTTTTCAGTGTAAATAGCACCTAAACCAAACGCCATGAAGTTAAGAGCAAGACCAACGTTCCACTCTTTGAAGTCATCAGCAGTTGTACCAGCTGTGTCTGCTTCCAGATCAGCGTGTGTATAACCAGCACCAACTGTGAAACCAACTTGGTCAAACTGACCTTCATAACGGATACCAGCTTCATATACAGCGCCAAGATCACCAGCAACGTCATCTGAGTTTGTGCCGCCAAGTGTGTTTGCTGTTGTTGCTGGGTTACCAGGAAGTGTACCATTACCTGCTGATGTGTAAGCAAGGTCAGGAGTATAAGAAACACCAGCTTGGAAACCGTTAAGAACAGGTGTCAAGTAAGTGATTTTTTCAGCGTTACGCGCAATATCGTTATCGTAATCGATACCGTCTGCAGGCAATGTGAAGTTAGGCAAACCAGAAGCAGTAGAGTTGTTTACTGGCTCGATGTACTGACGAAGGCCGTCAAGGTTGCTGTCTGCTGAAGGAGCAGCTACTTGCAATAGGTATGCAGCGCCGTCTTCTTCACCGAAGTTTACGCGGCCCCAAGAACCTGAGAAGTAAGCGTATGATTCGTCAAGGTTGAAAGCATCCGCACCATCAGCATCTGCTTCAGCGTGGAAACCAACTGTAAGACCGTTGTCTAAAGTTGTTTCACCAGTGAAGTGGATTTCTGTTTCACGGAAGATATCAATTTCGCGGCTTTCTGTGCCAGCTACGTTGTCTTGGTCTACGTATGCTACGTAACCTTTCATGTGACCACCAAGGTCAAGTGTAACGCCTTGTGCTTGTGCAGGTGTAGCAAGAGCTAGACCAAGTGCAACAGCAGCAGTGCTAAGAAGTACTTTTTTCATTTTAATTTCTCCATTCACACAATGTGAATTTAAGTAAGTTGAACATACGATCCGAAATGGATCACTATAGAATTTGCTATTGCCCCAAAACAATAACATCGTAAATCTATCCCGAGGCTCTCAAGGGGTCAAGACAAGTTCGTGCAAAAATGCAACATTTTCTTGTTAAGTGTAACATTTTTGCAACATTCGCTTTTCAAGTTCACGATACACATTGATTAGTGCTGTTTTTAAAATAGCTATTGTTTATATATATGTCTGCATGCTAATCAAAGAGACTGCATTATAAACTGACCAGAGAGTATCAGGATGAACAAAACTAAAAATATCGTCTTCGCACTTGCCGCAGTAACAGCCGTTGCCGCATGTAGCAGTGTTGAAAAAGAAGCCAAATACCCAACGGGTATGGATCGCAGCAATACAGACACTAATGACATCTACAGTGACACACCAAGCGTGTTTGGTAGTGATGGTTTGGGTCTGTTCGGTGGCAAGAAAGATAAAACCGATGACAATAGCGGCACAACAGGTATCGGCGTAAACAGCTATTTATGGCGCGCGTCTCTTGATACCGTTTCCTTTATGCCTCTTGCCAGCGCGGATCCTTTCGGTGGCGTTATCCTTACAGATTGGTATTCTGCCGCAGAAACACCGAACGAGCGCATTAAGCTTAATGTTTTTATTCTAGATCGCCAACTTCGTACAGATGGTATTCAGGTCAAAGTCTTCCGCCAAGCCCTACGTAACGGCACATGGCGTGACATGGAAGCTTCAAGTGAAACCGCGCGTCAACTAGAAGACACCATCCTTACACGTGCGCGCCAAATGCGGGTCGCACAAATAGGTGAGATAACCGAATAATTTCTTTGACATAACTTTGTGTGGGGGACTACAATGAGGGCTGGAATAATAACAAAGAACTTAAAGATGACCTTAAAAACAAAAAACGCACTTTATGTCGCCGCCTTTGCACTCGCTTGCTCTGGCTGCACGACAACAGCACAGCCATTAATAGACCATGCAAATGCAACTTATAGCGTGCCGCAAGAATCAGGCATCATTATTGATGCAAATCCGTCCAATGCGGCTGACTGCCCTGCCGGATCAAATTTTTCCGGCAATGAGGACGGCACGGACGGCTTTTGTGTCGAGCCGGTTGCCGTAACAGATGAACTGACCCTCTCAACAGAGCCAAATGGCGATTTAAGCTTTGATGTCTGGGTAAATGCATTTAACGGTCATTCATGCGGCACAGAAGGCATAGCGCACAAAACAGATGCGCCAAATGTCTGGTATTTTGAAACGAGTGAATATGGCGCATTATGCAAGCTTGATATTACCATCGGCGAAGATTCGGTTGGTTTATCACAACCACGGGACGGCAGTAGTAATTGCAGTGCCTATTGCGGCAATCGCGGTTATTTGAGTGGCAGCTTCCCATTTTCGAGCCTGACAACAAAATAATCCCTTTCACATTCAATCTTGCCGTTTTCATGGTTTTCCGTTACATGTCATAAGGCATAAATGCGCGCAAAGCCGTGCTTAATTTAAAGGAATAGCTTGATGAGCAACGAACGTTACAATATTCGCGAAACCGAAGAAAAATGGCGTAAAGCGTGGCAAGACAACAAATGCTTCGAAGTCACCGAAGATAAAAGCAAAGAAAAATACTACGTTCTGGCGATGCTTCCGTACCCCTCTGGCCGTATTCATGTTGGTCACGTGCGCAACTATGCGCTTTCTGATGTTGTGGCGCGTTACCGCAAGGCACAGGGTTATAATGTTTTAAACCCTATGGGTTGGGATGCGCTTGGCCTACCTGCCGAAAACGCCGCGATGGAACGCAACATTGCGCCTGCGGATTGGACAAACCAAAACATCGCACAGATGAAAGAGCAGCTTATTTCCATGGGGCTTGCCATTGACTGGAGCCGCGAAGTTTCTACATGCGATCCATCCTATTACAAACACGAACAAAAAATGTTTCTAGATTTCTACGAGAAAGGCTTGGCCTACCGTAAGGAATCCGTTGTGAACTGGGACCCTGTCGAAAATACGGTTCTGGCAAACGAGCAAGTTGTTGACGGTAAAGGCTGGCGCAGTGGCGCACCTGTTGAACGCCGCAAGCTTAATCAATGGTTTTTGAAAATCACTGATTATGCTGACGAACTATTAGAAGAGATTAAAAAACTAGAGCGCTGGCCCGATAAAGTTCGCACCATGCAGGAAAACTGGATCAGCAAATCCCAAGGCCTACAATTTAAATGGGATATCAAAGACAGCGATGAAAAAATCGAAGTCTATACAACGCGCCCTGATACTTTATTCGGTGCCTCTTTCATTGCTCTTGCGCCCGATCATCCTATGGCACAAAAACTTGCCGCAGGTAAAGATGGATTTGATGATTTTATTCGCGAATGCCAAGCCGGCGGGACATCTGAAGAGGCGTTAGCACAGGCTGATAAAGTGGGCTTTGACACAGGATTTACAGCTACACACCCTTTATTGCCCGATCAAGAAATTCCAATTTATGTCGCGAACTTTATTCTGATGGATTACGGCACAGGCGCCATTTTTGGTGTTCCTGCGCATGACCAACGCGATTATGATTTTGCCATTAAATACGATCTCCCTATTCTTCCCGTTGTTATTCCTGAGGGTAAAAACGCCACGGATATATCTGATTTAGGCGAAGCCTCCACCGACACAGGAAACATGGAAAATTCAGATTTTCTGGACGGCATGGACAATGAAACAGCCAAAGCCGAAGTTATCAAACACGTTGAAGCCCTCGGCACGGGATTTGGCACAACCAATTACCGCCTGCGTGATTGGGGCGTGAGCCGCCAACGCTACTGGGGCTGCCCTGTGCCGTTTATCCACTGTGATGGTTGCGGTATTGTACCTGTCCCTGAGGCAGATCTTCCTGTCGCGCTTCCTATGGACATTAATTACGATGCACCAGGCAATCCGCTTGACCGCCACCCAACATGGAAAAATGTCGATTGCCCGAAATGCGGAACTGCGGCACGTCGTGAAACAGATACGTTTGATACATTCTTTGAAAGTAGCTGGTACTTCCTGCGCTATCTTGATCCGCACAATGATAAAGAAGGCTTTGCTAAGGATAAAGCCGATTACTGGATGGGTGTTGACCAATATATTGGTGGCGTTGAACACGCAGTGCTTCACCTTTTATACGCCCGCTTTTTCACAAAAGCATTAAGAGATTGCGGCTATCTAGAGCAAGGAGAACCTTTTACAGGCCTGTTCACTCAAGGCATGGTCACACATGAAACATATCAAGATGAAAAAGGTGGGTGGCTGTACCCGAATGAAATTCAACCTGCTGATGGTGGCAAATTCGTAACGATTGATGGTCAGAAACCTGTTAAAATCGGCCCCTCTATCAAGATGTCAAAATCAAAACGTAACACGGTTGACCCACAAGACATACTGGACACGTACGGAGCAGATGCCGCACGGTTGTTTATTCTTTCTGACTCTCCACCAGAGCGTGATCTGGAATGGACCGAGGGCGGCATTGAGGGCGCTTGGCGTTATATAAACAAGCTTCATCGCTTAATTTCTGACCACAAAGACACACTCACGCCCATTGGAGCAGCAACACCAACAGACCTTGAGGGCGCAGAAAAAGACCTGCGGGCACAGGCACACAGAGCCATAGCGCAAGTTGGAAAAAACATAGAAGATTTCCACATGAACAAAGCCGTGGCGACCATTCGTGAACTATCCAACGCGATTGGAAGCGCAAAAAACGTACGCCCCGTTGTTCTGAGAGAGGCTCTGGAAGCACTCATATTGTTAATAAACCCAATGACACCGCATTTAGCAGAAGAGCTTTGGCATCATCTGGGCCACACGAAAATGCTTACCGAAACATCATGGCCTGTTGCCGATGAAAGCCTTTTGGTTGCTGACACTGTCACTATAGGCGTACAGGTAAACGGAAAGCTACGCGCGACCATTACATTACCCGCAAACGCAGACCAAGCCATTGCGAAAGATATTGCGCTATCCGATGACAATGTCCAAAAAGCGGTCGAAGGTAAAGATATTCGAAAATTTATCTTTGTACCAGGCCGCATTGTGAATGTTGTGGTTGGCTAACGCAAGATAGACTAGCGCAACATTAAGTGGGTAATTTGTGTCGCTTCAGTTGACGCGGCATTAACTGCGCTCGATGTATCAACTTCTTTTTCGGCTCCGAGCCCAACAGAAACAGCAAAATACACCGCCAAGCCGGCCAACATACCTCTAAAATTAGCTTTGCTCAAATCCTTATCTTCTCGATAAGGTTTAACAAAATATTTGTCCATCAAGATCAACGATATAAGGCCTGGCACAAACCCTGCTCCTATAGTGATACCACCTGCGGCAACCATCTGGAACGCACCAGACAAAAAAGCAACTTCTTGCTCTGGTGTCTTATATAATTTTTGCTCTAAATTAGAATATTCTTTTTCTGACATTTATTTTCTTTCTTATTGTTCCCTATTTCGCATATTATGCACATATTCTCGTCCTATGCATGCTTTTCTTCTTTTACGCCATGAAACGCCATGGTTATATGGCTCTATGAAGATTTTCTACATGCACATCTTTCTGTTCTCTATGCTCATCCAGCTTACGGCTTGCGGGTTTTCGCCCATGCATGGCAAATATAGCGCGGCAAACTCACAAACCGTGCAGAATGATCTTTCACAAATTTACATTGAAAATATTCCAAATCGTGAAGGGCAGTTTTTGCGTAACGCCTTAATCGATCGCTTCTACCAAAATGGACACCCCACGAATCCCGCATATAAGCTAGACATCAATACAATTGAAGAAAGGCTCACGGATTTAGATATTACAAAAAGCTCGGACGCAACGCGCGCGCAATTACGTTTAAATACATCCCTAACGCTTATGGATAAACAAAATAATGCTGTGCTGTTAACGAGAAAATTAACAGCCACCACCAGTTACAACATATTACAAAGCCAGTTTACAACACGCGTATCAGAACAAGACGCACGTGAAAACGCCCTCAATGATCTCGCAGCCCAAATTGAACGCCAGATCTCGCTTTACTTCAATCGTACCCCATAATGCCTAATCACGTCTCAGGCGCGTAATTCACAAATTCTCCCTATCATTATACAAAAAAGCAATGACAGGCCGCATTATCAGCTTTACTCTATTTTTATGAAACTCACATGGAAACAAATAGAACCCTTCGTTAAAGCCCCTGATCTGTCGGCGCGGGTTATTCTCATTTATGGACCCGATAACGGTCTCATGAAAGAACGCGCAAAAATCATCGGTAAAACTATCGTTGCTGATCTGAATGATCCATTTAACGCGGTTACGCTTGATACATCCTCTATGTTGGATGACCCCACAAAACTTCCAGACGAAGCCGCATCCATGTCCATGATGGGCGGCGCACGCCTTATCCGCATTGAAGATGCGAGCGATAAAATCACAGCACAACTCAAAGAATATTTAAAAACTCCAAGCCGTCAAAACCTAGTCATTGTCGAGGCTGGCGAACTTGGCCCGAAATCAACACTACGCCAACTTTGCGAAAAAGATAAAGCGGCCGCGGCATTGCCCTGCTACGTCGAAGATGAACGCAGTGTCGGCAACCTTGTTCGCGACACACTGCGCGATGCGGGGTATCGTATCGCACCCGATGCAGCAGGTTGGCTTGCAGCAAACATTACGGGCGATCGCGCGCGCGCGCGAAACGAAATTGAAAAACTCATCACCTATATGGGAGAAGAAAAAACAATCAATATCGATCACGTAATGGCTTGTTGCGGTGCGGCCGGTGCTCAATCTCTTGAAAATTTAGTATACAGCACAGGTGGAAATCAACCGCAAGCCGCTCTCAAAGCCTTTCATGTGCTCATGGAAGAAGGAATTCCGAGCATTACCGTCCTGCGCAGCTTACAAAACCACTTTCGTCGCATACATTTAACAAAATCTCGCATGCAGCAAGGTGAAGGGCTAGATGAGGCCGTTAAGCGACTTTCTCCACCGATCTTCTTCAAACAAGAACCCGCATTTAAGCAACAAGTGCAACGCTGGAGCTTGCCCGCGCTTAATAACATTTTAGATCGTTTGGTAAAACTAGAAGCCGAATGCAAACAAACAGGAACGCCTGTTGAAACATTATGCTCACAGGCCATTTTAGGAATTAGCGCGCGATAAAGCCTTATAAATGTTGTTTTTTACCAGGATTGTGGGACAAGCGATGCAAAACCTCATCAAGCTGATCGAGTGATTTGAAATTTATTTTCAAAGAACCAACACCGCCGCCCTTAATATCAATAGTGACCCGCATTCCGAGCGCATTGGACATTTCATCCTCAAGTGCCACAGTATCAATATCTTTTGACGGTTTTTTATTTTTCTTCGTTGTTTTGCTCCGCGCACCAGCGACTTGTTCAATATCGCGAACACTCATGCCTTGCTCTATAATTGATTTGGCGAGTTCTTCAGGGTTTTCAGCATTCACCAATGCCCGCGCATGACCTGCGGTCAATTTTCCCTGTTTAATCATAGTTTTAATGCTGTCGGGAAGGTTTAGTAGTCGCACAGAGTTTGCAACATGACTGCGGCTTTTACCAACCTTAAGCGCAACGCGCTCTTGTGTTAATTTGAATTCATCCATCAAAAGCTGATAACCCTGCGCTTCTTCAAGAACATTAAGGTCCTCGCGCTGTAAATTCTCGATCAAGCCAATCTCAAGCGCAGCCTCGTCTTCAAGGTCCATTAAAATTACAGGAACTTCATGCAACTGTGCTTCTTGTGCCGCGCGCCAACGGCGCTCACCCGCCACAATCTCATAGGCATCCGTGCGCGATGAGTCTTTCACCGCACGGACAATCAACGGCTGCAACACGCCATGAATGGCAATTGATTCCGCAAGCTCTGTAATGCTTTTTTTGTCTATATACTTACGCGGTTGATATAGTCCGGGTTGAAGCTGATCAACGCCTAATAAAACACGGCGAATGCCAGGGGTTTGCCCATCAGCATCAGCCATAGGGTAAACACCCTCTTCGTCCTCGAACAACGCCCCCAAACCACGCCCTAAGCCGCGTTTTTTAGGGTTAAGCTCTTCGTCATCACCTATCGCATCATTTTGATCAACCATGAATTAAGCAGCCTTAAGTTCGCGCAAAATCTTACGTTCACGCTTCAAAACCTCGCTTGCGAGATGGATATACGCCTCCGCGCCAGGACAACGCATATCGTACACAATCGCCGGTAGACCGTATGAAGGGGCCTCAGAAACACGAACATTCCGCGGTATCACCGTATTATAAACCGTATCACCAAAGAAAGCGCGGACATCATGCGCCACAAGGCCTGATAGGTTGTTACGCTTATCAAACATCGTCAACAACACGCCATGAATATTAAGATTGGGGTTATAATGCTTTTTAACGCGCTCGACCGTCTTCACGAGATGGCTCAAGCCTTCCAAGGCATAAAACTCGCATTGCAACGGCACAACGATTGAATCTGTCGAAACCAGTGCATTTAAAGTCAAAAGGCTAAGTGAGGGCGGGCAATCAATAATGATGTAATCAAACGGTAACGGTGTCCGCAACGCCTCACGCAAACGATACTCACGGCGTTTTTCATTCACCAATTCAATTTCAGCGCCTGACAAATGAATCGAGGACGGCACAACAGAAAGCCCGGGAACCTTCGTTGCCACAGCCGCGTCCATAACACTCACGCCATTAAAAATAATGTCGTATGTGCTCTTAACAATAGAAGAACGCTTTACGCCAAGTCCCGTTGAGGCATTTCCCTGCGGATCAAGGTCAACAAGCAGAACGCGCTTACCAACAGCGCTCATGGCTGTTGCAAGATTAATGGCTGTTGTTGTTTTGCCAACACCACCTTTTTGATTAGCTATCGCCAAAATACGCGGCACAGAGGCCGTGGTCAGCGCAGAGCCCTGACGCTCATATTTTTTAGTCAATGGGTAACGTGAAGGTTTTTGAACCATAATTTACTCGCAATGCTCGGGTGTTTGGAATTGAAATCAATATGCCGCAAGACAGGCTATGCCGTCAAGAAAAACCCCTTAGAAAGAGTCTTTTTTGCACAAACCAGAAAGCACCAAAATTGTACTATTTTCACCGTATTCACTATCATGGCATTCCAATGAAAAATTATAAACATCAAGGGCTTCAGCAACTTCTTGTGCGTGATTTTTCCCCTTATGCAGTAACAAAATAAGGTTTGGATTTTTATTTGCCCACGGCAAAACATACTCACAAAGAGCCCCAAGCGGAGCAAGGGCGCGCGCTGTAATCACATCCGGCACCGCGCGTTCTGTAAACGATTCGATGCGTGCGCCATGAATGTGTGCTGGTGTTTTTGTTTCACGTGAAACAGTGCGCATAAAACTACACTTTCGTTGATCTGATTCCACCAAGTGAACCGAAATATCATCGCGGGCACACGCCAAAACCAAGCCAGGGAAACCCGCCCCACTACCAAAATCAAATACCGTAATATTGCCTTGTGGTAAAAATTTTAGAAGCTGTAAGGAATCAAGAAAATGACGCTCCCACGCCTCATTCAATGTATTAGTACCGACCAAATTTATAGATTGTTGCCACTTCAAAAGTAGCGCGTGATAACACTCTAGTTTCTCTGTTGTTTCACGTGAAACAATATTAGGCGGCGCGCTTTCCATGGCGCTCCCCTTTATTGTTTTTAGTTTTCACATGCCGCAATAGTGCCACAAGTGCCGCAGGCGTCACACCTGGAATACGCGACGCCGCGCCCAAAGTTACAGGTCGGGCAAGCTCTAACTTACTGCGCACTTCACCTGAAAGGCTCCCAACCTCTTTATAATCAATATTTTCTGGCAACTTCAACGCCTCATCCTTGCGAAAAGCAGCAACATCGGCATCATGTCGCCCCATATAGCCTGCGTACAGCGCATCTATTTCAATCTGCTCGACAATGGACGGATTTATATCCGCAAGCTCCGACCAAATGCCCGTCAAATCACTCCACGAAATATAAGGAAAGCCCAACAAATCAAAAGCTGTGCGCATTGTGCCGTCCTTATTAACCTTCAGGCCTTTTTTCTCAAGCTCATTCGGACTAGCACTAAGGCTTACGACAAGATCGCGCGCATCAGCCAATAATATTTTCTTTAACGCCCAAACATCGGCCCGCACCGCGCCAACGCAACCAACCTCGATACCGCGATCTGTTAAACGCTGATCCGCATTATCTGCTCGCAAGCGCAAACGGTATTCGGCGCGACTGGTAAACATACGATAAGGTTCTGGAGCTCCGTGCGTTATCAGATCATCAATCAACACACCAATATAAGCCTCCGCTCGATCAAGTACAAATGGTGCCGTTTCGGGCTTTATTACCGCTAGTGCTGCATTAATGCCCGCCATAAGGCCTTGCGCTCCAGCTTCCTCATAACCCGTCGTGCCATTAATTTGTCCCGCCAAATAAAGGCCGGATAGCTGTTTGGTTTCAAGGGTTTGCCTTAAAGAGCGCGGATCAACATAATCATATTCAATCGCATACGCCCATTCAATCACTTCGGCATTTTCAAGCCCCACAATCGTTTTAAGCATTTCCTCTTGCACATCAATTGGCAGGGCATTTGATATACCATTTGGATACACCGTATGATCATCAAGCCCCTCAGGCTCCAAAAAAATCTGGTGACGTGATTTATCGGCAAAGCGCATCACCTTATCTTCAATAGACGGGCAATAGCGCGGCCCCGTACCATTAATTTGGCCAGAATACATCGGCGCGCGGTGCAAGTTATTGCGAATAATATCGTGCGTTTTTTCGTTCGTATAAGTAATGCCACACTCAATCTGCGGAACTGTAATTTCATCGCTCAAAAATGAAAAAGGCACAGGTTTTTCATCTGCTTTCTGCATATCTAGCTTTGACCAATCAATAGTACGGCCATCAATTCGTGCCGGCGTGCCCGTTTTAAGGCGCCCCAATGGAAAACCAAGCCGCTCAAGAGTCTCCGCAAGCCCAACCGCAGGAGCTTCACCAACACGCCCCGCTGGTATTTTATCTTCACCACGGTGAATGAGACCGCGCAGAAACGTTCCTGTTGTCAAAACAATGGCTCCACAGAACAGCACCACACCATCAAGCGTTTTAACGCCGCAAACCGCTCCATTATCGCCGATCATCACGTCATCAGCACCGCCCTCAACAAGCGTTAGATTCGGGTAGTCATTTAAAATTCCCTGCATATATTGCTTGTATAGCTTACGGTCAGCCTGCGCCCGTGGGCCGCGCACGGCAGGGCCCTTGGACGCATTTAACATGCGGAACTGTATACCCGCCTTATCAATAACACGCCCCATCAAACCATCAAGCGCGTCTATTTCCCTTACCAAATGCCCCTTACCAAGGCCGCCAATGGCGGGATTGCAAGACATTACACCAATCGTATCAAGTTTATGAGTCAGAAGTGCCGTTTTTGCGCCCATACGCGCAGATGCCGCAGCAGCTTCACAGCCCGCATGCCCACCACCAACAACAATGACATCGAAAGTATTATTCATGGAAAATCTTATACGCTATTTTTCTTGCAAAGACCAGTATTTTCATATTACATTACAGCAAATCATGATGGAGAGACAAAACAATGACGACACAGCCTAAAAAAACACCTAGTTACGCTTTCCCTGTAGCAGCAAACCCAGAAACCGTTTATTTTTTAACGCTATCCGCCGAAGAACGTCGCAAGGCCCCTTATGGCCCATCATGCATTACGGATGCAGATCGCGCCGCTGCAGGCAACATTATTGCTGAGCGCAATAATGTTCAACCTGCGTAGCGACTGTTTTATTTTCCGATACAAAAATCTCGGAAGACAACATCCAATACATCTTCGATATGTACTCTTCCCGTGATACGCCCGAGCGAGCGCACGGAAAGCCGCACATCTTCTGCCATTAACTCTGGTGATTGCGCCCCTAAGGCGCGCTGTAAACTGTCCTTACAATTCTGTAAACTTTCGCGATGTCTTTGACGCGTCAAAGATGGCACCTCGCTACGGCCTATCATGGCCTTCATTTTTTCAACAATACCGCTCAACAATTGATCAATATTTATATTTTTCTCAACAGAGATCAAAATGGGCTTTGCAGCAACCAATACTTCAGATACCGCCTTCGGCAACTCATCAAAGCTCTCACATTTATTCAATACCACAATGGAAGACTCATCCATCAATGCGAGTGTATGGGCGTCCAAAACGGGCAATTGTTCGCCATCAAATATTAGGAGCCTTATATCTGCGTCTTGCGCTTTTTCTAAAGCACGGCGAATGCCTTCGGATTCAATGCCCTCTTGCCCCTCTTGCCCTATTTGATCTGGCCTAAGACCTGCCGTATCCGATAAAATCACGGGATAGCCGCCCAAATTAAGGTTCACGTCAATGATGTCCCGCGTTGTGCCTGCATGCGCTGAAACGATTGCCACATCACGCTGCGCAATACTATTGACCAACGATGACTTCCCTGCATTTGGCGCACCGATAACAACCACGCGCACACCATCCCTCATTCTTTCTCCGCGGCGATTGTCATCCAAATGCAATGAAATTTCGTGAACAAGGTTTTTAATTTTAGGGAAAACTTCAGGCATCACGCCTTCGGGCAAATCCTCATCTGGAAATTCCAAATCCGCCTCAATATGCGCCAACAAACGCTTTAATTGATCGGCCCAGCTTTCATATATTTTTGACAACGCGCCGCCCAATTGGTCGAGTGCCTGCTTTTTTTGCAGAGCGGTTTCGGCATGAATTAGATCAGCAACCGCTTCGGCTTCGGTCAAATCAAGCTTACCATTCTCAAAAGCGCGGCGTGTAAATTCGCCAGGATCAGCCATACGATAACCATCCATCGCCGCAAGTGCTGCAAGCATCGAATCAATCACCGCCATGCCGCCGTGTAAAAAATACTCTACGCTGCCTTCGCCCGTAAAACCATGGGGCGCAGCAAAATATGCCGCCATTCCTTGGTCGATTGTTTCACGTGAAACAGGGTCAACCAAATCGACTAATTTCATTTTATATGATGTAAAAAACGCCGCACCCTTACCAGATAATGCGCACAACCCCTCTAGAGACCCTTTGCCCGACACGCGAACAACGGCTATTCCACTCTGCCCCGGTGATGTTGATAGCGCATAAATTGTATCGCTCATTTCTTGTCTGCCTTGGCACTGCTAGCGCTTGCGTCAGGCATTCCCATCTGCGCCCAAAACATTTTTTGCATCTCACCCCAACCCTGCACAGTCGAAGGCATCCATGTTTTTACAAATGTTTCCGGATCCATATTTGCCATTTGCTCCTGCATCCGCTGCTCCAGCTCTTTCATCATTTTATCTTGCATCGGCGCGATATTTGGCAGCCCCACAAACTCACGCGCTTCTTCAGGTGTACAATCAACGTTTATTGTAAATTTCATGTCTGTCTCCTTCTATCCACCACCATCTATAACAAAAATTTATAGAAATACGTAATATTTCTTGACTTACCGTGTCGCAATGTATTATCACGTTAATACAAACAATGGGGCAATAAATATAATGACCGACATAAAAACAGAAACAATGAGTGACGAGCATAACGCAGTGTTTGAAAAATCAAGAGCCGACGCGCTTTATGAGGCCGTCTTACAGCTTAAAAACAAAGAAGAATGCGCTGCTTTTTTCACGGACCTTTGCACTCCCTCTGAGATAGAGGCACTTAAGGAGCGCTGGCTGATTACGCGCTTACTGGACGCAGGGAGAATTTCATACCGCGACCTCAGCGCCCGCACAGGTGCTAGCACCACAACAATTGGGCGTGTTGCTAGATTTTTACAGCAAGAAAAAAATAATGGTTACCGCTTGGTGCTTAACCGCTTAAAAGACAAAAAAGAGAAATAACAATGAACCAGCCCATACAAAATAACGATACAGCGCAGTCTATACAGATGGCCCCGCGTCTGCATTTTGTATTCCCTAAACAAGCGCGGCTGAAAAAAGCGTTCGAGCCCATTACTGAAGCCGCTGGCTTTATACTCTCACGCGATAAAGAACGCCACGCCTTTGGTGCGTGCGTGGACACAACGGGCGCATTAGATAGCATTGAGGCCAGTATAAAAAAGCCCGGTGTTATGTTCCGCAAACTAAATGAGGGCAGTGCCAATATGGCTGTTATTGGCCTTGATAAATTCATCGAGGAAAGCTGCCGCGCTAAAGCAAACGATGAGGCAATGAATATGCGCATCTCCGCCGCCTTTAACTGCGCCGCGTGCAGCATGTATATCGCCGCGTCGCCCGAAACAAATATTAATAATCCGCAAGATTTAAGCGGCAAGCGCATTGCCACATCTTACCCATATAGCCTGACTGCATGGCTTGAAGCGCAAGGCGTTAAAGATTTTACTGTCATTGAATGTGACGGCGATACAGAAGATGAAATTCGTGACGGCAGTGCCGACGCCATCTTTGAAATCGTAGATAGCGGCCAATCTCTCATTGATAATAATTTAGAACGCAAAATATGGGCCTATAACATCCAAGCCGTGCTAATCGAACACGCTGGGGCACAAAGCGCAAACACAGCCGAGGCGGCGCGAATAATACGCGAAAGACTAACCGAAGCGGCCGATTTATCCCTTTCAAAACCCATAGGCAACCAAACGAGCGCATCAAAGAAATTCATAGAACCCGCTTTTCTATCCCTTAACGCCGCTTAAATTAAATTCACAATTGGATTTATACCGCAAACATCCTATCCTTCTTTTGTGATAACCCATCCAAAGGGAGATAAGACAATGCCAGATATGATGATAAACGCCGAAAATGGCGGCAGCTTTAAAGCCTACGTTGCAACGCCAGAAACATTACCCGCACCTGCGGTTCTTATCATACAGGAAATATTTGGTGTAAATGATGTTATGCGCAAAAAAACTGACTGGCTTGCCTCCCAAGGCTATATCGCTGTCTGTCCTGACCTTTTTTGGCGCATTGAACCCTATATTCAACTCACCGACCAAACCGATGCTGAATGGCAGCGCGCGTTTGAACTTTTCAAAGCTTTTGATGTTGATCAAGGAGTAAAGGACTTGGAGGCCGCAAAACTAGCCGTAGAAAACCTTTCCGATTGCACTGGTGATGTCGGGTGTTTGGGTTATTGTTTGGGCGGAAAGCTCGCCTATCTTCTCGCAGCACGGACAAAAATAGATGCTTCTATTGGATATCACGGTGTCGGATTAGAGGGTCTGTTAAATGAAGCAAGTGCCATTAAGACACCCCTTATGCTCCACACAGCAGGAAAAGACGATTATGTGCCGCCCGCCGCACAGGAGAAAATAACAAGCAGTCTCAGCGGTCACCCCAAAATTACAATTCACAATTATCCAAAGATGAATCACGCCTTTACGCGCTTCGGTGGCGCACATTATGATGAGGCACAGGCCAAAATAGCAGATGAGCGTACATTAAAATTTTTAGCTAAGCATTTAAAGCGCAATACATAAGGAAACCGCCAGCATGGTTATTGACCATATAGACGAGGAGCCAGATAACGCCACAGAACCCGTCGCTGAGGGCGAAGAGCTGACCTTCCCGCAGGAAATCACAGATAAAGCCTTAGATCGCCTACGAGCCGTTATAAGGGGAAATGGGATAAAAACAGAATCTCTAACCCTACAGGAGATAAAGGGCTCTGTTATTGAGTTTGAGGGGCAGAGCCACTTTAAATTAGAAACACTTGTAAGCGACAAACGCACATCTGGTCGAGAACAAGGTTTAGTTTGCGGCTCAATAGCTGATGTTAAAACACGCATCAAAAGTGAAGTTGAGAACCTTGCGCATAATAAGGACATTAAAAAAACAACGATACAGAACCAAAAGGTGCGCCAAGACAAAGGTTTTGGTGTTCAGCATCAAATTATAAAGCTAGACAAACACAAACACCGCTATGTCATCCACGAAAGCTGTAATATCTGTCGCGGTGACGGAAAAATAGAATGTAACCATTGTCGCGGTAAAGGGCGAGAAATCTGCAACCGCTGTCATGGCGATCGTTTTATGCCCTGCACACTCTGCCGTGGGGGCGGCACAATCACCAATGCACAAGGACAACAGCAACAATGCACGCAATGCCGCAGCGAAGGGCGTATCCCATGCCGCTATTGTCACCAAAGCGGGCAACAACAATGCAGCATGTGCAAATCCACAGGCCAGCTCTCCTGTCATGAGTGCAACCAAAGCGGTTGGCATAGCCACGTCACAATCGCGCAATTCAAGTCTATAAGCCGATTTGACTATGATAAAGAAAAGCTACCGCCTGAAGCACTTCCTATTATTGACGACCTTGGACCAGAGCTCATTACAGAAGGGCACGCACAAACCGCCATTATAGAAGACATTGCGCGAAACGAAGCTATGGACAAACAGGGCAGTCAAAACGAATACATTATTGGTTACGACACAAAACTCCCTTGGGCAGATCTTACCGTCAATATCAAAACTATGCCCGTCACAGCCAAAGTATTCGGATATAATGGCGAAACGCTTTTTGTGACACCATTCATGGAAAAGATCACCGCAAAACCTTTATCGTTAGTAAACGAAGCCTCGTTAAATCCTGCGC
This sequence comes from Bdellovibrionales bacterium, assembly GCA_037969035.1. Taxonomy (GTDB): domain Bacteria; phylum Pseudomonadota; class Alphaproteobacteria; order Micavibrionales; family Micavibrionaceae; genus JBBKWU01. The sequence continues at coordinate 125,910 of JBBKWU010000022.1, forward strand.
TTATCCAAGGCCACTTAAAAGAAGCCGGAAAATATAGAGTTATTCGTGAAATAGTTTTTGCTGCCTCTCGCTATAGTCGCGCAAAAGGACAGAAATTTTTGGAAACTAAATACCCTTTTGGCTATCAAATTGGCACGCTTGAAATGGCACTGGTTCAAACAGATAGGATTTTAAAAAATATTACGCAAGGTCCGCGTAAAAAAGGCTTTATACTGGGTGGCGTTGCTGCTGCAGCCTTATATGCCGCCTACATTTTCAGCGGAGCAAGTAACGTGATTACCCCGCTTATCCCTCTAAAAACACAGGGCATACTTCCCGATACGGCTATGATTGCTCTCGGCGTATTGGCAAGCATCTATACAACTAAAATCACTGCGCGCAATGCTCTACATGATGTCATTGGTAAATTATTGCCGGAAAAGTCCCAAAAATCACTTATGCCCAAAATCGGCGTTCTTGGGATTTACGCTGTTGCACTCAATGTTTTGGTGTTCATATGCCTACAAGAAATTGCCAAACAAAGCGGCATTGATTCGTCCCTTTGGTATGAAGCAATACGTAGCGCTACAGAGCCCGCCTAAAAAATTCGCCCCGCAGGAAAACCTGACAGGGCGAAGGTATTAGAGAGTAAGGCATAGTCGTTAGAGAGAAATCACAATCAACGCTTAACGTTGCCAACGCCAATCTGAGAGACTCCGTAAAGTTTGTTCATTCTTACAACGGCGGTAATCCGCAATTGCAAGGGCTTGGGCCGCATTGGTATCTGTATTCCGCGCTTCCCAAAGTTCAAACTTGACGGCGTCGCCAGATCTGGTGTTTTTCATGACTTCTTTTGGACCCAAGGCGAAGCGAACGCCAAAGACAAGACCGAGGGCCGTAGCTTTGCCAGCAGAGTGCCGGCCGCGATCCATGGCAGATGATGAGTTATCGTAGTGGACAGTTTTAAGTAAGGAGAGACATTTTTCATCTGATATGGCCGCTCGTGGAGAGGTTTTGTAAGAGAGAGGAGAGTTCTTCCCCGCAACTGCGGGAGAGGATTGATCGATCTCTATAGACCGGGCAGGCCCGCTAGAAATCGTCAATATTCCGGTTAAAGTTAAAGCAAGGCACACCCGTAAACCCCGTCGCACAGATGCGTTTGCTTTCTTAGTTAGATCGTAATTCATTGTTTTTTCCACCCAAATTAGTCGCGAAGCCTTGCGCTTCGTACAGGCTCTAGCAGTGCCTGTTTACTGTGTTGTACTACTCTCATTGTAGGCAGAATAACATGATTATGTCTAATCTTATCGTTTCGATTTTAGCGCGTAACTTATTAAAAAAATTGAATAATTTTATATAATTTTAAAGTAAATCCGTAAAATATTTGAATTTGTTATAAAAAAGGCGCCCGTATGGGCGCCCTAAATTTTCAATGTTTAAATATTTTATATGTTTAAATATTTTATATGTTTAAATTCCGAGCCTATCTTCAAACTCATTGCGAACATCATGAATTTCGTGCCAAACCGTCCGACCACTGTCGCGTAATATAAGCTCGTTATAACCAGAACCAACCAAACCTTGATAGCGTGAGCCATAACGGCATCTATCTTTTTTAGGTTTATCTGCCTGCAGGCGGTAAGTGAAATTCACTTTCACAGCCTCAACCTCGGTGCTCGTCATGTTCAAGCCATCCACATCAAACGAAACTCGATTGCGCTCTTGTGTGCCAAACTCATAAGCAAACAGCGCGCCCCGATCAAACCTATCTCTAACGCTACAATCGACCGGCCCTGGTTGTCTCGCCGCCAATACAGCTTTTTCCTGCACCGCAGTGCCCCAATGTTTTTGATGTGCGCTTAATCTGCTGAAACCCGCCGCAGGTTCAATTTTCTGTGCCGCCGCTGCCGTTGTAATGTTATTATATGCCATCGTATTATGCGATCCGGGCGGTAATGGTGCAAATTTAGCACTATTATATGAACCGCCACTGCTGCATGCTGAAAACATTAACAAAGCACATAAGAGCATCCCGTGCCTGAAAAACCTTAATTTACCTACTCTGCGTCCCTTTTTCATCCCTAATATTTGTCCCTGATATATCTAATTTTATTAAAATTCGATGCTTTTTTACTAAAATTGCATCCTTTATTAATTATTAGTTCAAAAAGGTTAAAAAATACTGAGGATCAAGGTGATTTAAAAAATAAATTTTGATGCGCTGCATTATGCACAGAAAGGCTTTGCGCATAATTTATCTATTATTGAAAATATTAACGTTTGAGGTATTATTGATTCATTGATTGGAAGAAATCATCATTTGACTTGGTATCTTTAAGCTTACCAAGCAAAAATTCAACCGCATCCACTGTACCCATCGGGTTAAGAATGCGACGCAGAACCCACATTTTCGACAATGTGCCCTGACTAACCAGCAATTCTTCCTTACGTGTACCTGATTTTTGAATATCAATCGACGGGAATACGCGCTTATCAGAGATTTTACGATCAAGAACAATCTCAGCGTTACCGGTACCTTTAAACTCTTCAAAGATAACCTCATCCATACGAGAACCTGTATCAATCAAGGCTGTAGCAATAATTGTCAGGCTTCCGCCTTGTTCAATATTACGTGCCGCACCAAAGAAGCGTTTTGGGCGTTGCAAAGCATTGGCATCAACACCACCAGTTAGAACCTTGCCTGAGCTTGGGACAACTGTGTTGTAAGCGCGCGCAAGGCGTGTAATGGAATCCAATAAAATAACAACGTCGCGTTTATTTTCGACAAGACGCTTTGCTTTTTCCATGACCATTTCCGCAACCTGTACGTGACGCACAGCAGGCTCATCAAACGTTGAGGACACAACCTCACCGCGCACAGAACGCGCCATGTCTGTAACCTCTTCAGGGCGCTCATCAATCAAAAGCACAATCAAATAAGCATCGGGGTGGTTCTCAGCAATAGAGCTAGCAATATTTTGCAGCATGACTGTTTTACCCGTACGTGGGGGCGCAACAATCAAAGCACGTTGACCAAAACCCAGCGGCGAAACAAGCTCAATAATACGTTGCGTCATAGATGCTTTCGTACCATCTTCAAGCTCAAGTTTAATTTTGCGCTCAGGATAAAGCGGCGTCAGGTTGTCAAAGTTGATACGGTGACGAAGCTTATCTGGGGTCTCGTTATTAATTGCGCCTACACGAAGAAGAGCGAAGTAGCGCTCAGATTCTTTAGGGGCGCGGATTTCTCCGTCAACGATATCACCTGTTCGTAAACCAAAGCGACGCACCTGCGATGGGGAAACATATATATCATCAGGACCAGGAAGGTAATTTTCCTCAGGGCTACGTAAAAACCCAAAACCATCCTGTAACACCTCAAGAACACCTGTTCCGGAAATCGGCACATCTTGATCGGCCAATTCTTTCAGGATCGCAAACATCATGTCTTGTTTGCGCATTGTATTACAATTTTCTATGCCCAGCTCTTCTGCAAATGCCAGAAGTTCAGCAGGGGAACGAACTTTCAATTCCTGCAGATTCATAAAATAGGATTCTTTCTTGATTTTTTCTTGCATGACTTGCGATGAGGAAACGGTTTTATAAAGCCGCGTTATCTTTCCATTATGATTTGAATAAGGGTTGTTTTTATCCTAAATAATCAGCGCGATTTCGAACCGCTACGTTAAATTATAATCCAGAAATTTCGGGACTTTGCCTAAGGACAAGTGTTTTATAGCTAAACCCTTGACCAGAGTCAATCTTTTTTAAAAAATTCAACTGAACCCAGAACTAAAATGGTTCCGCCACAGCCATAATCACAATAATAACCATAATTGCCGCGGGAGCCTCGTTCCATAATTTATAGAATTTTGCACTTTTAACATTTTTATCAACCGCGAAATTTTTGCGCCACTTTGAAAACACCATATGCAGAATGCTCATAATAATCACGAGCATGAATTTCACGTGCATCCAACCATGCTCAAACAATGACGGGTTCGCGGTAATCATCAAAATACCAAACAACCATGCCGCAATCATGGCGGGGTTCATAATTATGCGCAGCAAACGAGACTCCATAGTTTTGAATGTCTCAGATTGTTCGGACCCTACCTTGCTTTCTGCATGATAAGCAAACAATCGTGGTAAATATAAAAGCCCCGCCATCCACGCCATCACAGAAATCACATGTAAGGCCTTCAACCATAAATAGTTTTGTAATAAAAAGTCATGCATATTCATTTCCTATCAGAGATTAGCTTCTTGTTCCATACAGCACTTATTAAATTCTTGTGGGCAGATGCGAACGCCCGTATTTGATGCTGTAAGATTAAATCCTGTAAAGTTTCGCACAAGATGCGACAGACCTTCGATAAAATCTTTACCCTCACCAACCGTAGGAACACGATAAAACCCCTTAATACCATTAAGCTCGGCTGCTTCACGGTACTCAATTTCTATCTCAACTAATGTTTCTACGTGTTCTTGCGTGAAGGCGTGCGGATAAATCACTACAGGGACGCCATCATGAATGGCTTTATCAATTGCTTCTTCCGTGCTTGGGCCTAGCCACCTTTTAGGGCCCACCCGGCTTTGATAACAAATCTGCCAATCAAGGTTATCGATATTAAGCTCATTTACAATGGCCTTAGCGGATTGCTCGCATTGCCATTGATAGGGATCGCCTTTTTTAATGATGTCTTCGGGTAAACCATGCGCCGAAAGTAAAATACGGGGCTTTAAGCCTGTTTGTGCCTCAGCTTGTTGATATACGTCTCTTATATTCTTTGCCGAAGCCTTCACATATCCACCTTGTTCTGGGTAACAACAAATCATGCTGGTGGTAGCGTTAAGGCTCTCTTTGCTGCACTCGTTACGCCATTGCTCTAATGAGGATTTCGTCGTCGTCGTTGAGAATTGTGGGTATAGCGGCATTAAAACAACCCTATTTGCTCCCCATTTTTTTACCTCTTTAACAATTTCAGATGTCATTGGGTGCCAATAACGCATACAGACAAAACTTTTGTATGTGTGGCCTTCACTATTTTCATTTAGGCATTTTTCGAGGGCTACGGCCTGTTTATTTGAATTTTCTAAAAGCGGAGATTTATTATTCAGTTCTTTATAGCTATCGCCCGCTTCTTTTTTGCTGCGGGTAAAGGCAATGTACTGCGCGATTAAATAACGGAGTGGGTAGGGCAACGGAATAATGTTTTTATCTGTGAAGAAATTCAGCAAAAACGGACGGATTGCCTCTTTTGAATCAGGCCCCCCCAAATTAAACATGACAACAGCAACTTTTTCCATTCGATCCCTTATTTATTTCCGCGGATGCGTTTTGCTAATTGTTCCACATGTTTAGGCGGTGTTTCTTTGTTAATCCCATGCCCCAAATTAAAAATAAATGGCGCGTCCGATAGTTGTTCCAGTATTCTATCTACTTCTCGATCTAAAGCATCACCCCCTGCAAGCAAGGCTATTGGGTCAAGATTTCCCTGCACAGGCATAATTTTTTGGATATCTTTAGCTTGTGAAAGCGGCACTTGAAAATCAATCGATACGGCATTTACGCCCGTATTTTTTGCATAGTGGGTATAGAGCATTCCACAACCCTTTGGAAAACCAATCACGGGAATATCAGGATATTTCGATTTAATCGCTTTTACGATTTTAGTCGTCGGTTCAATCACCCAGCGATCAAACTCGGTTTCAGATAAAACACCTGACCAACTATCGAATAACTGAATAATTTCAGCACCAGCTTCAATTTGGCGGCAGAGATAGGCCGATGTTGCCTCAACCAATAAATCGATTAATTGCGCAAACTCATCGGGTTTCTGGTACGCCCAACGTTTAACGTGAAGATATTCTTTGCTTCCTGCGCCTTCGACCATATAACACGCTACTGTCCATGGTGACCCTGCGAAGCCGATTAACGCCGTGTCATTGAAACCTTCCTTCCGCAAAGCAGAACGGATGGATGATACAGCCTCGTAAACAGGATTAAGGTGCTGATGGAAATTATCCATCCCTAATTTTGATAGGGTTTCGATATTTCGAATAGGATCTAGTTTTGGGCCTTCACCTGCAACGAACTGAACATTCTGACCTAGTGCATCTGGAATAACCAAAATATCTGAAAACAAAATGGCAGCATCCATTCCAAATCGCCTTAATGGCTGAAGCGTTACCTCTGTTGCAAAATCAGGGTTATAGCACAGATCAAGAAACCCCCCCGCTTTAGCGCGAGTTTGTTTATATTCTGGAAGATACCTCCCTGCCTGACGCATTAGCCAGAACGGGGGCACTTCTGAAATTTGTCCATTTAACGTTTTTAAAATACTTTTCATCATGGGAGGCATACTTACCGATCAAACTAAATAATAAAAGAATTAATTTAAAGGTTGTTATTGATAGTAGGGGCTGTGTGTAACGGGGATTAAAATTTATACCTAGATTCGCCCCCAATGTTTGTTTGCGCTGAAACTAAAAGAACATATACGATTCGCATACTATGTTTTTGAAACTATCCTTAAACATGTATTTTTTAAATCACCTCTGCATGACTCACCTTAAGCGCACTGGTATGAAATATGGATAAGTTCATCCACACATTTATCCTTCTGATTCGCTTCGATTCCCACACAAGCCAATGGGGATAAAATTTTGTCATATAAAGCCCTTAAACCTCGTTTAATCTTTATAAAAACGAATCGATTCGGAAATAGGCCTTTCCCTTTTTTCTATGATTACGTTATTTTAAATAGCGCGATAAACAAAGGAAAAACAATATGTATCAAAATGCGTTTGTAAGACTTGAAAGGCCTGAAACAGAAGAGCTACTAAATCAGGTGGGGCCTCATTTTGAAGGTGGCGAATTTAACAAAGATAATGCTGTTATCTTAGCGCAGGACTTTAGTTTCTACCCTGGTTACCGTTTTTTAGACGTCGCAAATTTTGAAAACGTACCCCCGCAACACCGTTACGTTCTTTATAAGAGCGACGACATTATAGTACTTGATTGGACGAATGAGCCGATTTATGTCCTAAATGATAAGCTCCCTATAGAATTAAATGACAATAATATAATAGACTACGCGCGGTTTTTCTTTGCCTATATCCGCGGAAAACAAGGCCGTTTCGTTATTGTTGAAAATGTTGATGACATTAATTGGCGCGAAGAACCACCAGTTGCCGCCCGAAAAGCAATTGGGAGTATGCTTGAGCCCATGCATATATTTAATAAAGAAAAAGACGGCACCTATCATTTAGATATCTGTTTGATTTTTAAAGACTCACTTTTTAAAAGTAAGGTCGAAATCAAGGTGAATGGCCTTGTTACGCTTTATGATGAAGAGCTCGTTGTTGAAGATATGCCGATCGCCGATCAAACATTAGCACTTTGATAGTTTACCATATTGTCATTTACTTTAGTCTTATCTTAATTTCCTCTTAAGCCTCTGTTAAGAAACACAAATTTTTTACCCTAAATCATGATTTTTTCGTGGTTTGGTAGGAAAGCGTTAACCTATCCAGCGCATAATAAAATCATAAAGCGTGAAAAAGCGCGGTTTTTACTGTTTTGGGGAACATTTTTTAAATTGTGGGTTTAGGGCATTAAGTTATGAGAGATACAACAGATAACACGATAGAGATCAATATCAGCAGCAACGAAGCCCGCAAGGTCTCTTATCTATTAAATAATGAGCAACCAGTGCGTTGTACAATTATTGGCAACCAGCCGCTCTTTTATATGGACTATGAGAGCGAAATAGAAGATTGCGATGAATATGCAATGGACGATCCGTTTGGATTTGAAGCAATTGAAGCTAGTGTTGCGCGCTTAAATGAAAAACTAAAGCCTGACTTTATTGACAGCCCAGAACATGACCGCATGGTTGAGGAACGTTTTGGCGAGTTCTTGGAGGCGGCAACACAAGTTTCTTCAAAAATAGAAACAGATGATCAAAGCTCTAGTGAATTGAACAAATATGAATTCATGAAAGCTGATTTGCTTTCAACGCTAAATAAAAGTCGCGTTACAAAAGAATACCTTGCGCACGGCAAAAGCTTTGATATGGACATTATATATACGGTTCAAATTGAAACGGCTGTTTATGATAAAGTCAGCGGTCATATATATATTAATCCAACATTGGAAAAAACAGATCAAATTTTACTGACGCTGCGTGAGTTGCGCCGTATGTGGCAACATCGTAATGGTGTTTTGTTGCACCCTCTGACGTTTCATCCAGATCAAGCCATACTCGTAAATCGGGTGCAGATTGCAGATCTTGCTGTTTCTGTTATTCGCGGCGCGTGGGAATTGCAATTATCAGATGAAAAGGATGCTTGGAATAGATTAGAGAACTCATCTATGGCAGATCTTGCCCGCGCTTTTGCTCGTGAGTCATTTATGGATTTCCGTACATTAAACAACGGTGTTGCGGCAAGTGCTGTATTTGAAGCATGGTTCTTGTCTGATCGTTGCCGCGAGGTTGATCGTGAATTGATCCAGCAGATGCTGGCGGATTATCAAGGCTATGTTTTTGAAAATGAGCAAACATCAGCACAAATTGGTGCGGATTTGATTGTTTCGCTGGGAAAAATGCCGTTCGGCAAAAATTACCTGGCGTCACACATCAATACGGTCATGCATGATGCACTTTTTACCGAGGTGCGCGATCGTTCAAACGGCAATTTCCTATGGTTTATCAAGTTTGAGCGCTCTTTCCGCGAAACGGAACAAGAATTGCAAAATGGTGAGTCAAACAAAAGCCGAGAAAATCTTTTCGGCAATAATCAAAAAGAAAATAGGTTTGGCGACCATGAAGAAGAAAATATCGTATCCTTGCCACACAGCAAGGCAAGAAACCCGTCTGTTGCGGATGAAAAATCCAGCGCAAACATCATCGATTTCCACAGAAAATCAAGTGAGAGATAAGGATGATGAGCGTGAACATATGAAAGCGGATGGCCTCAGCAGAAAAACGCATTTGAAAAAGCTTCCGTATCGGGCTGCGCTGGATATTGATATCAAAGAATACGATCTATCGATTGCGGATATTGATGGCGATTTCATTAGCATGATCGAAGATATACAAACCCCTGTTTATGGCGATGGCTTTGACCGTTCATATGATATGCAGCAGAGCTTCGTAACTGATTCAGATATATTTTCATGGTGTGCACAGGTGATCTCTGAAAGCCCAACGGCCGTTGCCTTGTGGAATAGTGCGATTGAACAGGGATGGGCGATTGCTTTATCGTGCCTGAATGAAACAGGCTACAGCCTTAATCATGATGATCGCGTTGTTACATTGGACCACTTTGGCCTTTCACCAGAAGCGCTGGGACGTAGCGCGTATTTCCGCAATGCGTTTCTAACAATTCTTATTCGTGCTTTGAGAGACATTTGGCATGAGGAACGTTTTGAGCCGTTTGAACATGATTTTGCTCCCGAGCAGGTTTTGATGCTTGAGCGCATTCGTACAGCAGATTGTGATTCAGTAACGGTTTTGGCTGTATGGGAATTGCGCGGCGCAGGGTATTCTGACATCTGGCGTCATTTGATTGGCTCTGCTGAAGGTGATATGGCTCTTATTTTTATGCGCTTTTTAGAGCGTGATCCAACCGCACTTTTTGATGGCACAGCGCTCGCCTATACATTCCGCCAATGGTATGCGGATGATATGCGCGTCAATGCGTGTGACCACGATACGCTGGAAAGTCTGGATGACTTGCTTGAGGAAAAAGGCACGCGCAACCCGTTTGGCCAACTTTGCGCGGATGTTCAAATTCTTGCAGAACTGTCAGAACTTCCTGACGGTATGTGTTATTTGGATGTTCTTGCCGAGCAAGTTCTGAGCGATCCATATTTTGCGGGATTGAATGACTCGATTAATCAATCACATTTATTCCATTTGATTTATGACATGGAAGTGAAAATGGTTAATAACGTGCCATTCCGTGATGGTAAATTAGCGCGTAAAATATTCCCTGAAGCTGATATGACGACTATCTGGCGTTAATAAAACACACACCAAGCGTTTTTCTTTCATCCGTATAAATACACGCAGACTATTTTCTATAGTCTGAACATCGGCTATTGTGTGGGTTATGAGAAAAAAACAAGATCCTATCCGGCATTTTTATATTCACCTTGTGTCCGATGCTACGGGCAATACTTTGCAAGGCATTGCGCGCGCGTGTCTTGCGCAGTTTGACGGCATTGACCCGATTGAGCGGTTTTGGCCTCTGGTGCGCACCGAAAAGCAACTAGACCGCGTTTTGGAAGATATCCACGATTACCCGGGGCCTGTATTTTTTACGCTGGTTGATCGCGCAATGCGGCGCAAATTACAAAAGGCGTGCACAGACCTTGGTGTGCCTTGCATGCCAGTTCTTGACCCACTGATTAAAGGCCTGTCCTCTTATTTAGGGCTGCCGAGCAAAGGCATTCCAGGGCTGCAACATGCGCTGGATGAGGCTTATTTTAATCGCATGGATGCTGTGGATTTCGCGCTGTCTTATGATGATGGGCAAAATTTGGACGGTTTAGAAGATGCGGATGTTGTTTTGGTTGGCGTTTCCCGAACTTCAAAAACACCAACCTGTATTTTTTTGGCGCGGCGCGGTGTTAAGGCTGCGAATGTGCCCTATGTTCCTGCGGTTCCGTTTCCCGAAAAATTATTGACGATGAAGGGGCCGTTATTTGTTGGTCTTACAGAATCGCCAGATAGGCTGGTCCATATCCGCCGCAACCGTTTGAAGGCGGATGGTGAAAATCGCTCGCGTTATGATGATAATAGTTACCTAAGTCCCGATATCGTGGAAGAAGAAATTCGTGAGGCGCGCCGCTTCTTTTCCAAACACGGTTGGCCCGTGATCGATGTTACGCGGCGTTCGGTTGAGGAAACAGCGGCAGAAATTCAGGTCTTGCTGCTTAAAAAACAGGCGCGTGATAAGAATAATGGCGAAGGAATCGATCATTGAAAAAGATTGCTGTGATTGGTCATCCTGTTTCGCATTCTCTTTCACCGTTTATTCACAATGCGTGGATTGAGGAATATAGACTTAATGCAAAATATGACGCGGTTGATATTGCGCCTGAAAATTTAAAAACACAGATCCGCAGCATGATTGCGGATGGTTATGTCGGATTTAATGTCACTATACCGCATAAGATTGCCGTGATGGATATTTGTGACACCATTGATGAGTCCGCAAAAAATATTGGCGCGGTTAATCTGATTGCGGTTAGTAGACAAGGAAAAATCCAAGGGTTTAACACGGATGGTTTTGGATTTATTGCGAATATAAAGACACAGAAACCTTCTTTTGATTTTTCATCTGGTGCTGCTTTAATAATCGGGGCGGGTGGTGCAACGCGCGCCATAATTGATGGTCTAATGCAGCAAAATATTCCTGAAATCTATGTTACAAACCGTACCCGCAGCAAAGTCGCAGACATTGCTAAAACATATAATATTAACATTGTGGATTGGGAGCAACGGCATAGGGCGGTTAAAAATGCCGCGCTTTTGGTGAATGCGACATCGCTGGGAATGGTGGGGCAACCGCCGCTTGAAATTGATCTTTCGCGCCTATCGGCAAATGCGCTTGTGTGCGATATCGTTTATAAACCGTTGATGACGGATTTGTTGTTGGCGGCCGCGGCGCAAGGCAATGGTATTGTAACGGGGCTCGGAATGTTGCTGCACCAAGCGCGCCCGTCATTTAAAAAATGGTTTGGCGTCCTGCCCGATATCAGTGATAAACTGCGGATGGAAATCGAACAAAAGGCGGCGCAATGATTGTTATTGGAATAACAGGATCAATTGGGATGGGGAAATCCACGGTGGCAAAAATGTTGTCGTCGGAATATGGAGCCCCTATTCATGATGCGGATGCAGTGGTGCGGAATTTGATTGGGCCGAAGGGCGCGGCGGTTTCGGCGGTGGCAAAAACATTTCCTGAAAGTTTTAATAAAAAAGCGAAAGAAATTGACCGTGTAAAATTGGCGAACAGTGTGTTTGGCAATGATCAAAAGCGTAAAGCCCTTGAGGGAATTTTGCACCCAATGGTGCGTGACGCGCAGAAAAAATTTCTGAAGGAAAATGCGCAGAAAAAATTGGTAGCGTTGGATATTCCGCTTTTATTTGAAACGGGCGGTGAAAAAAACTGTGACTATACAATATGCGTCAGCGCGCCTGAAGACATACAGCAGAAGCGCGTTTTAGCGCGCGGTATGAGCCTTAAAGCATTTAAAAGCAGAGTTGCCGCACAAATGTCAGATGCAGAAAAACAGCGCCGTGCTGATTTTGTTGTGAAGACAGAAGTTTCGATTGCGGATACATTGGAGCAGTTAAAAGAAGTCATGCGTAAAATCGGCCTTGAGCCGGAAAAGGAGTAACATGCGCGTCGTTAGTTTTCGTCATATGTGTTCGGATGGTTTATGCGCGTTAAGCGACACTCTGGATGAAAAAAATATCCCGTATCACTACATCGATACATACCGCGATGATCTGGCGGTTTATGATCCGCTTGATGAAAATCCGTTGATTATTTTAGGCGGAACATGCGGCGTGTATCAGATGGAAGATTATCCGTTCTTAAAAGACGAGCTTAATGTTTTGGAAAAGCGTTTAGCGGCAGATTTGCCAACGCTGGGTATTTGCTTGGGGGCGCAATTAATGGCCAAGGCGCTGGGCGCAAAAGTTGAGGCGGGAACCAAGGGCCCTGAAATTGGCTGGTATGATATTTCTGTGAATGAAGCAGGTATGAACTCGCCCGTACGCCATTTTGATAAACAATACACCAAAATGATGCAGTGGCATGGTGATACATTTGATTTGTCATCCGATATGGTGCGGCTTGCCTCAAGTGAGCAATATCAAAATCAGGCTTTTTCATACGGTAAAAATGCAATCGGTGTGCAGTTTCATCCTGAGGTGCGCCCCTGCACTTTGAAGGGGTGGTATGTGAGTGCGGCAGGCGATGTTGCGAATGGCACGCTTGATCTGCCAAAAATGCGTGCAGATACCGAAGCCAATATTGACCGTATGTCACAGCAAGCACGCCTTTTTATTGGCGAGTGGCTGGGTAATGTGGCGCAATCATAAAATTGTAAGTCTATTAAAACGCAAATCTACTAATAGCATCAAGAAGCGGTGTTATTGTTTTGATGTTGGCACCAGATGAATGGCTACCACTAATATTTGAAAATCCTTGGTTGGTGCTGCCGAGGTCATAGCTTGTTGCAACGGATGCGCTGATTAGTAGTGCGGCAATATGGGTTGTTGCAAAACTGCGGGGCTTTATATTTTCACCCACTGCTTTTGTGCCCAAATAAATGGCACCCGTCATCGCGCAGGCTGGCATTAATCCCATTGTAAAGCCATTGAGCAATATTTCAGGCAGCGCAAACGCTTCTCGTTTAAACAAATCTGAGATGTAGTTCACAGAACTTGCAAAAATCACACCGTTTGCTGCGCCAGTCACAACGCCTGTAAAAATTGATGATAGACATCCCTTAGTATTATTTTTATCCATTATTATTTTCTCCCCACATATATATTTATGGCGATTTTTTTCAGCTAAACAAGCCATAAATTCGGCTGCCCCCCTCTTGCATGTGGTGGTAAAGTGATTATGATCAGGGTTTAGGGAGATAAACATGCGTGAAATTGTACTGGATACGGAAACCACAGGGTTCGAGCCTGAAGAAGGGCATAAAATCATTGAAATTGGCGCAGTTGAGCTTGAAAATCATGTGATGACAGGCCGTACATTTCAGGTCTATATCCAGCCCGAGCGCGACGTTCCTGCAGATTCGATCGCCGTCCACGGTATTACCGAAGCATTTTTGAAAGATAAGCCCGTGTTTTCGCAAGTCTACATGGATTTTCTCGAATTTATCGGTGATGGCACATTGATCATTCATAACGCTAAATTTGATATGAAATTTTTGAACCATGAACTGAAGCAAGTAGGGCACGCGCCGCTTTTAATGGATCGGGTTATTGATACGCTCGATATCGCGCGGCGGAAATTCCCAGGTTCACCTGCTAATCTTGATTCACTTTGTCGCCGTTTTAATATTGATCTATCTGAGCGTGAAGTGCATGGCGCGCTTTTGGATTCGCAGCTTTTGGCGGAAGTTTATTTGGAGTTATTGGGCGGGCGGCAGCATGGCATGCTTTTGGCGGCAGAAACTGAGTCAAATAATGATGCATCTTCTAAAATGTCTGTGGAAACATCAAAAGAGCGTCCGTTTAGAGAACCGCGTGATTTTAAGCTCAGTGATGAAGAAATAGCGGCACATAATGACATGCTGGAAAAAATAAGCGATCCGCTCTGGCATAAAAAAAGCGCTTAATCGCGCTCTTTTCTTATTTTAATTGATGCTTGTCTTAAGCTTTGGCGCGTTCTTCTGACGGCACGGCTTCTTTGCCAAAACGATCCATATAGAATTTACTGAAATTCACAGGCGTTAGCATTAGCGGCGAATATCCACCTTGACCCGAGAGCTCAGCGACAAGCTGACGCACGTAAGGGAACATATATTTAGGCATTTCAATAAGAAGTAATGAATGATGACGCTCTTCCGGTATGTCATTTAACGATACGGACATGCCATATTCTATCTCGATGATAAAAGCGGCCTTGCCTTGTTTTTCTGCGCGGATCGTTGTGCTGAGTACAACTTCGTAAAGATTATCAATGCCCTCGCCCGCTGCTCCCATTTTGCTCATATCCATTTTACGGGCATCCATGCTGAAATTAACGTCAATTTCAGGACGGCCTGAGCTGAGGAGTAATGTGAAGGGTGCGTTAGGATTTTCGAAAGACACATCTTTCACGTATTGTGCATGAATCATCATGGGTAGGCGTTGTGCGCTTTGCACTGTCTCGTCTGTGAACGGGACGCTTTCATCCGCGTTGGTTTTACCGCTGACTTTTGGGCGGATTACCTTTGGTTCTTTTATTTCTTTAGTCGGCGCTTTCGCGGCCTTTTTTGTTGTTTTATCGGTTGGTTTTTTTGCCATTTTTAACTCCTTATCAGTATGTCGTGGTTATTATCGGTTATTCAGCGGTGCATCTCAAGATTTATCGTCGCTGTCGTTATCATCGATGCGCTCGTACTCTGCATCAATAACGTTGTTGTTTGCGTTTTGATATGGTGATTGGCGGCCTGAATTGTGAAAATCTCCCTGACCGCCGACATCAAAAACTTTAGCGCTGAAGTTGCGTATAAGATATTGCTGGATGAAATGGCGCACGGGTGGAATTAAAAGCGCAAAGCCAATAGCATCTGTGAAAAATCCAGGCGTGATCAGTGTTGCGCCTGCAAAGGCCAGGCAGAGGCCATCAAGCATTTCCTTAACAGGCATTTGGTTGTTTTCCATACGATTCCGTGCGGAAAGCAGCGTTCCCAAGCCCTGTACTCTGATTATGCTCCCGCCGAGCAAAGCGGTAAAGGCGCACATTAAGAGCGTCCATAAGACACCTATTTCACCACCGATTGTCATGAAAAGGGCGATCTCGATAAGGGGGATCATAATAAATAGGATTAGAAAAATCATTTTTTACTCTTGTTTATTGGTCTTTGCGCGTTAATCTGTATGACGGTTTGCGAAGTGATTTTATTAATAAGGTCTTTCTTAAACTTTTTAACGTATAAATGTAAAGTATGTTAAAATAACATATATGTTGAATTACATGAAATTTAAGGCTTAGGGGAATTTTACGTGCCAGCTGATATCTTGCTATATGGTCTTGTGGCCGCCGGACTTGTGTTTTGGTTGCGCAATATTTTGGGCACGCGCCATGGTGATGAGAACCAACGCCCGAACCCGTTCACTGAATTACCGGATGTTAATAATAAACCAAGAGATATCACGGGGGCTTCTGCTGGGTTTATGGATGATTTATCTGCGAAGCTTGAGAATAAATTAGACAAACATGTCAGCCTTTTGGGTGATGGCGTTGAAGATGGGTTGAGTGCTATTGCTAATCTTGATCGTGCTTTTGATTTATCAGTTTTTACAAAAGGGGCGCAAGATGCCTTTGTTCTGATTGTCGAAGCTTTTGCGGATAAAGATAAAGACTTGCTCGAAAATCTCTTAAGCGCGCCTCTGTTCAAATCATTTTCAAGCGTGATTGATGAGCGTGAGAAAAATGGCGAAACGGCCTCAGTTGAAATCCATGCTGTGCGTAAGGTGGATGTTCTTGAGGCGGGAGTGCAGGGCAAAAATGCTGTGATCACGGTGCGCTTTATCGCGGATGAGACCAGCATTTTGCGCGATAAAAATGACAAGCTTTTGTTTGGTGATCCAGACCGCGTGACAGAAACACGTGATATTTGGACGTTTAGCCGTGACACACGTTCGCGTGATCCGAAATGGTCGTTGGTTGCCACACGTGAAGATGAAGGCGATGAACAAGCAGGCTCTACCGTTCCAGAATCAGTGAAACCTGCCCCTAAAAAGAAAAAAGACAAATAACTTCCCGACAATAGAAAATAATAGCAATTGACGGCGCATGACATTCATTGTGTGATGTGTGCTCTTGTATCCTCTTTTTCCAAAGGAAATTCATCACCATGATTCGTTATTTTTATCTAGCCGCCCTTTTGTTTACGGTGTCCTGTACTACGACTACGGGCACAACTGAAACCGCCGATAAAGATAAAATACCACTTACGCTTAAGGCTGTTTCTTACTCTGCGTTACCCGATTGGCAAATGGATCAGCATGAGCAAGCGTTAATAGCATTCCAAAAATCCTGCGGTCGTATTTTGAAAAAAGACGCTGCGCAAGATTTCGGGCCTGATGGTATCGGCGGCACATTCGGGGATTGGCAGCCGCTTTGCCGAGCCGCAAAGACACTTCCTTCTGTAGAGGCAAAAGCTTTTTTCGAACAAAATTTCACACCGTACGAAGCATCCTTTGCAGGGCGTGAAACCGAAGGGTTGTTTACGGGATATTATGAGGCAAGCCTTAATGGTTCGCGGACAAAACATGGTGCGTTTCAATATCCATTGCGTGTGAAACCTGCGGATTTGGTGATGGTTGATCTGGGCGAGTTTCGTGATGAGCTAAAGGGCCAGCGCATTGCAGGTCGCGTCATTGATGGGCGCTTGAAGCCGTATGAAGATCGCGCGCAAATTATATCGGGGGTGCTTGATAATAAAAATCTCGCATTTGTTTGGGTAGATGACCCTGTGGATGCGTTCTTCCTTCATATCCAAGGAAGCGGCCGTGTGATGCTGGATGATGGTACATCGATGCGTGTTGGTTATGCGGGGCAAAACGGGCATCCGTATTACGCGATTGGGCGCGAGCTTATAAGGCGCGGACATTTGGAAAAAGAAGAAGTTTCCCTGCAATCCATTCGAGCGTGGCTTGAAGCGAATCCAGATCAGGCGATGGAAGTCATGAACACCAATAAATCTTATGTTTTTTTACATGAGCTAAAAGAAGAAGGGCCGCTGGGTGGTGAAAATGTGTCTCTAACGCCTGAGCGTTCACTTGCAATTGATCGTTCAAAAATACCTTACGGTGTTCCTGTTTGGCTTGCTGCTGAACCACCTGTCGTCGGCGAAGATAAATTACGCCGTTTGATGGTGGCACAAGATACGGGCGGTGCCATCCGTGGCGCGGTGCGTGGTGATGTGTTCTGGGGACATGGTGATCGCGCAACATATCTGGCTGGACAAATGAAATCGAAGGGGAGATACTGGCTTTTATTACCAACCAATAAAAAATAAAAATAGGGAATACGGCTATGACTCTTTCTTTACAGGACTATGATATTACGGCCGCGCGTGGATTTTTAACGCCTCATGATATGGGTGCTGTTGATCTGCCAGATGTATTCGCGCCCATTATCGAGGCGGGCGATAACCTTTCAGGGTTAATGACAAGCGGTCGTTTACGTCACTTCCTTAATATGCTTCCAGAAATTGATATGGATGCGATGTTGCTGAACCTTGATGATGCTCAGTTGCGTATTTTGATGGTGCGTTATTCTTTCATCGTGCAAGCTTATGTATGGGGTGAGGGAAAGCCAAAACATTTGCCGCGTAATCTAGCGGTGCCTTACTGCAAACTTGCGGATAAAATCGGACAGTTTCCGCTTCTGCCCTATACGGGATACACGCTTGATAATTGGGTGAAGATTGATCCAGCGGGTGATGTGGCACTTGATAATATTGCGGTCATTCAAAACTTCTTCGGCGGCGTTGATGAAAACTGGTTCATCATGGTGCATGTGGAAATTGAAGCCAAAGCAGGGCCCGCGCTTGCGGTAATCCCGCCTGTCTTGGATGCCATTAAGAAAGACGATGCTGATGGCGTTATCGCTGGGTTAAAAATTATCCGTGACGCGTGGAAAGCGATTAATCCCGTGTTTGACCGCATGCCCGAACAATGTGATCCATATGTTTATTACCATCGCGTTCGCCCCTATATTCATGGCTGGAAAGGTAATCCAGCAACGCCTGATGGGATCGTATATGAGGGCGTTGATAAATATGAAGGCAAACCGCAGGCTTTTCGTGGCCAGACAGGATCACAAAGCTCGATCGTGCCGACAATGGATGCTTTTTTACAAATTGAACATGAAGATGATCCGCTTAAAGAATATCTGGATGAACTTCATGCGTATCGCCCACCACGCCATCGTAAATTTATCGAGGACGTGCGCGAGCAAAGCACATTACGTGAGTATGTTCGCAAAACCATGAATGCTGAGATGGTGGGGCTTTATAATGAAATTGTGCAATCTGTTCATGATTTCCGCACCCGTCATTTGGAATATGCGGCGAGCTACATTCACAAACAAGCGCGCGATTCCGCAGGAAACCCCGTAGATATCGGAACAGGCGGCACACCGTTTATGAAATATCTTAAAAAGCATCGTGATGAAAGCGGCCAACATCTTTTGACGTTAGATGAGGCAAAAACTGCTTAATAGGATTACGCGCCATAACGTGTCACCCCATACTCATAAAGCTGCGCTAATTCATCATCGGTCAGTGCGCGATCATAAATCATTGCGCCATATATCTCATGATGAACACCGTCGCGTGATGCGCTGTGTGTTCCAAGTTTAGCTCCACCAAGGTTAGAGTAGTTATTATGTGGGTTAAACGAAACGGTATCTTGGTCGTTTAGTTTTATAATGGCGTTGTGAACGTCTGCTATAGAAACAGCCGCCATAGACACGTTCGTTAAGTCATAAGTGCCACCGAATGTCACATTTGCTAACGCTTCGTTTTTTATGTACTCAGCGGCCGTTGCGCTACTTACATTAACCAAGGCACTTGTATTGTAGAGGGAGAATAAATCCCCGCTATCGGCGGTGCCATCAAACGCGCCTGAGAAGAAATAAACAAGTGTGACTGCGGCTGAATATAGCGCAGGATTTCCTTGATTTTCATCGCGGAAAAGTGACCTTACATTAGGTTTTATAAAAGCGGGCTTTCCATGTAATCCCGAGGCCGCATATTCCATTGGATAGCCACCATGTTCATTGTAAACACCCGTATAGCCTTCTTCTGGTGCACTTACAGATGATATTGGATCACCGTCACCACTGCCGGATAAAAAGGTTATTGTGCTGAATGATTGCGCGTCAATCCATAATTTAAGGTTTGCGATTTCGGCAGGGGATGATATTCCGCTGTCTGAACTTGTTTTGGAATAGCAAAGTCCTAAGCCCTGCCCGATGGTCAGTAACATATTAATCTCCTATGATTCTCGAAAATGGATTTCTGGTGTTTATATATAGGAATATAAGCCTATTATAGGGTGTCTGTCAAGACCTTAAGTCTAAGCCAGTTTATTATTCTTGATGAATGCTTTTGATAATAACGTTATCGATTGATTCTTCGATAAAGTCTTCAGAGGCGTTTTCTGCTTCTTGATCTACCATATCTGATTGAAGATCGTTGATTGCTTCATCGCCTGCTGCAGGTTCGATTTCGCTAATAGCTGCCGCTGCGGCATCCATATCGCTATCAATCATTGTGTCTGGATCCTCAAAAGCTTTGTAGCTTTCACCAGTGAAGCCGCCACCAAAGTCACTTTCTGCTTGTGCAGTTGTGAGTGTGCCAATTGATAATGCCAAAGTCATAAAAGATATTAAAAGTAATTTCATTAGAATGTATCCTGAATTTTTTCGCCGGCGCGTTCAACGTCACGTCCCAATCCATCGAATGTATTGCTACATGCTGTGACGGATAGGGTTAAAATAATAAGCGCAAGCGCTGCAATCACGTAAGAACGAGCCATGTGTTAAACCTTATAATATAACCAGTAATGGAGGGATAATAACAGCACGTGAAAATTTCTGCCATATTTTTATTTAGCGCGTTTATTTTGTCCGATATTATTAATGATGGACAAATAAAGCCCCTATAAAAAATGGTGGACCCGAACGGGATCGAACCGTCGACCTCTACACTGCCAGTGTAGCGCTCTCCCAGCTGAGCTACGGGCCCTTTTTTCAAAGAACGAATAGGACAATAGTCGGGCTTGGGCGGAAATTCAAGCAAAATTAAAAAACCCGCAACAAAGGCCGCGGGTTTCGTAAGAGGTTATTATCGTGTGGAGCGCGAATTAATCACGACCGCCCATGAAATGCAGAATATATTGGAACATCGCGATAAAGCTGATGTAAAGGTTAAGCGCAGCAGCCCAACCCATACGGCTGTTGGCCTCGTCGCCGTGTCCCGCATGATATGTTTCTTTCATGGATTGTGTTTGCCACGCAGTTAAACCCGCAAAAGCAATAATACCGACGATTGAAATAATGTCGAACATACCCGCGCTTTTAAAAATAAAGCCGTTCAGCAGACTCATAACCAAGACGCCAATAATACCCATCATTGCAAAAGAACGTAAACCGCTCAGGTCTTTTTTAGTTGTGTAACCAAAAATAGAAAGACCCGCAAACATGCCTGTCGCAACAAAGAAGGCGCGACTAATATCGCCCATTTGATACATGAAAAATATCGAGGCAAAGCTAATGCCATACATGACGCTCAGCGCGATGAAGGATATGCGAAGCTTTGATGCCGGCATTGTGTTCGGATTAAAACCAAACCAAATAATGGCAAGCGGCGCAAAAATCACGATATACATTTGCGGGCCATTCAAAAACAGATTGAGTAAAGTTGGTGATGATGCCACAACCAAGGATGTGATGGCGGTAATGAAAACGCCCATCGCCATACGGTTGTAGATGCGCTGCATGTGAGATCTCAAACCAGCATCGATTTGTGTGTCTGCGCGTGTTTGTGTTGTCATACGATCAGGTTGCATATTTTATTTCTCCTTTTATGAACCACGTAACAAATAATGTTATTACAAAGCTTAATATAATCTATTTTACCGCGAATCAAAGGGTTTTCGCAAAGATTTCGCGCGAGTCGTGGGGGGGATTAAAGTTTTTGACATAGTAAGCGCCGCCGTGCTACGAAAAACGATAATTAATAATAAATATAAACAGGGAGTATTAAAATGACGAAATCTGTATTTAATAACACCAATAATAAGCCGCCCTCAAAACCAGAAGAAGATAATTTACCGCAGTGGGATTTTTCTAAATTTTATCCTGACCTGCCATCTGCTGAATATGACGCAGATCTTTCGATGTTGGAGACAATGGTAAAAGCTTTTGCCGCTAAATATGAAGGCAAGGTGGAAGGCTTGAGTGGTGATGAATTAGCAACCCTTTTAGATGAAGAGCATGAAATAGACGCTCTAGAGGGAAAAATAGGCACCTTTGTTTCTCTTAAAAACACACAAGATTCAGTGAAATATAATCGGGAAACCAGACGCTTTAGCGATAAAGGGAGCGAATTGAGCCAGTTTACCGCTTTTCTCAGCACCGAGGTAAATTTAATTGACGATGAGCGTTTCGAGACAATTCTTGCAGAATCAGAAGCACTTCAAAAATGGGAGCCCGCTTTACGTAGCGTGCGAGTTATGCGTCCTCACCAACTTCTTCTTGATGTCAAAAAATATGCGTTTGCCACTGCGGCATCTGGAAGTGGCGCGTGGACAAAATATTACCAAGATCATCATAGCCAAAAGCGCTATCGCTTCGAAGGGAAAGACGTTACAGAAGGGCCGGTTCTTAAGGCAATGGCCAACGATCCGGATAAAGGCCGCAGATACCGCGCTTACCAATCTGTAGTAAAAGGATTGAAGGCCGATGAGGGTCTTTCCGTTCGTATCTACGATAATATTATTCAATCTAAGCGCGTCAATGATGGTTTTACAAATTTTGAAAATCCGTGGGATGGGCGTCATTTAGGAAACGGGGTTGAACCTTCAATGGTTGATGCGTTGGAGACGGCTGTAAAAGATTCTTACGAAGCTGTGCCTCATCGCTTCTACGCGTTGAAGGCAAAACTCATGGGTCAGCCGAATCTGAAAATTTATGACCGAAATGTTTTACCGAAAGCTATTGGCGAAGAAGAGGGGTATATACCCTATACAAAAGCTCGTGAGATTGTACTTGAGGCGTTTGCCAGTTTTTCTCCAAAGATCGCTGAAATCGCGAAAAAATTCTTTGATGAAGGCCGTATTGATGCCGCACAGGGAGAAAACAAAGCAGGCGGCGCTTATGCGCATCCGGGCGCTGCGTATCTTGTGCATCCGATGGTGATGCTGAACTACCTTGGTAAGTCAGGTGATGTTTCGACGATGGCACACGAACTTGGCCATGGTATTCACCAAGAGCTAGCGGCTCATAAAGGGGACGCAATTAAACACACGCCTTTGACGCTAGCAGAAACAGCCAGTGTTTTTGGTGAGATGGTGACCTTCAAATCCATTTTGTCTAAGGCTGAAAATGATGATCAACGTCGTATGCTACTTTTCGGAAAAGTGAACGATATGATTAATACGGTCTATCGTCAGATTGCTTTTTATGATTTTGAAAAACGTGTTCATATGGCGCGTCGGGAAGGCCCGCTTGATGCAGAAAAAATAAACGGCCTTTGGATTGAATCTCAAAAAGAAAGCTATGGTGATGCTGTTTCGTTGGATGATGATTTTGGCATCATGTGGAGCTATATTCCGCACATACATAGCACACCATTTTATGTTTATGCGTATGCGTTCGGTGATTGTCTTGTGAATGCACTTTATAATGTTTATGAGGAAGGCTCTGTCGAGAATTTTGAAGAGAAATATATCAGGATGCTCGAAGCTGGTGGTACATATACATTTGATGATCTAAAAAATGATTTTGGTCTTGATGTGCGCGACCCTGAATTCTGGAAAAAAGGATTAAGTGTCATTGAGGGCATGCTCAATGAATTTGAAGATTTGTGTGAGCCACTCTTTAATAAAAAGGCAACGCCTGCGTCACCAGCACCGCGCGTTTAATTTGTAAGCTTACTATTTCCACGGGTCTTTCTTGTTGCCACGCTTTTGTTTGGCGGCAAGTGTTGCCCAACTTGGCGGGTTATCGTGGTTGGGTTCGCTGAATCTATCTTCATCTTCTGTACGGCTGCCTGTTTTAATTTCTGGCACGGGCGTTCCTGTATATTCGGATAAGGCTTTGATGCGTGATTCTATTGGCGGATGTGTGGTAAACAACCCCATAAAGGGCGTGCTGTTTTCAATGCACATCATGGCGACATCGCCCGCAACTTTCGGGATGGCATCTTTTCCTGATATTCGTAGTAAGGCTCGCATCATGGCATCGGGGTTTTTGGTTAGCTCAACAGCGCCCGCATCTGCCATAAATTCACGACTGCGTGATAGCGCAAAGCGCGTGAACATGGTTGCGATATAGCCGATCCATAAGATAACCGCGATTACAAATAATACGAGCATCATGCGCCCGCTGTCTCTGTTGCGGGAAAAGGAGGAGTAGCGAATCATGCTCCATACAAGTTGCGCAGCAAAACCGATCATGCCTGTGAAAATGACGGAGATAATCAAAAGCCGCACATCGTGATTTATAATATGGGTGAGCTCGTGCGCTAAAACGCCCTCCATCTCATCTTTAGAAAGAGACTGCATTAAGCCGCGCGTCACTGTGACGGTATAGCTTTTTGTGTCGATGCCACTGGCGAACGCATTTCTGGCATGGGTTTCGATGATTTCAATTTTTGGTGTAGGAAGACCTGCTGTAATCGATAGGTTTTCGACAAGGTTATAAAGCTCGGGTTCTTCCATGCGTGTCACAGGGCGTGAGTGTGATAAAGCACGCACCATTCTGGTCTGGAAAAAATAGGCAATCAGAAACCAAATCCCGATGACGGCAAAAATCGCGGGCCAGTAGTTAAAAACTACATCATAGGCAAAATCGATACTTTGCTGGCCAGCTTGTTCGTTATTGCCGTGCTCATTTGAGCGCATAGAAAAGGAGAGAACAAAGCTTGCTGCCCACACCAACCCACTAATGATGAATGGATAAAAAGCAATCAGCATCATGGAGCGGAGATTGTTATTCCAAATATGGGTTTTAAGACCCGCAGCCATGATGTTATCCCGTCACTTATTATGATGGTTGTGAACTTACTTGGTGTCGAAGCTTACGTCTGGAGCTTTACGCACCATTTCATCTTCTGCGGCATCAAGTTCGAAAAACGGTTCAGATTTAAACCCGAACATACTCGCGATAATATTGGATGGGAATTGCTGAACAGATGTGTTGAGCTCGTTTGTGGCGCTGTTGAAGAAACGACGCGCCGCTGCGATTTTATTTTCGATATCCGATAGCTCAGCCATCAATTGACGGAAGTTCTGGTCAGCTTGTAATTGCGGGTAATCTTCAGCGACAGCCAAAAGCCCCATTAGCGCCCCACCAAGTAAACCTTCAGCTTTCATGCGGCCTTCACCAGCACCAGATGTGCCACCAACTTGCGCGCGTGCTTCTGTTACATTTTGGAACACTTCTTTTTCGTGTGAGGCGTAACCCTTGACGCTTTCGACTAATTGCGGAACCAGATTAAAGCGCTGCTTTAATTGCACGTCTATATCTGAGAAGGCGTTGTTGCGTGTCTGGCGCAAGGCAACGAGGCGGTTGTAGAGAAAAATAATAAATACAGCCGCGACGACTAAAACAATAATGAGAACCCAAAAATCCATCGTGATTAACCCCTTTGAAGTGTTGATTTGCAAAAAATTGCAAAATTACTTTCCTATATTACAGTCTAGAGTAAAATCGTTAAACAATAATTTTCAAATCGCTTTATGGGCTTATTTGGTAAATGGCGATATGATTGATTTTTTCTCTTATTAAGGCTCTTTGAATGACACTTAACACAACAGATCGTTTTATTAGTGCTTCGGCCGCTGGGACAGATTGGCGCGATACGGCGCGTGCTGTTTTAGAGGAAATTGAGGGTGCGCGGACAGAACAAGATGGCTTTAACGTCGGCTTTATCTACATTTCCGATCTTCTTGCCTCGCAAGCACCCAATATTTTGGATTTATTTAAGTCAGTGACAAAAATAGATCATTGGACGGGTTGTTTGGGTATCGGTGTTTGCGGTGTGGGCGAGGCGTATGTTGATGAACCAGCCATATCTGTTTTGGTCGGTAAATTTCACGAAGAGCAATTTAGGATTTTTTCTACGGTGGATTCGAATTTAGAGCCTGCTGCTCGCACCCTTAATCCGTGGCTCGAAAACCAAGACGCCATGTTGACGGTTGTTCATGGTGATGGTGCGGCGGATTTGGATGTTCCTTCTATATTAATGGGTCTAGATAATCTGATTGGCGGATTTCTTGTTGGTGGTATTTCCTCCTCGCGTGAGGGATCTGTGCAGTTTGCTGATAATTGCGTGGCAGGCGGCCTTTCTGGTATTGCGTTTAGTAGTGATGTTGAAACCGTGACGGCTCTAACGCAGGGCTGTACGCCGCTGGGCAAAGTTCATACGATCACACGTTGTGATCGAAATATTGTAATGGAGCTGGATGGTCAACGTGCCTTTGATGTTTTTGCGACAGATTTGAAGAACTTTGCGACGGAAAAAGCAGAAGAAAACCCCTTACCTGCAATAGAAGAAGAAATGCTTGCGCGTGGACAGGATGCTCATAACAAGACAAGCCTGTTTAAGGGGGAGATTAACGCGGCCTTCCCCGTTTCTGGTACAGATGTGCGCGATTATATTGTGCGCGGGGTTCTTGGTATTGATTCTGATAAAGGCTTTGTTTCTGTCGGTATGGCGGTGAATAATGGTGACCATATTATGTTCGTGCAGCGTGATGACAGTACGGTTTGTTCCGAACTTGCGCGGACATTGCTTGATTTACGGGCGCGCGTTCAAAAAGAGCAGGGGGTGTTTCAACCCAAGGGAGCACTTTATATCTCGTGCGTTGCTCGTGCAGGGGATGCACAAGGCAGTGAGGCAAAACGCGAAATGTCCTTGGTGCGCGAGATTATAGGTGATGTGCCGCTGGCGGGTTTTTATGCTTATGGTGAAATCTCAAATAAACGTCTTTATGGTTATACGGGAATTTTAATATTATTCCTTTGACGACACTGGCTTAGTGTGGTGAAAATGTAACCGAAGCTGATTAAATGAATAAGGATTTAAATATGTTTTTACGCACTTTCTATTGTTTTTCTTTGGTACTTCTTCTGAGTTTCGCTTTGCCTTTGGTGGCTCAGGCGCAAGAGAAAGTGCCTCCTTTGCCAATTCCTCTTGAAAACATGGTGAAAGAGGGCGCGCAGGTTCGTTACCTTGGTAAACAATCTGGTCTGGAGGGATGGATTGCAATTTTGCGTGGTCAGGAACAATATTTTTACGTGTCACCTGATCGTGAAGCGTTTGTTATGGGGCTTATGTTCAATAAAGAGGGAAAAATGGTAACTCTTGAGCAAGTCAAAAAGTTGCAAGGAGAAGAGGGTGGTGAGCTTGATGCCTTTGCATCGCCAGCAGAAGTAAAATCATCGCCGTTTGAAGCGATCGCTTCTGGTCAGGTGGATAAAGCTTTTAAAACACCGGCGGAGCAATTATTTGCGGATATCGAGGGTAGCAATTGGGTTCCTATCGGTCAGCCAGGCGCACCCGTTGTTTATAGCTTTATGGATCCTCAATGTCCGTACTGCCATAAGTTGATGGAAGATTTGCGCGGCGATTATTTTAACAACGGTTTGGTTCAGCTGCGTATGATCCCTGTTGGTTTCCGTGACGAGACACGGGCGCAAGCCGCGTTCCTTCTTTCCGTGCCAAGTGCGCAAGATCGTTATTTCCGCCATTTGGACGGTGATAAAGAAGCTTTGCCCGTATCACAGGATATTAATCAACAAGGTGTGCAAAAAAACTTGGCGGTTATGCAGTCATGGAAATTAAATGTGACACCTTTATTGGTTTACCGTGCAAAAAATGGCGAAGTTAAAATCGTGCAAGGTCGCCCTAAGGATTTACCAGCACTTTTGGCAGATATAAAAACGAATAACGAATAGATGGCATTTCATTGCCCGTTTGTGTAAGGGTATAGGTATTATGACACAACCCTTGGATTTCAAAGTCGCATTTTTAGAGAAAATAGCTGTGCCGCTATTGTCATCTATAATGATGAGCAAAAGCGGCGCATCCGAAGAAGATGCTGCAGACAATAAGCCTAAATCAGAAGCGCAGAACATGGCCGCGCTTTTGGGGACATCTATTGAATTCAGTGCGCAGCTTTCTGATCTTTTGGATCTTAAAAACACGGGCGATAACGTCGAATCAATCAGAGTTGCGTTGGCCGCGGTCGCTGCAAATCTTATGGCAGATTATCAGAGTGTTTCTGGAAAAATTCCCGATACTACGACGTTCAAGCGATTGTTGTCTGCCATGGAAACATCATTAATGTTTGCGGATCATTTCACGCCTGACGCGAATCATGTCGCGCGTTTGAGCAGTATTGAGCCCGATGAAGAGTTTGTAATGGATGAGGCACAAATTAATATTCAATATATGAATATTATGGTGCCTGTTGTTTCGGTCGTGGCGGATTATACATTTGGGCGCGATGAAAAAAAATTAATCCTCGAAATTGCGGGCAAACTATCACAAGCGGCGGAAAAAACGTCTCGGTCTCTTTCTGGTGCGAATGATGATGCATTGGCTGTTAAGCGACGTGAACTTCAAATTTTTAAAGCCGCTGCTGCGCTTTACACGAATTGTCACCGTGAAGAAACGGCGCGGATTATGGGTATGAGTGACGATGCGCGCGCGCAATTAAGCGAACAAAGCGGCAGCGTTCTTTCGATGGACCATTTATGGGCTAATTTCTCAAATCGTTTTGCCGCGCTTGGTATCTTGGCAGGTATGCCTGAGGGAAAATCACCTGCGAGTGCCGCGCCCACAACTGTTCATAAGGTAGAAGTAGAAGAAGTTCCTGCGCCGCAAATTGAAGCGCAGCAACCTGCGCACGTTGAGGTTTTGCCGGCGGAAGAACCTCAACCTCAGGCCGCGTCTCAAGATGATGCGGACGATGATGATAGCGGCAGCCCGATGTCATTTTTTGCAAAAAAGCGTGTGTCGAGTAGCACGGATGGTGAAAATGCCGACGGAACTATGGTATAACGAAAAAATAATAAAGCGGTAGATTATGGGTAAAATTTTAGCAGCATGTATATTTCTTGCGGCGCAGACATATTCTGTACCGCCTGCTGTGCTATTGGGAATCTATCAGGTTGAGGGCGGCAAGGTTGGTCAATCTGTGGGCCCTAACAAAAATGGCTCTTACGATCTTGGCCCAATGCAAATTAACACCATATGGTTGCCGCAGCTCGCTGGGGAATGGGGGGTTAGTCAGGCTACCGCCCATAAATGGGTGCGGGACGATCCTTGTACGAATGTTGGTGTCGCGGCTTGGATTTTAAAAGGTCATTTGAATGAAACTAATAATCTCTCGCAGGCAATTGCTCATTACCACTCCCGAACACCTTATTATGGGACTGCTTATCGCGGCAGAGTTGTCTCATCGATGCGCAAGCACGGTCTTATAGGCAACGATTAGGGGGTTCAGATGGCAATAATGTGGATAAAAAATTACAATATCGTTTTTTTTTGATAAGCTGTCTTGTCCTATTGGTTTGGACAGGATAGTTTTAAGTTGGTTTGGTTTCCGAACGTTGTTTTGTTTTAAGTTTTTTACCTAGGGGTTTCTCGGATATGTCCCGGATATTACCGCATATTTTTTTCTTGTCTAGTTTGATTTTCGTCACTGCTTGTAGTAGTGGTGTTTTGAATACGGATCGCCCGCAACTTGTCGCGTCACCAGATAAGGTATCTTTGATGTTGGCTGAGGCCGCTGATCGAGCTGCTGATTCTCTTGAGACTTTAGCTGCTGTTGAGCAGGCGCGAGCCCCGACTGTTTCTGTCGCGCCAATTAATAATGCTCCGCCGGAATTGCGCCGCGCTGTTACAGTGAGTTGGGTTGGTCCTGTAGAGCCAATTACAAAGATGCTCGCTGATCGTGCTGGATATGTGTTCCACGCTATTGGTAACCCACCACCTGTTCCTCTGGTTGTTACACTGGATGTTGAAAATACGGCTGTTATTGAAATTCTAAGAAGTCTCGGTTTGCAGCTTGGTGCGCGAGCAGATGTGCGTGTTGATTCTGCTGGTCGTGTGATTGAAGTTCATTATGCCCCTGTCTCTGGTATAGGGGGCTAAAAGCTACAGAATATGAAGTATCGTTTCTTATCTTTCCTGACCGTTTTCTTTGTTTTGGCGCAAGCTGGTTTTTCTATGGCGTCTACGTCATCGGGCGAATCAGATGAGCCGCCTTCTTTGCGTAGCTTACAGACGATTGAAAAAGAAAATAAATTTGTAGATGGTGAGACAAGTGCTTTGCCGTTTGATATTCGTAAGGAGGCGGTTAAAGAGGCGGCAATTTCTTATGGCGCGCGCGGCGGTCTTGCTTGGCGCACCTACCATATCCGTCAGGAGCTCGATCATCGTGCTTCATCAATGGACAAGGTGTTCGATTTTAATAGTCTTTTGATTCCTGCGCCGTCAGGCCTTTTGATTGAGCCGCCTGTCGTTTCTGAGGCAGAGAACGCCATGCTTATCAATGGCGGCGGTCGCGAGGCGGCTCTCGCAGATAGAGTGATCAATATTACAAAAAATGCCCGTATCGTGAGCATCGGTAAATCATGGCGCAATTATCTGGAGCGCGAATGGGGTGAGGTAACACCTCCGCCTGACATTCTCCGCCCTGAAAACGCGGAAGAGCGCGAAAAATGGGAAAAATGGGTTAAAATTGGTTGGAAACAAGGTGTCGATCAAGCTGATGATATTTTTCAGTTGGATTTGAACCAGTTGCTCGCTGATTATCGTGGTATGGTTCGTTATCGCATGCTTTTAACGCAGGGCATGATTTCTCCGCCCTATGCGTTGCAAGTATACCGCGGCGTAACGGGCGGTGGAAATGAAATGCGTGTCGGCGATCGCGCCGTGGAAATTACCGGCATGCCAGAACTTGTTCCGAGTGCAGAAAAATGGCAGCCCGCAAGCCGGTAAGTTTACTTAAAGGTGAAGACAATATTGCGGTCACATGGCCGGATGAGCCTGTGCGGTTTACCGAGAGGGATATTGACCCGTTTTTGCTATGGTCTGTTAAGCGTAATGCTTCTGATATCACATTCCAATCAGATCGCCCCATTTATCAAGAAATTGACGGTACACTTTACCCCGCGACCTATCGCCCATTAGATGCGGCGGATATGGCGATTGCTTTGCGTAAAATTTATGGTCCAGAAGCGTTAGCGCGTTTGGCGTCAGGTACAGATCTTGACCTTTCTTATGAGGTGAGACCGGATCGTTATACGCGGATTCGTTTCCGTGTGAATATCACCGCTATTCTCTCAAAAGGACGCGATGCTTCGCAGATAACCATGCGTGTCCTTCCGAATGAACCACCGACACTCAAAGACTTGAATATTGAAGATGAGGTCATTCACCATTGGGCACCGCGTCAGGGTATGATTATTGTTACGGGACCAACGGGTTCTGGTAAAACAACGTTACTTGCGGCGGGATGTCGCTATCTTTTGGAGCGCGATCATGGTTGCGGCAAAATGTTGACTTATGAGTCACCGATTGAATATGTGTATGATGCGATTAAAAGCCCGCGCTCACTTGTCTCACAAACAGAAATTCCACGTCACTTGCCTGATTTTGCTCGTGGCGTTCGTAATGCGCTGCGCCGTAAGCCAGAAATTATTTTGGTTGGAGAGGCGCGTGATAGGGAAACCATTTCTGCTGCTATTGAAGCGGCGCAAACGGGCCATGCCGTCTATACGACAACCCACACAACAGGCGTTGCTGCCACGATTCAAAGAATGGTGTCCAGTTTTGATTCGGGTGAACGGTCTGAGCGCGCTTACGCTCTTATGGAGACTGTGCGTATGATTGTGACGCAAGCGCTTGTTCCTAAAATTGGTGGCGGTCGTATGGGTATGCGTGAATGGATGCGCTTCCCTGATGATTTACGCGAAAAATTTCTCGATATGGATTATAAAGAGTGGGGAGCAGTTATTCAGCGCTCTATCCCTGCATATGGTCAAACGATGGCCGAGTCCGCTAAAAGAGCATTTGAGGCTGGTAAAATAGAACGCCGTTGGTATTTAATGCTCGCTTCCAGTACATCAAGCGGCGGTTAATGAATTTATTACAATTTTGTGTTATCCTTTATAATCGATATTTAATTAAGTTAGCTTTGTAGGAATAATAAATGGCCGCAATCGACGATACCGAAGCAGAAAAAGTTAATTGGCACTGGCGGAATACAATGCGTCCAGTACGATTTTTTAATCTCGATGCGCGGGCTGCGCTCCCATTTTGTTTCTTGCTTGTGTATTTCCGCCCGATATCTCTTTTTATTACCTTTTTTATCACACTGATTTTTTGGTTCCTAGAAAGGCGCGGCCTTACTTTTCCTGCATCTATAAGAGCCTTTAGATCATGGATTATAGGATATAACCGCAATGGTTGGCTTTCTTATAGATACCGCCGAATGATTGATCACGGGTAAATTAAACAATTATTTTCAATTAAATTAGGTTTTTCTACTCTATATGCTTGTCTTTTGCGGACAGGCATTTTATTTTCATGATAGTTATATTTGTTGGCGGACTTTATTGCTGACTGGAAAATTGTTACGACATATGAAAGTTAACAAGATGATTAATACAAAAAGAAAATTAAGACACATGACGGCCCTTCTCGGAACGGCTTTATTTTTATCCGTTACACCAGCCATGGCGGGATTTGAATGGGCGCCGGCACCGGCACCTGAAAAGGTAATGAGTGCCCCCAGAGTTATTCCTACGGCACCTGTGAATGAAATGCCCGCTTATCAAGCTATACCTGTCGTAATGAATGCCATGACACCTGCGGCACCTGCTATGCAGGAACCTGTTGCTCCTCTATTATCTCCTTTGGCACCTGTTGCCACCGTTTCTCCTGTCATGGGTGTTGAGATACCGCCTGCGCAGGTGAAAACCTATGCTGATATACAGGGATTTGGTAACGATATCCCACTTGTTACGGCGATGAGTCAAATTGTGCCTGCTGGTTATGCTTATTCACTGGATAATAAATCAAAGCTAGGCGCGCCTGTTTCGTGGTCTGGTGGCAAACCGTGGAACGATGCCTTGCAAAGCGCGGTTGATCCTTTGGGTTTGATTGTGATTGTTACTGATAATACTGTATGGCTTCGTAATAAAGAGTCTTTATCACAGCCAGAGCCACAAGCTGTGGCGAATTCTTTTGTGGAGCCAATGATGGTTATGCCTGCGGCTTCGGATGTGGTTCCTTTGTCGGCACCGGCCATGAAAAATGATATTCCTATGGTTTCGGATAATGAACCAAGCCCTGCCTATGACGCTTATACGCGTAGAAACCCAATATCGATGATGATGAAAGCAGATGAAACGGTTCAGGCTGTTCATGCGCCAGAAGTTTTGAGTGTGGCTCCATCGGTAAATCAGGCTCCAACAATGGCTGCGCCTATGGCTCCACCATTAATGATGAATACCCCCCCACCGATGATGGAAAATATGCCATCTGGCATGATGTCTTCACCGCATATGGCCGCACCGCAGGATCTTGTTCCTGTGTCCTATGGCAATCAAGCCAGTGCAAAGTTAAACCCATTTGAAATTCGTTTCTGGCAAGCGGAAAAAAATGCGAGTTTGCGTTCGGTGCTTACGCAGTGGGGCACTTTGTCAGGAACACAGATTTATTGGAACTCAACTTATGATTATAGGCTTCCTGTTTCATTGCAAACGCACGCAACGTTTTCTGATGCTGTGACACAAATTTTAACGGCCTACGAAGATATGGAGCCGCGCCCATTGGGACGCCTGCACCCTAACTTGCCGAATGGCCAGTCTATCTTGATTATTGAAAATTATGGTGTGATGAAATAATCGCGCTATTCTAGGCTCTCTGTAGAAAATTGTAAAAAACCTCTGATTCTGAATCGGAGGTTTTTTTGTGAGTGAATTAATGAAGGACGCCGTTATTGAACGAAAGCACCAAATGTTCTCGTTAATCTGTTGTTTGTGTCTTCTTGGGCGCGTCGTAATTGTGTTTCCAATAGCATGGAAATTAACATTTCGCGGCGTAAGGAGGCTTCAAAGCGGTCGCGGTCATTCATAAGCTCTAACGCCTGTAGTGCAACAGTCGTACGCTTAACGTTTTCTGGCGTTTGATAGAGATTCACAAAAAACGTTGGGTGTTGAAACATCTTATTGGTCAAAACTTCCATTTGCGCGAAGTAGCTTGGATTGTTACCGAGAAATTCATCAAGTTCTGCCGTTGGAATACCCAGATCAAGCATAATGTTTGACATGTAGTCTGATACAAGGGTTGTGGATCCTGCAGAGCCATGCGCTTTCATGGCAATAAGATTGGCAAAACTATTTTGCACAACACTTCGCATCGCATGAACGGATCTCACATCTTGGTATGTGGCTTTACCTTGCTCCTTATGAAGCTTATTCCCGGGAATGGGCGTGAATACTTCATGTGAGAAAAGGTTTTGAGTTAAAGCGATGACATCTTCTTCGTCGGGGCTAATGGTGCCATCGGTTAAATCGACGTCGATGGTGTACTGTCCTCCCAATGTGCGCATATAATCAATGTCTTTGTCGACGCGATCTGGCGCGCCACCGCCAGTGATGTCTATGGCGCCATCACCATTATTGTCTAGGCCGCATATAAATTCCATGTCACCGCGATTGGCGTTCATGTTGCAGAATGTTTCTTTGTATTTTTTTATACGAGATTCTTTGTCTGATACAGGGCCGCTCGTAGATAAAATATCAATACTGAGAACATTGCGGTTAGACATGGCCTCGTTAAATATTCTGGCGTTGGCATAAGATTGCCGTTCTGAGGCGGCTAGGCTGCGAATATTTGTGCCGAAAGAACATAGTTGGTGGCTTGGGTGGTATTGCGTGTGCGCATCTGCGGTTTTTTCTTGGAAATAACGATGAAGCTCTAATTGGTGCTTCGCATCGAAGAAAGAGCCAATCACGAATACTTGATGCATCATGACGGTCGTAAGTTGCTCGGCCATCATCATAAGGGCGGCAATGTAGTTGTTCCTTAGAGAGTCTTGCAAAAAGATAACGTGAGCTGGGTTGTCCATTGCACCTTTTCCCTTATGCGCGGCATAAGAGAGCTGTATTCCGCCTGAGAAACACAAGATAATGCTGAAAAGCAATAAGGTTCTTTTCAGGCTGTGTTTTATATTTTGTGTTGTGCTTTCCATCTTTATCTATCTTTTAGCATCTTTTAGGTTGTTTAGTATATTTTGAACGCCTATTTGCGCTTCGGCGACCGAATGTTCTAATAATAATGACATTGTTGCTTCGCTTCGCAGCTGACTATTATATATTTCTCTTTGAATAATGCTGTTTATCGCCCGCATTGCTGTTTTCTTGCGCGTTACATTTTTTGGCTTATCGTAAAGGTCGGTATAAAATGAAGGATTTTGGTATATTAGCTTCCCCAAAATTTCCAGCTGTGACAAATAGCTGGGCCGCACATCTCCAATATCATCCAAATCACCGATATACATGGGAATTTCGTTATCGGGAATCCCGAGTTCTTGTAATATGATTTGCATATATTGTGCAGTGTTATTTGAATTCGTTTCGGAGCCTTGCGTCTTCATACCAACAATATGGTTAAAAGAATTTTCGGCAACACTACGTTTGGCGAAAATAGAACGCATATCCAGGTAAAGAGTCTCGTTTTCAACGTGACCAAGTGGAGAGCCATCAGGTTGTTCGAACACATCATGAGCAAATAAGTTGCTAGCGAGAGCTAGAACATCATTTTCATCACGGTCTCCTGTTAGGTTACCATCCGCGAAGTCCATTTCCAATGTGCTTGGTAAATCAATGGTACGCGAGTAATCAATGTCGCTATTCACAAATGCCGTTGGTGGCATTGAGGCATTACAAATAAGTGTTAACCCGCTTGAGAATCGTGTTGTAGCATTATTATCATAACGATCACAAAACCTTGTTTCAACTTGGTTCAGGCGACCGTCTCTGTCTGATTTTGGCCCCTCTGTGGCATTTACATGTTCGCTACCGAGTTGCCTTTCCAATGAACGCTGCGCCATTGTAAAAGTTGCTTGGGTCGCGTTAAAACTTGCAGCACCCATACTGCGAATGTTGGTGCCGATGACGCACATACCAACGCTCGGGTGATAGTCTTTGTGAGCTTGCGCCATAAGATCTTGGAACAGAAGCTGTGTCTCAAGTTGGTTTTTGGCATCGAAGAATGCGCCGATTATAAATGCTTGCTCCATCATGACGGAAACAAATTGTTCGGTCATCATCATAAGGGCAGGTAAAATGCCGCCTTGACCACTACATCCTAAAAACAACTCTTCAAGTAAAAAGATTTGGTGAATTTCCATGCGACCTGTCCCGACCATGCCCACGCTCGAGCATGTCCACGGTGTGTTCGGAATAATTGGCTCTGCCGTCCCAAATAAAAGTTGTGTGAGTTCGTGTTGTTCAAAAATGTAAAGACGCAAACTTCCTGGCGCAAAAGGGTTAGGGTCTCCATGATAAG
Organism: Bdellovibrionales bacterium; assembly: GCA_037969035.1. Taxonomy (GTDB): domain Bacteria; phylum Pseudomonadota; class Alphaproteobacteria; order Micavibrionales; family Micavibrionaceae; genus JBBKWU01. Next base: position 161,971 of record JBBKWU010000022.1, read on the forward strand.
TTTCTTCACAGGTGCATTCATCACAGTGCGAAGCGCGAGCTGTTTGAACAGGCATTAGGGTAAAATATGCAATACCCATGGCACATAAAAATATACCAACGGTCAGGAAAACCCGACTGGCTTTTTTTATTTTATATGTGCGTGTCACTGTCATTTTTATCTTCATGTTCCTTTAATTGTCTTGTCCGCTAATATCGGGCAGGCCGTTTATGCGGTTTTGTACATCTTCTTGATATTTCATCAACTCTAACTCCAACAATACAGCCAAAACAGCTTCCTGCCTCAGGTCGCTTTTGTAAATATCTCGGTCTACCATTAGATCAATGGCGCGCATTGCCGCATCCTTACGGAGAACGTTGGCTGGTTTATCGTATAAATTAGTGAAAAATTCAGGCTGTTGGTAGATTTTTTTACCTATGAGCTGCATCAACGCATAATAGCTAGGACGCTCCCCTAACATAACATCAGCCTCTGCAGCGGGAATGCCAAGCTGCTCAAGTATAATTTGTCCGTACTGTTTTGTTTGAAGCGCATTGCCCGATTCAATTGTACCTGATGATTTCATACCGATGATTGAATAAAATGAATTCTCAGCAACACTTCGCTTGGCAACCACAGATCTTAAATCCATATAGGCCATTTGTGCTTCTTCCGTCATTGTTAACGCTGATGGTATGTGTTTAACGGTATTATGTGAAAATAAATTTGATGTGAGCGATAAAATATCAATTTCGTTTGTGGCGGGATTTGTCGGCCCGTCGGTGAAATCCGCGTTAATTGTAAGTGGTGTGGCAATTAATCCTGTGTAGTCGACATCTTTGTTTTGGGTGTTGGCTGGCGCGCTTGCTGCACAAACAGGAGCTAACTCGGCATTGTTGTCATGAATATCGCAATATCTTGAGACGAAAAGAGCAAGTCGTCCGTCTCTATCTTCTTTGGGACCGTCGGATGAGTTGTTGTTTTCACTTAACAGTTGGCGGCTTAAAGATTTTTGTGCCAAAACATGTGCCGTTGTGCGGCCATTTTGTTCTGCGGGGGCAAGGCTGTCCGCTGTTGTTCCGATTGTGCACATTTCAAGCGTAGGTTGATATTTTTTGTGTGCTTCAGCCATTTTTCTTTGGAAAATTCGCTGTGTTTCAAGCTGGTGCTTGGCATCAAAAAACGCCCCTATAATCAGAGTTTGCTGCATCCCAACGGTGGTGAGTTGTTCGGTCATCATCATCATGGCGGGCAATATGGTCAGAAGGAAATATTCATTCATGACCCATGTTTCATGAAATGTGAATTGGTCAGTAATGAACTGCCTTGTTATAATATGTTGTGCTCTGATGTGGGCCTGCGTGCTTGCGTGCTCTGTTGAAAAGCAGTTACAGCCTCGGCAGAGTATACTTTGTAAAAAATGTGATGAAGATGCAGGTTTTCCGAAAGAAATCACAAGTGTGGCCGTCAGAACGAGAACTGACAACAAATGACGGTATGAATGAAATAACTTACCCATTAATTTTCCAACCCATCTGTTGTTATTAGGTTAAGTTTATTTTGAACGGCCTCTTGTTCATCCATAAGCTTTGTTTCTAATAGAACAGACAGCATAGCCTCTGTTCTAAGGGCGCTTTCCAACGTGTCGAAATCTTGCATGTTTTTGATGGCCTGTAAGGTGGTGCTCTTACGTTCAACGTTGGCAGGCTTATCGTACAAATCAACAAAGAAAGAAGGATTTTGCAAAATTTTCTTCGTCAATACGTCCATTTGCGCATAGTAGCTAGGCCTTACAGGCTCACCCGTTGCAACGCCACCCAATAATTCGGGAATTTCGGCTGGTGGAATACCAAGCTCTTGAAAAATGAGCGTCATATATGCGGCAGTGTTTTCTGAGTTTAGGGGGCCTGTGGTTGGATCGGGCGATCCTTGTGAGCGCAGCGCAGCGATACGGTTGTAAGAGTTTTCCGCAACACTTCTTTTGGCAACGATTGAGCGTATATCTAGCAATTCATCGCGATATGGTGATGTTTGGCGCGAACCAAAGATAAAGGCACTTTCTGGTATGCGCATGAAAACATCATGATCATAAAGATTGTTTGCCAGCGCAATAACATCTTGTTCATCATCTGATGTGACGGTGTCTGTGAAATCGAGCTGAAGCGTTAGGGCGCGATCAATTGTCCGCATAAAGTTTATGTCTTTATTTCTTGTTTGTGAGGGCGCAGATCCCGCAGGACATAAAACGTTAACTTCTCCATTACCGTCATTTATATCACAGTAGCGGGCGCGGAACTGTGTGAGGCGCGATTCTTTATCCGTATGCGCCCCTTCGGCAGAAGCAACATCACGAGCGCCCATTTGTCTCTCCAGTGCTCTTTGACCTAGAACATGAGCCGTGACATCTGTGCGGCGGCTGGCATCAGCAAGACTTCGAATATTGGTTCCAAATACACACATGCCGTGGCTTGGTTGATAGTCTTGGTGCGCTTCGATTAGTTTTTTGCGGAATAAATCTTGCGCTTCCAATTGATGTTGGGCATCAAAAAACATACCAATCGCCAGCATTTGGTGCATGGAGACTGTTACCATTTGTGTGGACATATACATAAGAGCCGGTAATAAATGCTGCCTAAAAAATACAGTAATAAGCCAAGCTTCCCAGTCATTAAACTCTTCGTTGAAATGTAATACGGTCTCCAAATGTTCGGCGGCAATCAGAGCGCGTGTTGCGGGGTCGTTCCCAGGTAGAGAATTACAAGATGTGCAGCCCGTTGTGCCGCAAAATTGAGCTTGCGCCTTTTGTGGAAAACCACCCAGGCCACAGACCATTATGATCGCTACGAGAGCGATGGCTATGACTGTGTTATATGTTTTTACGTTTGTTCTCATTTCGTCTTTTTTTTAAATTATTACTGTTATGTTTTTGCCCCTAGGGTGTAATTTTTATTTTTGCTTCAGCATCAAGTGTGTTTAATTTGTTTTCTACGCTAAATTGTACTTTTTCAAGCTCTAGCTCCATAAGAACGGCGAGCATAGCCTCATTTCGTAATTTACTTTCGAAAAGATCCATGTTCTGCGTCAGGCTCAAAGCCTGAATGGCAGCGCCCTTACGGTCTATGTTTACTGGTTTATCATAAAGGTTAGTGTAAAACTGATCTCGCATAAAAATTTGTTTGGTTAAAATTTCCATTTGTGCGTAATAGCTTGGGCGTTCGCCAAGGATTTCATCAATTTCTGCTGTGTTTGCGATACCGAATTCTTGCATAAGAACGGTCATGTATTGTTGGGTTTGCGCTGAATCTGCGGATCCTCTGGATTTTTGGCCAATGAGCGAAGCAAAAGAATTCTGAGCAACCGCTCTTTTTGCGGCGAGCGCGCGGACATCAAGTAAAGCATCGTGGTTTGCAATGTTAGTCAAAAACGCAGCGCTAATAGGGCTAAAGACTTCGTGTCCATAGAGATACTCAAACATTGCAGTCACAGCGCTATCCTGAAGGTTGGCGGGTGTTGTTGTAAAGTCTGTATTAATTGTCCATGGGCGATCAACAAGGCTGGCGTAATCGACATCTATATTTTGCATCTGTGGTGGACCGGATCCATCACATAATGCCGATAAGTCATTGTTTTTATCATGTTCATCACAAAATGTGGTTTTAAAGAGGTCAAGACGCCCCTCTTTATCTACTTTTACACCTGGGCCAGCATTTGTGTTTTCATTATTTAAGCTGCGCTCTATGCCAAGTTGGGATAGGACATATGCGTTAGCTTCGCCGTGACGCTGTGCGCTTGCGAGGCTTTTCGCGTTCGTACCTATGACGCACATTTCTAAATCAGGGTGATAATCTTTGTGAGCGCGCGCCATCATCGTTTGGAACAGGCGCTGTGTCTCCATTTGATGCTTGGCATCTAGAAAGGCACCAATTGCCAATGTTTGCTGCATAGCGACGCTGACGAGTTGCTCGGTCATCATCATCATGGCGGCCAAGACGTGCTCGTTGAAAAAATAATTCATGAGGAAGGCTTGTCTATGACTAATGAATTCAGACCCAATCCAAAGCTGCGTGGATGCGTGCCGTACTGTGATCCAGTTTCTGGTGGCTGTGTGTTGGTTTGTTATGCAACTACAACTTACGTTACAGTGACTCGCGCGCGCAACATCAGGCTTTGAAAGATAGACCATCAAAAGCACGGCGCCGAAAAAAGCGACCAGAACCGCTCTTTTTATCGGTTTATTTATAAAAAGCCTTTTCAGGTTTGCCAATAAGGGCATTTAGTCAGCCTCACACTACGTATTAATTGTATTACTTTTAATTATTCTATCATATTCGCCCGAGTAAAGTACAAGAAAGCGGAGATAATTTTGAAAAAATTTAAAAAATTTAAAATTAAAATTAATCTTCTTTTCTATATTGGTTTTTGTGGTTAGAATCTAACAGCTTGGATTTTATAAGGATTCGAGTGTCGATTTATATGTTATATAGAATTTACAACATTAACTATATTTGATTAACAAGTAAGTATTTTAAGCTATGGCAGAAGAAACAAAACCAAATACTCCAGTCAAACCGACGGGTGGCAGTAAAGCAAACCCTCGTAAATTCCGCTCGCAAACTACGGCTCCTGCAGCCGTTGCGGCGGCACCATCGCCGCATGCTTCGCAACGAAAGGTCGTTAAGGGAAGCAAGCAAGAGGATATCGGTAAGCTAGGCGCGGTCGTGATCCGTAATGAATTCTATAAAGATGGTTATCGCTCAATTTTGAAACTGGCTGTATTTCAAAGCTTGATTATCTTGAGTTTAATTGGCGCAATGTTTTTTGTCATCCATATTCACCAGCCGGAAAACCGTTATTTTGCAACGACAGAGGACGGGCGTCTTATTCCTATGGTGCCGTTGAGTGAGCCAAATTTGAGTACACCTGCGCTGATGTCGTGGGTGGCGCAATCCACAACAGAAGTTATGACGTTCGGCTTTAACGATTTTAAGCGTCGTCTTCAGGAAGCATCACGCAATTTCACTAAAACAGGCTGGGAGAGCTTTACAACAGCATTGCAGCGTTCTCGTATTCTTGAGATGGTTGAGGAAAACCAGCAGGTTGTGACGGCAGCACCGCAAGGAGCACCTATTCTTCAGGAAGAGGGCGTTGTGCAGGGGCGCTACCAGTGGGTTGTGCAGGTTCCAATCGCTGTGACATATCAATCTGGCGCACAAAAACGTTCAGATTACTATTTGGTAACGGTTGTTGTTGTTCGCGTTTCGCGCCTTGAGAGTCCGAACGGCGTGGGGATAGAACAGTGGATTACTGTGTCCAGATAAGCATAATTTTCTGTGTTTTTTATGGATAAACGTAGTGACAGACGATTCGGAGCGAGGTAGTCTTGGTTGGGTGTTGCTTGGAGGCCGCTTTAATTTTGGGAAAGATGTATGATTAGACTAGGTTTAAATAATGTAATGATTGCCGCTCTGGCTCTCTCTCTCTTGGTTTCGAGCGCAGGGTACTCTGTGGCACAGCCTGTTGACTCGCCTTTTGCCCCGCCTTCTGGATTTGAAGACGAATCGGCTTTGCCAGAGTCTGATGAAGCATCCGCAGATGTTCCTGATGGTATGTCTTTGTCTGCTCAGGGTGCTTTTGATGGTCAGGCGGTGCCGTCTTCGCCGATGGCGCCTGTGGCGAGGCGTAGCGTTGAGGACATTGAGAGTGAAATTAGATCACAAGCATTTAATGCAGCTTTAACTGGTCTTTTGCCTATGAAGCCAGAGGAGATTCGTAAAACTTTAGGAGTGTTTGATAATAGTCGTCAGGCGACAGAAGTTCCTGTTTACCCTTATCCTGAGCCTGAGATTGTAGTGCAAACGGTTTCTCTTGACCCTGGTACGATACCGCCTGTTGTAAATGTTGGTATGGGGCATGTGACAACGCTTATGTTCTTGGATGTAACGGGACAGCCGTGGCCGATCAAAGATATGACATGGGCGGGTAATTTTGAAATTATAGAGGGTGGTGAGGGATCGCCAATGCTTCGCATTATGCCGTCGACTGAATTTGCGTATGGTAACCTTTCTGTGCGCCTCAGTGGTTTGAACACACCTGTTTTGTTTACGTTAAAGGCGGCGCGCGGTAAAATTCATTATCGTTTTGATGCGCGTATCGCTGAATATGGCCCGTTTGCTCAAGCGCCTTTGATGGAGGGTGGTCTTACATTGGTGGCGGGAAATGCCACCATCGGTAGTATTCTTGATGGGATACCGCCGCAGGGTGCTGAATCTCTTGATGTTACTGGTGTTGATGGGCGTACAACCGCTTATAATTTTGGTGATGTGACATATGTCAGAACACCGCTTACGCTTTTGTCTCCAGGGTGGACGAGTTCGGTGTCCTCATCTGATGGTATGAATGTTTATGCGCTTTCTAGCGCGCCAGTTGTGTTGCTCTCTGATGGGGGGAGTGTTGTGCGTGCCCAGCTTTCCGTGAAAGAGGTTTCTGATGAGTAACGATGAGTTTCAAGACATAGAAGATGACAACACAGACCATTTTGGTGAAGAATTTGAGTCTGGTGAGGGTGGATCTCTCGGTGATTTATGGAAGCATAGCCCTGCCGTTAAGATTGGTGTCGTTTTAGCTGGCTTTGTGATTATTCTAGGTGGTTTGATACTGTTTGGCGGCGGCGCAGAAAAAATTGATGTTTCGATGGCGGGTGGTGGTTCGGAGCTGCGTGGTGATGTTGGTAAAGAGCAAGTTTCTCCTGAAATGCAAAGGGAAATTGAGGAATATAATATTAACGAGATTGAAACAGCCATTGAATCTGGTGGTAGTGCCCTGCCGGTGCCTATTACGCCGCCACGCGGTGGTGTGTTGGTCGGTGAGGATAGCGCAATTGCTGATGATCCTTTGCAGCGCTGGAGAAAAATTCAAGAAGAGCGTCAAAAAAGAGAAGCGCAGCAAGTTCCCGATCTACCGGAAGTTGATCCGAATGCTGAAACAATTGATGCTCTGGCGCAGGCTATGATTGCGCAGATGCAGAACATAATATCAGATATGAAGCCGGCGACGATGACTTATGTCGGGGTTACGGCTGATGAGTATTTTGAGAAGTTTATCGAAGAAGATAGCCAAGATGATAATTCTGTGGCGCTCGAGGAAGAGGTGCCTGTTAATATTCTTGTGCCAGCGGGCACAATCGAATATGCGCAATTATTGATTGAAGCAAACTCGGATACACCGGGTCCTGTTTTGGCTCAAATTGTTAGTGGCCCTTTGTCAGGTAGCCGCATGCTAGGGACATTTAGTACTGAAGACGATTTCTTGGTTTTGAATTTTACCAGTATTGTTGTCGATGGCGTTGGTCAACCTGTCACGGCGGTTGCTCTTGATCCTGCAAAATCGACGCCCGGTTTGGTTACGGAGTATAATGGCCGTTACTTTAAGCGCGTTTTTCTACCGGCAGCAGCAGAGTTTATTACTGGATTTGCTGAAGCTGTTTCACAGACCAGCACGACAACCGTTGTTGTAGAGGGTGCCGCAGTTCAAGATTCGCAAGACCTTAATACTGAAGAGGAACTTTATGCGGGCCTTGAAAAGGCTGCGGATAAGGTGTCAGAGTTTATGGAAGAAGAGGGTAGTTCTACAAAACCATTGATTAGGGTCGCGGCGGGCACGCCGATCGGTATCTTGTTTACCGAGCCTGTTATTGAGAAATAAAGCTATAGTTTTAAGAGGAAAAAATGACTGACAATAAAGATGATTTAGAGAATCTTGAAGAAGATTTTGCCGATTTTGATGGTGATGAATTCGAAGATGCCGGTGAAGAAGACTTTGCTGAGAGTGAAGAATTTGTAGAAGAAGAGTGGGATTCGTACGACCATGATGGCGATGAGCAATCTGCTGTTGCTGGCGGTGCTAAAAAATCATCTTTGGTTTTTAATCTTATAATTGGTCTGGTTGTCCTTGGTGGCGTTGGGTATGTTGGCATGAAATTCATGGGTGGTGCTAATTCAGTTCAGCAGCCATCTGTAGATGTCGCGCAAACTCCTGCGTCGAATGAGTTAGAGGTCCCTATGCAGACAGCGGAGATAGATTATTCAGCTCCGCCCGTCAGTGAGCCTACGGCTGATGTCGCAAGCGAAGCCCCTAGTTTTGCGCCGCCACCATCAGATCCGGAACTTGATTTTGATATGCCGATGCCATTCTCAAATGAAGCTCCCGAAGATGTGAGCGGTTTTGCGCCTGCGTTATCTGACTCGTTGGATGATGTGAGTGTTGAGGCGGAGCCATTGACCCCATTGCCGATGGATGACGCGATATCAATGCAAGCAGATGTGTCAACGAATGTTAATAGCTTTGATGTGAGTGTATCAACTTCGGATGCGGCGAGCTCCCCCTCTGATGTTACGACGTTGGAATCAAAGCTAGACCTTTTATTTAACCGTCTTGATGAAATTGAAAGCAAAATGGGGAGTGTAAAGGGCGGTGAAGCAGCATCTTACGATGACTCTGCTCTTAAAAGTAGTTTGGCGAAACTTGAGAAAAAAGTAAGCTTATTATCTGATAAGTTGAGTTCAGGAACTGTGTCAAATGCAGCCGTAGATAGACCAACTTATTCGGCCCCTTCCTCTACGGCCTCCGCTCGAAATGATGCGCCTAGCTCAAAGGCAAGCACTTGGATTCTCACGTCTGCACAGCCCGGTAAGGCAACAATTAAAAAAACGGGGCAGGGTGATGTGATTTCTATTGCTGTTGGTGATAATGTCGCGGGTTTAGGGGAAATTACCTCAATCAAAATGGATGCTGGAAAATGGGTGGTGAATGCCACCAACGGCAAGATCGTTCAATAGTTTACCGTTCTTGGTAAAGATAATATTAATATATTTCGTGTATTCTAGGGCATGAATATTGTTTGCGTGATTTAACCGAAATGTGTTCTAATGGTTCGGAGGATTATGTGAGCTATGCGTGATAGTTGCGATAGTGTGGTATTAAATATATGAAAAAAATAAAGATATTTTATACGTTTTCCCTGTTTCTGGCAGCCTTTTTAGGCGCTTACTTTTTGGGTATTGCTGATGCTTTAGCGGGGCCAAAGGTTGTTGTGTTGACGACGGCAACTGGTTGCGGTTCTGGTGGTATCGGTGATATTTTCTGTAATACAACAAAATCAGTTGCGACGACGCCGGCACTTTTATCTGGGATTGCCTATCTCTTTGGCCTTGTTATGGGTGTATGGGGTATTTCAAAACTTTATGAGCACGTCCAAAATCCGCAGCAAACACCGATTTGGGACTCGCTGAAGCGCTTTTTGGCTGGCGGCTGCTTTTTCGCTTTACCGATGATTATGGAAGTTGTTCGTAATACGATGTATACGAACGCTACGAGTGGTCATGGTATGACCAGCTTTACGGGTAAAACAACTGGCGCAGGGCTTGATGCGATGTTGACAGCTATGATGGGCGATGTGTGGGAGCCGTTTTTGCGGTACGCTTTGCCTGCTTTTTGTTATTTGGCTGCAATTGTTCTTTTGCTCATTGGTATCAATAGGCTTGTTAAATCCTCGCAAGAGGGGCCTAGGGGGCCGGGTGGATTCGGCACGATCATGACATTTTTGGCCGCTGGCGCTTTGTTCTCGGCTGACGGTATGATGGAATCATGGAGCACATCTATGTTCGCAACGCCTGTCATTAAGACGGCGGCAGCTTTGCAATATAAGGGTGGTTTGAGCGGCCCTGAGATAGATCATGTGCATGCAGTAATTAGCGCGATTATCGCGTTTATGGCAATTCTGGGTTGGATTAGCTTCATAAGAGGCTGGTTTATTATTCGGGATGTGGCTGAAGGGAACCAACAGGCTTCATTGATGTCTGGGCTCACTCATTTATTTGGTGGTGCTCTGGCTGTGAATTTGGGCCCGTTCCTAAATAGCGTACAGGCAACTCTCGGGTTGTCCAAGTATGGGGTAAACTTCGGCTAATTAAGAAGATCATCTAAACCCGTGAGGAGGAAAAAAATGATCAAGAAACTAAATCGTAAAACGTTGCAAGTTGGTGCGGCGCTATCGGCAGGAATGTTGGTATCGGACGTAGCTTTTGCTAACAACTTTGGTAAAATCGGCAAAAACAT
>JBBKWU010000023.1:0-103274 GCA_037969035.1 Bdellovibrionales bacterium
TTTGGTGAACCTGTCGCTAACAAGCTCCATGAACCCGCTGTTTGGCAAACGTAGAAATTATTATCGCTGCTGTCGTAATGGATAGCACCTTCGGTATTCACGTTACATGTCTCACCGCCGTAAGCCATCTTGATCGTCCCATCAACATCAAGACGGGTATTGGGAGCCAATACTCCGACCCCCATATTACCAGCGCTCTGAAGTCTTAATGTGGCCACATCAGATGCATTTGTAATAACAAAATCATAACTTGTGCTGTCACCGGACTCGATTTCCCAGTGTTCTACACCGTCAAACAAGAATTTGATTTCAGTCTCGCCTGTTGAAGTCGCATCCATTGACAAAATGGCATCATTATCACCTGCTGTCGTACTATTATTATCTATGTATAAAATAGAATCCTGAGCGGTTAATTGCAGATCAATGAACTTTTCATAGGCATTGTCGTTTACAAGCAATCTTGGCTGGCCAGTAGCTGACTGCAAGAAACGCATAACAGGCACGCCGTTGCCATTAATCATATTCAGAAACTCACCATCCAGATTTGTATTCTCAATAGAAGCAAGTATATCTCCATTCGCTGTTGAACCAACTAAATGGAATTGCCTATCCGGCGTCGCTGTACCAAGACCCAAACGCCCTGCACTTGTATAAATGAAATTAGCATCCGCCGCGAAGCTGTTACCGCTGTTAAACTGGATACCGCGATCTGGGGCAGCCGCGCCGCCTGCAATCGCGCCTGTTAGGATGTCCTGCCATGCGCCCGCTTGGTAACCTTCGAATTTTCCGCTCGTTGTGTTGTAACGGATCATACCGTTCACGGCCGCTGTTCCCGCCAAATCACCAGGGCGTGTAGCGTCTGCACCGACTGGTAATCTTACAGCACCCGCGCCACCAATATACAATTCGCCCGTACCCGCAGAGCCATAGAACATGCCACCAATATTGATATAGTTAGACGTTGTTGGCGTTGGCGTTTCAATATCATAACCTAACAGCAAGTTACTACTTCCTGTGGTTGCTGTAGATCCTGTTGAGAAGCCTAAGAATATATTGTTTGTAGAACCATCTCGAACAGAAGCGCCCGCGCTGCGCCCCAAGAACACACTATTAGAAACAGTATCACTTAAGGTATAAGCACCTTCGCCTGCACCTGCACCAATCGCAACGTTGTTCGAACCATACACAATATTTAGTAAGCTATTGCGTCCCACACTGACGTTATTTCCACCTGATGACAAATACCGTAACGCACCCGAACCAAAAGCCGAATTAGCTCCTCCGGTTTTGCTGGCGCCCATTGCCAAACGTCCAAAGGCCGCGTTCTCCGATCCTGTCGTATTTGCACGCAGCGCACTATTACCAAAAGCAGCATTGTACTGACCTATTGTATTTGCCGCCAATGCATTATACCCGAAGGCATCACCTGGCACCGTTGATTCTTTAAGTGCGTTTGAACCAACGGCCGTTGCATATATGTCTGTTTGAATTTTTGAAAGCGCATTAAGACCAATGGCCACATTAGCTCCTTGACCTGTCTGCAGCGCGTTTAAAGCATTTTGACCGATCGCAATGTTATTCGGTGACGCCGTAACATTTTGCAATGTACCCACACCTAGACCGATATTATGATTGGTCGTTCCATCATCAACCAAGCCAGAACTATTACCTAAGAAAATGCTCGTCCCATCTGATTTACCATCACTCAAATCATCAATGCCATATGTGTAGTTAATCCAATCACTACCACTAAAGTAAAGAATCTGTCCGTTTGATGGACCCGCAATGTTCGTATCCGAAAGTGCCGCGAGCGTTCCCGCGCCCAATGAAACAGTTTCCCAATCATTTGCCGTCAGCGCACAAAATTCAAATATGTTCGCGCCGCTATCATAACGCAGTGCACCTTCGCGGTTAGCATCACAGGCCTCACCGCCAGATGCTATTTTGAGCGTGCCATTAGCGTCTAGTCTAGTTTGCGGAATGGTAATTCCAACCCCCATAGAACCCGCAGAGGTCAAAGCCATACGAACGCTCCCCCCATATGCCAACAACAAACTGTCCTCTTGGTTAGCAATGGCATCACCGCGGTGACTGAATTCCCAGTCACCTTTTCCGGCAGCACTATTCCCAAGCGCGAAATACGCTGCATTCGTGTTTCCTGCACCATTACCTTCAAACACCACAGCCACATTAGATGTAGGATCCGTCACATCCAAGTTCCAATCAAAACGTGGCGGAGCACCAATACCAAGACCATTTTGTGTGCTGTCAAATATGAAGGCTGCATTTGTTGCCAAGGCACCGCCACTATTAAAAACAATTTCTGTATCAAGGCCGGGCGCCGCCACATCACTCGCCAATAGATCATAATTAATCCAGCTTGTGCCACTGTAATAAAGCAACTGACCATCTGTTGGGGCGGTTATATTCGTATCACTCAACGCAGCCAAAGTACCGCTACCCAATGAAACAGTTTCCCAGTCATTTGCCGTCAGCGCACAAAACTCAAATACATTCGCGCCACTATCATAACGGATAGCACCTTCGCGGTTCGCATCACACGCCTCGCCGCCAGACATGATTTTGAGCGTGCCATCGACATCAAGTTTTGTTTGTGCGACGATAGCACCTATGCTTACATCCCCGTTATTAGCAACCGCTAGCGCAAGATCACCGCCTGTTGTAATGCCAAAGTCACCTATACCAGCATTGGTTGTATCAATAGCTAACACTAAATCATTATTGGTAGAATTCCATTCCATCCCAGCATATACAGTACCTAAAGCGCTAAACCCTATTGCGGCATCACCCGGCACTGTCATATCAAGAAGAATTTCAGGATTAGAATCCGAAATATGGATGGTAGTTAATGGATTAGCTGTACCAATACCAACTTGACCTGCACTGGTAAAGACGAAATTAGTGTCCGTGCCTAACGCGCCACCACTATTAAAGAATATCTCACGATCAAGACCCGCATTACCCGCCAGATCAGAAACGCTAACCGTAACATTGACCCAGTTACCAGCCGCCGAGTCATAACGGATAAACTGACCGTCAAGAAGGCCACTTATATTTGTATCTGTCAGTCCCGCAAGCGATGTCGCCGCAGCACCTGTTAAAATATCCTGCCATGAACCCGCTTGGAAAGCCTCGAACATGCCATTATCCGTATTGTAACGGATCATACCGTTTTGCGCCGCTGATGGTTGCTGCCCTGTATTACCAACAGGAAGCAATACCGCGCCCGAACTTGTAAATGTCACAAGACCATTATGATCGATTGTCATACGGTTAGCTGCCGCAGCACCTGTTTGGAACGCTAAAAGGCTGTTTGTTGCGTTTTCAGAGACTATGTATAGACCACCAGCATTCGTATTATAAAGAGTAGCCAAATCACCACCCGCAACACTTCTCTGGCTAAGCAAAGTCTGGCCACCATCCGTAACAACTCTCAACTGTGCGCGCGCATTTGCCCCCGCATTCATGTTTGTAACAGCACCACTAACAGCCGAGTCTGCATTCCTATCGACATGTAAATTATGAGTAGGCGCTGCTGTGCCAATACCCAAAAGACCTGCTGACGTCAACGTCATCCGCTCCACTGTATTGAATGAGAAATCTAACGCGTTATTATCGGCGCCACCTTCTTCATGTCGTATGCCCCAACTATTGCCACCAACATTATCGCCAAGCTGTAAGTAAGAATACTGGCTGCCATTACCCTGTCCCCATGCAAGCAAACCTGCCGCACCCGTCGTATGATTTACAAAGATATTACCATCTGTAACGGTTAATTTTTGCGAAGGCGCCGCCGTGCCTAAACCCAAACGCCCTGCACTTGTAAGCACAAAATTAGTATCCGTACCTAACGTGCCACCACTGTTAAAGAATATCTCGCGATCATTACCTGCGTTACCTGCAAGATCAGAAACGCTAACCGTAACATTGACCCAATCACCAGCCGCCGAGTCATAACGGATAAATTGACCATCAAGCAGACTGCTTATATTTGTATCGGTTAGCCCCGCAAGCGATGTTGCCGCCGCACCCGTTAGAATATCCTGCCATGATCCCGCTTGGAAAGCCTCGAACATACCATTATCCGTGTTGTAACGGATCATACCGTTTTGTGGTGTTGATGGTTGCGAAGACGTATCACCAACAGGCAGCAATACCGCGCCCGAACTTGTAAATGTCACAAGACCATTATGATCAATAACCATACGATCCGTTGCCGCAGCGCCTGTTTGGAATGCTAAATTACTGCTTGTTGCATTTTCAGAGGCTACAATCAGCCCTGCCGTCGTATTGTTATAAAGAATGCCAACATCACCACCTGCAACACTTGATTGCACCAATGCCGTATAACCACCATCTGCGCCAGCCACAATGTTTGAGCTTGCCCCAGCACCCGCGTCATAATTCACAACAGCATTGTAAGCCGCGCCGTTATAATTATTTTCAACATGCAAGTCATAAATAGGGGCCGCGGTACCAATACCGAAAAGGCCAGAGCTCGTGAATACGAAATTCGTATCCGTACCTAACGCACCACCGCTGTTAAAGAATATCTCGCGATCAAGACCTGCGTTACCTGCCAAATCAGAAACGCTCACCGTGACATTCACCCACTCACTCGCCGCTGAGTCGTAACGAATGAACTGACCATCCAAAAGGCTGCTTATATTTGTATCTGTCAGACCCGCAAGCGATGTTGCTGCTGCGCCCGTCAAAATGTCCTGCCATGAACCCGCCTGAAACGCCTCGAACATACCGTTGTCTGTATTATAACGGATCATACCGTTTTGTGCCGCTGTTGGTTGCTGCGATGTATCACCAACAGGCAGCAATACCGCGCCCGAACTTGTAAACGTCACCAAGCCATTCGCGCCAAAATTAGCGATATCCGTTGTACCGCTACGAATGCCTATATCTCCGTTAGTGGATTTTAAATATGCCGTGGTATTGGATCCATCCCAAGACAGACCAACAGCACCAACTTCATTGGGGCTAAGAACAGAGATTGTCGGTTGGTGTGCTCCAGCACGCGCATCAAGTAACGTAATGGCACGTGCATTTACATCCGAACCAGCAGTAAGCCCCGTAACAAACATTTGTTCGTATGCCGCAGGGGCATAAGCAGGGATTGTCAAATGAGAATAGATCGTCGCACCAAGAGGCGTCACAAATCCGTCTACGGCACCTGCGCCACCAGAAAGGCGAAGACCACCTGTAATTTCAAAATCAGTTTGCGGTGATGTCGTACCAAAACCAAAGTAGCCAGCACTTGTTAAAACGAATGTTGATAAACCTTCTAAATTACCGCCGCTGTTAAACTGAATTTCGCGATCACCGCCGCCCGCAGGTGTTCCTGCGCCGCCGCCTGTTGTGATGATGCGCTGCCAATTTGCACCGTCTTGACAGACATAAAAATCTTCGCCGACACTGTCAAAGTGAATTGCACCCTGACGGTTAGCATCACACGCCTCGCCGCCATATGACATTTTGATGGTGCCGTTTACATCAAGCAATGTTTGCGGCAGCAAAGACCCAATACCAACGTTATAGGTACCATTTTCTATTAAAAACGCAGGATCCACTGCCGAAGTACGGCCGATAAAGAATTGCTGGCCTGTTGTTGTCCATGGAACATCAACATCAGGCATACCTAATGCCCAAGAATCGGTACCTGTCGTTTGAAACCTTACCCTCCCGTAGTTACTGTTCGTTCCACGATTAAGAGTGATATCGGCATGATCTGACCCCGTAGGCTGAAGCCTTATACTCGCAACTGAATCACCATCCGTATCGGTTATAGTAAGTTCGGTCGTTGGCGCTGCTGTACCTATCCCCAAACGCCCTGCGCTGGTAAATACAAAATTTGGGTTACCTTCTAAATTACCGCCGCTATTGAATTGAACTTCGCGATCACCGCCGCCCGCAGGTGTTCCTGCGCCGCCGCCTGTTGTAATGATACGTTGCCAATTTGCGCCATCTTGGCAGACATAAAAATCTTCGCCGATACTATCAAAGTGGATTGCACCCTGACGGTTCACATCGCAAGCCTCGCCGCCGTATGACATTTTGATTGTGCCGCGCACGTCGAGCTTAGTATAAGGCGACGTGCCTCCTAACCCAATACCAATTGCGCCTGTATTCTCAATGCGAAGAGGCCGCTCAGTAAGCGTGTCACTGCGGATATAGAAAACGTCGTCATCTGTCTGAAACTGCCAACCACCCTCAGAATTATACATTCGCAAACGTGCAAGTCCATTCGAGGTGTTCTCAATAATGGCTGCCGTTGTCCCATTTGGCAGTGCTACATGAAATGCGGCTTGAGGCGCTGCTGTGCCTATACCCAAACGCCCCGCACTCGTAAATACAAAGTTCGGATCCGTCGCCAATGCGCCCGCGCTATTAAATATCATTTCGCGGTCAAGGCCTGGGGCACCTGTTGCGCCCGTTGAAACGTCCTCGGCTGTGAAACAGAATGTGCCGTCTTCGCTACAGAAATTAATCGCGCCAACATTACCCTCAACGTCTACCGTTAGCGAACCACTCGTCACAAGCTCCGTTGCTGGCTCGTTCGGATCAATCAACAATCTGCCGCCGAACAATCCCATTGTATTATTTGCCGCCAACGTGACACCGCTTTGATCTTGCATGAAGATACCAAACGATTCAATGCCTGTAATCTGCGGGTCAACGCCCGACGCGGTACCAAGACCAAGACCCATTGAATTCAGCGCACCTGCCGCCACCGTTACATCACGACCAAGCGCCAAACCATCCGTCGCGCGCGCCTGTGCATTATTACCGACAGCAAATGTGCTCTCCGCCGTTGCCTGTGAGTTCAAACCAAAGGCCGTACTATAATTACCGCGCGTATCCCATTGCGTTCCATTGGCAACACCTGCACGGAAAGCACCAGTTGCGTTTTCAAAGAACATGCGTTGGTCTTGGTTGCCCGAACCTTCATCATCCAATTGCAACGAACCAACAACAAAATCATCCGCATTGTTAAAGTAAGAAGGCTGAAGCCTGATAACGCCCGTGTTGCGTTCCCAAATACCAGCACCGCCGCCACCGCCGCCGCCTGATGTACCAATTGTTTCCCAGTTACTTGTTATGTTCGAACAAATTAAAAGCTCATCTCCTGATGTATAGGCAATACTACCGTCCAACAAACAAGCCGCACCCGCAACAGCAGACGCATCACTGCGTAAACGTAAAATCCCACCAATATCAAGACCAGTCGTCGGGTCTCCTGCTAGACCAATACCAACATCACCCGTAAATTTCGTATTTCCGCCACCGTCGATGGTCATTCTAGTAACACCACCAGTATTAAGTGAAAGACCATCACCCGCGCCGCTCGAGTACTGATACATACCCTCGCCACTTCCGATCGTATCAATTTCAAAATTTTCTGCCGCGAAGCTCGTACCCACCTGCAACGATTGGTTCACAACCAAATCATCATCAACAACAACGGCTCCCGTTGTATCAATAATTGTACCCTGCGCATCAATAACGCCCGTCACATCAAGATCATTCGTGATCGTCGCTTTACCACCAACACCGAGCGAACCAGTAACGTCACCATCACCCGTCACATCCAGATTACCAATAACATTCGCACCCGTGGAATGCGCAACAAGGCGGCTTGCACCAGCGACAGCAAGCCCGACATTTGTGCCACTACCGTAAACACCCAGCGTGCCTGCACTGTTAAACGAAAGACCAACACCTGCCGCTGTACCGCCTGTGACAACGCGCAAGCCATCGGCCTCTAAATCACCACTGATATCTGCCGTGCCTGTAACCTCTAGCGTATCATCCGCTGCCGCACCGCCACCAACGCGCAAACGATCCGTCGCCTCATCATAATTAAAGTTTGTTACCGCATAGAGCGCACCACCGCTGTTAAACTGAACATCACCGCTGCCACCAGCAACAGAGCTCGCCGAACCAGAGCCACCAATATCAACCCAACCAACACCGTCATCACAAATCTGCAGAATCATACCGATCGAATTATCGACACGAAGCGCCTCGTTATTCGCCGCATTACAAGCACCTAATTCCGTTTGATCTGGCAAGTTAAGCAAACTACCAGCGCTCAAATCCAAAAGAGAACCAAGCCCCAGCGAAACATCCCGTGCAAAACTTGCACCGCTCTGGAAACTTGCCGTACCACCAACCTCAATGTTGCGGCCATTCAAAATTTCCGCCGTATCAGGATCGCTACTCTTAAGCGCCCAAAGGCCGCCAGCGCCCTGAATGGCATCATCATATGTCCATTCCATCACGATATCATCGCCGCCGCCATTGGCTGGCTGTATATAATTAGGGTCATCCAAACAGCTTGTCTGGAACGTACGGTCAGGACCCGCAGACACAATCGCAATCACCGTCTGGGTCGAGGCATTCGTACCACCAAGAAGATCAGGATCACATGTACCAATCGTCGGGCCATGATCCCACGCACAATACCCAATCATCGTACCCCAAGGATCATTCTTTGATGCACCCACAACGGCAGGCAAACAACCGCCACCAGAGATCAATGTCGAACAGGCACCCGTAACATTCGGCGGCAATGGCTCAAGATACGTATCAGGCTCACAGTCACTTGTGGACTGCTGTGCCGCTTCAAGCGCCGCCATCTTACGGGCAATTTGTAATTGAGATTCAGCTTTTGCTTGCTGATTAAGCTTCATAACCGTGCCGACAGGACCACGCATAAGGTTAGACGTCGCAACGCCAATCACGCCGACCAAGGCGACAGCCCCGAACAGCGTGAAGAATATATTACCGCTTTCCCCTATACGTTTTGTCATCTAACAGCGCACCTCCGCCGCAGAAAACCGAACACCAAGAACGTCGAAGCGTTCGTCACGCATAGTTGTATGTGCTTTTACACGCATCATATAAGTATGCTCTTTTCTTTTTCTAACCGCGCCATTCTGCACAAAAGCAAAACGGAACGTGCCGCCATCATCGCGATAGCGGCCTACAATGGGCTCTCTTTTCCCTGAAACATTAATGCTCGTGAATAAAAGATCGAGTGCACTCCTCGCTAAATCCCCAAAACTTTGTACGTACATCTTTAATTGTGTCAAAAAAATGTTACTAAATAGATAACGTATTTTACGAAAATGCCATGCATCGCAATATGCAGCACGAAGAACGCGCGCACAAAAACCGCCGCGAGATCCATAAACCTCACGAACGGAATTTTCCGTTATATTTCCTGCACTTAGAATCATACAGCCTGCAAGTTGGAGATGTGAAACCGAACAGTTTCACAGGAAAACAATAGTTATCCATGTATATCCTACTGTTTTATTTAATGTTAATCAAGCTATCCACAGATAGAAATATTTTAATTTTTATGGCTATTTTATGATTATTACCGACAATATTGCTCTTTTGCTTGGACAATATCCTGCCCGATGATAAGAATAATCATGAATATACGCGCCCTTTCAACACTCATCCAAGACTATATAACGCAAATTCCGCAAAGTGGATTTGTGGCGCTTGATGACGTGATCGAGGCCTTTCACGAGCGCGGCATCGCCTTCTTACTGCTGCTGTTTGCCGCGCCAATGGCACTTCCCCTTCCTGTGCCGCCGGGTATCAATATCATCCTCGCCAGCCCCCTTATCTTACTCACTGCGCAACAAACATGGGGCGCGCATAAAATATGGCTACCACACAAAATGAGGACACGTACAGTCGAGGCAGGAAAGCTGCGCGCATTATTTAATGCGCTTATCCCGTGGTTTATTCGTATCGAGAAACTTGTTAAACCGCGCTTGCCGTGGATTACGGTTGATGGTGCTTCACGCCTGTTTGGCGCGCTTGGTTTTATCATGGCGCTTTGTGTTTGTATTCCGTTGCCGTTGACCAACACCGTGCCGAGCCTTGGCATTGCGCTTATGGCGATTGGCTTTATCATGCGGGATGGGTTGGCCGTACTTGCAGGTGCGTTTATCGGCATGGCGTGGATCACACTTTTGGTCGGTGCCACGCTAATATTTGGCCCCGAAGCCATTGAAATTATAAAAGAAACGATTAAATATTTACTGTCCTAAAACGGACTGATCTAAAACTGGAGAGTGCCATGACGGAGAACGCCACAACCAAGACCACCATGACCGAAACCATTAAATGCTACCTCTCATGCCCCATATTTGTTTGCGGCGCGCTGTTTATGATTTCCGTGGTTTCGCTTGGCACTGCGCTCATCGCGCAATATGTCTTCGGCCTTGCGCCCTGTCCGTTATGCATCTATCAACGCATCCCCTTTGTTATCATCGCAATCCTATCAATGGCTGGGCTGATATTTTCATACAGTCCGGATCGTATGAAAATTGTGTCGAGCTTGATTTTTCTGTCCGCGATCTGCCTGCTCGCAGGAAGCATCATCGCCGCCTATCACACAGGCGTTGAGCGCCATTGGTGGACATCCTTTATCGAGGGCTGTAGCGTTGATTTCAGTGACCCGAGCAATTTACTCGCAATGATTGAGAATACAAAAGCCGCGCGCTGTGATGAAATTCCGTGGGCAGACCCGATCATCGGGCTTTCCATGGCAAATTACAATGCTATCATTTCGTTTGGTTTGGCTGTGATCTCATTCGCCAGTGCCATATGCATGACACGTCGCGCCAACGGGTTTTAGGTTTATGCTGAACTCTAACCTAGGCTATAGAGCCTAAGAGTTACTCAAACCACGCGCCGTGCGAAGCTTTGCAATATCGCTGTCGATATGCGCCAACATGCCATTGCGAACATCATCCGTGCATTGCCACATCTCATGTTTGGCATCGGGAAACTCTATTGTATGACCATTGGGCATCCGTGCCGCTAATTCATACATCGCTTCATTTGCGCCGATAACTTCTTTACCCGCGACCGCAATCGTAAACGGTGTTTTCAAATGCGTGAAATCTGTTTTTAGCAGCGTACGGCAGGCTTTTACTGAATCCATAACCCACCCCAATGTCGGGCGTCCAACTTGTGCTTTCGGGTTTGCACCGATCCATAAGTTACTGACATGCTTACGTTCTGGATCATTGCTGAATATATCCCCACCCTTATCCCGATCATCGGGTGACCAATCTTTGGACGTTGGTGCATACGCATCCGCGCCCTGCACACAGGCCAGTGTTTTAGCCAGCTTATACGCCGCCGTCCCCCATGATGAGAGCGAACGGAACGGCATGTTCGGGATAAAGTAAAAATCAATCATCGGCGCGGTGATAAACACCCCATCCGCCTTATGACTTGGATCTGCCACATAACGGCTCAGCATATGCCCACCATAGGAATGCCCCATCATATAAAGCGGCACATCGCTTGATTTGCGTGTTGACTGCACATGATCGACAAAGCGTACAAAGTCTTTCAAATCTTCTTTGATTGTATTTGTGTGGCGGCGGCGGTGATGGGGTGAACCATCTGAAAAACCCTGCCACGGCCAGTCCATAGCGTGCACATTATAGCCACGTGAGACAAGATCACTATGCAGCTCGCCGTATTTTTCCTTTGGCTCGTTCAGGCCAGTTTGAACAATCACATCGGCTTTTGCATTATCCGCTTCATAGCGCAGGACGCTCAAATTCTGCCCGAATTTATTCGTCATGGTTTCGTAACGGCCATTTGCAGGCCCATGGAATTTTGCCGCCAACCCTTGCGGTACAATCACATTCATTAAATCAAAACTCCCAGCACACGAATAACAACGTAAACAATCAGGAAGATCGTCGCATAAAACAGAAACAGTAAAACCGCTTCTTTTAACGTACGTCTCTTGCCGAAATCCAGTAGGTCACCAAACATCTGCAAACCCTGTTCATTTATTTGTTTTTATTTATCTATCATAAAGGCTTAGCAAGCAGAAAGCCTGCCTGTCAAATATTTTGAGCATAAACGAGGGTATAAAATGGAGGGGCGTTATAGGCACGGCCTGTGCTATTGCTGTAAAAGCTCCGCATCCCAGTATAAAAAGTCGCTCCAGCTTTCATGAAGAAAGTTCGGCGGGAATTTCCGACCGCTGTGCTGCAATTCATAAAGACTTGGCTGCCGTGCTTCTTTTCGGGGGTGCATGCCGCATTCGTGAACCATCTTGCTGCCTTTGCGCAAATTACATTCACGACATGCCGCAACAATATTTTCCCACGATGTTAATCCACCACGAGAACGCGGTATCACATGATCAAATGTCAAGTTCTGCGCCTTGGATTCCTCGCCGCAATACTGACACTGGAACTGATCGCGCAAAAATACGTTAAACCGCGTAAAGGCGGGGTTACGTGCGCTCGGCACATATTCCTTTAACGCCAAAACACTCGGCAATCGCATCTCCATCGTTGGTGATCTGACGGCTTGCTCATATTCAGAAACAACCACCACTGAATCACGAAAAATGGCCTTAACAGCATCCTGCCAAGACCATAACGATAAAGGAAAATAACTAAGAGGCCTATAATCTGCATTAAGCACTAAGGCGGGACATTGCTCCAAACTTCGATTCATAAACATCAGCGGGCACTTCTCCTCTTCATAAATCACCGAACGTGATAGGAAGCCCCTTGTGAACAGTCTTAAATGGCGACAGTGGCTTCGCGACTCTTACAAAACAATTATACCACAATCCATCGCCATCACGCACAAAATATAGGGAAATTCCATAATGCACTGCACAATTACGAAAGAGCACCCTTCAGAAACACAGAGCCACTAAGAATGCCCTCTTCGTCGATACTATGCGCCAAACCCTTTGTCACACCGCCACTAACGGCAAATCCAGCTGCCTCGAGCTTATCTTTCGCATCGTAATACCGCGACAACTCAACAACATGGTCATCATCGCCATGAATAAGATGCACAGGAATTTTGTTCAAATTTGCCGCCGTCACATTATCTTCCCAGACAAGCGAACCCGAATACCCCAAAACGCCTGCCATTTTCTCAGGGAAGCGCGGCCCCGCATAAAGGCTCATCATCGTGCCTTGTGAAAACCCTACAAGTGCTGTCTTTGACGCAGGAATATCATATTCCGCCATTTGCTCGCTGATAAAGCTATCCAAAATAGGTGCGGCCGTATGAACGCCATATAAAAACGCCTCTGGTGTCCAATCTTGTAACGAAAACCACTGAAACCCAGTCGGTGCCATATCGCACGGGAACGGCGCATCGGGTGATACAAAAACCGCATCGGGCAACATCCGTGCGAAATACGGCGCGAGACTAATCAAATCCTGCCCGTTTGAACCCAACCCATGCAAAAGCACAACCAACTGCTTTGCTTTGTTACCTGAAACAGGGTCATGAACGTAAAAATTTTCGATACTCTTCATAAATTCTCTCTTACTTATTATCTGTACGTCGACACATGAACATATATAATGTCGCCATGTTGGTTTTACGATATCATCATATTTATAAAAACCCATAAAAAATATAGCCTGAAATAACATGCCCCTACCGATCACACGCTTTGCCCCTTCCCCGACTGGCCGCCTTCATCTAGGGCACGCCTACTCCGCGCTATTTGCGTATGAAAAAGTCTATGCGACAGGCGGCAAATTCATTTTGCGCATAGAAGACATCGACCCCGTGCGCTGTAAACCAGAATACGAGGCCGGCATTTACGAAGATTTACGCTGGCTTGGGCTTGCGTGGGAATTTCCTGTGCGCCTTCAATCGCATTATATGCTGGATTACGAAGATGCCTTGGGCAAGCTCCATGCGCAAGATTTGCTCTACCCCTGTTTTTGTTCACGCAAAGACATACGCGACGAGATCGAGCAAATGGGCGTTGCACCCCACGGGCCTGAAGGTGAAATCTACCCTGGAATTTGCAAGGCTCTCTCCCCACAAGAACAAGAAGACCGCATCGCCGCAGGCGATCCTTACGCTTTCCGCCTTGATATGGACAAAGCTATCAAAATAGCGGGCAAAAACCTAGAATGGGTTGACCTTGGCAAAGGCAAACAAATCGCAACGCCTGAAATTTTGGGCGATGTTGTGCTGGCGCGCAAAGATATCTCCACCTGCTACCACCTCAGCGTCACCCTCGATGATCATATCCAAGGCATCACCACCGTCACGCGCGGGATGGATTTGTTTTACGCCACGCATTTGCATCGCTTGCTCCAAGAGCTTTTAAAACTCAATGTGCCCGAATGGCACCACCATGACTTACTGCTCGATGAAAACGGCAAACGCCTCGCCAAACGCGACAAAGCCGTCACCCTACAACATCTCCGCGAAGTCGAAAAAATCGCCCCCCAAGAAGTACAAACACGCACAGGCATTATATTGCCGTATTAACGTTGTCCTGCGCCATGTTTATAAGAATTTATTCCTATTTCATGCTATTCCATGCTATAATCAGGACATCAACAGACCTACTGCGTCCGAATACCTGCCTTGGCCTCCCCGCCACCATTCGGACGGCAAAAAAACCGAAATAAAACGCGCTTCCGCGACGGTGAAAAAGTTACGATCAGACTGAAGGATATGGATTTTCGATTAAGTTTCAAATAGTTACCGCCACAACCTTCTATAAAGATTACAGCCTATACAAATAGCAACAATGTTGCTAAAATAACATCAATGTATAGATAAAAGGGCTGTCACATGAAACATGATCTACTCCACATCCAAGGAAAACCTTACGTTCTCGTTCCCCTCCACGAATACCGCATGCTCAGCAGTGAAAACGGCCAAGCAGAAGCCAAACTCCCCGATGATGTCCTCGATGAAATCCATGCAGGGCAAACCTCCCCCATCCGTATCCTCCGCAAACACCGCGGCCTGACCCAAGCAGAACTCGCCGACCACGCTGGCCTTTCCCGCCCCTATTTGACCGAGATCGAAACGCGCAAAAAGCAAGGCTCCGTCAAGGCAATCCGCGCCCTAGCCGAAACACTAGACGTCCCAACGGGCTTACTGGTCGCCTAACGCAGCACAGCACACCGTCATTTCGAACGAATGTGAAGCAATCCAGAGCAAGCGATAAATAAAGCGCGGTGCAAACCTAACGATCGCAGCAACTACGGTCGTGCTGTAATGATGGTATCGCCGCGCGAGCCTTGGCCACGGCGCTTAAATCGATGTCTGCCATGATGACGCCTGCTGTGTGCGCATCACCTTCGGCGAGCACCTCGCCCCACGGGTCGATAACCATTGAATGACCGTACGTTTTGCGCCCACCGTGATGTTCACCACATTGCGCCGCCGCCACGACAAAGCAGCCGTTTTCAATCGCCCGCGCCCGCAGTAACACTTCCCAATGCGCGCGCCCCGTTGGCACAGTAAAAGCAGACGGTATCGCCAAAATGCACGCGCCCTTATGCGCCAGATCGCGGTACAAATACGGGAAGCGCAGATCGTAGCAAACACTAAGCCCCATCACGCCGAGCGGGGTTTCAGCGGTTACGACTTTATCACCCGCCTGCACAACATTGCTCTCGCGGTAACTCTCGCCGCCTGCCAGATCAACATCGAACAGATGCATCTTGTCATACTTAGCGACAATGTCGCCTTGCGCATCAATCAAAAGACTGCGATTGGCGATCTTGTCATCCGAAACCTTAACCGCGACAGAGCCAACAGATATCCACACACCCAACTCCCGCGCTAAACCCGCATAAAACACATACGCAGGGTGATTTTCAACCCCCGACGCGGTTTTCAGCTTCTCGGTTTGTGGCGATAGCATGTGACAGGTGTTTTCTGGCGTAAAGATAAACGCCGCACCGTTTGCGGCAGCTTCACGGATGTAAATCTCACTCTCGGCGAGGTTTGCTTCGATCTCTGCGCCGCTATTCATCTGGATGCATGCGATTTTCATACGGTTATCCTCTGACCTTCATTATCCTTTTTGATGTTTTGGCGCACTACCGCCTGAGGCACCCGCACTCAAAAGCTTATCCAGCTCACCGCTCGCATCGGCGGCATGTAAGGCATCACAACCACCGACATGCTTATCATCAATGAATATTTGTGGCACAGAACGTTTACCGTCGCTCCCGCGTGCCGCCATTTTATCGCGGGCGGCTTCGTCGCCGTCAACGCTATATTCGGTGAACTTTACGCCCTTTTTGTTGAGCAACTCTTTCGCGCGCAAACAAAATGGGCATGTTTTCCATGTATATATTTCAACTTTTGCCATGATTGGGTTATCCTTCTATTTAATGATTCAACCTCCTTTAGGTATATTGTATTTTTTAGGCCATGAGCAAGAAGCTTCCTTATAAATATCAGATCTTATCCATGTTTGTTGCAGGCCTTTTGGTTGGCGGCATTATTTTGTATGTCCAACTCGTTTTGATGGGACAAAACCCAGACAATTCATTTACCGAAGAACGCATCGTCAAAATCACAAAAAGCGAACAAGAACTGACCATCCCCAAACAAATGACCGAATGTATGGGCGATGACCAATGCATTGCGGTGGATACGACCTGTAGTTTTTGCTGCAAATACCTTGCGATTAACGGGAAATATGAGGCCGCCTTTAACCAACGTTTTGACCAAAGCTGCTCCCGTTATAAAGGCAACACATGCGAATGTTTTGATTTAAATTCCTACCCGAAATGTATCGAGCAACGCTGCCAATTGATAGAATGGGAAGAGCCCGAATATGACATCTACGCCCCCATTGAATAGCGCCGACGCAACAACTGACATTATCATTGTCGGTGGCGGTGTCGCAGGACTCGCAGCGTCTATTTTGCTCGCGGACAAAGGTTTGAGCGTCACCATTCTCGATCCCTATCCACTACCATCCTTAAGGGGTGTTATTGCTGGAAGCCGCACAAGCGCGTTGATGAACGGGGCTATTACATTGCTAGAAAAAACAGGCGCGTGGGATGATTGCGCAGCACATATTGCCCCGCTAGAAATTTTGCGCATTATTGACGACAGCACAAACCGACAAGATCAAATCACGGCTGATTTCAACGCCGATGAGATCGGGCAACCGCAATTTGGGATGAACACGCCGAACAATGTGTTACGCGCTGCCCTTGCCGAACAAATCAAAACACGCGCCAATATCACATTGCTACAGGATAAACTAACGTCACTTGCCACAGAGAATAGCAGCGCCATTGCCACGCTTGAGAGCGGCACACGCATAAAAGCACAGCTTATCATTGGTGCAGACGGTCGAAAATCCAGCGTGCGCAGCGCAGCAGGCATTGACCACCGTGAAAAAGACTACGACCAAAAAGCCATTATCTGCCGCCTTAACCACACCAAGCCGCACAACAATATCTCGACCGAATTCCACCGCCCGAGCGGCCCGTTCACGCTTGTGCCACTACCAAACAATCAATCGAGCCTTGTTTGGGTCGATAATAGCGACAATGTCGACGAATTCATGGCATTGAACAAAGCTGACTTCCAACAAGCCATACAGGACAGATCAAACGGCATATTGGGGGAGATCACATTACAAAATGATCCCGAAGCATGGCCATTGCAAATGGTGCAGGCCAAAAAGCTTGTCGCGCCGCGTGTTGTCTTGATTGCAGAGGCCGCGCATGTTCTTCACCCGCTTGGGGCGCAGGGCTTGAACCTTAGCCTGCGCGATGTTGAAACCTTGGTGGATACGGTTCTCACGGCTGCAAAACTTGGTCTTGATTACGGCACCGACACGATTTTGCAAAAATATGAGGCCGCACGCAGACAGGATATCCAAGGGCGCGTTTGGGGAACAGATGGCTTAACGCAAATGCTGTGTACGGATTCCGCGTTTATCAAATCATTGCGCCGCCGTGGGTTAAAAGCAGCCGTCAGTATTCCACCGCTTAAAAAACTATTGATGCAGGAAGGCCTTGCGCCATCGGCCTCTAAATCATCCGCCGCGTAAGGCTAAAAATCGTGATGCGGGCGTACAACGCGCGCGACAGACAACACATCAACACCTGCCGCCCCCGCTTTCAGCAACACTCTGGTGCATTCCTTCACGGTTGAACCTGTTGTGTACACATCATCGATCAGCAATATCGTTTTGCCTGCGATGTTTGTTTTTTGCGCTTCATTTACGGTAAAGGCCGCGCTCACGTTCTTCTTACGCTCTTTGTAATTCAAATAGCCTTGGGTCGGGGTGGCGCGATGACGTCGCAAAATATCGCTGCAAAACTCTTTGCCGCACGCTTTGGCAAGCGCAATAGCAATCACCGAAGCCTGATTATAACGCCGCCGAATGAGACGCCCCCGATGTAACGGCACGGGGATAATATAATCGGCACGCGCAATTTGTTCCGCGCCAGATCGCCTGAGCCAAGGGGTAAAGCACCCCACCATATCAAGCTGATCGCCGTGTTTAAACCGCAAGATCAAATCGCGGCTGACATCGTCATAAACCAACGCCGCCCGCGCCGAAATGTAGGGGGGCTGTTTTTGCAGACACGCTGCGCATTTTTTATCGTGATGGGACGCGCCATCAAACCCGAACGGAAATCCGCAACACACGCAAAACGGTGCCGCAATAAACTGTAAGCTGCCAAACGACTCAGGTGCGACCATCCCTTGTGATGACACTACCTCGCCACTTATCGGGCAACGCGGTGGCAGGACAACATCAACCATTGACCAAAATATTTTAGCGGCTGAGAACGGTATTTTCTGATTCCTTACTTTATTTCCAAGTTTATGTTAGATATTTCCGAAATTAATTTGCTTTTCAAGGGTCGTTTCTAGTATAACTATTGACATAGCAAATTGAATTTTTGAACAATTAAGCTCTCTAACAATCAATTAGGGCAACTAAGTTTTATGAGCGAGAAAACTTTAAAATCATTGTCTAAAGGCCATAATGTTGCCGCCTCAGTAGAGGATGCAATATTTCCGCCGCCGAAATCGCTTTATAAATATTATCAATCTCATCCAGACCTGCAAGACATTCCCGCATCTGTCATCAAAAAAGCATGGTTTACCATGTCTCACCTGATGCTGTCCCCTGGAAGCCGTATCGTTGATATGGGCTGTGATAATGGCAGTATGACATACACCATGGCGGTGATGCACCCTGATTTACGGTTCACTGGCGTTGATCAAAACCCGAAGAATATCAAGAGTGCTGAGAAAAAATTCAAGCGCGACAATGTTGATTTCATCACAGGTGACATCAAAAACAATGCTGGCCTTAAAGAAGAAACATACGATGCTATCGTAAACTCCTTCATCCTTTACGAGGTTTTCTCACAAGCAAAATACAACGAACAGGCCGTGATCAATACGCTGAACAACCAGTTTAAGTTGCTGAAGAAAAACGGTGTGATGTTTATCCGCGATCATTCTATGCCTGCGCCTGGTAGCTATGTGATGTTGGAAATGCCTGACACGCCGAGCAAAAATAAAGAGCTCAAAGGCATGTCAGAGGCTGATCTTTTGGTATGGTATTCTGAGAACGCGCGCCCTGGTGGGCCACCTGGTTGTAACGGTTTCTTCCTTGAAGAACTTCCGCCGCGCTTCCCGAAAACGCGCTTGTTCCGCCTACCTTACAAATGGGCGTACGAATTTATGATCCGCAAAGATGACCGCACAAACTGGGCGCAGGATCTACAAAAAGAATATACGTTCTTCACCCAACGGGAATACCGCAAAAACCTGCGTTCTCTTGGCGCCCGCGTGCTTTACACCGCACCGCACTGGGACGAGAGCATGATCCGCGAAAAATTCGAAGGCCGTTTCCGCCTGTATGATGACAACGGCAGACCTTTAGGCTCACCACCAACAAGCTTTATCGCTGTGGCTCAAAAACGTGGTGAACGCGATAGCCTGTGCTTGCACGAGCGCCGCCCCTCAACAAAAACCGAAGGCCTTATCAAAATTTCATCCATGCGTGATGAAAGCACAGGCAAGATGGTTGATATTGTTTGTCGTGATCTGGATATCACCGAAGTAATTCCATACCGCATTACGCCCGAAGGTGTTCTAAACGTCTTTATCCATGATAGTTTGCCGCGTAGCCTTTCCAACGCCATCCCGCGCGTCGGCAAAGAAATCGACGGTAAACGCTGGTCAGGTCACATGACCGAGGCCATATCCGTCCCGACAGATGCCGTTGGTAGCCTTAACCATGAGAGCAGCACAGACGCTATTAAATTTGCGCGTGAATATCTCGGCCTGAAGCCCGCCATGGAATGTGTGCTGGAAAAAGGTCCTTCTTACTACCCTGCGCCTGACACGATTGATGAGCTTATCAAAACACGTTTTCTGCGCGTTCTTGAACCAGAAGGCATTATTAAACCACGTACAATCATGGATGATCTCGCAGGTTTCACAACAACAGGTGAAATCATAGAAATCAAAGCGCAATGCCTTTTAAACGCGATCTCTATCGGCTTCATCCCGAATTCACGTTTGGAATTACAAATTCAATTTCTGATGAGTATTTTGGGAATGCGCGCCGAAAGCTGGAGCGAGAACCCACTGGTTTTAAAAGAAGCCGCTGACCCTGAAAACAAGTTTGATGGTAAAAAATTTGCACGCTCCCTCATGGACGAAGACAAGCGTTTTCGTAATGTTCGCGGCACATCGGGGCAGTTGCGTTCAGTTAAATCTATCTTCATTGACGAAGGTTGGGTCGATGGCGGTATCACAGGACTTGCCGCACAAGACAAAGAATTCATCGTTTCCAGCGACGAAACAATGAACAAAGCAACGATCATGCCCCTGACCAAAGATGTCAAAGGTAAGCTACAAGTTGGGTTTGTCACCGAATATATGCCTGTGCCACAACGTCAAAGCGGCAATGGCCTAACGGTGACATCGCCCTGCTTTGCATTGCCAAAAGAAATCGAAACCATCGAAGAAGCCCGTAAATATATCGCGCAGCTCTATAGCGTTCCGCTCGATTGTGTTTGGAGATTGGGCGAGAGCTATTACTCGCATGTGGGAGTCACACCCGAGCGTATCTTCCCGTTTGCAATTGCCTCCAAAGGCAAAAAAAGTAACCCTATTGGCGGTCCGTTCCAGTTTGCCCCGCTTGATTACATCTGGAGCGTCTTCACAATTAACTATTACTGGCACCATAACCAACGGTTCCTTGCCAATGTGCGTAATGTGTATAGTAGTTTTGGTATAGATAGTGACCTATTCATTGACCGTGATCTGGGCATTGAAATGAATACCGTGAAACATACGCCGCGCATTCATAGTGCTGTCGATATTACAGGGCGCGCCACAATGTCTGCGGAAACCGCAAGCCAACTGCAAAGCAGCAACACGCCAAACTTAAAGAACCTGCAAATCGTGGACAGCGCAAATGACGGCGCATGGAGACCTGCCGAACCCGATTTGCTCGACAGTAAAAATGCGCAGGATAAATTTTCCTATAGCCACAGCAAAACTGCGCAAAAACAAGCCACCAACGATCAGCGCAGCAAACATAGTCGTGATGAATCCAAATAAAAAAGCATCCCCCGCTGATGGTTCAGACGCCATTGAGATTTTTGATCGGAAAACAGTTTTCCGAAACAGACAGCGCGCTGCTGTCAATATCGAGAATTATAATTTTCTGTTTGATTGGGCACTCGGCAATATCCATGAACGCCTTGAGATCATAAAACGGGATTTCCCCGAGGCTCTATTGATCGGTGCACGTCAGTCCCCTGCGCAAATCGAAAACATAAAGAGCGCAAAAAATATTGCAACAATCACCACCATGGACATCGCTCCCGCGCTCTTGGAAAAACAACCAAAGCCCACAATTATTGCCGATGAAGAATTTCTACCGCTCGCACCGCAAAGCCTTGATATGGTCATTAGCAATCTTGGCCTACATAGCGTGAACGATGTTCCGGGGGCGTTGATACAAATAAAACGCAGCCTAAAACCAGACGGTTTATTTATAGCCGCAATGTTTGGCGGCGATACATTGACGGAGCTGCGCCAATGTTTAAGCCAAGCGGAAATGTCTGTGCGCGGCGGCATCAGCCCGCGTGTATATCCGTTCGCGGATAAGCAGCAAATGGGAAATGTCATGCAACGTGCGGGGCTTGCTTTGCCTGTGATTGACTCCGATATCGTCACGGTGACTTACGAAAATATTTTCAAATTAATGGCTGATTTGCGCGGCATGGGCGAGAGTAATTCCATCATTGCACGCGATAAAACCACGCTATCAAAATCTGTTATGATGGAAGCGGCCCGCCTTTATCAAGAACAGTTCAGCGATCCTGATGGACGCATTCGCGCAACATTTGAGATCATCTTTTTACTGGGGTGGGCACCACATGAAAGCCAGCAAAAACCGCTGCGCCCTGGTAGTGCAAAAACAGAACTCGCCGATGCGCTCGGCACCACAGAAATCAGCGCGGGAGAGAAACCAAACTCATGATCACCGTCACCATCATTCCCGTGCTGGACGATAATTACAGCTACCTGATACAATCAGGCTCAAAAACCGCGATCATCGATGCGGGTGAAGCCGCGCCGATTATTGCGCATCTGGACGCGCATGGCTTATCGCTTGATTACATCCTAAACACCCACCATCACGGCGACCATGTCGGTGGCAATGACGCGCTGAAAGAAAAATACAACGCGCCCGTGATCGGCCCCAAAGCAGAGAGCCATAAAATAAAAACCATGGATATTGGCTTAGCCGAACATGACAGTTTCGAGTTTGGCGATGAAACAGCACGCATCATCGAAACCGCAGGACATACATTGGGGCATATATGCTTTTACTTCCCCGAGAGTGCCGTTTTATTCAGCGGTGATACGTTATTTTCCATGGGCTGCGGGCGTTTGTTCGAAGGCACCGCCGCGCAAATGTGGGACTCGTTGCAAAAAATAAGCGCCCTGCCCGATGAGACAATGATCTATTGCGGGCATGAATACACAGCAAGTAATGCAAAGTTCGGCCTGAGCCAAGAGCCAAACAATCAGGATTTGAAAAACCGTATGAACGAAGTACAAAATTTACGCGCCCAAAACATGCCTACTATTCCTGTCTCACTCGCTATAGAAAAGAAGACCAACGTCTTTCTGAAAGCAAAAAACGCAGCCCATTTTGCGGAGCTGCGTTCTTTAAAAGATAAGAGCTAAAAAGCTAAATTATTCTGATGGGCTCGTGCGACGACGGCGTGGGCCTGAAGATTTACGCTCAACCTTAGGCTGCTTCATTCCTGCGCTACCGTTATCATCGGGCATTGGCGGATTATTGTCTTCGCCTTGGCTCTTACGGTTTGAAGAACGGTGGTGCGGGATTGGAATTGGTTTAGCTGTCATTTCGTTACGCTCGCTAATCGCCATTTCGATCTCAAGACGCGCCGCCACTTTGCGTAGCTCATGAATAGCTTCCAGCATTGTTCCGCGTTGCTCAGCACCTTTTGGATCTTTGCTCCAGCCCTCATAGCACTTAATGCAATGTTCCGAAGCTTCTTTTAAACGTTTATCAATATCATCCATTATTATTTATCCTTGTTGTCTATAACTTTTGTACCATATCGCGCTCGGCAGATAACAGCAAGCGAAACCCATGCCGCCGCCGCAATTAAACCTAGCTGCCGCCGAAAATATTATTGATCTGCTGCGTCACGCGAATAAATGTTGTGCGCTTGGACAGTTCTTTCAAACTCACCGCACCAACATATGTACACGCTGAACGAATGCCGCCCATAATATCCTGTAACGTTTGAGAGATATCACCGCGATAAGGAATTTTCACAGTTTTGCCTTCGCTCGCGCGGTATTCAGCAACACCGCCAGAATGTTTATCCATGGCTGTGGTACTGCTCATACCGTAAAACGTGACGAATTTCTTACCGTTTTCTTCGATAACTTTGCCTTCACACTGGTCGTGCCCTGCAAACATACCGCCCAGCATGACAAAATCGGCACCCGCACCAAATGCTTTGGCCAGATCACCCGGAACCGTACAACCACCGTCAGAGCAAACAAGCCCCTTCAGACCATGCGCCGCATCGGCACATTCAATCACAGCCGATAACTGCGGATAACCAACGCCTGTCATTTTACGTGTCGTGCAAACGCTGCCTGGGCCGATCCCGACCTTCACAACATCCGCGCCACCAAGAACAAGCTCCTCAACCATTTCACCCGTTACAACGTTACCCGCCATAATCGTGATATCAGGCATTTTCTCGCGCATACGTTTGACGAACTCAGCAAAAGGCTCGCTATAACCATTAGCAACATCGATACAAACCTTATCAATGCCTTTACCTGATTTTTGAACATCGCTTTCCAAAAACATATCCAGCTTCTCAACGTCACGTTCGCTCACGCCGATGCTGTACCAAACATTGCGGTTACCAAACTCTTCATAATAAGCCAGTAAATCTTCGATCGGGTAATGCTTGTGAAGTGCCACGCTCAAGCCATTGCCGTCCAGCGCGAACGCCTTTGCCATCGCAAGCGTTCCGACACCGTCCATGTTTGCGCTGATAATCGGCACACCATCAAATTCGCGTTGACTCCATTTAAATTTATAAGGGCGTGAAATATCCACTTCCTTACGGCTCGCGAGTGTTGAACGTTTTGGGCGGATCAAAACATCTTTGAAATCGAGTTTGACATCTTCTTCTATACGCATAGTAGGCTCTCTTCTTTATGTACTTAATTATTTAGCTTTTAAAAATAGATGACGCGGCTTCTGCATGCGCCTTCTTCTTGTTGATTTCACCTTGAACGCGCACAACTTCCTCGTTCAGTTCCACAACATATTCCTCAAGCTCGTTCACGGACATTTTTTCAAGGTCACGAAGCTTAGGCTTTTGTTTGCGTGGTTCCAGTTCATCATCAAACATTTTGTTTTCTCTCTTGTTATCCAATCAAAAGCACATCACATTAATGCGTAGAAACCTGAAAAGCAATAACAGTGAGATATAAATGAAAGCAATTGAAATTCGTTCATTTGGCGGCCCCGAAAACCTTGTGCTTTGCGAGCGTGAAAAACCTGCGCCCAAAGCCGGTGAAGTGCTGATAAAAATCGCTGCGGCTGGTGTAAACCGCCCCGACATTGTGCAACGTTTAGGCAAATACCCACCACCGCAAGGTGTCACAGATATCCCCGGCCTTGAAGTCGCAGGAGAAATCGCCGAGAGCAACGCCCCCGAATGGGCTGTCGGTGACAAAGTTTGCGCACTGGTTGCAGGCGGAGGTTACGCTGAATACGTGGCTGTCGATGGAGGGCAATGCTTACCCGTACCAGCAAACATCTCCCTAAACGAAGCCGCCGCCCTACCCGAAACTGTATTTACGGTTTGGAACAATCTGTTCGTACGTGGCGCACTCAAAAAAGGCGAAATAGCCCTCATCCATGGCGGTGCATCGGGTATCGGCACCACAGCCATCCAAATGGCCAAAGCATATGGTGCAACAGTTATCGTCACCGCAGGCACCGATGATAAATGCGCTTCTTGTCTATCGCTAGGCGCGGATATGGCGATCAACTACAAACAGCAAGATTACGAAGCTGAAATCAAAACCGCCTATCCCGACGGCATTGATGTTGTGCTTGATATGGTTGGCGGTGATTACATAGCAAAGGACATGAACATTATGCGCACAGATGCGCGCCATGTCAGTATCGCCTTTCTCGGTGGCTTCAAAGCCGAAATTGATATCCGCCAAATCATGCAAAAACGCCTCGTGATTACAGGATCAACTTTGCGCCCACGCTCACTCGCGGAAAAGATAGAACTTCGCAATGGCATCGGCGCGCATATCTGGCCGCATGTTAAAAGCGGCGCGATAAAGCCTCAAATTTTCAAAACATTTGCGCTGCAAGATGCCGCCAAAGCGCATGAAGCCCTCGAAACCGGTGATCATTTCGGAAAAATTATTCTGACTTGCGAATAAACTTTTTCTGGCATTCCGCAGAAAAGCTGCTATATTCCTGCTATTCCCGACAGCTTGAGTAGCTTCGAACGTTGATCCACGAAACATAGGATTGGCTGGGAAAAAGTTTTATCGTTTTTTGAAAAGGAACAAAAATATGTGCGCCGCGAAATTAGAAGCCGTAGGTTTATTAATGCCAAAAGCAACAGCCGTTTGGCTTGTTGACAACACTGTCCTGACATTCGAACAAATTGCTAGCTTTACGGGCATGCATGCCATTGAAGTCCAAGCCCTTGCCGATGGTGAAGTTGGTCGCGGTATTGTTGGCCGCAACCCTGTTGAACACGAAGAAATTGTTCAAGAAGAACTTGATAAAGCCATTAAAGACGACTCATACATTATGAAGCTCGCGAAAAGCAATTTGCCGAAAGCAAAAATCCGCTCTAAAGGCCCTAAATATACACCTGTTTCAAAACGTGGTGACAAGCCAGATGCGATTTCATACCTCGTCAAGCATCACCCTGAAATCACAGACGCGCAAATCGGCAAACTTATCGGCACAACCAAGCCGACAATTGCCGCCGTTCGTGACCGTTCACACGCAAGCTCATCAACGATCAAGCCACGTCACCCTGTTGATCTTGGCCTTTGCACATATACTGAGCTTGAAGCGGCCATCGATAAAGGCCTACGCGCACAAGGTAAAGATCCTGAAGAGATCAAAAAACAAAAAGCAAAAATGCTCGAGCAGCAACAGCAGCAACAAGAGCAAGAAAACAACATGAGCCAAAGCAATAGTGACTCAGCGTTTGATTTCTCTAACTTCACTTCAAACGTTCAGTCTTAGGCCTGCACGTTATATAACCGCTCACCGCATTACACGGTGACAACAAAGCATAAAAAAACCGCGCTCCCTTATGGCAGCGCGGTTTTGTTTGAGGTTGATCCGTTATTTTATGGTTCTAGTTAATGGTTTTGTTGCTCACGCTCAATTTCATCTTTCAAGAGAAGCTTCTGACGTTTCATTTCTCTGAGATCAATATCGGACACAGCCGGTTTCTTCTGAATACTCTCGAGTCTTTGCGACAGCTTCGCATGCCTTGCTTTTAAGGCTTCTAATCGTCCGGTTACAGATGGCTGTGTTGCCTGTGAAGTCTGCATAGATATTCTCCTCTTTAGATATTAATTTCATCCGTGAACATATGTCCGCAAAACTCATATAGAACAAAAAAAGCCGCCTTAAACAGGGCGCCTCAAAAATTATTTATTCGTCATATGAATGTTGGACATTCTTTAAGTTTGCCACGAAGATATTTAACCGTTGGTTAACGGCCATCAAAAATTCATAAAATGTCCACTATTTTTTTACACTCAAATCACCCATACGAATTGAGGTATGAGGAATAACGCGAGACGTACATAAAAAAAACAACCGCCAAAAGGCGGTTGGTAAGGTGTTGCGTGTGTGAGGAGGAACTATGAATTCCTATAGTTTTAGTATACACGCAAACATCTTAATAGAACATTAAATTCCGCAAGAAATAAACTTTCAAATAAAGATGATACGTACACTATATACTCAAAACGTATTCACAAAACAAGAATTATTTTCAAATCGTTGTTTTTAAAGGGATTTTTCTAAAGATCAAAAACAACACCTTGTGCCAACGGCAATGCCGTTGAATAGTTGATCGTCTGCGTTTGGCGACGCATATAGACCTTCCAAGCATCTGAGCCGCTCTCACGCCCACCGCCTGTTTCCTTTTCACCACCGAACGCGCCACCAATCTCAGCGCCGCTTGGGCCAATATTCACATTCGCAATCCCGCAGTCACTACCGACCGCAGATAAAAACGTTTCTGATTCCCGAATATCCGTTGTAAAGATACAAGACGACAGGCCTTGCGGCACATCGTTTTGCAAAGCAATCGCTTCATCCAGTGTTTTATAGCTCATCACATAAAGGATCGGCGCAAACGTCTCTTCCTTCACGATATCTGATTGAGAGCTCATCTCAACAAGCGCTGGATAAGCGTACGCCCCCTTGCTAAGCTCACCGTCTTTAATGAGACCACCACCAACCAATATTTTACCGCCATCCACTTTGGCTTTTTGAAGTGCTTTTTGCATCATCTCCATGGCATCCGCATCAATCAATGGTCCCACGAGGGTTTTACTATCCAGCGGGTTGCCCACACGGATGTTCTCATAGGCTTTCACAAGCGCAGGCATCAACTTCGCCTTCACACTATCGTGCACGATCAAACGACGTAACGATGTACAACGCTGCCCTGCTGTGCCCACAGCACCAAACAAAATCGCACGTACAGCCATATCCAAATCCGCAGACGGCGCAACGATCATCGCGTTATTACCACCAAGCTCCAACAGCGAACGACCTAGACGTTTGGCAACACGTTCATTCACGGCACGCCCCATGCGGGTGCTGCCTGTTGCGCTAATTAATGGCACGCGTTTATCATCAACGATTTTCTCGCCAACATCTTGCTTGCCAATCAACACTTGAAGCAAATGATCAGGCGCGGCATGACCTGCTGCCTTAAAACGTGAAACAGCGCGGTTAAACACAATCTCACAAGCAAGCGCGGTCAATGGTGTTTTTTCTGACGGCTTCCAGATCACTGGGTCGCCACACACAAGCGCAAGCGCCGTATTCCATGCCCATACAGCAACAGGAAAATTAAAGGCCGTAATAACGCCCACAGGGCCAATTGGCTGCCATGTTTCGCGCATATGGTGCCCTGGGCGTTCCGACGCAATCGTCAAGCCATATAACTGACGCGAAAGACCAACAGCAAAATCACAGATATCGATCATCTCCTGCACTTCACCAAGACCTTCGGATAATATCTTGCCATTTTCCAGCGTAACCAAACGTCCGAGATCATCTTTTGCCGCGCGCAACTCTTCACCAAGAAGGCGTACAAGTTCGCCGCGCATAGGCGCAGGCATTGCGCGCCATGCTGTAAAGGCTTTAACACTGTTTTGGATAACAGGCTCAACATCAGCAACTTTATTCATTTGAACAGAACCGAGAATCGCACCGTCAATCGGTGAAATAACTTTTAAATTACCCTTTGTCACCCGATCACCGATCAAGCCAAAAGCGTTCAAAACCGAATTTGCACCCGTGTTCATATTTGTATCCTCATATTTGATTGCCGGTTCGCCCATAATAATCTCCCTGTTTTGCGATGTTAACTTTATGCGTACAGGTTAGATTAGTTTTTCTGTTTCTTCAATCGGCTGGATCGTAATTGTCCTTTTTCTTCCAAAATAGTATAGGCAATCGCGACCAGATGCGTATTGATGCGGCGATAGTCACGGATAATATCCATGTGAAGCGAGCTTGTCGCAATGGTTTCCGGTACCGCATTATGAAGGCGTTTAAAATGATTTGTTGCCGCTTCTTGCTCAGCAAGGCGCAGATATTCTTTGTCTTCGATCATTTGCCGCGCAAGATGCACATCTTCGGACATAAATACATTCTGTGAAAGCCTGATCGAGGTCAAAACCAGACGGTGAATATTCTCAATTTCTTTCATGCCCGCGCTAGAGAAGCTTTTCTGTCCACGAATTTTCTTCTCGGCCAGTGCCATAAGCCCCTTATCAATCACATCGCCCGCATGCTCAAGATTCATGGAGAAGCTCAATATCTGCATATAGCGATGCGTTTCCGTTGCATCCAAAGATTCCTGCGTTATCCGCGCCATATAATGTTTAATCGCCTTGTAAAGCGTATCAATCGTATCGTCTTCTTCGCGAATACTATAGACAAGGTCGAGGTTATCATCGCGCAGCGTGATAATCGTATTCTCCATCATGTCCTCAAGCAAATCCGCCATACGGAGTGTCTCACGTGCCGCTTCAGAAAGCGCGATCACTGGTGTATCAAGTGAACTTTCTTCTAGATATTTAGGGCGAGATTTATCGGTTAAATCTTCCTTATAGGGCAATAGCAACTCACACAATTTTGCAATAACGCCTGTGAACGGCAAGAATAACAACGCCAGCCCCACGTTAAACGCCGTGTGAAAATTCACAATCATCCGCGCAGGATCATCATTGATATCAGCAACCCACTCCATCAAAAGCGGCAGGAATAAAAATGCGATCACAACGCCCACCGAACGAATAATCAAATTCCCGACAGGCACGCGCGCAGCAATCGCACTATCACGAAGGGTTGAGACAATCGGCGCAATTGTACCGCCGATATTTGCGCCTAGAACCATGGCAAATCCAGCCTCAATAGGAATAACGCCGCTCGATACAAACGTCATCAAAAGCAAAATAATCGCGAGCGAAGAATGCGCAATCCATGTCAGCAACGCAATCAGCAAGATCGGCATAATCACATCACGATCAAGTGCGTTCAATATCATCGGCAAAAGTTCAGAATTTTTGAGCGGTTCTGCGGCTTCTCTAATAACGCTAAGCGCCAAAAGCATTAAACCCAAATGCAAGATCATCTTTCCGATATGACCAAGACGCCCTGCTTTTGGATATTTGTTATGAATGATAAACCCGACAATCAACATCACAGGAACAAGCCACGACAGATCAAATGTCAAAACCTGCGCGACCAAAGTCGTGCCAACATCAGCACCGAGCATCACAGCGAGTCCTGCTGTCACCGTCATAATTCCCTTGCCGCAGAATGCCGCGATAATCAGCGCGGTTGCAGTCGAGCTTTGCACGAGTGCCGTAACACCGATACCTGACAAAAAGGAGAGAATACGGTTATGCGTGCCCGCCGAAATAATTTTGCGCAGATCCGCACCAAACGCGCGGGTCACACCATTGCGCACGCCACGTAACCCCCATAACAGAAGGCATACACCACCAATAATGTTGAGCAACACAATCGTCGGACTCATGGAATTCCTTTAAATAATAATTTGCGCGCATAGTGCATCGCAAGAAAACGTAAATATATCAGATAGATATTATATAGTGATTGCAAGATATCGACAAGAGGGCTTGTAAAAGCCACACTTTAAACCGTTAAATTATCAACCGCTTTTTAGAATCCTGAACCGGGCTGTGCCAGATATTCTTCTTCCTCGGGGGTGCTATCGCGGCCAAGGATGCTGTTTCTATGTGGGAAGCGGTTAAACTTCTCGATCACTTCCATATGGCGCAACGCATAATCATACCCCAACGGGTCTTCTTTTTTCATTTTTTCAAACAGCTCAACCGATTTTTTCTGGTCGTTCATATTTTCGCTATGCTCAAACGGCAAGTAAACAAAGCGGCGTTCTTGTGGCTTTATAACCTGATCAAAGCCGCTAGACAGCGCATGTTTTGCCACCAACAAAGCCTTTAGATCGGTTGCAAACATATCGGGCGTGCCACGAAACATATTGCGAGGAAATTGATCAAGCACAACACAAAGCGCGAGACACCCTTCGGCGCTATCCTTCCAACCGTCGCACAGACCATCGCGCGCAAGATCATAAACTGAACGAAAACGATCTTTAATCTGCTCATCAAATTGTTCGTTTTTTTGGAACCATTGTTGCGGTTGTGTCTCTTTGAACCAGAAATGGAGAACTTCTCGCTTACTGTCTCTCATTACTTGCCCTTCTTTTTAGCTTTTTTCTTATTTTTCTTTTCGCCCTTCAATATCGCGAAGAACTCCTGACTAGTTTTTTCCGCAATGTAGGACAAAATAACAGCAGGTAAGAACGGCAACAAGATCATCCACAAGGTGCGCGGTTCTGTCAGCGCCGTAAAAATTTGCCCATCGATGTTCTGTAAGTAAAATATCAGAAATATCCCAAAACCAATCACCGCAAAAAACAGCGCGAAGAAGCGAAACACCCGTGCTTTCAACAGCAGGTTGCGCGCTTCCTCAAGGATTTGATCATTTAGATTTGAAATAACGGCCTCCGACATAGCGGCGCACGTTTAATGAACGTCCGCCCAGATTTTCTTTTTCACAGCATACATGATACCTGCGAAAACAAGAAGGAAAAGGAATACTTTGATACCTGTTCTCTTCCGTGCCTCAAGCTTTGGCTCTGATGCCCACATCAAAAACTGCGCCACGTCCAAACCGTATTGTGCCACTGTCTCAGCCGTTCCACCAGGGTATGAGACTTGTCCGTCCATCAAAGGCGGTGCCATTGAGATCACGTGACCTGGGAAATATTTATTCCAGTATTTTCCCTCGGGAACTTCGGTGCCATGTTCTGGGTCAACATAACCAGAGACCAATCCTGCGATATAGTCAGGGCCATTATGACGGGCTTTGGCAATCAATGAGAAGTCTGGAGGATACGCACCATTCGCGTAAGTCGCAGCTTGCTTGTTTGCAAACGGCGCAACGAAATGGTCGCTCGGCTTACCAGGGCGTTCAAACATATCGCCTTCGTCATTCGGGCCATCTGTTACCATGTATTCCGCTGCAATCGCCTTGATCTGGCTATCATCGTAACCAAGCGCGGACAAATTACGGAAGTAAACGCGGTTCATACTATGGCAGGCCGCACAAACTTCGCGGTAAACTTTAAAGCCGCGCTGCAACGCTGCACGATCATACGTGCCAAAGACACCCTCAAATGACCATTCATGTTCAGGTGCATGCTCAACATCGCCCGCAGCAACAGCCAATGACGGTACAACAAGAACCAAACTGGCAACGACAAAAAGTGTGTTTAGAAAGGATATACGCATTACTCTGCCGCTCCTGATGCTAGCTGTTGATCTTTTTTGCTTTCTTTCAGCACCGCTTCGTTAATGCTCGCTGGCACAGCCAATGCTTTTTCATTCTTAGAAAGCCAAGGCAAGATAACAACGAAATACGCGAAATAATAAGCCGTACATGCTTTACCAAGCAAAACCCAGATACCTTCTGGTAATTGCGCCCCGACATAGCCCAAGACAGTAAACGAAACCACCAAAAGCAAGAAGAAGAAGCGATAAAGCGGACGGTAACGCGCACTTTTCACCGGATGCGTATCAAGCCACGGCAAGAAGAACAACACGATCACCGCACCAAACATTCCGATAACACCGCCCAGTTTTGCT
The DNA here is from genome assembly GCA_037969035.1 of Bdellovibrionales bacterium. Lineage (GTDB taxonomy): Bacteria > Pseudomonadota > Alphaproteobacteria > Micavibrionales > Micavibrionaceae > JBBKWU01. The sequence continues at coordinate 32,905 of JBBKWU010000023.1, forward strand.
GGAATAATGATCACGCTTGTAATCAGCGGAATCATACCGGACAGAAAAGCACCCGCGACAAACACAACGACACCGGCAACAATAAATATCGGACTTTGCGGCACTTTCGGTAGCTTTCCGCCCAAAAAGCAATTTCCAAAACATAAGAAGAACGGCAAGAACATAATGCCGAAACCACCGAGCATCATCAAATTCATATCAAAATCAACCGCACGCAAAATCGCGTAGAACGGCAAGAAGTACCATTCAGGAACAATGTGCGAAGGCGTCACAAGCGGATCAAACTCAATGTAATGATCGGGGTGCGACAACATATTCGGCGCAAAGAACGTAATAGCAACATATATAAGCAAGAAGATCAAAAGCCCGAATGTGTCTTTCGATGTGTAATAAGGGTGGAACGGTAATGTATCTTGCTTGCCCTTTGGATCAACGCCTGTTGGGTTGTTTGAGCCTGTTACGTGTAACGCCCATACATGCAGGAACACCACGCCAACAATCACAAACGGCAACAAATAATGCAGCGAGAAGAAACGGTTCAGCGTTGGGTTATCAACCGCAAACCCGCCCCATAAAAGAGACACAATACTGTCGCCAACAAACGGAATAGCCGAGAACAAGTTCGTAATAACTGTTGCTGCCCAGCCGCCCATTTGGCTCCACGGCAATGTGTAGCCCATAAAGGCCGTCGCCATCATCAACAAGAAGATCACCACACCGAGAATCCAAAGAAGCTCACGTGGTTTTTTATAAGAGCCATAATACATACCGCGGAAAATATGAATATAAACCGCAATAAAGAACATCGACGCGCCGTTCATATGAAGATAGCGCAAGAGCCACCCCCAGTTCACATCACGGGTCAAACGCTCGACACTGTCAAACGCCATATCGGCGTGCGGTGTGTAATGCATCGCCAAAACAATGCCTGTAACAATCATCGTTATAAGCATCACCATGGCAATCGCGCCAAAATTCCAAAAATAGTTGAAGTTCTTTGGTGTTGGGAATACGCCGTATTCCGCCTTCATCATTGTGAACACCGGCAAACGTTCATCGATCCAGCCTATGACAGGATTTTTGAACTCTTCACGTTTTCCGCTCGCCATCTAATTTACTCCTGAGTTATTTTTAGAACCTAACCGATTACCACAGTTGTGTCGGTTGTGAATTTATATGCGGGTATCCCGAGATTTTTCGGCGCAGGCCCCTTACGAACGCGACCTGATGTATCATAGTGCGAACCATGGCAAGGACAGAACCATCCGCCGTAATCACCTTTTGTATCCGATGGCTTCTGCCCCAAAGGAATACAGCCAAGATGCGTACAAACGCCGACCATAATCAACCATTCAGGGTTAATCACACGATCTTCATCTGGCTGGCTATCACGCAAAGATGATAGATCAACCGAGCGCGCTGTTTTAATTTGCTCTTCTGTGCGGTGACGGATAAAGACAGGTTTTCCCTGCCACATCACTGTAATAGCTTGACCAATTGCGATCGGGCCAAGGTCAACTTCAACAGTTGCCAACGCCAGCGTATCCGCCGCAGGGTTGAGGGAATCAATAAACGGCCATGCAAAGACCCCTGTTCCGACAGCGCCCATTGCGCCTGCTGTTAAATAAAGAAAATCGCGGCGTCCCGCATTATTGTTTGCTTTTGAAGTTACTGCAGCCATCTAATAAAATCCTGATACTCAGAAGAATTAATATATAAGAACTATGAAATTAAACTTTTCAATAGCCTGTGTATCCATTTTTTATAAAAGATTCAAGAGAAGAGTACAGATCACAGCACCATAAAAAATGGCTTTTACACCGCTTTTTTTTGTTTTAAGTGTGTTTATCGTTATAACAGAGACATGAAAATGCCCGAAAAAAACCTACATCTCGCCCTTTACCAACCCGACATCCCACAAAATGTCGGCGCGGCAATCCGTTTATGTGCCTGCCTTGGCTTGAGCTTGGATATAATAGAGCCCTGTGGTTTTCCGTGGAATGATCGCAAAATCCGTCAAAGCGCTATGGATTATATTGATCTGCTCACCATCAACCGTTTTTCATCGTGGAAAAATTTTGAAGCCGAGCATAAAAACAAACAACGCATTATATTAATGACAACCAAGGCCGCCATGCCTTATACAGAATTCGAATTCAATGCGGGCGATATCTTATTGGCAGGGCAAGAAAGTTCGGGCGTTCCCGAACATGTTCACGATAATGTCGATGCCCGTATATATGTACCGATGATGCCGAATGCGCGCTCATTAAATGTTATAAATGCCAGTGCCATGATTTTAGGCGAAGCACAAAGACAGGTTGCTATTAAATGACGGACGCAGAAAAACAAACATCCGAACTTTGGGACGATCGCAAAGCCCAAGCAGCCGATTGGTTTAAATCCCTGCGCGATCAAATTTGCACAGAATTTGAAACCATCGAAACAGAACTGACGAGCGGCAAACATATAAAAGAGTCTGCTGGTAAATTTGCTCGCACCCCATGGGATCGCGAAGACTACGAAGCCAATAACAGCGGCAGTACCTTAAAAGGTGGCGGTGAAGTCTCTGTGATGCGCGGGCGCGTGTTTGAAAAAGTCGGTGTGAATATCTCGACCGTACACGGCACGTTCTCCGAAGAGTTTCGCGCCAAAATCCCCGGTGCTGAAAAAGACGGCTTGTTCTGGGCGGCGGGAATTTCACTTGTCGCGCATATGCAATCGCCGCTTGTGCCTGCAGTGCATATGAACACGCGCATGATCGTAACCTCCAAAGGGTGGTTTGGCGGCGGTGCTGACTTAACGCCAATGATTGAAAACCCAAGCGACACCGAAGATTTCCACCGCGCCTTTCAAACATGCTGTGATAAATATGACCCTGCTTACTATCCGCGCTTCAAAGATTGGTGTGATGAGTATTTTTATCTACCGCACCGCAATGAACACCGTGGCGTTGGTGGTATTTTCTATGACTACCTCGAAGATGATTGGGATAATAATTTTGCCTTCACCAAGGACGTTGGCAGTACATTAGTCACAGCCTATCCCACGATTATCCGCAAACATATCAACAAAGACTGGACACCGGCACAGCGCGAGCAGCAGCTTATCAAACGCGGACGGTATGTTGAGTTTAACCTGCTCTATGATCGTGGCACGCAGTTCGGTTTAAAAACAGGCGGCAACACGGACGCCATCTTAATGTCCATGCCGCCCGTCGTTAAATGGCCGTAAGCTCTAAACTCTAAACCTTCGGCACCATCACATAAAAACCGCAATGCTCTGGCTGTTTAGCTGTCGCCAGATGATCTTCGGACAAGATTTGGACTTTAGCGATACGGAACTCTTCGCCGCGCGCTTCCAAGAGATCAATAATTGATTCCTCGTTAAAGCAATGCCGCATGCAGTGCGCACGCGCTAAATCACGGGCGAGCGGTATACTGCCATCCTCTATCCCAACTACGCGGTAATAGTCAGGCAAATTCTCGGTGCTAATTTCGCCTGTCTCACGACTCACATGACTAAACGCGTATTTAATTTCGGGCTCGTTTCTAAGCATCGGAAGTGCCGCCTGCTCTTCGTCTGTCGTTTCTGTATTCTCTGTATTCAACGCAATGGCTATACTCATCTTCTTACTCGTCCTTTTCTTTCTTAATCACACCCGTATTCAGCAGCCCAGACAAAACAAAAGCCCCGAAAAGTCGGGGCTTGTTTTACGGAAGGTATGGATCGTTCAATCACACATGCTTCGTAACAGCCCCGCGCGGGTACTGCCAAAAATAGAAATAGTTAAATGTGTGTACTGTGTGAACCATTCCAATACTTAATCAAAAATCGTTTCGCAGCGCAACAAAAAAACAGCACCAAACTACGTAAACCAGTAAAATAAATCTATTGCATCACATATTTAAATCGTTATATTTCTAAGTCGTTCTTTACAAATAGTGAAGTTAACTTATTTAAACAACAAAAAGTGAGACGTACTAATGATGAGAAGAGAAACTCCAAGTGATGTTTTCGGTTTCGTTGCAAACGTTTTAGACCCTTACCAAGTTGATCCGGCAGATGCCGAAATATTTTTGGGACAAAACCTTATTGTAGTGACACCAGCACGTGCCGCAGAAATCTGCGATCAAGATGCTTCCTCTGTCTCCCTTATGGATACAGGAATAGCCGGAAAACGCGTTTTTTGCCACAAAATCAGCGGTTACGCGATGTAATTTCGAGTTTGTATCTGACCCTGACGTATTCGCCAGGGTCATGTTCGAGTTCTAAATATAAAAACGAATATAATGAAGCCCCCCGCCTATGGGGGCTTTTTTCTATTGCCGTGCAGCACAGATTTTAGCTCCATTTTTTGTAATTTTGTTGCACAGAAAATAGAATCTTGATATTTCAAAGTAGAACTTTCAAAAATATGAAGTCAATTTTATATAAGAAACATAAGAAAGAGGTGTCAAATGAGCACACAAACAACAGGGAACTATCCAAACCTTACCGCTAAATTCGGAACCGTCACATTCGTTGATCCAATGGACGCTGGCCAAAAGGCATATTACGCTGCTTGCCGTAGTGGAAATACACCCATCAAACCAAGCGAAGCCGAAGAAATAGCAGCAAACGATCCAGACTCTCTAGAAACATATCACGTGTTTCAAAACGAGTTTATGATCCTGAAAAAAGCCCCCGCGCTTACAAAGTAAACGTTCCAAGCTTTTCCAAACAATCATCACGAGATGGTGCAAAGCCTTGCGCCATCCACCACTCTTCAACCTGCGAAAGTATTTCACCCATTCGTGGGCCATCGGGCACACCTAATGTCCGCACATCATGACCATTTAGCGGGAAAGTAGGCGCGTCCCATTCTTTCGCAATTTGTACGTATTGTTCAATGCCATCAATCGGATGCTGCGTATTTTTAAGAAGAAGCGCCTGAACCGCACAATCGGCACCACTCTTATAAGCCATGATTTTCACATTATTTTCAGTAGCTTCAGACGCATCTTTCATCATCTGCAAAAGCTGCGCATATTCTTTCTTCTGCACATTCGATAGCATCAGGTATTCATCACGAATCGTTTCGTAATGCGCGCTAAAACCGCCTAGAACAACGAGACGCGCCATGATACTGACCGCATCACACGCCAACTGCGCCACTGCCAAATTATCCATCATTTCAGCTTTATAATTTTTATCAAACAACGGTGTTAACACATTGTTTTTCTGCATAAGGGCTAACAAGCCCACAGATTTATCAACAGCTAAAATCTTCAAGAATTCCTGCGTTATGCGCTCACGGGACAGCTTTAGTACATGTACCGCTGCCGCAGCGCAGGCCTGAAGCGCATCTTCATCAGGTGCGCCTGTTCCGTACGTGCCATGAAAACGGAAAAAACGAAGTATGCGTAAATAGTCCTCCGCTATACGTTCCGCGGCTTTGCCGACAAAAACAACTTTCCGCGCCTCAAGATCGGGCAAGCCTTGCCCCGTCGGATCATAAATTTGCCCTTCTAAATCACACAGCAATGTATTCATCGTAAAATCACGACGCTGCGCATCTTCGCCCCAACTTTTGGTAAATGCGACAACGGCATGCCGCCCATCTGTCTCAACATCACGGCGCAAAGTGGTTACTTCAAAGCTCTGCCCCTTAAAAACGGCCGTCACCGTGCCGTGATCGATCCCCGTCGGAATCGTTTTAACACCGACAGCAGACAACAACGCAATAACCTGATCGGGCGTGTGCTGCGTGGCGATATCAATATCATGCACAGCCTTACCCACAAGTACATTACGCACCGCACCGCCCACAACCAAGGCTTTGGAGAAACCATCCCCATTATTCAGCGCCGCCATAACCGTACGCAACGCCTCCGTGCGCAGCCATGTCGGGGGATCAATTTTTTTTGCCGGTGTCATCATTTAAAAACGTCAAATCCATTCTTGCCTGTGGCTTAAATCAAGCATCCCCTTCCATCATGGCGGGTAAATGCTAATATCATTATCTCATACCATAAAAGGAGATGCTATCGTGAGTGAAACAGCAAATAAAAAAACGCAAACACCGTCCCTTTCGTCCCTGTCATCGAAGCTACAAAAGGCGCGCGCCGAAACAGCCAAGACAATTTTCGGTCAGCAAGATGTTGTTGATCGTATTTTCATCACCTTAATCGCAGGCGGTCACGTTTTGTTGATTGGTGTTCCGGGCTTGGCCAAAACGCTGATGGTGGAAACCATTGCCACCGTTTTGGGTATGAGCTCCAACCGCGTACAATGCACGCCTGACCTAATGCCTGCTGATATCTTAGGCTCCGAAGTTTTGGAAGAAGACGAAAAAGGAAAACGCTCCTTCCGCTTTATCAAAGGCCCCGTGTTCACGCAGTTCCTTATGGCGGACGAGATCAACCGCGCCAGTCCGCGCACGCAATCTGCGCTGCTGCAAGCGATGCAGGAAAAGCGCGTTTCGATAAGTGGTCACGACCATGATTTGCCGCACCCGTTCCATGTTTTAGCCACGCAAAACCCGTTGGAGCAAGAAGGCACATATCCCCTGCCCGAGGCACAGCTTGACCGATTCTTGATGCAGATTGATGTTGATTACCCCGATGAAACCGCAGAACGCGCTGTGATTTTGGCAACGACCTCGAACACACAGCACAAAATCAAAAACATTCTGAGCGTTGATGACCTACTCGCGCTTCAACATTTTGTTCGTGATATGCCCGTTGGTGAAAATGTAATCGATACGATCCTCACCCTTGTACGCCGCGCACGTCCGGGCAAAGATGCGCCAGAAATCGTCAATAACTACGTCGAATGGGCACCGGGGCCACGCGCGTCGCAAGCGCTTATGCTTGCTTGCCGTGCCAAAGCCTTGCTTGAAGGACGCGAATCTCCTTCTTCGGATGATGTACTGGCATTGGCTGAACCGATTCTCAAACACCGTATGGCGTTGAACTACCAAGCCCGCGCCGATGGTGTCACGCTCACCGATATCCTGAGCACCCTAACCGCAGATTTATAAGTCATGAGCGAGGCCGGATTAAAACATAATGCCCGCGCCTTTTTCTCACGCCTTCGCGGGCGCGCAGAATACGAAGCAGCACACCTGCCCGACCTGCAACTCCGCGCCGACAAAGCTGCACAAAGCATTTTCAACGCCGACCACAATCAGCATAAAACAGGCACAGGCGAAAAATTCTGGCAATATCGCGAATACACCCAAGGTGACCGCCCACAAGACATTGACTGGCGGCAATCTGCCAAAGGTGACCGTATTTATATCCGCCAAAAAGAATGGCAAACAACGCAAACCGCCTTGTTCTGGTGTCAAAATAACGAGTCCATGCAGTATCATGGCGATGCTAAATCACCGACAAAAGCAGAAGACGCTATCACGCTCTCGCTTGCACTTGCCAAAATGCTCACGCAAGCGGGCGAGCAAATTGCGTTACTGGATGGGCGTTTAAATGCAGGGCGCAGTGAAAAAGCCTTAAGCAAACTCGGCGAAACACTCTGCCGCCGCAATAACAAAGCTCTGCCGAATGCCAATATTCACGACTTACCGCGCAATAGCTCGCTGTTTCTTATCGGTGACTTTTTAGCACCTGTTGATCAATTAATGCGCGCGTTAAAACCGCTGCAAGGCTATGTCGAGAACGCTGTTTTGATCCAAGTCCTTGACCCGAGCGAGCTTTATCTGCCCTTCTCTGGCAATCTGGTGTTCAAACAAGATGACGCCCCGACCACCGCCAAGCACCGCATCACCAATGTGCAATCCATCCGCACCGCTTACCAGCAACGCATGCAAGACCATATCGGCGCAGTACAAGCCCTCTGCCAAAAATTACAATGGAGCTATTGCTTGCACGAAAACGGCGCACAACTCACCAACACGCTCAGCATCATATGGGGCAACATGGCTAAGGGGGGAGCAATGCATAAATGATGAATGCTCTAAGCTCTCTCGCTTTCACAAACCCATGGATTTTAGCTGCGCTCGCAGGGTTGCCGCTAATCTGGTTTATCTTGCGCATTACGCCGCCTGTGCCCAAAACGCTAATCTTTCCTGCGGCGCGGTTTCTCGAAGGGCTTGTGCCTGATAGCCCGACAACCGCCAAAACACCGTGGTGGATTTTGTTGATGCGCCTTATCATTGTGACGCTTGTGATTCTCGCCCTCGCAGGGCCAATCCTCCATCCGCAAACAGGGCTTCAAGGCGATGGTGATGTTTATATCGTGATTGATAATGACTGGGCAGCCGCGCCTTTATGGGACGTACAGGTTAAAAAAGCACAAGACATCATCACCCAAGCAGGCCGCCAAAACCGCGCCATTTATCTCGCCACCACGGCTGCTGAGGCGGGGGAGGCGAGCACACTTTTACAAGGGCCACTCACCGCGACAGAAGCACAACCGCTTTTAAAAGGGCTAAAGCCTTATTCATGGCCAGCCGATTATGCGGCAACCAAGAGTGCTGTGGAAAATGCTGTTGAAAAGAGTGAGATAAAAACGGCATCGTTCTTTTGGCTATCCCATGGTTTAGCAGAAAGCGGCAGCGCAGAACTCCTGCAAACCTTATCCAGCAATGGTGATCTGAGCCTGTATCAACCAAGCGCAAATGACATGCCCTTGCTGCTGCGCCCGTCACAACAAACAACCGCCAAACCTGCTGTACTTGTGGAAAAACCAGATGGTGTGAGCATCACCGCGCCGATCAATGTGCAAATACTCGCCGCCAATGGCCAAGCGCTCGATAGTCAAACCGTGAATTTCAACGACAGCGACGGCAAAAACAGCAAGAACGTTGCGCGCCTTGAATTTGATATCCCCGACAACCTACGCAGCCAGATCACGCAAATACGCCTTGTGAACCAACGCAGCGCGGGCGGTGTGTTACTGCTCGACAATAACTTCAAACGCCGCCAAGCAGGCATCGCCGCACCAAGCGGAACAGAAGAAAGCATCCCGTTTATCGAAGCGCAATATTACCTTGAAAAAGCACTTGAGCCTCTCGCCTATATAAAGACAGGCACAACGCCCGACCTTATCAAGGCAAAAACAGATGTGATCTTCCTGCCCGATATCGCAGGCATGCCCACAACCGAGCTAAACGAGTTGGATGAATGGGTCGGCAAAGGCGGCGTACTTGTCCGGTTTGCAGGGCCCAACATGGCACAATCAAGCAACAATGAATTACTGCCTGCGCCGCTCCTTAAAGGCACACGCTCGCTTGAGGGCACACTGACATGGGAAGATCCTGCGAAACTATCGCCCTTCCCCAAAGACAGCCCGTTCTTCGGGATAGAAGTCAGCAACGAAATCACAATCCGTCAGCAGCTTTTAAGCACACAGACAGACGAAGACGATGTCATGAGTTGGGCAACGCTTGAAGACGGCACACCGCTCATCACCGCAGCACAGCACGAGCGCGGCCTTCTGATATTCATTCATACAACCGCCAGCGCCGAATGGTCTGATCTGGTGCTATCGGGTACGTTTATACAAATCCTGAAACGCGTCATGGCGCTCAGCCCGGGGCAAGTTAATAACGCTGAAACCTCAGGCGTATTGCAGCCAATTCTATATCTCGACGGGAATGGAAATTTGCAACAACCTGCGCCCTTTATCATGCCACTTGGCATCACCACAAATGACGCACCGACAATCGACAGCAAACATCCCCCTGGTTTTTATGGACGTACGGGCTATGAAACAGCCGTAAACCTTGGCGATTCCATCCCAAGCCTAACAGCGTTTAATGACATCCCCCTTGGTGTATCTGCACTTGGCTATACCACATCAAACGAGCGAAATTTAAAGCCCTTGCTTCTATTTTTTGCACTCGGGATATTCTTTATCGACTGGCTGGTCATGATGTTGATGAGCAAAAGATGGTCAAGCTTTATGCCCTTGCGCACAAAATCAACGGCGGCGGCAATCGCGCTCTTATTCATATTACTCGGCACGCCGCATCATGCGCTTGCGCAATCGAATGCTGAGGCGCATATGAAATACGCCAATAATCTCTATCTGGCCTATATCGAAACAAACGATCCGCGTATTGATAACCTCACGCGCCAAGGACTTGAAAATCTAGCTGATGTTTTAAAAACACGGACATCGGTTGAGCCCGAGGGCGTTGTGGCCTTAAACGCTGAAACAGATGAGATGGCGTTTTTCCCAATCATCTATTGGGCGATTTCACCGCAACAACAAACGCTATCGGATCAAGCCATCCGTAATTTGCAAAACTATATGGATCATGGCAGCACAATTTTGATCGACACACGCGAACCCTCCAAAGGAACGCAAGCAATTGAGAACAGTAACCAAGGTATATTACGCCGCATTATGGGCGCGATGAATATTCCGCCGCTTAAACCGATTGATAACGACCATGTCTTGGGACGCTCTTTTTACCTCCTGCGCAGCTTCCCCGGTGTTTACGAAGGTGGCACAATATGGGTCGAAGACGGACAAAGCGTCGGACGAGATGGCGTCTCTCCGATCATCATCGGCAGCCACGATTGGGCAGGCGCATGGGCAGCATCAGGCGGACAAAGACAACTTCTCGGCGGTGATCGCCAACAAGAACTGGCCTTACGGTTCGGCGTAAACATTGTCATGTACGCGCTCACGGGAAATTACAAAGCTGATCAAGTTCACCTTCCTTATATTTTAGAGAGGCTCGATCAATAATGAATAACAGCTTCTCCGCCTATACGCTTTCCTTTGCGCCTTACATTTCCAATCATGCTTTGTGGTTTGTTATTGGGTTAACCGTCTTGTTTATGCTGCTGTCTTTTTTTTCTTATCGGCGCGGCATCATCATACGTCCGTTGATTGCGGCTGCCCTTTTGGCATTTTTACTAAACCCCGTTTTAATCGAGCAACAACGCATCCCCATCAAAGACGTTGCCGTCATTGTCACCGATCGTTCCCCCAGTCAAAACACTGGTGAGCGTACCGCACGGACAGATAAAGCATTAGCCGCCCTTGAAGAAAACATCGGCGCACAAGAATCGCTTGAGCTACGCACCATCGAGGCACCGCTTGCTTCTGATAACAACCTCAATGAAACGCATTTATTTTCTGCGCTGGATACAATTTTGGCTGATGTCCCTGAAAGCCGCCGCGCGGGCGTGATCTTCCTCACCGATGGGCAAGTCCATGATGTGCCACAAAATCGTGAGAAGCTTAAAGAATATGGTCCGCTTCATGTCCTTCTCTCAGGAACGCACAATGAAAATGACCGCCGCTTGGTGATTACAAAAGCCCCCGCTTATGGTGTTGTCGGGCAAGAAGCAGACATCACCTTCAAAATTGAAAGCACAGGGCAAAGCACATCGAAAGGCGACCAATATGCCGATGTAATCGTCCGTGAAAATGATCAACCTGCGCGTCTTCTTATGGTGCCGATGGATGAAGAACAAACCATTGCTGTGAAAATTGATCGCGCAGGGCAAAACGTCATCGAAATTGAAACCGCCCCGATGGAAGACGAGCTAACCGCCGCCAATAACCGCACACCTGTTGTTATTAACGGCGTGCGCGACCGTTTGAAAGTTCTGCTGGTGTCTGGGCAGCCCCACGCAGGCGGACGTACATGGCGTAACATCATGACCTCTGACCCAGGGGTCGACCTCGTGCATTTCACAATTTTGCGCGAGCCTGACAAGTTGGACTTCACACCACAGAATGAGCTGTCACTTATCGCGTTCCCGTTTCGTGAGTTGTTCGAGATCAAGCTTTACGATTTTGATTTGATTATTTTTGATCGTTACAGATTGAACCGTATCTTGCCGCTCAACTATTTCGAGAACATTGCGCGCTATGTTAAGGAAGGCGGCGCGCTGTTGGAAATTAATGGTCCGTCTTACGCCACACCAGATTCAATTTTCACCACAGCCTTGCAAGATGTACTTCCCGCCTATCCGCTTGGCAATGTCATCAACCGTGAATTCACGCCTGCGCTAACAGAGATCGGTAAAATCCACCCAGTAACGGCGAAGCTGCAACCACCAACAGCCGCCGAGCATCCATGGGGCTCATGGTTCCGCCAAATTGGTGTGAGTGCCAGCCAAGGCGATGTCCTTATGAACGGCAATGGTGATACACCGCTGCTTATTCTTGACCGCGTTGGTAAAGGGCGTGTGGCGCAATTTTCAAGTGATGAAATATGGCTTTGGGCGCGTGGGTATAAAGACGGTGGGCCGCAAGCTGAATTACTACGCCGGCTTATTCACTGGCTGATGAAAGAACCGCAGCTCGAAGAAAACGCGTTGGAAACAACGGTGAATGACAACACGATCAACATCACACGACGCACCTTATCCGAAGACGCGATGAACGTGAAAATCGACACGCCCGATAATAAACGCGAAGAGATCACGCTAGAGCCCCATAGCAGCGGCGTGTTAAAAGGCAGCTTCACCGCACAAAACCCAGGAATTTATAAACTCAACGACGGTATTCAATCGCGATTTGTTATTGTCGGCGATGCCGCGCCGCCAGAGCTTATGAACATTCACACAACGGCTGCGTTAATGCAGGATGCCGTCAATGCCTCCAAAGGTAGCCTCAAATGGCTGGTCGATAAGCCTTCATTAAACGTCCAGATCACAGCACCAAACCGCCATTACAACTTACAAAACGGCATTGCCTTGCGCGGCAATAACAGCTTTGAAGTCAAAGGCACAAAAGAGCAACCGCTTCTCCCGCCATGGGCAGCGTTATTGCTCGTTCTTTTCGTTATTTTAGGAGGATGGACGTTTGAAGGCCGCGAAGGACGGCAAGGAAAAACGGACGCGCATTAAACTAAATTACGCGCCGTATCCCATAGTTTGCGCTTTAAGCACAACCTGCGTTCTGTTTTTAACATCGAACTTGCGGAATAGACTACCAACATGAAGCTTCACCGTTACGACCTGCACGCTAAGCTCTTTGGCGATATCCTTATTCGAGGCACCGCCCATCAAAAGCATAAGAACATCTGTCTCACGCGGGGTCAGGTCAACGCTGTTTGCAGCCCCGCCTTGGAACCCCTCTTGCTGCATATCGCTTAAACCACCAGCCGTGGCAGGGTTTTCACCATAGTAAGCAGGCATAATTTGGTCGGTATTATGATCGATCGGCATAAAGATGCCGCCGCTGATGATATCTTTGATGCCTTTTACAAAGGACTTACCAGATATCGTTTTCGGGAAGAAACCGCGCGCACCAGACTTCATCGCGACCTTAACGTCCTGTGGGCTGGCAATACCAGACAACAAAGCGACATTGACATCAGGATAAGTTTCGCACATTTTCTTAAGACCTTTAAGGCCATTCATACCGGGCATGTACATATCCAGAAGGATGATATCGGGCACAAAGCCACCTTCAACAATATCAATAGCCTCATGCAAATCGCGCGCAAGCTTCACGCTCGCGGTTTTTTCAGTTTGCTTGATGTAGAACTCCAGTGTTTCCCTAAACAATGTATGATCATCTGCAATCAATATTTTCATGTTTTTTACCTTTTATATACGCAGTAATTACCATTTTTTTATATGCAACAAGGTTGTCAAACTCAATATATTATCACATCCGCAAAAATCAATTAGATCAAACGTTTATCCATACCAATTAATATAGGCTGCTTATGTGTAGGGGCAAGCATTGCAGAATGCGGTGCATTTAGCAATTATACTTAAAACGCTAATCTTTAGTTTAAGGCTACGTGGATGCGGGATGGCGCAAACTTCTGAATATCCTTCAGACTCAGGCGGTATATATAGGTTGCTTCCAAAACGCGCTGCACATAATTTCTGGTTTCATAGACAGGAATGGTCTCGATCCAGTTAATATAATCAATCTCATCTTCACGCGGATCACCAAATTCTTTCAACCAACGATCAACCCGACCAGGGCCACCATTATACGCGGCAATAGCCAGCACGTATGAACCATCGTATTTGGCTAACATTTTCTCAAGATATTTGGTTCCCAGAAAAATATTATAATCAGGCCTACTCGTCAGCCAGTTTTTATCATACCCAACACCATTTTTCTGCGCGACTTCCTTTGCCGTTGCTGGCATAAGCTGCATAAGACCGCTCGCCCCCGCATGACTTTGCGCATCCACATCAAACGCGCTTTCCTGCCGAATGATCGCATGGGTCAACGCCCATTCAATATCAACCTGCCGCATAGAAGACAGCATCGTCGGATACGCGTAATCCATCATCAATATTCCCTTGTTCAAGCCCTTCTTCGCCAGCCCAAGCGCCCTATGCCGTTGCCCCAAATCATGGGCAAGCTCCGCCGTCAGCATATATTCCTGCGGGTCTTCCGTTTTGCTTGCCAATGCTTCTAAAAACGAACCTGTTTCGCTGCGCATATTGGCATTGAACAACATCCTCACGACCTGCACCATCTCGTTCCGTTCAAAATAAGCGCGCGTTTCTGGCATCACCAAGGGCGGCGCAGCATCGGTGATATCAGTTTGCTCTCGCTTCACACGCTCCAACGCAAGCTGTCCGTAAAACGCCGTTGAATATTGTGCCGCCACCCGAAACCATTTATCGGCAATCTCTTTTTGCCCCATGGCAAGGCTTGCCTTACCTGCCCAATACGCGCCGCGCGATTTACTAACGGGTGTGTCCGTGCGGTAATATAAGGCCTCAAAATGCTCAAACGCCTTTACGGGTTTGTCCACATGCTCAAGTGCCAACCACCCTGCCAAAAACTCTGCCTGCGCAAAGGCAAAACCTTTTTCTTGCATATGTTTTGCCACAAGCTCATAAGCGCTCGCATATTGTTTATTCTCAATAAAACGCCGCGCCAGAATATGACGCTCCGTCCACCAATCCTCGGCATTCGGTATAGTTTCAACGGGCGGTGCGGTATGCAGCATCTCTATCGCTTGGAAATCTAAATCCGCGCGCCGCCGCCAGCGCAGCCGCTCATACATAAATCCGGGGTCACGCTGTAATTCACGCGGTACTTTTTGAACCCATGCATTGGCATTATCCGATCGTTCCGCCAGCGCAATACGCGCCTCCGTCAACTCCGCATAGCCTTTCGGCAAAAGCTGTATCAAAACACGCGCATTGGTGTAATGCTCCGCAAATAACAGCTTGTTCCAGCGTTTCACATGCGAGGCATCATCGAGCAATCCACCATAACGCGCATAAAAATCACTTTGCCCTTGCGGCGATAACAATGTCTCGCTCCACCACTCTATGGCGACTTGTTTCATTTTTGCCATTTGACCAAGGCGGTGCAGCGCATCTAAATAAGCGCGAATACCATCGGCTGTTTGCGGCTCATGGTTTTCAAACCATTTCACAACATCCGCGTCCGAGGCATTTTTATCAATGGCGCGTTCTACATTTCGCGCCAATGTCTTTTGTGACGGCCAGTCAGGGTTTGCCGCGATAAAGCGCGTAATGCGTGTAAAATCAACATCACCATGGTTTTTGCTATACACAAACCAGTAATAAAGCTTCGCCGCGAGCGGATCTTGCGCCTGTGCAAACTGCGCTTCTCCCCGCTTCCAATCGCCACGATTAATCGCGCGCAGGCCTTCAATCACCAATGTTTGATCTTTTCCCGACATCGGCGCGGACATATATTCCTGTGCCGAGAGAGAGCGCGCGGGCATTAAACATACGCCAATCCCTGCTGAGAGCAATACGGTTAGTATTACATAATGTAAATATCTCTTGATAGAAATGCCACATTTCGGTAATGTGTTGCTCGAATAATAAAAAAATGACAGGGGATTTTTCATATGTTTAAAGGCTCTATGACAGCATTGGTTACGCCATTCACCGACAATATGGTTGATTGGGCCGCATTCGACCATTTAGTAGAATGGCAAATCGAACAAGGCACGCATGGTTTAGTTCTTTGTGGCACGACGGCAGAGTCTCCTACACTTACAGATGATGAGCATAAGCGCATTGTCGAACGCGGCATATCAATCGTCAAGGGAAGAATTCCAGTTATTGTCGGAACAGGCACAAATTCAACAGCAACAACGCTCGAAAAAACGCGGCACGCGAAAAACGCGGGCGCGGATGCTGCTCTTATCGTCACGCCGTATTACAACAAACCAACGCAAGAAGGCCTTTACGCTCATTACGCTCATGTCGCCAAAAATGCCGATATGCCGATCGTGATCTATAATATTCCGGGACGTTCTGTGGTTGATATGGATGATTTCACCATCGCACGCCTTGCCAAGCTGCCGCAAATTGTCGGCTTAAAAGATGCAACGGGCGACTTAAGCCGACCGCGCAAACTTGCTGCGATGCTTGATAAAGACTTCTGCCAGCTTTCTGGTGAAGACGGTACGATCAAAGAGTTTATGCAGCAAGGGGGCGTCGGCTGTATTTCCGTTGCCTCTAACGTGGCACCTGCCGAATGTGCGGCCTTTCATAACGCGTGGATGGCAGGCGATATGGCGACGGTTGACCGCATTGACGCACAACTCGTCGCACTTCATAGCGCGCTATTTTTTGAGAGCTCACCTGCGCCTGCGAAATATGCGCTGTCAAAACTTGGGCATTGTTCGGACGAACTTCGCATGCCCCTTCTGAAAGCTTCCGAGCCTTGCCGCGCCAACATGGATAAGGCACTTATAAAAGCGGGATTGATTTCACAGAAAGAAAGCCTCATATTACGGGCTTATGGCTAAAAAGAAAAAATCAGGATTAATATCTACAAACCAGACCGTGGCTGACAATCGTCGGGCGCGGTTTGACTATCATCTTGAAGAGGTGTTTGAGGCCGGTATCGTTTTAGTCGGCACCGAAGTGAAGTCGCTACGCCATGGGCAATGTAGCTTAAACGAATCCTATGTCGGCCCGAAAGGTAACGATATCTGGCTGTTTAATTCACACATCCCCGAATATCAGCAAGCTGGAAGCCATTTACAACACGAACCCAAACGCCCACGCCTTTTGCTTTTGAAAAAACGTCAAATCAATACGTTGATTGGTGCGGTGAGCCGTGAAGGGTATTCCATCATCGCGACCAAGCTGTATTTTGATGCGCGCGGCATGGCAAAGCTTGAGATTGCCCTCGGTAAGGGTAAGAAACAGCACGACAAGCGTGAAACCGAAAAAGCGCGTGACTGGGGCAAACAAAAAGGCCGCCTCATGCGCGAAAAGGGCTAAGTTCCGACCTCTACTAGACTTAGGCTCTAGTTCAGGTAACCCCTCACAGTAAACCTCACCGCCGCCCTAACAACAAAAAGCGCGCGATCTCATTGAATCACGCGCTTTTATAAGCGGAGTTGTCTCAGGGCAAAACAACTAGCTCGCTTTTTTCGTGCCTTTTTTGTTACTAACCGTCGCGTTGTCATCGACATCAATATCCGCGTCAACATCATTGGCATTGGCTGTGTCGGCCATTGCATCTTCTGCTGCGACTTCTACAGAGTCTGGACCTGTGAGCATTGCATCGGCGAGAATTCCTGCATTTGTGCGGATTGCTTTTTCAAGTTTCTCCGCCATGGCTGGATGTTCGGCCAAATACGTTTTCGCATTTTCGCGACCTTGTCCAATACGTTCCCCATCATAGGAATACCACGCACCAGATTTTTCAACCATGTTGGCTGCAACGCCGAGATCAATCAACTCACCCGTTTTGGAAATGCCTTTGCCGTACATGATGTCAAATTCAACCTGACGGAACGGCGGTGCCATTTTGTTTTTCACAACCTTCACGCGGGTTTGGTTACCAACGATTTCGTCTTTGTCTTTGATCGCGCCAATACGGCGGATATCCATACGGACAGAGGAGTAGAATTTAAGCGCATTACCGCCCGTTGTTGTTTCAGGCGAACCAAACATCACGCCAATTTTCATGCGTATCTGGTTAATGAAGATCACAACTGTGCGTGAACGAGAGATAGAGCCTGTCAGCTTCCGCAAGGCTTGTGACATCAAACGTGCCTGAAGACCCATATGGGAGTCGCCCATTTCGCCTTCAAGCTCGGCACGTGGCACAAGTGCCGCAACAGAGTCAATCACGAGAACATCAAGCGCACCAGAACGTACGAGCGTATCAACGATCTCCAGTGCTTGCTCACCCGCGTCAGGTTGCGAGATCAAAAGATTATCAACATCAACGCCAAGCTTCTTCGCGTAAGACGGGTCAAGCGCATGTTCCGCATCAATAATGGCACATGTGCCACCTGTTTTTTGAGCCTCTGCCATAATGTGCAGCGCCAGTGTTGTTTTACCAGAGCTTTCAGGGCCGTAGATTTCAATGATCCGTCCACGCGGCACGCCGCCAATACCAAGACCAATATCAAGACCAAGAGAGCCAGTTGATATTGACTCGATGTCGTTTGGTTTATGCTCGCCGTTAAGCTGCATGATAGAACCTTTACCAAACGCGCGCTCGATCTGTTGTAGCGCGGCGTCTAATGCCTTTTTCTTATCTGAAGCACTTATCTTATCCATACTGTCCCCTTTGAGTGATGTGACTGCCATAATGTAATCCCTTTCTTACATAGATTGCGGTGTAATTCAATGATGCGTTGTTGTTTCGAAATAGTTATCCTGCACACAACTGTACACCATTTGTTCCTCCTGTAAAGTAAAAAGAACATAAAAAGAACACTCATCACCCTTTCTTCAGTTTGATTTCGAGATTTTTGGTGCAAAAAATAAACCAACACATTGATTTATAACAAACTCTATCAGTTCGGTCTTTTTTATGGTGCAGGGCAAATAAAGAGATTTTTGATTGCCTGCCCGTTCCGTTCTGTTTTCTTCGTATAGTCATCATGGTGATAGATTATCACAAAAAGGAATAAAATCCTAATTTATTCCTACAGGCGAATCGCCATTAAAGCACAGAGGGTTCTTTACTCTTCCAATGCTTCTTTAACCTTGGCGGCAAGCTGTTGCAGGGTGAAAGGTTTTGGCAGGAACCAGATGTTTTCGCCTAGATGTTCTTTGAGTTTTTCTTCGGTGTAACCAGAGATGAAGATGATTTTCAGCTCGGGGCTGATTTGGCGCATACGTTGCGCGAGCGTAGGCCCGTCCATATTAGGCATAATCACATCGGTGATGAGCAAGTCTAGGTGCTTGTTTGTTTGTGCTTCGAGCACGGAGAGCGCGTCTTCGCCGTTCTCGCCTTCTAGTACCTCATAGCCTTTGTTGACCAGCGCACGCGAGCTGAACGTCCGCACGGCGGCTTCGTCCTCGACCAACATAATGCGGGCTGTGCCTGTCAAATCTTGCGTTTCATCAATGATCACTTCGACATCAGCGACATAATCTTCTTCTTCTGATTCGGATAGGCGTTGCAGGTAAAGCGTGAAGGTCGTGCCTTTGCCGACGATGCTTTTCACATCCAGATAACCACCCGTTTGACGGATGATACCGTATACTGTGGCAAGACCAAGCCCTGTGCCCTGCCCGACGTCTTTGGTCGTGAAGAACGGTTCAAAAATGCGATTGAGGTTTTCGGCAGTGATACCGCTGCCTGTATCGGTCACAGCAATCGATACCCAATGGCCTGCTGGCATGTCATCGCCGCGACATTCCTTGACCTTATCATTGTCAAAGTTCGCGGTGGTAATTGTGAGTTTACCGCCGCCATCCATGGCATCACGGGCGTTCACAGCGAGGTTAATCAGCACTTGTTCCATCTGTCCGACATCGACTTTCACAAGCCCTAGGTCAGAGCCGTGTATGACTTCAAGCTCGACATTCGCGCCCAAAAGACGGCGCATCAAATGCGAAAGCTCGGTCAGGATATCGGAGAAATCCTGCACTTTAGGGCGCAAGGTTTGCTGGCGCGAGAAGGCGAGGAGCTGGCGCACGAGGTTTGCGGCGCGGTTTGAATTTTGCTTGATCTGCATAATGTCGGAGAATGACGGGTCACCTGCTTTGTGACGCAGTAAGAGCAGATCACAGAACCCTATCATCGCGGTCAGAAGGTTATTAAAGTCATGCGCAATACCACCTGCGAGCTGGCCAATGGCTTGCATTTTTTGGGATTGCACGAATTGTTCTTCGAGTTTTTTCTGCTCGGTCATGTCGGTGAAGTGAAGCACGATGTTATCGCTGCCCTCGAAACGGCGCGCATACATCTGTACGGCGACGTTATGTTCTTGGCCGAGGAGTGAAATTTCCATCGGGGCACGCATATCTTGGCCTTTTTCAATGCGGTCAAGGGCGGCAAGAACCGTATGGCGGTCAGATTCGTCAATAATAGACTCAAATGGCTTGCCTTCGATTTTCTCCATATCGAAACCGAGCATGTTGGCAAGCAAGGGGTTACAGTCATCAATCGTGCCTTCGGGCCCGACCATCGCAATGCCCAGCGGGGCTTCCTCGAAAAACCGTTGAAAGCGGTCTTCGGAGGCTTGTAACGCTTGGCGCATGGCGCGCTCGGCTGTTAAATCATGCACAACGCCCCGTGTCCGCACAACACCACCGCCTTCATCCACCACAGCTTGACTGATGGAGGCTGCAAAGGTTTTGCCGCCGGTGCCCTTCATGACAACTTCGGCGATTTGCTTGGCACCGCCGCCGGCAATCACATCATACGGCGCGGTATCTTTTGGCACGTCTTGTATATAGGTGTGCAAACGCCCTTCTTTGAGGATGTTTTGAATACCATCGCCAAGCCAACGCGCCAGCGTCGCATTCACAAACACAAACCGCCCATTTTGGTCGGCAGAGAAAAAGCCCACAGGCGCATTATCGGTAAAATCAATCAGCTTCTCACGCTCTTCACGGATCGCGCGGTCACCCTCACGGCGGGAGCTAATATCATCCACGCGCCAGTGAATATAGCCCGCCCAACCCGCAACAGGCTGCGCTGTCACCTGATACCAGACATCGTCCTCATCATGGCGACCTTTTAGCTCAATCGAATCGGTTAGCCCACGATAGGCTTGGTCGGCAAGCATCCTGAAATGGTTCAGCGTTTCTTCGTCATGTTCGAATAGCTTAGAAAGCGTTTCAATCGAAGGCGCGCCAATATTTTTGCACATGGTTTGAAATTTCTGGTTGGCGTAGATCGAGCGATCACGACCATCGGTAATAAGGCGCGCACCACGGCTACCTTCGATAACTTCGCTCAAAAGCTCCAACAAGCGGTCTTTGCGATTGCGCACGTAAAACACGCGCTGCACCACGAAGGCAATCCCCGCAGACAGCACAAACGCACACCCAGCGGCGACCATCGCTTCTTTATCAATATCCATCAACATCGCAAGCGACAAGCACAGCACAAAAGACAAGAGCAACAACAGCACCACCAACCACATGCTAAACGCTTGTGGCCTATGCATTTCCATCTCACCCGGATTGGGTTTGTGATGCTTTGTAATGAAATCTGTATGATCGGTCTTCATGACACCCAAGATGCCATAGTTTAACGTGGATTTATAGCTTGTTTATCTCTGAAAGGACTAAAACTTAAAACTCGGCAGCCCCGTAGAATCATTATGTTGTTCAGGCTGTTGTACATCAGCCTGATTATCAAGACGCTCATAGATACGCGCTTTCAAACCAATTTCTCTTTCTGCGGCATCCAATTCACCGTTAATGGTATCCTCGGCACCATAAGCCGAAACAACACCGAGCGTTTCGTCATTATGCACGGCATAAGGAGTTTGCGTGTCCAACGAACCAAATCTTGCCTGTTGTTCCTGTAAGAAATCGTGAAGCTGGCGAAGTTTTTCAGGATCATTACCAGCTAAAGACTCAACATTCATAAGGGTTTCTTTCAAATCAGCGACCCGAGCATCAAGTGTATCAAACTCATCACTCGCCGCCGAGTTGTAACGTAAATCATTAAGTGCGCCACTTTCCATTGGCGATAAAGACCGAACCCCTTGAACGCCCGATATTTCTCGCAATGCTTCTGTTTCTGGTAAACTCTGCATCTCGCCTATATGCTCACGCAAAATGATTGAGCGCTCAGCCGCTTCATCAAGGTGATCTTGAAATGTACGGCCATTATCGCCCTTGGATATTTTAGCAAGGTCACCCATATCTATTTTATAATAATCCTCAGCATCGCCCGTCAGTCCCCCCGCCCCATAAGAAACATAAGAAAAATCAACACCAAACACAGGAGCGCCATTTGCAAAATCCTGAAAAGAATACCCCTCTGGTGCCTCTTGATATGAAGAGATCGGATTACTTGGGTCAGCCGTTGCCTCAATGACACTGCCTGTAGCCGACGAAACAATAAAAGCATGCCCAAAATTGTTGAGGTTAGGATCATAAGAAAACGCCAAACCACTCGTATAAAAATAACTGCTTGATTCCTTAAATGACCCTTCTATAGGCGCACTCATAGGCAAGTTGGCATCTTCAATTCTTTGTAAGACAGCGCCTTCAGTAAGCGACATTGTTTCACAATCATATTCTATTATTTCCGTATCGTTCTCTATATCTTGGGCAAGATCATTGACATTCAAGGCGCGTGTTTCGGCGACACTACCTGAAAAAGGGTTGTCGATTTTACCCGCGAAATTGGCATGCCTATAGCCTCCAAGACCCTGAATATTATCCGCTTCTTCGGATACGTAACGGCTTGTTCTACGTTCCCAATCCACACGATCATCACGACTCCAACTTTCTTTTTTTAGTAATTCCTGCATTTTCGGATCCACATCAATCCGCTTTTGCACTGCCCTTGTAATATCATCCAGTGCGCGCGTATAGGCATCATCCTGATCAAAATCTATGTTCTGATTGTACGTCATACCATAAAAAGACGCCCGCCCTTGCAGTGGAACAAGGCCATTTTCTAAAATAGATCTAAAATTAATAGCGCGTTCAGCATCTATATTATCAACATGATACGCACTTTTATCCGAATGCGGGCCAATCGCAATAATATCGCGATCTTCTAAAGACACACCTGTGCCAACAGACACAAATTTTGCCGATATTCCGTCTTTATTGTTTTGGTTTAAACCGTCCGCCACGCGCACACACCTTCTTTATTTTATAAAATTATACAAAAAAAGGGTAAAAAAAAGGTAAATAGCGCGTGGAATTACTTGATTTTGCCCTTCAGGCGGAACACGAAGGAGATAATCTCCGCCACGGCTTTATAATGCTCCATCGGAACCATTTCATCGATATCGATCATATCGTACATGGCGCGCGCGAGTGGCGGTGCTTCGTAAATCGTAATATTGTGTTCTTTGGCGACCTCACGAATACGCAGCGCGACATCATCGACACCTTTTGCAACGCAGATTGGAGCCTCCATCGTGTCAGTGTCATATTTCAGCGCAATGGAATAGTGCGTCGGGTTGGTGATAATAACATCTGCTGTTGGCACGGCGGCCATCATCCGTTGGCGGGCGCGCTCGGCACGTAATTGGCGCAAGCGGCCTTTGACATGCGGGTCACCTTCGGATTGTTTGTATTCGTCTTTGATTTCCTGCTTGGTCATTCGTTGCTTTTTATTGTGCGCCTGACGCTGGAACACGAGATCAATCACGGCAATCACCAGCAAAACGATCAAGATGCCCACCATCATACGCAAGAACATCGTCATAAATTCATCCAACATCACCGATATCGATGCACCAACCAGATGATCGATATCGCCCATAAATGGCATAATCATCATGGTCGCAACCCCACCAACCAAAACGAGCTTTAATATGCCTTTTACAAACTCCATGATCGAGCGTACGGAAAATAGCCGTTTCACGCCCTTCATGATCGAAATTTTACTGATGTCGGGCTTAATAACTTGCGGCGCGAATAAAGGCCCCACTTGTATGAACGGGCTGATAAAAGCCGCGAATAACAACGCCAAAAGCGGCAACGTCATAATACGAATGATATCCCAAAATGCATCGGTCATAACAATCGTCAATCCACCGGGAACAGACGGAAAGTTGTGCGCTTGTTCGATATAAATTTTCATGTGATCTGTAAGCTCACCCAAAACAGAAACGCCAATCGCACCAATCAGAATAGTTGCGGCCAAAATCATGACCCAATTATTCATTTCACGCGAAAGTGCCACCTGACCTTTCTTTCGAGTATCCTCGAGTTTTTTGGCGGTGGGTTCTTCGGTTTTCTGGCTGTCGTCTTGTTCGTCGCTCATATCTTCATTTTACCATGGATTCTCGGTTTAAAGTCGAGTCATAAAACATACTTATAAAACTTGCATTAATTATGGAAATATGATTTAATCCTCACTATCAATAAAAAACAACAGGGATATAAAAATGTCATACCAAGCTTCAATCACACTATCCGCAGCCATCGCTAGCGTCTTTATGAACACCGCCGCCTTTGCCGATGAGCAACCAGCAACACCGCCGCTAACACCAGATGCGAGCTTTGATCAAAGCGTTTGCCAAGAGCCGGCGCATGTCTTTGAACAAGAATTTGACCCCCTCATACAAGGTGCAGGGCTTAATCTTGCTGGCGCAGGTATGGGCGCGGTCACAAGCACATTCAATGTCGAAGGCCGCGATGATGTGATGTTATCTTACACGAGCCGATCAGATATGGGCTATGTGCAACCAACGCGTTACCTGCATCAAGAAATTGACGGTCAGCACCATACTTGTATTGTTTCCGAAGAAACATTTAAGTCATACCCAATTGATTACCCAAAAATCTGCGCACAGGAGTTACCATCAACAGATGGCACGCTTGATACACTCTTCAATTCGTTCTTCAAAAGTGCGAGCACGAAGCCTGAGCATCTTGTGGTTGAATCTGTGGAATTGGATAATGGCTACACAATTCTTCAAACAGCGCTCTTTGAATCAAAAGAAGCTTCTGAAACCCCTGTTAATCGGAACGACGATCCAACACAATATTCACAAATGCTTCATAACAATGAGACTGGTGAACTTTGTGCGATCGATTACTTCTCGTATGAGGGGTTAAAAGATTTCAACTGGATGAAGCGGCCACAATATTTCGTGGAACAACCACAAGGCCAAACGTTGTAAGGCGTTAGAAAACCCTTAGCCGCCGTTACTCATGAAATACATCATGTTGTCTTCGAACTGGCCAAGCCAGAATAAGAGGCCTGCGGAAATCATCAGTGCCATCGTAATCAGCGATATCATAATCTGTAGCGGAATCGCGATCATGAATATCTGTACCTGTGGCATAAGGCGTGTCAAAATCCCCATACCGATATACATCAAAAGCCCAATCACCAGAAGCGGCGCGGAAATCTGCACGCCAATCATAAAGCTCCGCGCCACAGCACTTGCAATAAGCTCTGCCATGCTGCCTGTATCAGGCACAGAACCCACAGGAAACATCTCATAGCTACCAACCAGCCCCAAAAACAGCAAATGGTGCATATTTGTAACAAATAACAACACAATACCCGCCATCGACAACAATGCGCCAATCAGTGAGCCTTGCGAAGCAAACGCGGGGTTAAACAACTGCGCGTTACCAAGGCCAGACTGCATCGACATAATCATACCCGCAACATCAAGGGCGGCCATAAAAATACGCGCGATGGTGCCTATAAACATCCCCACGACAAATTCCATCCCGATCAAAACCCCCAACATTAAAACAGGCGGAATGGGGCTCGGCATGTAAGGCTGCACAACAGGCGCAAGAACAAGCGATATGCCCAGCGCCAAAAACAAACGTATGCGCGGCGAGACAAAGCTATCGCCAATACCAGGCATCACAAAAACAGCAGCCCCAATTCTTGCAAATACAAGAAGGAAGGCAAAAATGCCTGTTGTTAAAAATGTATTGAGTGTTTGTTCCATAACAGGATTAATCCCAGACCATCTAAAACAGATTCAGCCAAAATCGGTTTATCCCAAGCCGATCATACGATCTGCCAACGAATTCATGAATGTGGTCAATATAACGGTCATCGAAGGGAAAAACAGGAAAATCGCGATAAATATAGCAAGAATTTTTGGCACGAACACCAACGTCATCTCCTGCACCTGCGTCAATGCCTGTAATAGCGCAATAGCCACACCAACGATCAAGCCCACCATCATCACGGGTGTACTGATCTTTATGGTGATCATAATGGCCTCACGGACCAATTCTATAACTTCGACGTCATTCATATATATACGTTACCAGAAGAGTCGGGTTTCAAAAACGGGGAATTTTTAATTATTAAGCTTATTACGCGCTAATTATACTCTAATTAGGCCCTAAATAGGCATACGGAGGATTTCTTGATACGCATCAAGCATCTTGTCACGAACCGCAATAACGGTTTGCAGCGTTAATTCTGCGTTTGTGATGGCATCAACAACGTCGGTCAAATTTGCTTTGCCCACGATCGCATCCGCAGAGGCTTTTTCACCTTCGCGCATGGTTTGAATTGATTCGGTTGCTGCTTTTTGCACTAAGTCGCTAAAGACGCCCTTATCGGATCCTTGGCTTTCAATGCCTGCGCCCGCGCCTTGTTGGACGCTTTTATATATATTTGCAGCAACTGCTGAACTAATTTGATCTGCCATTTTTATTTACCTTCTATCCCTATTGTATCATTTTTTATTCGATAAATCCTTAACGTTTTATCAGCTCGATTGTACTCAAGATCATAGAACGGCTTTGTTCGATAATACCCATATTGGCTTGGTATGTGCGTGTGGCCTCTTTCATATCCATCATCTCGATCAGTGAATCAACGTTCGGCATTTTAACATAGCCGTTTTCATCAGCACCAGGGTGATCGGGCATATATTCAACGGGGAACGGTTTGTCCGTATCGTCTTTGATATCATCGACTTCCACCAGCTTCATGCCTGCCTGGCGATCCATTTCATTTTTAAATGTTATGGTTTTACGTGTGTATGGGTCAGCATCCGGCGTTAGTGCTGCCGTTGACGCGTTTGCCACGTTTTCTGAGATCACACGAATACGTGTGCTTTGTGCTTGCATTCCTTTGGATGAAATAGTCATTGCGCTAAATAATTCTGACATTTTATAACTCCTTTAAATCCCTGTTCCCGTTACCCTATTTATTCGTGCCCAGTGCCGTACGAATCATCCCGATATTCTTTTGGTAGATCGATGTCATCAGGCTGTAATCCATGTTGTTTTCTGTCGCATTCAGGATTTGCTCTTCCAAGATCACGGCGTTTCCTGCGGGGGCGACTTCGTAAACTTGGCGCTGATCGCGCTGTTTCGGGTCTGCCACGTTACCGCCGGGCACCATATGGCCAGCTTGCGTTGTATTTGGTGTGATGCTCTGTGAGCTTGTGACCTTCTTCATAACTGTGCTGAAATCCACAGGCTTTAAATCCTTTGGCTCATATGCTGGCGTGTCCGCATTGGCGATGTTCTGGGCGATCACACGGTGGCGCTGCTCCAGATATTTCATCTTGGATGACATTGCTTGAAAAAGACCTAGATTTTCTGTCGTCATTTTTATGTTCCTTGGTTTATTATAGTTCCCACCACCCCAACAAGTTGCAGGAAGCGTGCCAGTGGTCGATAAATATGATAATGACGAAGGAATTCCCGTAAGACCTTCAAATATAAAGAAAAAACCGAAATCTCCGGTTGCTGTTGCCATTGAAAATTCGGGTAAAACCGATGCACATGGGCAAATTTTGCCGCATATATCAGCCGCAGGGCGGGGAAAAGTTGCCGAGCAAATCCTGCAAATCGCCTTTGAGAGCGGTATAAAGGTACGCGAAGACGGTGCATTAGCCGAAATGTTGGCCGCTATAGAGCTCGACAGCCCTATCCCACACGAGTCATTTGCCGCCGTTGCGGAGATATTATCTTACGTTTACCGCGCCAATGGCGAACCAAACCCCTTTGATGCCGTGCTAGAAGATGCTATGCAGGAACAGTTAGAAAAAGAAAACGCGAAAAATAGCGGAGAGGATGAATAACATGAGCCAAGCCGAGCAATTAAACGCCCGCCTCCAAAACCAAATCGATTATATCGTGCAATCCATTCAAAATATCAAACAGGATAATTTGATGGACATGAAAGCCATGGATGACGAAGTCGCCGCCATTTGTGGGGAAGCCGAAGGCGCAAGCAAAGAAATTTCACAAGCCATCGAAGGAAAAATGGTTGAATTGATAGGCTTGCTCGATCAACTCGCGATGGAGCTTGATGCTTACAAAAACCGTGCTGCGAATAAAGAGTAAGAGACATAATGGAAATAATTGACGGCATGCAATTGCTGAAATTCTTGGCCTCTCTGACATTTGTGTTGGCGTTGATGGCTGGGCTTTTCTTGATTTTAAAGCGTATTCAATCCAAAGGCCCCCTTCGCATGGGCAGCGCCCGTCGCCTGCGCGTGACCGAAGTTTTACAGCTCGATTCACGCCACCGCGCCATTTTGTTGAGGAGAGATAACAAAGAGCACCTTGTTATTTTAAGCCCAAGCGGCGAAACTGTTATTGAATCAGGAATCATCTATAACAGTGACAATGCAAACACGGCAGACGATGCCACAACTGAACAAGCAAACGAGAACATCAAAGATGCCGCCTAAAGCTTCTAAATCAACGGTTTTCAAAGTGCTCATCGCAGCGCTTGTGTTCTCTATCGGCTTTTTCTGCCTGAGCCAAAGCAGCTTTGCGCAATCACTAACCCTTGATATGGGTGAAGAAGGCAATAACGGCACCGTAACAGGCCGCGTTGTGCAGCTTTTGGGCTTGCTCACCGTTCTCTCGCTCGCGCCATCTATCCTGATTATGATGACATCGTTCACGCGGATTATCATTGTGCTGTCATTCTTACGTACCGCCATCGGTATCCAACAAACACCGCCGAATACGGTCATGGTCTCGCTTGCACTGTTTCTGACCTTCTTCATTATGGCACCGACCTTCCAAAGCGCTTACGAAAGCGGCATTGTTCCGCTCGTGAACGAGGAAATCGACGAGATCACCGCCTTTAACCGCGCGATTGACCCATTCAAAGACTTTATGCTCAAACATGCGCGTGAAGATGACATTATGCTGTTCACAGAGCTAAGCGAGAGCGGCCCGTTCGAAGACCGCAAGGCTATTCCTCTACAAATTCTAATCCCGTCATTTATGATATCGGAACTCCGCCGCGCGTTTGAGATTGGCTTTATGCTGTTCTTGCCGTTTTTGATTATTGATATCGTGACCGCATCCATTTTGATGTCGATGGGTATGATGATGCTACCGCCGATTATGATCTCGCTGCCGTTTAAGATTATCTTCTTTGTGCTGGTTGATGGTTGGCATTTGATTTCAGGCTCGCTGATCCAAAGCTTTGGGACGGGTATCACGCCCGCGGGTTAGATGGTACGTTTTAAGCCGTATTACTCGGCGGTTTTTTCCTTATAGCTTTCAAGGAAGCCCTTAAAGATATCAACATCCGCGACCAGCGCATCAATCGTTTCACGATCAACAAACACCATGTTTTTACGCGGCAAGGTCACAACATCAAACAAGTCAGAGCGTTTGGATTTATTCATCACCGCACCATAACGCTCGCGCATATTGGCAAGTTCTACACGGTTACCAGACAAATTAAGTGCCACCGCGCGGTTCAATATCAGATCGGCCTGATCGTCAGTAATCGGCTTTGCCAGATCAAGGCGTTCATCCAATATCAGATCATGCAATGCCTCCGCCGCATCATCCCAAAGCCCCGCCTGCCACGAGATATCGGCACGCAAGCGATTCACATCAGGGTCAGGGTTAAAGGTATTGAGCAACGAAAGTGCCTGCCCCGTTTGCCCCAAATCAGACAACGCCCGCGCCCGCAGTAATTTAATCTCGCGCTGCTTGGCGCGGCCTTCATCTGTTTTTTCTGTGTCATAATATGCTTGCGCGACATTCAAGGCTTTCACCGCCTCCGCAGGACGCGCATCAAGCAAATAGATAGCACCCAGACGCAAAGCAACGCGCCCTTTATCAGCACCGCTCAAACGGAAATCAACTTGGTGCTGTAAGATACGTGAGGCGCGCTCCAAAAGATCAGCATCAACCAAACGCTCGGCAAGTTTCTGGATCAAGCGATTTCCATCTTCTGCTGTCGGGGTTAGCTCTTTAAATTCCTCATAAACCGTCACCGCTTCCACAGGTGAGATATCGGGGTCATCCATCAACAAGCTATAAAAACTATCCGACATTAAACGCGTAATTTCACGACCAACATCTGTCCCAGGTGACATCGCCGCAGCATCACGCAAAATCGTGAAGCCTTTCAAAAATTCATCCGCATTCAGATAAAGCTTACCAAGTTCGGCATTAATTTGTGCTTCCAGCCCATCACCGCGCCACGCATAGCGCAAGCCTTCTAAACGGTCGATGGCTTCTGCCGCTGTAACCTTGCCGTCACTATAATCCATCGTGGTCAAGGCAAGCCCCGCACGTGCACGGTAAAAATCATCGTGCCCACGTGTCAGTTTACTCCAAAGCTCGCGCGCATGTTCCAAATCACCACGCTGCCGCGATGCTTCGCCTTCGAGATAATCAAGACCTGCCACAACAGGCGCATCAAGCTTTTCACGCTCTTTTTGCAAAACAGAAAGAATACCTTCAGCCGTGGCAACATCACCATCACGCAACGCAACCTCGGCAAGTTTCACACCCAGCTTTTCCAATAGCTCAATCGGGTAATTCACAAGCACGGAAAAATCATCAGGAATTGTTTGTCTTGCTTGATGCCAATCTTCGAGCCACGCCAGCGTATAAGCGCGCCAATAATCAAGCTCGTCATAGCTTTGCAAATTACTGCGATTCAAATCACTCAGTGCTATTTCATATTTTCCTGCCAGCGCATAAGACGCACCGCGCAGTGCCGTAAACTCCACAGTACCCATAAGCCCTGGCAACTCTTGCGCCGCAAGCTCCAACAGACCGATCGCTTCTTGGCCGCGATCATTTGACAAATTAACCTTGGCCAGCGCGATTAAATCTTCGGCGCGCCCATTCGCATCTTTGCCCGCAGCATTAGAAAGAACAATGCGCTGGTTCTCATCAAGCGCGTGTAAACCGCCCATCATCCAACTATCAAAGTTAAAAATCGTATTCATATTGCTTTCGGCAGCGCCGTCAGCATCACCGCTTTCTTTGACGCTTTCACGCATTTGACGACGTTGAACATCACCACCGCGCGAAATTGCCAACCCATCAGGGCGCGTCACCTCAACACCGCTCTGCACAAGCTTAATCTCCAACGCATCCGTTTTAGGCTCAATCGCCATACCAATAGACGAGTCAAGAACACCAAAATCAACGAACTCATACGGTTTGCCGCTATACTGGCTCGCTTGC
This sequence comes from Bdellovibrionales bacterium, assembly GCA_037969035.1. GTDB lineage: Bacteria > Pseudomonadota > Alphaproteobacteria > Micavibrionales > Micavibrionaceae > JBBKWU01. Next base: position 64,143 of record JBBKWU010000023.1, read on the forward strand.
TTAACAGCCACGACTTGTAAAACATCGCCAATATCAGGGTCAGGAAGCTCCAAAATACGCGTTGTCATTTGCACAGGCCAAAACGCCGTACCGCCCCGTACGATGCTTCCGGATTCGTAACGGCGCTCCAACAACGCAGGTTTTGTTTCATCGGTTTCGCTCGGGCTTAGGATAACGCGCCACACAAGACCACCGCCTTCACCCTTCACACGCAGCTTCGCGTCCTTTGGCAATTTCAAACGGTAGGCCGTGCCTTTTTTAAGGCTGAAGCGTTCAAAATCAGGGAATATTTTAGCTTGTGGCCCTTCAAGTTCTGGCGGCACCGTAACGTCAACACGATCAAGAACCATCCAAAGATCATCACCACGACGAAAAACAGCCAAGCCCACGGCTGCTGTTTGCGAGATTGTAATTACATGCGGTTGGATTTCAGGTGCTTGATCCATAATCACGTTTTCTACGCGCGCCGCGATATCTAAGGTTTCCGCATCAACCTCAGGTGCGGGGTGAGCTTCTATCTTTTCAGGAACAGCTTTTGCCGTTTTTTCTGTTTTCTTTTCTGGAACGGCTTCGGCTTTTTTAATCGGTGGTTTTTCTTGAACAGGTTCTGATGTTGCAACTGGCGCAGGTGCTGGCTCTACGCCACTCCCTTGCCCGAGGAAATCGAGAACCACACGGTCTCCAATTTTAAAATGCCTGTACGTTCCGCTTTTGTTGATTGCTGTATTTATTTGCACAACAAGGTTAGCCCCTGCTGCCGATGTGGCCGATATAGAAGACACCGCCGCTACGTTACTAAGGTCAAGCGCATCCGTTGATAACACAGCCTTGTCATTAAACGAAAGCGCAAGCCCGCTGTCATTGGCGGCGATGCTATAAGTCACCGCCTTCTCCCAATCAAAAACAAGGCGCGTGTAATCTTTATGAACGCCTGCCCGCACAAGCACAGCGTCTTGCGCCATAGCAGGGTAAATGCCATGAAGAAAAACGAACAAAAATGCGAATAGAAATAAGCGTTTCATATATAAAAATTGCCATGCGTGCCGAAAAAGAGCAAGCCGCCTGTTTGGTTGCTCCCCCGCTATCATTTAAAGTCCAAATCGGAGAAGATATCATCCTTGCGGCCATCATGGTTCATCACCACAATATCCACACGGCGTGAAAGGTTGAGTTTTTGTTCTTCGGGAATATTGCTGACGATATCCTTATAACGCCCATCAGATAGGCCGCGCACCGTGATTTCTTTGTCGTATCCGACATTTTCCATCACAGAGGCAACATTCAACGCGCGCGCGAGTGAAAGCTCCCAGTTATTGCTAAAATTTTCGTTCCGTTCACCAATGGGGCGCGGATCAGCATGTCCTACAATTTCGATCTTGTTTTTAATCCGCGTCAGCGCGCCACCCAGCGCATAAAGCGCACGTAAGCCGCCATCTACAGGCTCAGCTTGGCCACTATTAAACAAAAGGCTATCAGGCAGCGAAATCACCAGATGGTCTTCCGCTTGGCTGATGACCGCCTCGTTCAGTATTTCGTTTTCTTCAACAATCCCTTTAATCAAAAGATTGAGATATCCAATATCCAGCGCCCGATCCAGATTGATTTTACTAAGATTGATCGTTTCGTTCGCGCCTTGATTAAAGGCGGGACCATAATTGCTATTCAACTCACTTTGTAGAGACAGCATGATGTCAGACCATTGCTCTTTCTCAGGCTCGGACATCGCGAACAACATCACAAAAAATGTCAACATCAACGCCATAACATCTGTAAAAGACACGAGCCAAATAGCAGATCCTTTGGGCGTATCACCCGAACGCCGTGAAAACGAACGTCTGGCAACCACGGGCTGAATATGGATGATATCTACCTTTTGCGACTCATTCGGCTTTTTCTTCGCTTTGTTTTTATCATCAGGGGGCGTCATTTTGGCCTCCTGTCGGGTCATACGGAATATGAGGGCGGAAGACAAGATCGACCGTATCTTCTGGTCCACCACCGAAACCAATGCTTTGCAGCTTTGTCGGCAATCCTGAGTTTTCGAGCTTTTTAGAGATTTCTCCCATTTTCTTGATGCTTCGTTCCGCCAATTGCGGGTTGTTGTTTTGCAGATGCGGCGGGTTATCACCAAGGTTTAAAATGATATCCATGCGGTACGCTACATCCGTTTGATCCGTGCGAATCAACGCAATCAACGCAGGCAGGAAGAAGCCCTTAAGCATGACTTGACCGCTCTCAGTGCCCGTCGTTCTTTGCGGTGTGCGTTGCCCGACAGCCATCACCGCCTCGCGGAACTCACTATACGGCAAGCGCACATGCATCGTGCCCTTGGTTTTATTCGAAGCCGATTCATAATTTGGGATTTGTGACTTAAATAACGCCTCAAGCTTTTCGGTAACATCGCCTTCATCAACAGACGGCGTTTCGCTTTCCTGCACAGATGGATTTGTGTTTTCTGGCGGCGTGAAATCTTTAGAAAATGATTGTTCAATACTGTCTAGAAGCGGCTTAATCTTCGTCTCTTCGAATTTAGAAATCGAGTTCAGCACAATAAAGAAGGCAAGCAGCATCAAAAACAGCGACAGCGACAGAACTTGATCTGATCCGCTACTGCTTGAACCTACATTGACACGACGACGACGACGTTGCATTAAACCTTCTTTGCCCTTGGTTTTATCGAATTAAACGGATGGTCTTAAATAGTGTTAAAAGTACCCTTATCAAAATAATCGTTCGTATTTACGCTGTTACAGCCACATGAGAGCTGAGTATTCTATGCCCGATCAAGGCGCCATAAGATCAGGTGGCTGACGTCTTTGGGCGAGTAAAATAGTGACAGTACGCGCACGCTCCGCTTCCATTTCAGCCAAGATCGGCGCGGATTTACGTTCTGACATCGCCGAAATCACACTCAGCAGCACATCAATATCCAGCGTATTGAAAATACGAGCGGCATCTTTTGCCTTCATACCTTCATAAATTTTAACAAGGCTTTGAATGCGCGCCTTTTCCTCTGCGGTTTGCTGCACCATCAACCCTTCGATTTCTTGTTGGATAGAGGTTAGCTCGCGCAGCTTTCTATCGAGCTCACGTTGCGCGGCCTCAAGCAATGCGGCCTGCCGTGTCAAAGATTTTTCACGTGAATCAAGGCTTCTGCGGCGATCAGCCAGCTCTTTATAAACGTCTTTCTCAACTTCGGAATATTCATATTCTGATTCTGTGGCATCACGCCAATCAACGTCTTCCGCGGGTAAATCAAGAATGCTTTTGCCGCCCGCTTCTTCGTCTTTGTTTGCATCAACCGTTTTATCCGAATCAGAATGCGCGTCATCGGCGGCACTTTCTGCCACATCTTCTTCATGCGCCGCAGGTTTATCTGCAGGCGTCTCTTCTTTTTTCTCAACGGAAGGACGCGCAGGAAGCGGCGGTGCTTCCGCATTCACTTCTTGCTGGGCATAGGCGGCACCCATGCCTTTTAAATCAACAACAAACTCTCCCACCCGCACGGTGAAAGAGAGACCAGCAACAACGATCAATAAGGGGAGTAATCTAATATGGCGCATAAAGTTTTTCATTACGCATCACCCGCGAACTCAACTTTTTTTTTGCCACGCAAAGCTTCGAACAGCTCTTTTTCGGCGCGGCTTTGGAAATCTTCAAGCTCAGCATCGTAATTATCGCTCGTATTCAGATCCGCATCATCATCGTTATCGGCTTGATCGAATTCAGGATCACGAATGGAAAACATTCCGCCACCAGAAGCAGCAGAGCGCGGCGCGGTTTTTTCATTCGGCGCATCATCAAAATCATCATCAATGTTAAAGCTCACCTTATGCTGCTGCTTCGATTTTTGCTGCTGTGGCTGCTGCATTCCCTTACGGGCGGGTGAGTTTTCAAGGCGTGTGGCAAGACGATCGCTCGAATCATGGATCATCTCCATTTCATCTTTCAGCGCGCTTCCTTGGCTAATAAGCTCCTGCAAATCGCGGCCTGATTGACGTGCGGCCTCGCGCAGCCCTGTAATAGCCATCTCAGCTTGTGTGATTTGTCCTGAAAGGTCAGTAATCAATTGGCGCAGATCACTGCGCGTTTGGCGAAAAATCTTAAGCTGCGCCGACAAGCGCACGGCAAAAAATAGCGTCACGCCCAAAAGGCCGATCACCAACACATCCATAATAAGCGGCAAGATAGCCATCATTATCACTAATCCTCATCTTTTTCGGGCGACATATAGCGCTCAATCTGCACAGCAATGCTGCCTTGTTTTTGTCCTGCAGGCCCCGAGAACATCGGAACATGACCGCAACGCAACTCCAGATCATCATCCGTGCGCGTTGAGAAAATAATCTGCGTGCCGACTTTCCAGTGTAAAATATCATCCAGTGACACTGTCTTTTCGCCCAAAATGGCCTGTAATTGTACTTCGGTTTTATGAAGCTCTTGCGTCAAGTGGCTTTCCCAGATGGAATCGCGCCCGAATTTCTCACCCATGAACATCTGTAATAGAAGCTCACGAATAGGCTCAAGCGTGGCATAAGGGATTAAAATTTCAACACGACCGCCACGATCACCCATATCAACACGAAGCCGCGCAAGAACGCAGGCATTACCGCTTTGGGTAATAGTGGCAAAGCGCGGATTTGTTTCCATACGGTCCAGTGAGAAGCTCACAGGTGATAACGGGTCAAACGCAGAAGACAGATCAGAAAGCGCAACACCAACCATGCGCTCAACCAATTTTGTCTCAATCGTTGTATAAGGGCGTCCCTCAACGCGGATAGCCGGTGTGCCCTTACGACCACCAAGCAACACATCCACGATGGAGTAAATCAGCGCACTATCGGTCACCAAAAGACCGTTATTGTCCCATTCTTCCGCCTTAAACACCGAAAGCATCGCGGGCAGCGGGATAGAATTCATGTAATCACCAAAGCGCACCGTCGACACCTGATCGAGCGAGACTTCCACGTTATCAGAGGTCAAATTACGCAAGGACGTCGACATCAAACGCACAAGGCGGTCAAAAACGATATCGAGCATCGGCAGGCGTTCATAATTCACCATGGCTGAGTTAATCAGCGCCAGCACACCTGAGGTTTCATCACCGCCTGTGATATCGTCGTCAAACCCTAAAAGGCTGTCGATCTCTTCCTGATTAAGGATACGCGCGCCGCCGTCATCTTCATCATCAAAACCACCCCCGTCAAACGCAGGGGTAGAATCAGCAACAGCGTCGCTCTCCTTCATCGGGGCAACGTCGTCTTTTTCGTCGGTTACTGTATCTGTCGTATCACTCATATAGTTTTTATATTCAAATTATATGCCAGTTTAGTTATTACTTCGTTTATTCTTCGTTTATTGTATCAATATTTCTTGAAATAGCACGTCTTTGACCTCAATCGGGTAAGCCGCTGCATTCACACGAGACAGCAACTCCATCTGCAACCTGTAAATCCCCGCAGAACCGCGCAGATCTTTCACACGCAGCTCCCGCAAATAGGTTTGGAACTGGTCAACAACACGCGGCATAACAGCCTCAACAGCCGCAACATCCGATGATTTTTTCATCTCCAACTGCACACTAAGGCGCAAATAACGCGGCTGACCATCGCTACCGCTCAAATTCACAATCATATTCGGTATCTCAAGAAAATGAGAATTTGACGCACCGCCGTGACCATCGCCACCACCACCGTGACCATCATCGCCACCGCCGTGTCCATCGTCTTCTTCGCCGTGCTCACCGCTTGCGGCACCACCGCCACCAAGAATACTATCGAGTGCCCCTGTAAAATACAGCCCCGCACCACCACCAGCCAGCAAAATAATCACAGCAACAACAGCAATCAGCAGCTTTTTAGAACCGCCACCGCCTTCTTCTTCGCCGCCCTCATCCGATTCAGCATCATCCAAAGTCGGCTCGACAGCAGAAGGTTTATCATCCATATCATCGTCTTTGGCCATTTATCTCTCCTGAAATCATAAAGAATACGTCACCAAGAATATCACACAAAATACGGCAACCTATTAATTTCTATTACAAGTTTAGCAAAATTAGGCGCAATGGGTAAGCCTCGTTGTCACGAAACGCCTTTCATCCACAAGTCATCCACAAGTCGTCAATGAGTATAATCCGCCACAGTAGGGAAAAAATTGCCTGCCCTGCAAAAATATCCGGCAAAAATCGTGGGTAACAAGCTACGCCCATCACACCGAAAACACCGCAAATCATTGAAATAAAACAATTTTTCAAACTGGCACGTCTCCTGCAACACCAAAGGCAGGAAAAACCACACGAAAACCATCAAAGGTGTACGGATATGGAAAACAGTATTTTTATCGGACTATCAAGACAAGTTGCCTTACGCAACAAAATGAATGTCATCGCGAACAACGTGGCCAACATGTCCACGCCAGGTTATCGCGCCCAGAACATTGTCTTTTCCGAATATGTGAACAAAAGCCCCAACGCACCGAAAGTTCCCGTAAAAGATGATATCTCACAGGTTCTTGATTACGGTCAATACCAAGTCACCGCCCCTGGCACAATGAGCCAAACAGGAAACCAAACAGATGTCGCTCTTAATGGCCCCGGCTATTTCGGTGCGCAAACACCAGCCGGTGTCATGTATACACGTGCTGGTAACTTTGAAATCAACGTACTTGGTGAACTGGTCACGGGCGCAGGAAACCCTGTCGCCGATGAAGGTGGCGGAACAATCACCATCCCCGCAGGCTCAACAGAAATCCGCATTGACAACAAAGGCGTTATTTCCAACCAAGACGGTGAAATATCACGCCTCATGATTGTTGAGTTTGAGAACGAGCAGCTTTTAGAAGCACAAGGTAACGGCCTTTACAAAGCCCCCGACGGCACCGCATTAGAAGCGACAGAAACAGTTGCTATTCAAGGCGCGCTCGAAAGCTCAAACGTGAACCCCATTTTAGAAATGACGCGCATGATTGATGTTTTGCGCTCTTACCAAGCAACCCAGAACATGCTGAAAGACGAACATGATCGCGAGACAGACATGATCGATCGCATGACCCAGCTTAAATAGACAACAGAGAATAAACACTGAAATAAACACGGTTTAACTAAAGGAGAAATACAATGACACGCTCACTCGATATCGGCGCAACAGGGATGCTGGCACAACAGATGAATGTGGATGTTATATCCAACAACATCGCCAACATGACAACAACTGGTTACAAACGCCAACGCGTAGATTTTAAAGATCTGATTTATCAGAACATCAAAAAACCTGGCACGCAATCATCCGACGCAGGCACAACAATGCCGTCAGGCTTACAGCTTGGTCTTGGTGTTCGTGTGAATTCGGTTTACCGCATCCATGAACAAGGCCCGATGAGCGTGACAGAAAACCCGCTTGATCTCGCAGTTGGTGGTGACGGTTTCTTCCAAATTCAACTTCCAAACGGTGAAACAGCCTATACACGTTCTGGCATTTTCCAAACCAACGAAAATGGCGAGATCGTTACGACACAGGGCTTTTTGATGGACCCAAATATCACCGTTCCCGAAGATGCGATCTTGCTCGAAGTCAACTTAAACGGTGAAGTTTTCGCGCAAATTCGCGGACAGATCAACATGCAGAATTTAGGACAAATCCAACTCGCAAGCTTTATCAATCCATCAGGGTTAGAAGCCACAGGCGATAACTTGTTCCTAGAAACAGAAGCCTCTGGCACAGCCAATATCGGCACACCAGGCGAAGATCAGTTCGGGCAAGTACGTTCAGGCATGCTTGAAAACTCGAACGTAAACGTTGTTGAGGAAGTGACGCAGCTTATCAACGCCCAGCGTGCTTACGAAATGAACTCAACAGTGATCAGCACATCAGACGAAATGCTGCAAGCTATCGCACAGCTTTAATCGCTAGAGAACCGCAATAAAAGCAACAGAAATTGAACAGGACAACAGGAGTAAACACAATGAGAGATATCAAATTAGCAGCAGACTTTGCCTTCCGCGTTACGGTGCTTCTCTTTGCCATCACGTTCGGCGTTATGTTTTTAATCGCAGGCGCAAAAGCAGCACTTGCGGCTTCACTAAGACCTGTTGCGGTTCTCACCGAAGACGTTTTAACCGTGGGCGATATTTTCCAAGGCCTATCCTCTGAAAAGGCATCTTACGTGCTTGGCCCTGCCCCACAACCTGGTCACGACATGATTTTGAACGCTCGCACATTAATGCGTATCGCAACAGTGGTTGATCTCTCTTGGCAGCCCCGCCATAGCGAAGAACAAGTCACCGTGCGCCGCGCTGCGACAGTGATCGACACGTCCATGATCAAGACAGAACTAAAAGGCGAGCTTGCACAATATGGCGTCAAAGACCGTTACGACATTTCCTTTGTCACCGATGAGCCGTCCATCATTTTACCAATTGATGAACAAGGCACAATGGAATTCCGTAGCTTTGATTTTGACCCTGCGCATAACCGCTTTAACGCTGTCATTGTTGCACCATCGAAAGCAAACCCATTACGCGAAATCAAAGTCAGCGGTAAAATCGACCGCCTTGTGAATGTGCCTGTCTTGAAATCAACACTACGCAGAGGTGATATCATCGGTCGCACAGATGTTGAATATATCGAACTTAGCAGTGGCCGTTTACAAAATGACTACATCCTAGATGCTGAAAAAATCATCGGTATGACACCACGTCGCGTTGCCATGATCGGCGAGCCGCTACGCGAATCTGAATTTGACTACCCGCAAATCGTTGAACGCGGTGAATACATTACCATTATCTATGACAACGGCCCGATGATGCTTACAGCCAAAGGCAAAGCCATGCAAAACGGCGCAAAAGGTGACATCGTGAGCGTCATAAACGTAACCAGCAACCGCAGCGTTCAAGGCATCATCAGCGCCGAGCGTGAGGTCACAGTACAATAACAACCGACACAACCACAAACAGGGATAACCGCTTTAAACCGGAGTAAAACAAATGAAACACACAATAAAAAATATAACGTTGGGATTAATGCTAAGCGCGTCTTTAAGTTTAAGCGCCTGCGGATCGGCAGATCGTATCGCCAATATCGGCAAAGCGCCCGATATGTCCAAAATCGAAAACCCGCAACTGCAAGCAGGCTACCAGCCCGTGAGCATGCCAATGCCCGCGCCAACAAACACCGCAAAACAACCAAACTCTCTATGGTCATCCGACCGCACAGCGTTCTTTAAAGATCAGCGCGCCACAAATGTCGGTGACATTTTGACCGTCTTGATTGAAATCGACGACCAAGCGGATTTGGACAATGAAACCAAAAGAAGCCGCAGCAGTGGCGAAGGCGCAGAGCTCCCCGCCCTCTTAGGCTACGAAGCCGCATTGGGGCGCGTTTTACCACAAGCCATCGACCCAACGAACTTGGCTGAGTTTGGTTCTGAATCTAATTACACAGGCAAAGGCAGTGTTGGCCGCGAAGAAGAGATTGATTTCAAACTCGCTGCTGTTGTCACACAAATCCTGCCGAACGGAAATCTCGTGATTTACGGCAAGCAAGAAGCCCGCGTGAATTACGAGAAACGCATCATCCAGATTGATGGCGTTATCCGCCCCGAAGATATTTCGATCAAGAACACGATCAATCATGACCAAATCGCCGAAGCCCGCATCATTTACGGTGGCGAAGGTCAGATCACAGACATGCAGCAACCACGCTACGGTCAACAATTATACGATATCATCTTCCCGTTCTAGAGCTGGAACGGGTGGAGAAAGCTTACCCCAACCCCTTATCCCATCAAACTAAAACCGGGCCCTTGCGCCCGGTTCTTTCTTTACAACAACAGCCCTAATTAACGACTACGCCCACCTCGCCCACCACTTGGGCTATGCGTATTAAAAGGGCTTACTCCGAGACCTAATGTTTCCTTTTTTCGTTTAACAATAAGCTCTGAATCTGTGGCTTTGAACGCTCTTGTGGCTTGCGTATGGGCACCACGCACTGCAGATCTATGATCATCTTTCGCTTTTTCCCCGACATCCTCGGCGGCAACCATTCTTTTTGCCCCTCCACTTCTTCCTGCTGCTTTCGTCTTTTGGATGCTAGAATCATCATCCGCAGAAGTAGTTTTATTGTGAACAGCACCAGACGGTGTCCAATCAGAGTCTTTGTAATCCGCCAGAAAGGTTTCTGTACTTTGAAGGGCCTGCTTGAGGTAATACCCTCCCTTTAAAGGATTTTCGTCTTTGAGCCGTCGTTCCAAAGAGGTTTTAGCGCGTTCTAATCCACCCGATGCGTTCGCCTTTGTAACATTCATTCTGTTCTCCAAGTTCTCATCTACAACTTGAACACAAAAATCTATATTGTCTTTTAAATCGTTCAAAGTCTCTCGCACGCAATCAAAAACGACTTTTGAAACCCCCGCATAAATGATTTTACCCTCATTTACAAGGAGGCTCTGACGAGCTTGTGAAATTACTTGTTTAGCCGTCTCATGGCTAGGCTGATTGAATGAATCACGCATAAAAAACCTCTTGATAGGTTGTATCTACCAAGAGGTTATAACAATTATGTTAAAAAAACAATAAAATGCCTTAGTCGTCGCGGTGGGTTTTTTCCATGCGCTCGTGACGCTCTTGCGCCTCAAGGCTCAACGTGGCGACAGGACGGGCGATCAAACGGGCGATTGAAATCGGCTCGCCTGTTTCTTCACAAAAGCCGTATTCGCCGTCTTCAACACGATCAAGCGCTTCGTTGATCTTGCTGATAAGTTTACGCTCACGGTCACGTGTACGAAGCTCAAGCGCATGATCTGTTTCCGCAGCAGCGCGGTCAGCGATATCAGGCTTTTGAAGTTCTGTTTCTTTCAACGTGTTCTGAATTGTTTCAGATGATTCGCGGATAAGTTCTGAACGCCACTGTATGAGCTTTTGACGAAAAAACTCCAACATTATAGGGTTCATAAACTCGCCCTTGTCTTTTTCCGGGTTGTAATCCGGTGGAAGTGTTACGCCACTCGCTGCGCTTGCCGTGTTAGCCATTTAAAACCTCTTAGTTTTATCTATAAAATTAGACATGAAATATATGAATAGAATCCCTATTTAGCAAGCAAGAATTACAAACTGCGTAAGCTTACCCGCATTTTTGCAATTTCGACCTGCGCGCGCAAATCAATTTCATCAAGCAATGCCGTCATTTCAGGATCGGAAATTTTTTCGCGGTGAGACGCAACGACATCAGCAATATCAATGACATGACCGACGGTTAACTGTCCCGTCAAAAGCGCCATCCGCAAATTTTCGAGTTGATCCAGAAGATGATCCGCCCGAATATGCATTTTATTGCGTTTTGCTTTTTCTGCGGGGTCGTCTGTTCCCTGCACCGCCAAAAGGCTTTCAAGATGCGCGATAGATTGCGTCGCGTTCGAGCCGCCAACACTGGGCGCGCCTGCGCCGATCAAATCACCAAACGAGCCGCCACCAGAAACTTTGCCTTTTTTCTTGGTTTCGCTGGTCTTTTGGGTTTTGTTGGGGCCTTCGATTTTCATTGGATTTATTCCTCTATTAATAGAATAACATGTTTTTTCTGAGAACGTACAATCTTCCCTAAAAATATTTGAATTGACATAACGACATATGACTGGTATTTTTCTTATATGATAGGACAAGATTTCAAAGATAAAGCGAAGACAAGAATCGCTACACATTCGCTTCAGCAAGATATACCGCTATCTTGTGACGAAATTGCGGCAACATTAAAAAAAGACGACCGCTTTACCATCGTCAATCCTCATACACCGCAAACATTCGCGGAATTTTGGCAAAAAAACATAGACATCTCGCCTGAAAATTTCGCAAACGCGTTACAAAAAGACATCGAAGGCACCCTAAATATTCGCGTTTTTTCAAATGGTGCGGAAAAAGGCTTCCGCCTTGAATCCGAAATCTACGGCACGACAGATCCTGATGCCAGTTTTGAAAAAATTATGACGGGTAAAAGGCTCGTTGAAAAAAGCCGCAGCTTTGATATTGCCGAAAAAACCATACGCCCTGGCTTCATTCAGGCCAATGGTATGAAAGGTGGTCGTATCTTCCTGCGTAACCAGATCGAGCTTGGCCATACTCTCGGGTGTAATAATGTCGAAATCAATGCCGTTAATGTTGGGTCTTGGCTTTGGACGCGTGGCTTTAACGTCACAGACGTAAACCCAAAATACATGGAATACCTGCACGCGCATTATGACAGCGTATCCGAGCATATTCGTGACAAAGAGGCAAAAGCACAAATCGAAGACGCGCTAGACAAACAAGATATAGCCGCGCTAGCTGCCATCAACTATGACATCATGCCCGATCTGTGCGAAGCAGGCTATATGCAGTTTATCGAAAAATTTCACGACTCCGTCGATTCCGAAGACCGTATCAACCTCACCAAACATATGATGATTATACACAATGACTGGAATTGGCGCGGGTTAGCCGACCTTGACGATCCTCGTGATTGCCATCGCCTTGGCGAATGCTTAGGCGGCTGGAGCGATCCTGTCCTTAAAGAGCGCGCCCAAAGCTATGTCAGCAGAGCAACACAAGCAGCAAAACCGCAAAACCTGACCATTTAAGCCCTATATGAAGCACGAATAAGCACACAATAAGCGCAAAGCGGCAAAAATTGCCCCGTCACGCGCGGGAACACCGCCGCAAAAACCAATCTAAACCACTGTAAATAAACAATTTTACTGCCAAATCAAACTGGCATGGTCTTCGCATCTGTTAATACTGGAAACAAAGATGAGGAATGACCATGACAAACATATTTGGTTTACTTAAGACATCATTATTTATTGCTGCAATGACCGTGACAATTCTCGGCGGCGCAATGACACATGATGCATTCGCCAAAACAACACGCATCAAGGATATCGTGGATATCGAAGGGGTGCGTGAAAACATGTTGGTCGGTTATGGCCTCGTGGTTGGCCTTAATGGCACAGGCGACAGCCTGAACAACTCCCCGTTCACAGAACAAAGTCTGGTCGCGATGCTGGAACGCCTAGGCGTCAGCGTTCGCGGCCAAAATATTAACACAGGCAATATTGCCGCTGTTATGGTCACAGGAACCCTGCCCCCCTTTGCGAACCAAGGTTCAAAAATCGATGTGACCATTTCTGCTCTTGGTGATTCTGAGAGCCTTCAAGGCGGTACATTGCTCGTGACTCCCTTAATGGGTGCTGACGGCAATGTTTACGCTGTTGGTCAAGGCTCGGTAAATATTGCCGGCTACTCTGCCACAGGTGATGCAGGAAGCGTCATCCAAAACACCCCGACCACAGGCCGCATCCCCGAAGGTGCCATTGTTGAGCGTGAAATTGACTTCAACATGGACAGCTTTAACGAAATCCGCCTTGCCCTGCGCAATCCTGATTTCACAACAGCACGCCGCATCGCAAGCGCCATTAACGGCTTTACCTCTGGCAACATTGCCCGCGCCGAAAACTCAGGCAGCGTTCTTTTGCAAAAGCCAAACGGCTTCAAAGGTACAATAGTTGACCTGATTACAGATATCGAGCAACTGCCGATCCAACCTGACCAAGTGGCACGCGTTATTATTGATGAAAGCTCAGGCGTGATTGTTATGGGCGCAGATGTTCGCATCAGCACCGTTGCGATTGCCCAAGGCAACCTAACAATCAGAATCACCGAAACACCACAAGTGTCGCAGCCAAACCCGTTTTCTGAGCAAGGCCAGACTGTAGTTGTTCCGCGTACCGATATCCAAGTCAACGAAGGCGATGATGTAACGCTCGGCGTATTAGAGACAGGCGTCACGCTACAAGACTTGGTTACAGGATTAAACCGCATGGGTGTATCACCACGCGACACGATCACCATCTTGCAAGCGATCAAAGCCGCAGGCGCGCTACAGGCTGAAATCAAGAGCATCTAATAACCGCCGATCATAACGGATAGATAGACAGACAACTATATAAGAGAGAGTAAAAGAGAGAAAATGACCGAGATCAATAGCACAGATCCAAACCTTGCCGTACTCCGCGCCGCACAGCTAAAAACAAGCCGTGCCGCCGAAACGGAAAAGCTGGCAAAGGACATGAACATCAAAGCGATCGATAAGGCCGCGCAAGAGTTCGAAGCTGTCTTCCTCACCGAAATGATGAAGCCTATGTTTGAAGGCATCGAGCCTGACCCCATGTTTGGCGGCGGCAAAGGCGAGGAAGTTTTTCAAGGCATGCTGCTGGAGCAATACGGTAAAACCATGGCGCAACGCGGCGGCGTTGGTATCGCCGATATGGTCAGAGCCGAAATGATCCGTATTCAGGCCGCCACACAAACACAAAGAACCGAATTGGCGCAAGACCCACTACCCCAAGCAAACGTACAAGCCAAAGAATAACCCGCAATCATTCGTAGGAGAGAAAACATGAGCACAATGGAAAACACACCAGAACAAACACAAGAAATCAGCGAAAACCTGAATAGTATGTTCACATTGTCCGAAGACCCGCACCAAGCCATCCACGACATGATGAAAACCATCGATGATCTTCGTGAAATTTATGCCGAAGAAAACGAAGCGTTGAGAAAAGCAGACAGCAAACGCTTTGTTTCTCTTCAAAAACGTAAAATCGATGCGGCGTTTCAATACCGCGCAGGGTCACAGCAAATCATTAAACGTAGCGATGAGTTCAAAAAGACCGATCCAGCTCTGCGTAAACAGTTGATTGAGAAGCAGCAGGAATTTTCCGTTCTTGCCAATGCAAACATCGAAGCCCTCGCCCGTATGCGCGGCACACTGGACGCCCTCAACGAACGCCTTTTGGGTGCTGCCCGTAGAGCTGTCATCAAAAAAGACATCAATTACGGCAACAAAGGCGAGATGCACAAAAGCAATGAGCCCCTGTCATTAGGAATAAATGAGTCTGCCTAAATAAAAAAATGCGAACACTGCGCCCCATTTTCGCGCGGTGTTACGTGTAATAGGTATAGACAAAATAAATTGCCTTCATAAAAGGAGAGCTAAATGGATAATTTGATCAGCATATTTTTCCCGACAGCGCCCGCAAAACCGAGCGGCACAAGCGCGTCAGGAAACACAGGCTCTGCCCTGCCGAAACAATTCTCACCTGAATTTTTCGAGCTTCTTCAGGGTGAAATTTCCGCGCTGACAGCCCCTGGTCATGGCTCCATTACAACGGCTGATATCAACAAACTTAGCGACACACAAATTGAAATTCTAGGTAACTTTCTCAGCAATGTCGAAGTTGGTGAAAATGGTGAGATGATCTACAGCCACCCTGATATCGGTAGCTTTGTTGAACCTCAAAATATTCTCCCATCTGCATCTTTAAGTGGGAGCGTCAAGGCCGAGTTTGATCCTGCTGTGATCGATGTTATCGAACAAATCCCTGCGCCAGATGTGAATACAATCACAACCACAGCCTCTGAAAAACTAAGCGCCCATATGGAGCAGCTTTTGAACGGCCTACCGCAAGAAAGCCGCAACGCGTTCATTGATGGTGAAGTCAGTGCTGAATTAATTGCCACAGGCATGAGCCCTGCGGAAATGGTGTCCTTTATCCAAAACCTTAAAGCCAAAACAGAGCGTGACAAAGAAGACGCACAAAATACCCTGCTGTCTTTGATTGCCCCTGCGGCGGCTGAGACAAAGCCTGTCCTAGATGAACAAAATGTTATTTTCCTGCCACGCGGTATCGTGGTCTCCGCGACAGCTTCATCGAAATCCGAAGGCAAAAGCAGTGACACAGACAAAGGCATTAATGTTGCGGGCGAAGCAAACGCAGGCTCCAAAGCGGGTGAAAACGTCGCCCGTGCGCTCAACAAAGCCATACAAAGCCTTACAACACAAGGCAGCATGACAGGCCTTTATGACGGAACAGCCACGGCTACCGATGTCGCACAATCCGAGCGCGGCTTTGATAAAATTCTCAGCATGTTTGAACAACCTGCGACAGAAAGATCGGGTAGCATTAAAATGCCCGAAGGTCTTGATAGAAACCTGAATGCGCCCCTCACCCTCGCCGAAGCCAAAGCACTCGCCGATGTTAAAATAAGCGCAGGATTAAGCACCGTGCCCGCAAATGCCGCAGCGACAGAACAAAATGTTTCCGCCTCCGCCTTATTGAACAGCGTATTCCCTGACGGCGTTGATTGGTCAACCGCCCCAGGCGCACCGCAAACAGCCAATAACAACGTGACACTGGCGACAATGACAAGCCTTTCAAGCCAAAGTAACGCCGCCACAGCCGCACACCCTGCGACCCAAACCGTGGCCGCCACCATCACAAAAGCAGGACAAGGCGATAACAAAAACATCACCCTTCGTCTTGATCCACCAGCTTTAGGGCGCGTGCAAGTCCGTATGGAGATCACCGAAGACCATATGGTCAAAGCCATTATTACATCTGAAAAACCGCAAACCCACATGATGCTGCAACGTGATGCACATGTTTTGGAGCGTGCGTTACAAGATGCTGGCCTTGATGCGCTTAGCAGTTCCCTCGAATTTGAGCTTTCACAAGATGGTGGCCTGTTCAGCGACAATGACGGTCGCGGCGGTGACAATGCCTCTGGTGGCTCTTCTGGCTCATCGAATGGCGGCGACAATGACGGCATGGAAATCATCGAGAGCAAAATGACATGGAATGTTGATCCAGAAACAGGACACATGCATTACAACTTGATGGTCTAATTTAATAGCCTAATCGACCCCCTCCATTATTCCATAATTTTTGAGTGGTATTAATTGCTATAACGCGCTCAAAAAGGCATAGCCAATTTTTTTCAAGCTTTTTTAACTATTTCATATTATACTTAAGGAAGCTGGTAGGATTCCGGCTGAAGACTATAGAATAATTGGGGACCTAGGAAAGGATATCCGTTATGACATCAGATGTCAGTTTAACTGCCGCGTTAAAGAATAATATCTTATCGCTTAAGGGCACGGATAAAAGCAGTGCCGAACGCGTTAAGGATAGTTCCGCGGGATTATTACAAGCACAAGAATCAGCCGACGCACCGCAAGCACAAGATAGTGTTGTTGCGGCAACTGCGCTTAATTCACGTGCATCAGGCTTAACCCGCGTCATTGAAGGGTTAAGCAACAGCATTCAAACATTAAAATCAGCCGATCAAGGGCTGGATGACATTGCCGCGCTACTCGGCGATGCCAAGGCCATTTTGCAAGACGCCCGTAAAAACGGCGAATCAGCAGAATTGGTTGAAAAATACAACGCGACGCTAAACAAGATCGACGATCTTGCCGCAAGCGAGTCCAACGCCTTCAAAGGTGTAAACCTTCTGAACGGCGATAACTTAACGACATTCTTTAACGAAGATAAATCAACCTCGCTTTTGACGCAGGGACGCATCCTTTCGTCAAACTCTCTTGGTCTTTCCGAACTGGATTACCCGGGCGCGCCGATTGAAAACGCCTTCAGAGCAATCGAAGGTGCTGGCAATGAAGTACAAAGCTTTGATGCGTCGCTGGCCAATGATTTATCCAACATACAGACACGTCGTAATTTTACGCAAAACCTAATCGGTACACTCACCGAAGGGGCAGATAAAATCGCCGTGACGAACCAAAGTGCCGAAGGCGCAACATTGCTGGCACTTCAAGCCAAGCAACAATTGCAAGGCTCTGACACGTCGCTTGCCTCACAAGCACAAGAGGCCATATTACGCTTCTTCTAATGAACGAGTAATGAACAAGCGCATAAAACAGACAAAACTCAAAAAGCGGCTCCACGGGGTCGCTTTTGTTTTTTTGTCCTATTTGGCACCATATTCATGAGTGTCTGATTTCAATAGAATATTTACGATTTCCTGTTACACTTTATATATTAAAAGCGCAGAAGAATTCTGTGTTCACGCTTTCAGGATGACAGCATAAAGGAAGAAATCCATGGCCCTAATCATCGACTTAAAACCCAACGAAAAAATTCTAATCGGCAACGCGGTTATTACCAATGACACGCAACGCACGCGCTTACATATTTCAGGCGACGCGCCTATATTGCGCGAAAAAGACGTGATGTTGGAAAATGAAACCAATACACCCTGCAAACAAATCTACTTTTTGGTGCAATGTATGTATCTGGCGCGCAACCCGACAATTTACCACGACAAGTATTTTCAGCTCATCCGCGACATTCAACATGCCGCACCGACAACATCGCTTTTCTTTATGAAGATCAACGACATGATTATTGAAGGCTCGTATTACAAAGCCATGAAAGAAGCGCAAAATCTTTTGGACCATGAAACGGAACTCATGAAAAAAATGAACGCCGCCCTATCAAAAGCACAGGATGACAAAGGGGCAACCATTGCAGAATAACCCACCACCACCTCATAACAACCCGTATGCCTCGGCAGCGGGTGCTTACGATAAAAGTGCACATAAAAACACGCCCGACCAGCGCGAGCTAGAAGCGCGTGTATTGATGAAAGCCACCAAATCCATGCAGGATTTAAAAGCCAAATGGGGTAGCCACACAAATGACGAACTGAATGATATCCTGACCTATAACCGTCAAATCTGGATGATGTTTGTCGACACCGCGATTGAAGATGACAACCCAAGTCGCAGCAAAGAACTCCGCAGTAACATTGCGAACTTAGGCATGTTTATTTTCAATCATACGATTGATATCCAAGCCCAACCGCAAAAAGATAAGCTCGACGTCTTGATCCAGATCAATCGCGACATTGCCTCTGGCCTGATGACAAAAACCAAAACCAGCGATCACGAAAAAGAATTAGAGCTTAAAGAGCGCGAGCAAAAAATCGCCGACAACGCCGCCGCACAAGGCAAAGCCACGCCCAACACACAACCCTCAAAGACTCCTGAAAAAGAAACACCCCCCTCAAAATAACAAACCGGCTTCTTTACGGAGACGGAGTCTTACCACCTGGGATGGCGCGTAAATGGTTTGCGCCGTCTACGTTATGACGCAGGCCTGCCATGTGATCAGGCAAAGATTCTAAACCATGGGTTTCCAAAGCTTTATTCACACGTTCAAACAACGTTTCTGCGGTTGGAAAATCAACCAGATGGCACGAGCTACCCTGATTAATAAAGCTAAAGATATATTCTTCCAACGCCATAAAATGACCTTTGCGGAAGTTTTCATCCGTGGCAAGCCATGCCGCCACGGGTATTAAAAGCGCACTTGTATCCGCCAAAACCCGTTCGATAATCTCATCGCGTGTTTCAGGTGCAGATAAATCCAGCGTTTCTCCATTTCTAATGGCGGCTTCTGTTTTGTCGATATCTTGCCCGAAAAATTTGGTCATCATCTCCTCATCCGCACCGCCCAAAACGTTCAAGCGCACGACATCCAATGGTTTTGCAGGAATACCTGCCAGATTAAGCTGACGCGCATAAATCAAATATTCCGCAAACGGTGTGTAACGTGCATCACTATACGTAGCAGAAATTCCGGCCATATGGCACAGCATACGAACATCGCCCTCAAACACTTGCTGTCCATAGTCATCGAACTCGCCAAAGCAATATTCCATATGACGCTCAACAAGATCGGCTGCTTTTGTGTATTTCGTGGTCATTTTATGTGCATCTCCCTATGTTTTCATATGTCATAAAACATTCTTTGCGCGTGCGCAACCATTTCCCCAACAGTTTTAGTGATTAAAGGTTGTGATCTATCAACAAGCAGATATGGACTTCTGATATAATCAGCGTCATATTATTGATCGTCCATAACCAACGTAAGAGATAAAAGGCGCGAAATATGTCACGGAACTATAAAACAGCAACCATTTTCGGCGGTACAGGCTTTATTGGTGCGCAGATTGTGCGCAACCTCGCTAAACAGGGCTATATCGTGAAAATCGCCACGCGCGTTCCTGAACACGCCTATTTCCTAAAACCTTGTGGCTCTGTCGGACAAATTGTCCCTGTATTTTGTGATTACCGCGATTCAAGCAGCATTAAACAGGCAGTTAAAAAATCTGATATCGTTGTGAACTGTATCGGCATTCTCTATGAGAAGAAAAAAAGCAGCTTTAAAACAGCCCACATCAAAATACCGCGCAATATCGCCCAAGCTTGCAAAAGCCAGAACGTAAAACGTTTTGTGCATATCTCATCGCTCGGCGTTCATGGCTCATCTAAATACGGCAAGACAAAGCTTGAAGGCGAAACGGAAATTATGAAAGAATTTCCCGAAGCCACGATACTGCGCCCGAGCATTGTCTTTGGCCCACAAGATAACTTCTTCAACATGTTTGCCGAAATGGCACGCTACACACCGTTTTTGCCGCTCATCGGTGGGGGGCACACAAAATTCCAACCTGTCTATGTTGGTGATGTTGCCGATTGCGTGATGGCGGCGCTTACCATTGATAAAAGCAACGAGAACAACCCGTGCGGCAAGATATATGAGCTTGGCGGGCCACAAACCGTCACCTTCCGTCAAATTTATGCGCTATTGTTCAAATATACAGGGCGCTCACGCACTTTGATTACGCTGCCGTGGGGCATTGCAAAGATCAAAGCGGCCTTTATGACACTTCTCCCCAACCCGCTATTAACCCCCGATCAGGTTGAAAGCTTAAAGACCGATAGCATCGTGAGCGAGAATGCGCTAACCATTGACGATCTAGGACTACAGGCGACTGGTATGGCACAAATTCTGCCCTTTTATCTGGAGCGTTTCCGTCCGGGCGGAAAGTTTGCGGAGAAAAAAAACGCATAAATCACGTGCAATGCCCTGCCAAATTTTGTATGCAGAACTATGTTCTTTGAAAGTAATTAGGAGACCCATGCGTAAAATAGCGTTTTGTATTTTGCTGGCTGCCGTTGGTGCCACACTGTTTATAACATCAGCGACACCAGCGCGTGCGCAATCCGAAGGCATTGCTGCGGTTGTGAATGATGGCATTGTATCGCAATCTGATGTTGATGCGCGTCTGCGCCTGATCATCGCGTCTGCGGGTATGCCCAACAACGCGGAAATTCGTGAAAAAGTAACACCGCAAGTCCTGACAATATTGATTGACGAGCAAATCCGCAAACAAGAAGCCACAAGGCTTGGTATCGAAATCACCGATGCGGATATCAATGAAGGCATTGGCATTATCGCTGGCCAAAACAACATGGACATGGATAGCTTTGTCAAAGCCATGCAACATGATGGCATCAAAGAACGCACACTAAGACAGCAAGTTCACGCGCAACTGG
Organism: Bdellovibrionales bacterium; assembly: GCA_037969035.1. Classification (GTDB taxonomy): domain Bacteria; phylum Pseudomonadota; class Alphaproteobacteria; order Micavibrionales; family Micavibrionaceae; genus JBBKWU01. The sequence continues at coordinate 85,367 of JBBKWU010000023.1, forward strand.
CATGGAACGAAGTCATCACAAAAGAAATTCGCCCAAAAATCGAAATTTCTGACCAACAAGTTGATATTATGATGGAGCGTATCATGGCGCGCACAGGCACAGATGAATATCTGGTTTCTGAAATTTACCTGTCCGTTCCTGAACAGGAAGAAGAACAAAACGTGCGCCAGCTTGCCAATAAATTGCACGGGCAACTCATCCAAAAACAAGCCCCGTTTGACCGTATGGCCGCACAATTTTCCGAAGGCGCATCAGGAACGCGCGGCGGAATGCTTGGTTGGGTACAAGCAGGACAACTCTCCGAAGAACTCGACCGCGAACTCTCACATATGAATAAAGGTGCTATAAGCTCCCCTGTCCGTACGCTGTCGGGATATCACATTTTAATGCTCAACGATAAACGGACACTTACGGCGGAAAACACTCCCTCACGCGAAGACGTTTTGAACAAAATAGGCATGGAAGAAATGGATCGTCGTCAACGCCGTTACTTCCTCGACCTAAAATCAACCGCCTTCATTGAAAAACGGGAATAGGTATTCATTATGAGCGCGCCAGACTGGGACAGCCTGCCGCCACTTCGCGACGTTATTGCCACCCATAATTTACGTGCCGAGAAAAGATTCGGGCAGAACTTTCTGCTGGACGGCAATATCACAGATAAAATAGCACGTGTTGCTGGCGATATCACAGATACAACCGTCTTTGAAATTGGCCCTGGCCCTGGTGGCCTAACCCGTAGCTTGCTCAAAGCAGGGGCAAAAAAAGTCATCGCCATTGAAATTGACCCGCGCGCCGTTGCCGCACTCAAAGATTTACAAGATGTCGCAGGCGATCGCCTTGAGATTATCAGTGCTGATGCGCTGAAAGCCGACCTCACGGCACTGGCACCAAACACAAAGCGCGCCATTGTTGCCAACCTGCCCTATAACGTGGCGACACCGCTTTTGATTAACTGGCTGCGGCAAGTCCGCGAAGACGAGAACAACTTCACCAGCATGACCCTCATGTTCCAAAAAGAGGTCGCCGACCGCATTACCGCCAAACCGAGCACCAAATCTTACGGGCGTTTATCGATATTGTGCCAATGGCTTTGCGAGACCCGCAATTGCTTTATGCTGCCGCCCTCGGCCTTTACCCCACCACCAAAGATAAACTCTGGTGTCGTGCATTTTAAACCAAGACCACACACCGCAGACATGCCTCACTTTGAAACCATCGGTCAAATCACGGCGGCCGCTTTCGGGCAACGTCGTAAAATGCTGCGCTCCAGCCTATCCATCCATGAACAAGCCATGGAAAAAGCAGGTATCGACCCAACAAAACGCGCAGAAAATCTCGATATCTCACAATTTCTAGACATCGCCCGCCATATCAGCACGTAACCCGAGCAATCGACGCATAAAAGGCGCAAAGAGGCACAAAAAAAGCGCATATAATATGCGCTTCCCTCTATATTTCTTTTATATCTATCCTATTTTAGGCGAAAATCGATACGCCCGCGCTCTCAAGCTGCTGTCCACTAGCCGATGCACTGGCAAATGCTGCTGATTGCTGTGCAGGAATGGCTGTGTTTTGCACTTGCGCTGTCTGCGTTTGTGTCGGTGCAGGTGGCGGAGCATCAATTTTTTGCTGTGCCTCAAACACGACTTCACTTTTTGTTGTCTGCTTTGGCTGAACATAATCTTGCGATGCGGATTGGTTGATCGCGACACCTGTCTCACTATTTCTGATTTGAAGAACAATTTGCTCGTTCGCCGCATCTACAAAGATAAACGGGCTAACAAACGGCGCAGACCCAGTGGATGCGGCCTTTTGTACACGATCAGGATTAGCCGCCAGAGACTCTGACGAACTCGTCTGAAGCGCGACAGGCTGTATAAGCGCTGAGTTCTGCAATGATGAATAAACTGCTTCCAACATATTGTTGCTTTCCGTGTTTCCCAATAAATAAAATACCCTAATATCATATTACCGCAAATAGGCACAAAAGTCAAACAATTTGCGCCCTACGCCTATAATAATACAACAATATCATAACCACGGCTCCGCCCCATAATAGAATGATTTGTATGTATTTTTAGCTCAATCTTAAGCTCGTTTTTATATAATAAGAGGAGACTTACATATGGAATATTATCGCGCAAAATTTATTGTTTCAAGGCGAACGTAACGTGACCGCCACCAAAGAAACAATAAGAATGATAAGAAAGAGATCATGAAGGGTTTGCGTGATTCGTTAATATAAAGTATTCTATAGTTTGAATATTTAAGTCCCGCCCTTCTGGTCCAGAATTTTAAAATAATTATAAGCACATAAAAAGGTCATTTTAGTGAATAGCTTTTTAGAAACATTAAAACAGCTTGGCCCCGCAAGACTAGCCGTATTAGGCGGCGTTCTTGTGTCGCTTCTGATTTTCTTCGTTTTCGTATCCATGCGTATTTCAACGCCTGAATACAGCCTGCTCTATGATGAGCTGGCAATGTCGGATTCATCGGCAATGGCGGCAAAACTGGATGAAAACGAGATCTCTTACGAAGTATCAACCGATGGTTCGCGCATTTTTGTTTCTGAATCCGAAGTCTCTCGTGCCCGTATGTTGCTGGCGCAAGAAGGTCTGCCAAGCGGCGGCTCAATGGGTTATGAAATTTTTGACCAACAATCAAGTTTTGGCACAACAAATTTTGTGCAAAACATCAACCAAGTCCGTGCACTTGAAGGCGAACTCGCCCGCACAATCGGACATATCGAACAAATCCGCAGCGCACGTGTGCATCTTGTTTTGCCACAGCGTGAGTTGTTTAGCCGTGAATCGCGCCCTGCCAGTGCCAGCGTTTTCCTAACATTACGCGGTAACGGCTCGCTTGGGCGTGAGCAAATTGTTTCCATTCAATCGCTTGTATCCTCTGCTGTGCCACAGCTTAAATCAAATGCTGTGTCCATTATCGACAGCAACGGCAATCTTTTGGCGCAGCCAGAAGGTGACGAAACATCGTTGATGACGATGAAAGCCGAAGAAATGCGCCGCAACTACGAACAACGCCTGACGCATTCAATCGAAGACATGATTGGCCGCATCGTTGGTTACGGCAATGTCCGCGCAAATGTAACGGCTGACCTGAACTTTGACCGCACAAGCATCAATGAAGAGCTTTATGATCCTGAAAGTGCTGTTATCCGTTCATCACAACTGGTCGAGGAAAGCAACACAGAGCGTGACCCGCCATCTGGTGATGTGTCCGTACAACAAAACCTTCCGGGTATTGCTGGCGATCTATTTGACGGGCAAGCCCCAACCGCGCAAGGCAACCGTCTTGAAGAAACAACAAACTACGAAATAAGCCGCACCGTTCGCAGTACCGTAAGCGAGATGGGCGAAGTGAAAAAACTATCCGTCGCTGTTTTGGTGGATGGTAATTACACAACAAACGCAGAAGGTGAGCGCATTTACGAAGAGCGCAACCAACAAGAGCTTGATAACATTGCGGCTCTCGTGCGCTCTGCTATCGGCTTTAGCGAAGATCGCGGCGATTCAATCGAAGTTGTGAATATGAAATTTGCCAGCCTCGAAGCCGAAGATACGGCTATTGACCTGAACCTTCTGTTTGGGTTTGAACGCGCTGATTTACTGGATGCTGTTGAAATCATCACCGTTGCCATCATGATTATTCTTGTGATTTTACTGGTTGTGCAGCCGATGATCGGACGTCTTCTGGCCACATCCGAAGGCGACGAGATGGACAAAACTCTCGCGCAAGACCTTCTTTCTGGTCGCATGGCAAGCCCTGCCCTCGAAGGGCCTTCAGACAGCGAGTTTAATCCTCCCGCGCTGGAAGAAGATGAAGAAGATAGCTTGATTGATATGAACCGCGTTGAAGGTAAGGTTAAAGCCTCTTCCGTGAAGAAAGTCGAAGACATTGTTGATGGTTATCCCGCGGAGACAGTTTCTGTTATCCGTAGCTGGATGAGCTCGGAAAGTTAAACGTAAAAGGTATAAGAAGCGAATATGCGGACACGTGAAGATTACAGAACACTAACCGGCACCGAAAAAGCCGCCATCTTTTTGCTTGCTCTGGGTGAAGATTACACCGCCAAGATATTTGAGCATATGGATGATGAGGAAATCATGGAGATTTCCCAAACGATGGCGGGCTTGGGCAAAGTAAACTCGAACGTTGTCGAGCGCCTGTTTGTGGATTTTGCGGAACAGATGAGCTCCACAAGCTCGCTCGTTGGTTCACTCGACAGTACAGAGCGCCTACTGACCCGTGTTTTAGGTAGTGATAAAGTTGAGCAGATCATGGAGGAAATCCGTGGTCCTGCTGGTCGTACCATGTGGGAAAAGCTTGGTAACGTGAACGAAGAAATTCTCGCCAACTTCTTGCAAAAAGAATATCCGCAGACTGTGTCAGTGGTTTTATCCAAAATTCAGACCGAACACGCCGCGCGCGTCCTTGCGATGCTGCCTGAGAACTTCGCGCTTGAGGTTATTCACCGCATGTTGCGCATGGAAGCCATTCAAAAAGAAGTTCTGGAAGATGTCGAGCGTACATTGCGCACCGAATTCATGTCCAACCTTGCTCGTACACAGCGCCGCGACAGCCATGAAATGATGGCTGAAATCTTTAACAGCCTCGAGCGCTCTGTTGAAACCAAATTCATGGATGAGCTTGAGAAATCCGTTCCTGAATCTGCCGAGAAGATCCGCAGTCTCATGTTCACATTCGAAGACTTGCTCAAGCTCGACCCGACAGCCATTCAGACTGTTATTCGCGCCATCGACAAAGACAAACTGCCGCCAGCCTTGAAAGGCGCGACAGAAACATTGCGCGATCTGTTCTTCTCCAACATGTCCGAACGTGCGGCAAAGATTATGAAAGAAGATATGGGCGCGATGGGGCCTATCCGTCTCAAGGAAGTCGAAGAGGCACAACAATATATCGTCAATGTCACCAAAGATCTTGAATCGCGTGGCGAGATTGTCGTTTCCACCGGTAACGATGACGACGAACTGATCTATTAGGATCATGGATATGTCAGACCAAGACACATTACCGAACAAGCAAAAACCGCAGCAAACGGGGCAACAGGCAGGACAGACAGGGAAGAAAAAATTTCTGTTTGATCAGCATAATTTTGATGAAGGCCCTGTATCGCTAGAGCCTGAACCAGAAGAACCGCCACCGCCCTCCTTCAGCGAAGAAGAGCTTGCGCGCACAGGCCGCGATTCCTATCAAAAAGGCTTTAACGAAGGCAAACACGAATCAGACACAAGCCGTGAACGCTACGTTGTTGATTTGTTGGAAAACGTGGAAGCACAATTTGCAACGCTATTCACCGCAGAGCAAGAGCGCAACACGCGCTACGAGAATGAATCGGTGCATTTATGCCGCGCCATATTCAAACGTGCGTTTCCGACATTAAACGAATCACGTGGCCTGCAGGAAATCACAGAAATCATCCACAGCGTTTTGGAATCTCATCGCGAAACACCAGAAATCATCATCGAGGTTGATCCTGACTTTGTTGATCCGATCGAGAAGAAATTGAAAAAACTCATGAATTCCGAGGGTTTTACAGGGAATTTCACCGTCAAAGGCAATGCATCCTGCCGTGTGGGGGACTGTCGTATGAGTTGGAAAGATGGTGGCGCACAGCGTAATGCGGCGCAACTTTCGGAAAAAATACTAAAACAATTAGAAGATACTCTTGCTGAGAAGCCATTACTGCACAATAATGGTCAGAAGGATATTGGGACTGTTGCGATGGAAGATGATTCCACACCGCAGGAAAGCACCCCGCCCACCGATCAGGAAATGGAGCATGAAGAATGAGCGACGAAACAGAAAACCCTGAAGACGACGCAAACGTAGAAGATAAGGGCAGCGACACAGGCGGCGATATGGGCGGCATGAAGCTGAACGAAATCGAAGGCTCTGGCCTGCCTAATGATGACGAGCGCGAATATGATATCGGCGAAGCGATGGCTGGCGATGTTACAGCGATCTACGATATCCCCGTGCAAATTTCCGCCGTACTTGGACGCTCTACCATGCAGGTGAGCCAGCTCTTGAAGCTTGGTCGTGGCGCTGTTGTTGAGCTTGACCGCAAAGTCGGTGAAGCTATTGATATCTACGTCAACAACCGTCTTGTCGCCCGTGGCGAGGTTGTGGTTGTTGAAGACAAACTCGGCGTAACGATGACAGAAATTGTTAAATCAGACCGCTCATAGTAAATTTTTATCTGTCTGGAGAATATAGAATATGGCCGCCGACGCAGAAGTTCAATCATCCGCCGATGTCGCAATCCGCATCACAGCCCCCGTTCGCAAGCCTGATATTGCCACTATTTTTGGCCTCTCTCTCGCGATTGGCCTTATCATCGCCGCGATTCTAATGGGCAGCAGCGATGCAAACTTCTTAAACGGCCCCTCTTTCCTCATCGTGGTGCTTGGCACAATGGCCGCCACCAGTGTTTCCTACACTGGCGACGAGCTAAAACACGTTCCTGGCATTATCGGCAACACGATAATACGCCGTATCCGCAAGCCGTCCAACATGGCAAAACAGTTGATGGACATTTCCTCGCTTGCCCGTAAAAAAGGACTGCTTGCGCTTTCTAGTATTGATTCAGAACTAAAAAAAGATCCGTTCCTTGCCCGTGCTGTGCAGCTTGTGACTGATGGTTACACACCTGAAGAAGTCGAGCGTATCTTGGGGCAAGAGATTGATTCCATTTCCGAACGCCACAGACGTTCTGCTGGTGTTGTGCGCCGCGCCTCCGAAGTTGCTCCTGCGATGGGCTTGATTGGTACGCTGGTTGGTTTGGTGCAGATGCTTGCCAAACTTGAAGACCCGTCCTCTATTGGCCCTGCGATGGCCGTTGCTTTGCTCACCACGTTTTATGGTGCGATCATGGGCACGATTGTTCTTGGCCCTCTCTCAGGCAAGTTAGAGCGTAACTCCAACGATGAAATGCTGACCAAAAATTTGGTCTTGATGGCAATGGCTTCTATCGCGCGTCAAGAAAACCCGCGCCGCCTTGAAATGGTTCTGAACAGCGAATTACCGCCCGAAGAACAAATCAAATATTTCAGCTAGAACACTCGAGCACACTAGAACAATGGATATAGAGCTATCGATCACCCTTCCCTACGGGAAAGAACAAGCGGCACCGCCGTTTGGCAATGATGATGATAAATACTCCGAATCACTCCCCCGCTATTTCATTGATAAATTGACCAAACCCAAAGCGCGCGTGTTTGACCCGTTTATGGGGCTTGGCACCACCGCCTTTATCGCCGAGGACCTATCGCGCATTCCTTACGGTATCGAACATGACGAGATGCGCTGTGAGTGGAGCGCAGGACAGCTTGAAAACTGGATGAACATAAAATGCGATGATGCCGCGAATATGGACAGGCTCGGCTTTCCAAAGATGGATTTCTGCATTACTTCGCCGCCTTATATGCCGCGCCATCATAAATGGAATCCGCTTTACGGTGGTGACCCTGCCAAGGCGGGGTATGATTGCTACCTGCGCCGTATGGGCTTTATCTTTAAAAAGCTCTCCGCACAAATGAAGCGCAATGCCTATGTCGTTGTGCATGCCGATAATATGCAACACGGGCAATATTACACGCCGCTTGTGCGCGATTTATCACTGGTGATTGAAAAATCAATGCCGCTTAAGGCAGAAATCATCGTGAAATGGGACAATGCCACCCCCGAATATCCGCATACGCATTGCTTAGTCTTCAAAAATGCGTAAAGATAGGGCGTTGTTGAGAAGTAACGATGTGTAATGACAAAAGGAAACGACCAAAATGCGTTTAATGATTGTTGGACAACTAGAAGGCTATATCAGTGCCGCAGGGAAAATTGCCCTACAGCGCGGCGCGAAGGTTATCCATTGTGAAGATATCGGCCAAGCCCTTGGCGCGCTACGGAATGGTAAAGGCGCTGACCTTGCCATGGTTGATATCAAACAAGACATCAAACAATTCGTCCTGTCCCTGACCGAAGAACGCATTCACATGCCTGTTGTGGCGTGTGGTATTGGCACCGACGCGCAAGAAGCTGTGCGCGCGATCCAAGATGGTGCCAAAGAATATGTGCCATTACCACCCGATGCCGATTTAATCGCCGCCGTGATTGCCGCCGTAACAGAAGAAAGCGACAGCATGATTGCGGGAGATCCTGCGATGAAAAGCGTCATCACCTTTGCCGACCGTGTCGCGCCGAGCGATGCGACTGTGCTTATCACAGGCGAGTCAGGCACTGGTAAAGAAGTCATGTCGACCTACATCCACCGCAAATCAAAGCGCAAAGACGAAGCCTTTATTGCACTGAACTGTGCTGCTATTCCTGAAAACCTTTTGGAGTCCGAGCTTTTTGGTCATGAAAAAGGCGCGTTCACGGGTGCAACCGCCCGTCGCTTGGGTAAATTCGAAGAAGCCCACAAAGGCACGCTATTCCTTGATGAGATTTCAGAAATGCATCCTTCATTACAAGCCAAATTGCTGCGCGCGATCCAAGAACGTGAAATCACACGCATCGGTAACAATACACCTGTGAAGGTCGATGTTCGTTTAATCGCAACCTCCAACCGCAACCTTGAGGCCTCCGTTGCCAAAGGTGATTTCCGCGAGGATTTGTATTTCCGCCTGAGCGTGACCCCGATTGAGCTGCCGCCGTTGCGCGATCGTCCGGGTGATATCATTCCGCTGGCAAAGTTTTTTGCTGAGAAATATGCCGCGCAAAACGGCGTTGAGAATAAAAAGCTCTCTGCGGAAACGGAAGCAAAGCTGAAAGCTGCGCCATGGCGCGGTAATATCCGTGAGTTAGAGAACGTCATCCACCGCGCCGTGCTTGTGTCACTTGAAGACGAAATCGAAGCTGACTCCATCCAGATTTCAGGCATCAGCACAAACGCTGCCGCCGCGCATACCGCCGCACAAGCAAGCGCAACACCGCCTGCCGCGACCACACAAACAGCCGCCGCAAACATTGAAAACCCAGGTGCTGTGGAAACACTCGTTGGGCGTACCATTGCCGATGTCGAGCGCGACATGATTATCGACACGCTCGGGCATTGTCTTGGCAACCGCACGCATGCGTCCAATATTTTGGGAATTTCCATCCGCACACTGCGCAATAAATTGAGCCAGTACAAAGATGAAGGCAAAGATATCCCCGCCGCAGGAAGTGGCAGCGGGAATTAGTTATTTTAATATTTTAACTGAAGAGCAGGGTTTGGATATTGAGCCAGCTTCTCTGCTTCTCCCAAATGTAGAGTGCGCTGAATAAAATCAGCAACTTTTTCGGGTGTCGAAGAATTTATCTCATCAGCTTCCAAATTGATCCAATCAGCCATCGGAAAGCTCGTAGAAATACGGCAATAAGGCCCTCCAAAAAATTTAGAGCTTACACCCGCTTTCAAATCGTGACCTATACCCATCTCGTCAAGAGCAGGGATAACAACTTCGTTCATCTTGTCGCACAAATCACCCACACGAGCTTTATTCTGCCTAAGCTCAATGAGTTTATTCTCACCCATTGCCCAAGCACCGACTTCATCCAATACGGAATCTCCAATTGCGGGGTAATTTTCACCATCATTTGCGCTCGCAAAATTTGCGCAAAGACACAGTACAGTCGCCAAAGTTGTCGTTGATATTAATTTCATAACCATCTCCTTAAAGACTTAGAGCTTACTTCACGCCAAGAATGCGCGGCAAGTTATGCTGTATTCTTTCACGGTCTCTTATCGGTAGATTATCCAGAATTTTGTTAGCGACGTCATCGCGAACATTTTCAATATAATACGCATTCACCTTAGCCACAAGCGCATCATTTAACCAACCGCCCTTTCTGATTTCGCAGACCGTACCTTCTTCTTTGAAAACTGCGCGTAATCTCGTGACAACACCCGCCTCTCTCAACGCAGGAACAGCATGACTGTTAAATTCATCTGCAAATCTTTTAACGACAATGTAATCGTCAATACTCTTCGCCGTTTGGTTTTCTAATTCTTCCAGAACACCGCTCGCCATTTTTGAAGCGATAGAACGTACGTTTTTACTTTGTGCTGTCATTTTTCTTTTCCTTTAAATTATTACATAATAAATACATGCCCTTTATATAACACCCATCAAGTTATGCCAATATATTTTTTCTGTATTGCCACAATTCAAAAGCTGCCATAAAGTGCTTGCGATGAAAAAGCTTATAAAAACATGCATGCCGCAAGGCCTTCTGAACTCCGCGCGCGACATCAGCAGCCGTAAAAAACTGGCAAGCATTATGCCCTTACCTTTTACAGCCAAGGAACTTCCGACATTCACAAAAACCGATCTAATCCAACGTCTGAGCAGCAAAGACAGCGCAGAGTTTTGGAGCGAAGATAGCCGCGAACTCAGCGCCTTACTCGGCGGTGATGATCGTTGGGGCGGTGTGAACCCAGGCGACAGACGCGCCATCTACACGCTCATCATGGCGACAAAGCCAAAAACGGTTTTAGAAATTGGCACACATATCGGTGCCTCAACCCTACATCTCGCCAAAGCCTTAGAACGTAGCGGAAGCGGCGGCCATATAACAACCGTTGATATTCTTAACGTCAATGCCGAAAACGGCCCATGGCGCGATATCGGCATGACGCATTGTCCTCTGGATTACTTAAAAAAGCTGCGTTTGAGCGATAGCGTCACATTCATCGCGCAAAAATCAGCCGCCTTCCTCAAAGATTGCACCGAAAAATTCGACTTTATATTTCTGGATGGCGACCACGGCGCAGATACCGTTTACATCGAGGTCAGCGCAGCACTCGCAAAACTCAACAAAGGCGGCCTTATCTTGCTGCATGATTATTACCCGAACGGCGAAGCCTTATTCCCCGATGGCAGCATCATTTACGGCCCTTACCGCGCCATGGAACGCATCGCAAAAGAAAACAGCGACATCACAACCATCAACCTAAGCCCGCTCCCGTGGGAAAGCAAACAAGGCAGCGTTAACACCAGCCTGACCATCATCAGCAGAAAATAAGCCTAAGAAATAATACTAAGACGAACCACCATCGCCATAATGCGGTACGATCTTGATTTCGACGCGGCGGCTGTTGCGGTCTTCTTCTTCGCTGCCGTCTGATTTGCTCTCACCGATGGCCGATATCTCGATGTTATCAATATCAACACCTTGCTGCCCGAGCATGTTTTTCACAGCTATCGCACGGCGACGCGCTAACACTTCGTTCGAGGCACGATCGCCCTTGCTATCCGTGTAACCGTTCAAAAGAACCGTCCATCCGGGGTGATGCTTATATTCAAGCACCGCTTCTTTAAGCGCCCTCATAGAGTCATCATCAAGCGATGTGCTCGCACTATCAAAGAAAACAACATAACCACCTGTTTCCAATTGCGGTGGTGCTTTCAAAAACTTCATCGCCGTATAAAAATGCTGCTGGCAGACAAAGTTATTTGTGTATTCGGGGTAATCCGCTTGAAGCGAGAGCCAGCAATCATATTTACTTTGCGCCAGTGCTAAAAATGGCTCGTTCTCTTGCGTTTTCATCACACTCAGCGCATCAACAAGTGTTGCACGCGCCTCCCGTAATGCGGCAAGTGATTCTGATGGAATAAGCGCGGGGTTAATTTCATCAGGGCCAACCGAAAAGCCCGTCGAGGCTTTAATTGCCTTATTGCGGAAGTGAGTCGCGTCTTCCGCATCGCCCAGAACAGTTTCCTCAAAATCAGCCAGCGCACGGTATTCCGCGATAAGATGCTGCTGATAACTTTCATCACCACGGCTGCCAAATCCAACCGTGCTATCCGTCAGCCCAAGCGTAGGCATCTCGAACTTACAGCCCCCAAGCAAAAGCGGAATCAAAAAGACAGCAATGGCAAAACGAATACGACTCATAGTTAGAAAGAGTAAATATGATTTTGACGAAGCGCAAACGCCTTCATCAAAAAATAGCGTCTCGTCCATAGCTTTTATAGATAGCGTCTCGTCGTTTCATTTATTTTGTGACAAGGCATGATGCTCATCGCCCCACCATACGAAAAAAGCAACGAATAACGATGTCACAAGATAAATGAGACGACGAGACGACTATAAGTGTAATTGGTTTGCATGTTGCGTCCGCAGCAAGTAAAATGAAAAAAGTAACTATTTTCCACTTCACGGTGGGCTCACGCCTGCCCGATCACCCAGAATTAATTATTAATGGCCGAAAAACCATCAAATCTGCCGTCGACGAACTTTTCAAACCGTGCCACAGGCGCGGCGCGCTCGATATTTCGTGGCGACGTTGCCTTTGCGGTTGGTATCGTTGGGATTTTGATGTTCATGCTCGTGCCGATGCCGACATGGGTTATGGATTTTGGTTTATCTGTTTCTATTACCTTCTCGATCATGATTTTGATGACGGTGCTGTTTATCCTGCGCCCGCTTGAGTTTTCTAGCTTTCCGACGGTTTTACTGGTGGCTACATCTCTGCGGCTAGGGTTGAACGTTGCCTCCACGCGCCTTATTCTCTCGCACGGGCACGAAGGCCCTGATTCAGCAGGACGCATTATTGAAGCGTTTGGTAGCTTTATCATTCAAGACAGTTACGTTGTTGGCGGTATCGTATTTGCCATCCTTGTGATTGTTAACTTTGTCGTGATTACCAAAGGTTCGGGCAGGATTGCCGAAGTTGCCGCAAGATTTGCCTTAGACGCGATGCCGGGTAAACAAATGGCGATTGACGCTGACCTCTCTGCAGGCATGATCACAGAAGACGAAGCCAAAGAACGCCGCAAGAATTTAGAGCAAGAAAGCAGCTTTTTCGGTGCGATGGATGGTGCGGCAAAGTTCGTGCGCGGTGATGCCATTGCCGGTCTTTTGATCGTGTTTATCAACGTGATTGGCGGCATTATCATCGGCACGACCTCCAAAGGGATGAGCCTAGCAGATGCGGCGTCTGCCTATACAATCCTCACCATCGGCGATGGGTTGGTGAGCCAAATCCCAGCGCTTGTTGTGTCCGTTGGTGCGGGTCTTTTGGTATCCAAAGCAGGGACAGAAGGCGCATCCACCGCCAACCAAGCGCTTTTCTCGCAGCTTAGTAAATACCCAACAGCATTGGCGATGTCCGCCGTGCTGATGCTTATCCTCGCCGCCATTCCTGCAATGCCTGCGATACCATTTATTATCCTTGCCGCACTTTGTGGCACAGTCGCATTCCTAAGCAACAAAACACAAACCAAAGTGCGCGAAGTCGCCGCCGCCCAAAAACGCCTCTCTGGCCCCCAAGCAGGCCCCGCCGAAGAACCAATCTCCAAGGCACTCGCGATGGACACCCTCCGCTTGGAGCTCGGTTACAGCCTTCTGCCACTGGTACAGGGTGAGGGCAATACAAAGCTAACCGAGCAAATCAAAGGTCTGCGCCGTCAGCTTGCCGAAGACATGGGCTATGTTTTACCGTCTGTGCGTATTCAAGATAACTTACAACTCCCTGCCAATACATACATTGTGCGCATCAAGGAAATCGAAGCGGGTCGCGGTGAAGTGCGCCCAGGGAAATTCCTGTGCATGGATCCTGCGGGTCAAAAAATCGAGCTTCCGGGTGAAAGCACGACCGAGCCAACCTTTGGCCTTCCTGCCATGTGGATTGACGAACAATACCGCGAAGAAGCGCATTTCAAAGGCTACACCGTTGTTGATGCCTCAACTGTTGTCACAACGCATGTCACCGAAATCGTGCGCGATAACATGTCTGACCTTTTATCTTACACAGAGACACAAAAATTACTGGACGAAATGCCGTCCGATTATCAAAAGCTTGTCGCCGATGTTATACCAGGGAAAATCACAGTTGATGGCCTACAGCGCATCTTACAAAACCTTGTCGCAGAGCGCATTTCCGTCCGTGACATGCCTGCCATTTTGGAAGGCATCGCCGAGGCCACAGGCTACACCAAGAAACCAATAATGATTACCGAACATGTCCGCACGCGGCTGTCACGGCAATTATGCAACCAGAGCGTCAACCAAAACGGTGTTCTCACTCTCGCTACACTTTCCGCAGATTGGGAACAAGCCTTTGCCGAAGCCCTAATCGGCGATGGTGAGGAAAAACAACTCGCCATGGCACCAAGCCACTTGCAGAACTTCATCACCGATGTCCGTCAAGCCTACGATAAATTCATGATGCAGGGCGAAACACCTGTGCTTCTGACCTCGCCACTGATCCGCCCTTACGTGCGCTCCGTGATCGAGCGTTTCCGCCCACAAACAGTTGTGATGAGCCAAAACGAAATCCACACCAAAGCGAAAATCAAAACCTTAGGGCAGATTTAAACGGGTAAGACATTACACATGAAAGCCGAATCAGAGAAATTTAACGCTGCTATCGAAATACTGATCGAAGAGATCGGTAAGAAGCATCGCTTTTTTATGCGGATGTTTACGGTTGGCATTGTTTTGATCGTTTGTGCGGCGGCCTATATCGTGATTACCAACAGCACGGGCGCGATGACGGGGCTGACTGTTTTTGTGGTGCTATTTAGCTTCGTGCCGAGCATTATCCTCTACCACATCATGAACTTCTTTTATAAGCGCAGTGCAAAAAACATCTTGACCCACAACCTCGCCGAAGCCGCAGGCATGACTTACGAGCCCGAAGGCGTAATGACACTAAACGATGTGCTGTCCCATAAAATTCTGCCGCCTGCGGATATACAAAGCAGCGAAGATGGCTTCACAGGCATCTATCACGATGTACGCATTGATCTGCAAGAAGTCCGCCTGAGCGATGTGAAACAGTACCGCCGCCAAGCGTATGCCCACGAACGCCGCGCGCAATATGAAACGGTGGAGCATGATGTGTTCTGGGGGCTTGTTATCCGCCTAAAGCTCCGTCGTCCGATGGAAGGCCACACCATCGTTATGCCGCGCAGCAAATTACAAACCGCCCTGCGCACATCTTTTTCAGAATTCCAAAAAATAAATATCGTCAGTACCAAATGGAAAAAGCAATATGACGTAATGTCCACCGATCAGGTCGAGGCGCGTGTTGTGCTAGACCCTGCCTTTATCGAACGCTTTATGGAGGCTGGCAAAATCTTCCGCGCCAAATGGATGGAAGTCAGCTTCAAAGGCGATGAAATCCTCTTCTCCATTCATCGCGGACGTGATTTATTTGAGGCTCTACCATTGTGGAAAGCCGTCACACATGAGAACCTCCACAAAATAACCCGTGAATTAGAAATCATTTTCGATATCATCGACGCCCTAAAACTCAACAAACAGATCAATATCTAACATTCTTGACATAACTTTTATTTTGGGCTATTTATAACGACATTGGATACAGAGGAATATAGCACAATGACGTTTTTAAAAAGAAGATTCCTGCTTGCCCTGCCTCTAGTTTTGAGTGCCTGCGAAAGTGACGAGGATATAGCGAGGAAAGAAGGCCTTGCCGACGAGCTGATTAAAAGCTCAACGGTGTCATGCGATCTTCAATCGGAACCACCTCAAACAGAACATTATACCGCGCGCTTAAAGTCCGTTCTTATGGATACCATGTCAAAGACCCTCGACTTCATCATCGAAAACGACATCACAGTATGCTTGGATCAGCGACTGGGCAGTCAAAGCCTTGGCTTTTTTGATTATAAAGCAGATGCTTTATTTTATCCTGAAACCAAGACCCTCACCCTAAGCGATAATGGTGATTATGCCGATTTCCATAGCGATAACCTTCTCAGTGAATTTAAACGTCAATACGGTGACGGTGAATTAGCATCTATAAATCAGTTGCAAATGGGATATACCTACAGTCGCAGTCGTGGCAAAGGTCGTAAAACTGTCCATAATTGGGAAGATAACGCAGAGAGTAAGGGTGCCATAGAAAACAACCCTTATCTTTTGACGCCGCCGCTCAAATAAATTCCATCCACAGCTTATTCAGCATTTTATTCAATTTAGGGGATTCACATACGGGATATTTACCTTTATCCTCTAGAATAGAGATTCTGGATAATCTATAATTGATTCGAAGGTCTACATTCTGCCATGCGGCTAAAATCTTTTTATGCAAACAACATGACCGACGCTATGAAAATGGTGCGGGATACCTTAGGAGAAGACGCGGTGATCGTTGCGACACGCGAAGAAAAGCAAGGTAAAGCTGTCCGTGTAACGGCAGCGATTGACCCTGCCGATAATTATACGGATTACGCTGACGAGCCATTTTCGCTCGGCGCGGGGCCTAATTTTGAACTGGAAACCGTTGCTGAACCTGCTGATTCCGAAGGCTGGCTGCAACATGACGAAGATGACGAAAGTGCTGTCATCGAACACATCACCGATGTGCTGCTGCGTCATTCTGTTCCTGAAGACATCATTGATAACATTGTATCCTGCGCCACTGTTTTAGGCATGGAACGTGCGGAAATGTCGATGATGGCAGCGATCGAGCATTTATTCTCCTTCAAACCTCTACCGCAAAAAGTCACAAGCACCGCCTACATGATGATCGGCGCACCGGGTGCTGGTAAAACATTAGCCGTGGCAAAACTTGCCGCCCGTAGCGTGATGAACGGCCTTCGTACGGCTGTGATCTCCACCGACACGGTTCGTGCTGGCGGGATTGAGCAACTCTCTGCCTTTACAAAATTACTCAAAATCAATTTGCAGCGCGCTGCCTCTTACGAGGAACTTACTGATTGCTTGCAACGCGCACAGAGTGCTGACCAGATATTTATCGATACAGGCGGCATGAACCCATACGACCAAGCCGAAATGCGTACTCTTGCCAAAATGATTGGCGTTGGCGATATCGAGCCTGTGCTTGTGATGCAAGCCGGCATTGATGCCGATGAATCGGCCGAACTTGCCCGCAGCTTTGGCGCGCTTGGCGTTCGTTATTTGCTGCCGACACGCCTTGATTTTGCACGCCGCCTCGGTGGTGTTTTAAGTGCCGCCCATAGCGGTGGCCTGATTTTTGCAGATGCTTCACATACGCCGCAAGTGGCAAATGGTTTAATCCAGCTTTCCCCGAAACGTTTGACGGGGCTCCTTATGCCAGAGAGCATTAAAAAGCAGGAAGCAGAACGTACACGTACAAACAAAAGCCTTACAGGATCAAATTGATGAGCGACACAATGACACCCAATAAAAACAGAGCCGCAAATTCGGGGAGCCTCGCAACGCCCTTCAAACGCGGTCATAACATTGTCGCCGTCGTCAGTGGTAAAGGCGGTGTCGGCAAGACATGGTTCTCCGTAACGCTGGCACACGCGCTCTCGAACATGGGTAAAAAAGTCCTACTGTTTGATGGTGATTTGGGTTTGGCGAACGTTGATGTTCAACTTGGCCTGATGCCGAAACGTGATTTGAACGATGTGATCCGTGGTCGTCTTGGTCTTGATAAGGTTATTCAACGCTTTGACGAAGGCGGCTTTGATATTATCGCAGGTCGTTCTGGTCAGGCCTCTTTGTCATCGCTTCCCGTGCAACGCTTGACCATGCTTCGTGATCAACTATTAGAAGTTGCAGAAAAATACGATGTTGTCGTGATTGACCTTGGTGCTGGTGTTGACCGCACCGTGCGGATGATGTCTGCGACCGCAACCAAAACCTTGCTTGTGACAACGGATGAGCCAACGTCCCTTACAGACGCTTACGCCTTTATCAAACTCGGTAACGCTGCTGGCATGTCCAAACATGTTGATATCGTCGTGAACCAGATCACAAGTGCCTCCGAAGGCGAGAAAACTTACCGCACATTGCTCAAGGCCTGCGAGAACTTCTTGCGCCTGAAACCACCGCTTGCTGGTATGGTGCGCCATGATCCGCGTGTGAAGGAAACAATTCGTAACCAAGCACCGCTTCTCATACGCTCCCCCAATACCGA
>JBBKWU010000024.1:0-27850 GCA_037969035.1 Bdellovibrionales bacterium
TTGGGTCATCGCCACGAGAAGCAAGGACTGTCACTTTTTCGCTAAAGCTCATTTTAGGGTCGCGATAAATGCTTCTTGCTGTGCGTGTTGTTAGGATGTTGCCTGTTCTTGCTGCGGCAGGTGCGACAGTATCTCCAGCCTTTATGGTATCGTCAGCTAGGGACGGTGAAGGCATGTTTGGCGGTGCTGTGCGTATTACAGGTGCATCAGCAGCGGCGCGAATGATTGGTGCCGCTGCATCATCTGCTAAGCCAGATGTTGCTCTAAGTGTCGCAGCATCATCAAGTGTTGTTGTTGCGGCTCTGATTGGCGCAGCAGGTACATCATCGGCCAATCTTACCGCGTCATCAGCAAGAGATGGGGTGGCAGGCATGTGTGGTGTTGCTACGCGTAGTACAGGCGCATCAGCAGCTGTTCTAAGTACGGGGGCAGCATCGTCCATAGCACCGAGTGCTAGGTTATCAAGTGAGGCCACAGGAGCTCTCGGTAAAGTGATAGGTGCATCATCGGCCAATTTTACCGCGTCATCAACGATGGACGGTGAAGTAGGCATGCGTGGCGCTGTGCGCAGAGATACAGGCACGTTGTCGGCAGCGCGCAGAATTGGGGCTGCATCGTCAACAAGTCTTATTGGTGCTGTTGTTAGGTTAGCAGGCGCGTATGTTCCTGGTACTACAGGACGTGCTCTTGCTGCTAGTTCGGCAACATCATCTGTGCCCGTTCTAAGAGCTGCCTGTACGTCGACAAACTCATCTGCGTGGATGAGTAAGTTATCCATGGCGTTTGGTATTGCGGCAATACGCGCAACGTCCACAGCGTCGTCACCTGCGTGGGCAATAATGCGTGCGCCGTCATCGGCGTGACTCACGACAGTTTTACTAACCGTTGCTCCAATTCTTGGTGCGGCCATTGTGCCGACAGAAGCAACGACTATTGCCACCTCACCAATTACGGCGACGCCAGAGACAATATCAGCTTCTTCTCTATTACTTGCTTGGGGAGTGCCCGTTACCAAATCAATGCCCGCGAGTGAATTTCGTTGTATCCAAGCACCAGCAGAGCCTTCGTAGCTTTTATCAAAAGCCCATCCGCTGCCCATGTTACCAAGGTCAACCAAGTATCCAGGAGTTGCAAGGAGGTTTGAGCCTAACGTTTCGACGCCCTGCCAAACAAAAGGTGCTGCTGCTATAGGGTGTTGAACGGTATATGCCGTAGCGGCACCTATGCGTTGATAAGGAAGGTCACCATCTAAACGACGAGCTTCGTGAATTTCTGCGTTAGCGTGTGCGGCTTCTGCGTCAGCTCTCATGCCTTCTGGAAGGATGGCATCGATACGCTCGAACATGGCTTGACCGATGGCCAAATCCATTTGAGCGGCTTGTATTTCTTCTGCGGTGCCTGATGCGGCTAATTCAGCCAAAGTACGTTCGGCTGTGGATATTGTCATTTGCGCGTCAACATATGAGCCAATGAATGCAGAAGGGTTAGGGCTTTGACCCAAAGTACCGCTAATAGCTCTCCACATTTCATTGGATTCATCAATGGTCGCGGTTAAATCGTTTATGGCGCTCACGTCAATATCTGGTGCCATTACGTAGGCGCTTTGTATTAATCCGAACAGCGGTGCAGGGCCAGACATCATGCCAGGGCCGTTTACTTGCATGTGTTGTTGGAATACAGCGTCTCTGAATCTGTCAGCATGGAATGGTAGGCCATTCTCTGCGTATTCGGCTTCTAATGTAGGGGTGATCTTGTCAACCAGACCAGTAAGGACGGCGCCCATTTCTTGTGATGTATGATCATCAGGGCTTTGCGCTGTGATAACCATCAATCTATAGGCTTGTGTCAATTCTTCATACGAAGCGTTGGCGATGAATTGCTCCATCGATACACCTTCGGGTAGAAAATTTGACTCAGTTGTCATGAAATCACACCAATCTCTATATAACCACTATTACTGTAAATTCTTTATTTTTTGTTTATTTAGCGAATTTACGTTTTTATTATTAATGTATTGTTTTTACATACATATTTATTAGTTACCCTTATATTACAGTAAATACCCCCCTTTTTGCAAGTTTTTTTTGGGAATTTCCTAATTTAGCGCGGGAAACGTTGTGTTATGCCCGCTTTTGTTATTGAAAATAAAGGGTTAGGTTGTGTCTTTGTGGCGATGTTTAGGGTTATTATCTATCAAAATTACGACGAGACCAGCTATTGCCTTTATCGTGGCATGTGCCTGCAAAACCCGGCGTGTTATCCATGACTTTATCAAAGCATCCCGTATAACCATCTAGTTTACGACCATAGAGCGCAATCAATGGATTTTCTCTATATTCTGGCGGTAGCGGATTTAGGTTATGGGTGATTAACTGCCCGAAATCAGCACTTTCTGCAAAAATAAATTTAACAGGTACATAAGCAGCATCTATGGTGTTGCCCGCCAACGCCCATATCGGCGTACGGCCTTGATTGATGTCATGAGCGGTGTTTGCACCAATATAACCTGCGGCGGCAAGGGCTGTGCCTGCAAGAAGGTATTTGGTGGCGGCTTGTCTGTTTTCTTTGTTGAATAGGCTTTTTAGCCCTGATTTTTCTTCGCCGTAGCCTGCGTCTTGTTCTTTTTTCTTTTTATTGGCAAGCATGAGTGCCACGCCCGCAACGCCTTTACCAATATAGTAACCAGTAAACATGCCGAGCATCGCATTTAGGGTGCGCGAATCTTGTGCGGCAAAAGAAAGCGGAAGGGCTGTGTAGCAGAACCCTTGGATCGCGCGCTTGCCTAGATGCATGATGGCTTTCATATTATTTGTGTCCTAAAAACAGATTGGTTTTGCTTGGTAGTTGACGTTACGCTTGGTTAAGGAATCGAGCATTTCTCTGTCGGTTCCTTCGCGTGGTGTCTCAACACCTCTGATGTAGTTATCAGCGAGGAATACTGGGCCATCGAAGACGACTGATTTAAAGAAGGGTTCAATGCAGCGCTCACGGAAAGAGCTGCGCGCATCGAAAACGGGGTCAATTCTCATCGTTGGCATATCCGCATTGAAGATATATTCGAGGCTACCGTTTATGGCGCGTGTTGTTTGGCGGCCAAGCGGTACAAGGCCTTCGCGCACGCCGTAGCGTCCCACTTCATAGACAGGTTGCAGCATGTTATGGCCGAACGCGATTGAAAAATGGTCACCATTTTGGACATCATCATATGTGTTTATCGCAGCAGGG
The DNA here is from genome assembly GCA_037969035.1 of Bdellovibrionales bacterium. Taxonomy (GTDB): domain Bacteria; phylum Pseudomonadota; class Alphaproteobacteria; order Micavibrionales; family Micavibrionaceae; genus JBBKWU01. The sequence continues at coordinate 3,226 of JBBKWU010000024.1, forward strand.
GTGCCAAAAACAACAGCAGCACCAATGGCGGCAGCTTTGAGAGGGTTGCGCCCGACCCACGTGCTATTGACGATATCTGTAAGGCCGATATCGTGCCGTAGCTTGGACGTTGTTGCCCATGCTGCGCCTGCGACCATGACGCCAGCGGCTACTGTTATGCCGCCCGATACGGCGTTGAGCGTATGAACGGACGGTGCTATGCAGCCTAAGCCGAGAAATGCCGCTGCCGTGTTTAATGTATTGCTAAGAACCGTCATTTTTTATCACACCCATTAAAATTATAGGCTAAGTCTATCGTTTTTTATGGAAATTTGCAAGTTTTTCCAATGAAAATCTCAAGTGCTTAACGTTTGGGTGCTTTGCCGCTATTTCGTGATTTTTAGTGTGGTTTTGCGCCTTTTTAGTGCTTGAAGTGACGGATGCCTGTGAAGATCATCGCTAATCCACGCTCGTCTGCGGCTTCGATGACTTCTTCGTCACGGATAGAGCCGCCCGGTTGGATCACGGCTGTCACACCCGCTTCCGCAGCGGCAATTAAACCGTCAGGGAAGGGGAAGAACGCATCAGAGGCCACAACAGAGCCTTTGGCAAGGGAATGCTCAAGCCCTGCGGCTTTGGCAGCCTCAGCCGCCTTATGCGCGGCGATGACGGTGGAATCGATGCGGCTCATCTGACCTGCGCCGATACCGCATGTCGCACCGTTTTTAGCGTAGACAATGGCGTTTGATTTTATGTGTTTTGCGACTTTGAAGGCGAAGAACATATCTTCGAGCTCTTCTTCGGTCGGTTCACGCTCGGACACGATTCTCATTTCATCTTCGGAAATTTGGCCGTTATCGTAATCTTGCACGAGCAAACCACCCGCGATGCTTTTCACCATGCGGCGTTTGGTCGTAAGGTCAGGCATCGCACCCGTTGTCAGAACACGGATGTTTTGCTTTGGCTTTAAAATATCAAGCGCATCATGTTCGATCGATGGCGCAATGATGACTTCGCAGAACACAGAGATAATTTTCTTTGCCGTTTCAGCGTTCAACGGACGGTTGAGCGCAACAATCCCGCCATAGGCAGAAGTCGGATCACAAAGGAGCGCACGTTTGTAAGCCTCAAGCGTGTTGGCAGCGCAGGCAACGCCCGAAGGGTTGGCATGTTTGATAATGGCAACGGCAGGCTCGTCAAATTCAGCGACCAATTCAAAGGCGGCGTCTGTGTCGTTGAGGTTGTTGTAGGAGAGCTGCTTGCCTTGTATTTGGGTTGCAAGCGCAACACCCGGGCGCGCTGTGCCGTCAAGATAGATCGCAGCACGTTGATGCGGGTTTTCGCCATAACGCAGTGTTTCGCGCCAGTTGCCAGAAAAGCTGATACGGCGCGGGAATTCGTTTTCATCGACTTGGGAGGCAAGCCAGCTTGAGATGTTCGCATCATAGGTCGCTGTGAGTGCCAAGGCGTTTGCAGCCAAGCGGCGGCGCAGGGGATAGGTTGTTGCGCCGTCGTTTTCCGCCATGTTTTCCAGCACTTTTTCGTAGTCTTGCGGGTCGGTGATGACGGTCACAAAATCATGATTTTTGGCGGAGGCGCGGATCATCGCAGGCCCGCCAATATCGATTTTCTCGATACAGGCATTGTAATCACCACCGTCTTTGAGCGTTTCAACGAACGGGTAGAGGTTGGCAACCACCATATCGATGCTTTCGATATTATTTTCTTTCATGGCGGCTTGGTGCGTTTCTTTGTCGCGGGAGGCCAAAATGCCGCCGTGAACGCGCGGATGAAGCGTTTTAACGCGCCCGTCCATGATTTCGGGAAAGCCTGTGTAGGTTGCAATATCGGTAACGGTGATGCCTTCGTCTTTGAGCATGCTCGCTGTGCCGCCAGTGGAGAGGATCTCAATGCCGTATTCTTGTAGCTTGCGGGCGAAATCGGCTAAGCCATCTTTGTTGCTGACGGAAATAATAGCGCGTTTAATCGCGATGGCTTTGGGATCACGGATGGGTTGTTTTTGCGGCGGTGATTTTTGTTCAGAGCTTTGCATGGCGAGATCATACCCAATTTGTTGTTTCGATTGGCTACAATGAACAACAAAGAGCACGTGAAAGCAAGTGGATAGAGTCGTTCCTCTTTATTTTTTGCTGAATTTATAATTGCCGTCTTTGAGGATATAAAGCCCCGGATGATCGTCAACCGCGATTAATTCATCGGTGATGGCTTTTATATTTTCATTTGCGCCCAAAAATATAAAGCCGTCTTCGGGCAAAAGTTCCAGCATTCTATGGAGGACTTCGGCTTGTGTCTCTTTTTCAAATAAAGGGAGAACATTGCGGCAGAAGATAATGTCGTATTCTGGAAGTTCGTCCATATCGCGCAATAAGTTGAAATAATCAAAGCGCACCATTTTTTTTGTTTTTGGTTTAATCGCCCATGTTTTTTTATCAACAGGGTCAAAATATTGCAAAAGCATCTCAACAGGAAGCCCGTTTTGGATTTCATATTGGTTGTAAGTGCCAGATTGCGCCTTGTCCAAGATGGTGGTTGAAATGTCGGTGGCATCAATACCGATGCGGCAACCACGCATTTTCTCGGCGCGCGCTTCGATTGTCATGGCGATGGAGTAGGCCTCTTGCCCTGCCGCGCAGCCTGCTGACCAGATATTGAGCTGCTTGTTTTTCTTGCGGCCTTTATCATAGTAAGGCAGCACAAATTCACTGAGCGTATTAAAGTCGGCTATTGGAGAAAAAAAGGCTGAGTCTGTGTTGGCCATGGCCTCGACAATATCGCGCACCAAATCAGGTTCAGGCACGCCGTAAAGCGTCATGGTCATCGCAGGAAGTGTTGGATAGCCCCATTTTTTAGCAACGGGCAAAAGACGTGAATCAAGAAGATATGATTTTTCAGGAGATAAGATCAGACCGCATTGGTCTTTCAAAAGGCTGCTATATCGCTCAAAATCGCTTATTTTCATGAGGTGGGTTTGTTTCCGTTTGGTATTTTGTTAGGCACTTTATTGGCTTTATTGTCGTTATTGTACAGGAAGGGCGCGCAATTACAAAAGCCCGATTTGTTTGAATTTTGATTCTATAATATCGCTGTTGAAAGGTTTCATCACATATTCGTCCGCACCAGCATTCATGGCTCTTTTGATGTGGCCTGTATCGTTTTCTGTGGTGCAGAGCAGAACTTTTGGCTTGTCACCGCCTTCAAGCATGCGTAATTTTTCCAAGAACTCGATACCGCTCATTACAGGCATATTCCAATCGAGCAAGATGGCATCAGGCATTGATTCTGTGCAGGCATCAAAGGCACGTTGACCGTCTTCGACCTCGGTGCAGTCAAACCCCATATCGGAAATGATGCGCGCCGCAACTTTGCGAACTACACGGCTATCATCAACTATCATACAGGTCTTCATCAGGATGCTTATTCTTTCATTTGCGCGAAATAAGGTTTTCTCAACCATGATAATAGATTGAAAATCATTTATAATTCGTGAAGGAACGAAAAATTATGCAGAGAGTTTTAGGACTGTACGGCCTTCGACTTCTTCTTCGATGCTGATTGTGAGGCCATAATTTTGTGCCAAAACAGACAGCGCGTAAGGGTGAATAAGGCGCGGATCAAGATCATCAAGCGCAACATCAAGCGCGAGGGCTTCTTTGACCATCTGACGCGGGGCACAGTTTATGCCTTCGGCGATGACATGTGTCTCATTGGCATTGTTGCCCGGTTGTACTTTGATCGTGCCGCCTTTGGGTAAACATTCTTGGGACAGCATCAAAACACCAGCCAGCGTTTTGCAGTAGCCAACTGGAAATTCATCAAAGCCGAGCGGGGCATGTGGGTCCCAATCAAGCGTTACTTTGTGCGCTTCTTTGCCTTCGCCATCGGTCAGGCCGAGGAAAACTTTATGCACGTCTTCAGGTTTAACATTCGGATCACGACCACCTGCACCATAGGCAAGGCGGAACATTTGCAAACGAACAGCGGCTTCGTGCGCGCTCATGGCGATCAATTCAATCGCATCAGCACTGGCATCGCCTGTCTCTTGTATGAACTCGACACCATTATTCACAGCGCCAACGGGGCTGATAAGGTCGTGACAGATGCGGGAGGCTAGAAGCTCCAGAATAGCGGCATGTTGTTGCACAGTATGTTTACTCCTGAGATCGGGTTTGTTGTTGTCTTGGACGTCGTCTTTTGTGTCGTCCTTCATATCAGTTTTTTCAGTCTTTGATCGTCCGTTAGTATAGTTAAGCAGGGAATGTAACGCCATATCCTATTTTTTTAACCTCGCTGATGACCATGTTTTTTAATGTTTCTAAAGATGCAGGACTGCTGGCCTCAGCCCTTGTCACCAATACGTTTTGGGTGTTCGACGCACGCAGTAACCACCAACCATCGGCAGTTTGAACGCGAACACCATCAATGTCGATAACTTTAAAATCGGGCGCTGTGCCGAGTTTTTGCTGTGCTTCAAGCGAATCTGCCACGCGTTTGATCAGATCAAACTTCTCTGTTTCATCGACCTCAAAGCGCACTTCGGGCGTGTTACAGATTTGCGGCAAATGGGCGATTAGTGTCGATGCGGCACCATCTGCTTCGCTGACTTCGTTCATAAGGCGAATCGAGCAGTAAATACCATCGTCAAAGCCATACCATTTATCACCAAAGAAGATATGCCCCGAGAGCTCACCCGCGAGCGGGGCTTTTAGTTCAGCCATTTTGGCTTTAATCAGTGAATGGCCTGTCGCGGCCATAACGGCTTTGCCACCAAGGCGCGTGATTTCGTCATACATGACTTGGCTGCATTTCACATCACCAACGATGGTCGCGCCTGGGTGTTCTTCAAGGATTTCACGCGCATACACGGCGATCAACGTGTCACAGCGCAAGATAGTACCGTTTTCATCGACAGCACCAATGCGGTCAGCATCGCCATCAAGGGCAACACCGAAGTCACATTTTTGCTCGCGCACGACTTTGATAAGGTCAACAAGGTTTGCGTCTACTGTTGGATCAGGGTGGTGATTCGGGAAGTTGCCGTCGATTTCATCAAACAGCAAGATATGCTCGCCCGGTAATTTTTTGGTCAAACGGCGGACAATCTCGCCGCCTGCGCCGTTGCCGCAATCCCACGCAACTTTTAGATCGCGCGTGCCCGTGTAATCACGCAGCAAACGATCAACATAGGCGTCTTGGATATCAATTTCGCGCGCGCTGCCGCCGTCTTTGAGTTCAAAATCAGCTTCAGCCGCGATGCGTCCAAGTTCCTGCACGGCTTCACCGTAAACAGGGCCTTTTTGTAGCGTCATTTTAAAACCGTTGTAATCGGATGGGTTGTGCGAGCCTGTAATCATCACGCCACCATCTGCCATATGGTCTTTGACCGCGAAATACAGCATTGGCGTGGGGCCAAGGCCAATGTTTTCAACTTCTAAGCCCATCGCGATCAGGCCGTTAATCACAGCCTTTGCAAAGACGGGAGAGCTGGCGCGGCCATCATAACCAACACAAACGCGGCTGCCGCCTTTGCGGCGCACGAGCGTGCCAAACGCGCAGCCCACAGCATAAGCATCAAGCGGCGTTAGGTTTTTACCGATTTGGCCACGAATGTCATATTCGCGCAGGATTTCCGCATCAAATTTATGCGGCGCAGGAGAATCGGGGATCTCCATATCCAGAATGCTTGTGTTAAGCGGCATGTGAGGATTTGTCCTTATTTTTTTGTTCATCGTGTTCATTTAAATAGTCACGCAGAATTTGGCGGACTTTCGGGCCAATCTCTGAATCGGCAAGACCAAAGGCCAGATTGGTTTCAATAAAGCCAAGGCGCGTGCCGCAATCATAACGTTTCCCGTCATAACGATAGCCATGAAACGGTGTCGTGCCGAGCATTTTAACCAGCGCATCCGTGAGCTGTATCTCGCCGCCTGTGCCTTTTTCGAACGCGGATAGGTGCGAGAAAATCTCAGGTTGCAGGATGTAGCGCCCCATAATGGCAAGGTTTGACGGTGCTTTGCCTTGTTCTGGTTTTTCGACGAGGCCGTTGACGGTTACGATTTTGCCTTTGTCTTCGGCGATGTCGACGATGCCATAGCGGGAGGTATCTTCGTCTGATACATCGGTCACCGCAACAACGTTGCCGCCGTGCTCGTTATAGGCCTCCACCATTTGTGCCAAACAGCCTTTTTCAGCCAAAAACACATCATCGGGCAGGATCACCGCGAACGGCTCATCGCCCACTAATTTATGGGCGCACCAAATAGCGTGGCCTAAACCCAATGCTTTGGGTTGGCGGGTTGTGAATAACTTGCCTGCGGGCATTTCGCTGGCACGGACTTTCTCAAGCAAATCTTTTTTGCCGCGTGATTCGAGAACGCTCTCAAGCTCGGGCTGGAAATCAAAATGCTCTTCCAGCATTTCTTTCTGGCGGCCTGTGACGAAAATGAATTCCTCGATGCCTGCTTCGCGTGCTTCTTCGTACGCGTGCTGGATCAACGGGCGGTCATTAAGGGGCAGCATCTCTTTGGGCATTACTTTGGTCGCGGGTAGAAATCTTGTGCCCAATCCGGCGACAGGAAATACAGCTTTGCGAACAGGTCTTATATCAGAAGGCATATGGTTTATGTCTCGTTGTTATAATCAAGGTTGAATCTTTCGCATAAATGATTTGCAAATGCAAGAGCGCCTGACTTTATAGGCATAATCCTATTGACGGCAATATGTGAAGGCTTTATGGCTAAATGTAATGTAGATATAAATTAAGTCATAAATGATAGGGAGGTAAATTATGAACAAAACACTTCAAGCATTGGCATTGGGCGCAGCAACCAGCTTTTCGGCATCAGCCGCTTTGGCGCAGGAGTCTGGCGCGGTTAATGAGACGCCAACCATTTCGCAGGAGCAGCGCGAAGCCACAGCAAAAGTTATGGGAGAGTGTGTTGGGAATAGAGTTTATGGCGGGCTTCAAGTCGCCTCCCTTTTTGTAGAAACAGACAATCTGAATTTTAGGAAAAATGAGCTGATAGATTTCGAGGTTATGATTAAACTCAACGCATTGGTTATATGTTTTGCGGATGCCGTAGGGTACGAGAGAGTGCCTCTAGAAGAATTCTTAAGAAATAAGAGCGTTTTATATCATCAAGCGCCTGATCTTCCCGAAGTCATTAAGGAGCTTCCTGATGACATAGACACAAATCAGCAAGCACAAGAAGATTTACTTGCGAGAGCAACCGGTGGTTGGCAGCCTCTGATGGATAGGGAAGTGGATGAGGATGTTTTTGAAAAGACGTATGAGAGCACTATATTAGCGGCTCGGTTATTGAGATAGTTTTTGAAAACGGTTATTTTTTGCCCTTGAGGAAATCATGCGCTTGATTGATTTGCGCGGCTAGCCATTCTGAGCCTTCTTGGTCGGGATGGATTTTCTTCATTAGTTTTTTGTAGGCGGCTTCGATGTCTTGATCGCTTGCGTTGTTTTTGAGGCCGAGGATTTCGAGTGCTTTTTTGCGGGTCATTTTATCGTCTGTGGTGTTCTTTGGTGGGGTGCTTTTCGCGCGTCGGCGCTCGCGCATATAAGCCAAAGAAATCGGGAACGCCGCCGCCACAAGCGCAACAGCAGCCGCAAGCTTACCCGTGATCGCCATATAAAACAGCGACACCGCCATAACAAGCGCGGCAAAGGCCAAGAAGAATGATTTGATTTGGGAAATGCTCGCGTTCATGAAAAAACGGTAGAGCCCATAAAGACCAATAATCGCAGCAAATGTCAGAAGAAAATAAACCATGACCATTAATATATACGAATTTGATGTTTTTGTGTTTAATATGTAGGACAATAAGAAAATTTTTAAGGGGATACGATCATGGCAACGGCTCAAAACACATCGGCTGAGAAGCTTTCGGAATTACGTGCGGCGTTGAAAAATGCAGGCGTGAACGGGTTTTTGGTGCCGCGCGCGGATGAATTCCAAGGTGAAGAAGCCCCCGATAGCGCAGAGCGTTTGGCATGGCTGACAGGGTTTGATGGTTCGGCTGGGTTTGCGGTTGTGCTGGAGAGTAAGGCGGCTGTTTTATCCGATGGACGTTACACCATTCAATTGCAAAAACAAGTTGATGCGGCATCGTTTGAGGCGTTGACGGTCACGGGGGCGGATGCCTATGACTGGCTCGTTAAAAACGCAGCTTCAGGCAGTAAAATTGGGTATGACCCGAAATTGCATACGGTGTCTGCGGTGCAAAAACTTACGAAATTATTGGCGGCAAAGAAAATTGAGCTTGTCGCGCTTGACCAAAACCCATTGGATAGTGTTTGGGACGACCAACCTGCACCACCAAAAGCACCTGTGCGCATCTTTGATGAGGCTGTGGCAGGCATGAGCGGCGCGCAAAAACGCCAAGGGCTTGCGGCACAAATTACGGATGAGGGCGGGGCTGCGTTTATTCTGAGCATGCCCGATTCGATTGCGTGGTTGCTTAATATTCGCGGGGCGGATGTTGCCAATACACCGCTTGCGCTTTCTTATGCTGTTTTACATGATAGCGGCGAAGTGGATTGGTATATTGATGCGGCAAAAATGACGCCAGCCGTGACGCAACATGTCGGCAATGCGGTGAAAATTTGTGACCCTGCACAGTTGGAGGCCGATATCGCCGCACTGTGTAAGAAAGCCGCAAATGACAGCAAACCCGTTTTGATGGATTATTCAACCTGCCCGATGTGGTTTTATAACGTGGTTGAGAGCAACAAGGCGACGGCGCAGGATTATACTGACCCTGTGATTGAGCCGCGCGCGTGTAAAACACCGCAGGAACAAGATGCGATTCGTAAAACCCATATCCGTGATGGTGTGGCGTTGGCGAAGTTTTTGAAATGGCTTGATGATGAAGCACCCAAAGGCGGACTGACGGAGATAGACGTGGTTGAAAAGCTCTATGATTTTCGAAAAATGGGCGCGCATTTCACAGGCAATAGTTTTGACACGATTTCAGGTTGGGCGGAAAATGGCGCGATTGTTCATTACCACGCCACCAAAGCCAGCAATGCAGCGATTAAAGGCGACAGCCTTTTACTGGTGGATAGCGGTGGGCAGTATTCAGACGGCGGCACAACCGATATCACGCGCACGGTGTCTGTCGGCACACCAACGCAAAGCATGAAAGAGCATTTTACACGGGCGTTAAAAGGCCATATTGCGATTGCCCGCGCGGTATTCCCCGAAGGAATAACAGGGCGCGAGGTTGATATCCTAACGCGCCAAGCTTTGTGGCGCGAGGGCGAGGATTACGCGCATGGCACAGGCCATGGTGTTGGCTGTTATTTAGGCGTTCATGAAAGTGGCATCGGTATTTCTAGCCGTGCAAAGGACGTATTCCGCGCAGGGATGTTGGTGTCTAATGAACCTGGTTATTACGAAGAAGGTGCCTATGGCATTCGCATTGAAAACCTTGTTTTGGTGAAGGATGATGGTCAAATGAACGACGGAAAGCGCATGCGCCTTGCTTTTGAAACGGTGACACTTGCACCGATTGACCAGCGTTTGATTGAAAAATCATTGATGGATGAAGCAGAGATTAAGTGGCTGAATGATTACCACGCGCGCGTCTATAACACGATTAACCCGCTTTTAAGTGGCGAGCCTGATGTGCAGAGTTGGTTGAAGAAATCTTGTAAACCGCTATAGCCTATCGAAAGGCATGGGGCAAAATTCTGAATTTATCAAAGAATTCGTTGCTTGCCCGCGCATAGAGATATTCCGTTGAGCCGAGAGCTTCTAAGATAAATATATGCCGTGAGTTGTGAAAAATGCGACGTCTTATGACCCAAGGCTTATGACTTTTAGGTCTTTGTGCTGCGGGCATGCTCCCATCAAAAAACTCAATGGTGATGTCTTTGCCCCAATTACCGTCTTCACTGTAATCGGATAAATTCGGTATTTGATATTCATAGGAGCTATCGTAAAAGTTGATTAAGTCTTCAACTTTTTCTTCGACCGCATCTTGGTAGGGTTTATATTTTTCCAAAGGCTCCATTATGATGGAATATTTCACATAGTGCCCAAGCTCTTTTGATTTATATTCCGCGGAAATATAAGAGTGATATTGCAGCTCTTTGTTAAGATAGCGCGCTGTGCGCGAGACTTCCTCGGTGTGCGGAACGGGGAAATAAGCCTGATAGATGTGAGATCTCGACTCAAAATTAGGACCTATCAAGGGATCCTGCGCGTCACCAGACGATGACCCGAGCACTAAACATAGTGAAAATAAAAATATAACAACAATTTGTTTCATGATTTATATCTTGGCAGAAAAAGATTAACAGATCAATTACATCAGTATGAATCAGAATAAAAAAAATCACCAAGAAAACCTGATGATTTTTAAATTTTTATAACTAGTCTTTACGGTTTTTACGTTGAAGCTTGCGCCAGCGTCTAACTGATTCGGCTTGTTCACGTTTCTTCTTTTCAGAAGGTTTTTCAAAGTCACGACGAAGTTTCATTTCACGGAAGATACCTTCACGCTGCATTTTTTTCTTCAGAACTTTCAACGCCTGATCGACATTGTTATCTCTAACATTAACGCTTACCAATTTAATTCACCTCTTTCTAATTTTGTTTGCTTGTGCCTCTATTTTTAATAAACAGACGCACTGTGCGCTTTAAATGGGTAGCACTTAATCTAATAAGTCATGCATTGATAACGGCGCAGACACCATTATGCAAGCAAAAACATGAAGATAAGGTTATAACCGCTTCCATTTATCTTGTGACAGCGTTATTCGTTCCTTACGTAGCGCTGCTACGCTGCGTCGCTCATGCCTTGTCACAAAATAAAGCGAAACGGTTATAACGTTGAAAAATATGACAGTTTTGTTTGAAAATAGGGCGTGACGGGGGAGGGGGAATTATGCGGATTTACTGGCTTTTAGGTGGAGTGCTGCTTCCATCAGGGTTTTGGTGTATTGCTGTTGTGGGTTATCAAAGATCGCGGCGGTGGCACCTTGTTCGACGATTTTACCGTCTTTCATCACCAGAATTTCATGCGACATGGCACGCACCACGCGTAGATCATGGCTGATAAACATATAGGACAGCTTGTATTTATCTTGTAACGCCCGCAGGAGATCAATGATTTGCGCCTGCACGGAGAGGTCAAGCGCACTGGTCGGTTCATCAAGAACCATAAATTTAGGTTGCAGCACTAAGGCACGGGCAATGGATATGCGTTGGCGCTGACCGCCCGAGAACTCATGCGGATAACGATGGCGGGTTTCAGGATCAAGATCGACTTCGTTTAGGGCGTTTATAACCAGTTCATCACGCTCTAAAGCACTCAAATTTTTGCGGTGGACTTCTAAGCCCTCGCCGATAATCTGCCCGACGGACATGCGCGGTGACAGCGAACCAAACGGGTCTTGGAACACAATCTGCATGTCCTCACGAGAAGCGCGGAGTTGCTTGCGGTTTTGATCGGAGATGGTGCGCTCACCAAAAACGATGGTGCCATCACTGCCGATCAGCCTTAAGAGCGCAAGGCCGAGAGTTGTTTTGCCTGAACCCGATTCGCCGACAACACCGAGCGTTTGCCCCGCGCGGCAAGTAACATCAACGCCATCGACAGCTTTGATCCATTTGGTGGTTTTGCCGAAGAAGTTTTTCTTGTGTGGGAAATGGACTTTGATATCTTTGCCGACCATAACGGCGGCTGCGTTATCATTTTGCGCGACAGCCAAGCCTTTGGGTTGGGCAGATAGCAGCATTTTTGTGTATTCATGTTTCGGTTTTGAAAATAAAGCCTTGCTGGTGTTGGTTTCCACAAGATCGCCATGCTGCATCACGCAGACATCATCCGCCATTTTTTCAACCACGTTTAGATCGTGGGTTATCATCAAAAGCGCCATGTTGAGTTCGGCTTTTAGCTCGTTCAAAAGTTCTAAGATTTCAGCCTGCACGGTGACGTCGAGCGCGGTTGTGGGTTCATCCGCGATTAAAAGCTCAGGCTTGTTGGCGAGTGCCATGGCAATCATCACGCGTTGACGTTGTCCACCCGAAAGCTCGTGCGGATAGGCGTTTAGGCGTTGCTTCATTAGGGGAAGTTGCACGAGATCAAGCAATTCTAGCACGCGTTTATGCGCGTCACTGTCACCCATGTTTTGGTGAATTTTTAAAACTTCGCCGATTTGTTTTTCGATGGTGTGTAGCGGATTTAGCGCGCTCAACGGTTCTTGGAAGATCATGCCGATTTGGCTGCCGCGAATATCGCGCATGGTTTTTTGAGGGGCACCGATGAGCTCTGTGCCGTTAAATAAGATGCTGGATTGATCGCTGTGGAAGGCTTTGGGATAGGGCAGGAGTTGCATGATGGAAAGCGCAGTGACGGATTTACCAGAACCAGATTCGCCAACAACGGCGGTGGTTTTACCGATTTCGAGGTCAAAGCTCACGTTCTTTACGGCTTCGATAGTACCGCCCTCGGTTTTAAAGCCCGTGGTTAGGTTTTTGATTTGCAATAAGGGCACGTGCGGCGCAGATGTTTTTTTCGATTCACTCATGAAAGCATTTAAGCACAGAGCGCGCGAATTTTATAGCTCTTCTTGCGGTGCAGATTATGGCGCAGGACGGGCGAGCGGCATAACAGCATTTGATTGGTCATGCGGACGCTGTCGCTGCGCGGTATTGTTGTTCGTCGCTAGGAAATGTGCGCTGAGCGTTTTTTGGAATGTGTAGACCTGACGGCCTGCGCAATCAGGGCTTTCACCGACACCTGTGATTTCAAAACCGTGCTTTTCAAACCGTCTCCACGCCGCAGAACCGTTATCAATTTTCACGCGTGCTTGGGCGACATCAAATCCCATGTAGCCCATTCTTGTGAGGGCATGGTCGATCAAAATATCACTAAGGCCTGCGCCGCGATGTGCGGGATCAGTCATCATGAAACCAATCGTGCCTGTTTTGGGAATATCGAGTTCTTTTTTGATTGTCGCTTGGGCGACGAGCTCACCATTTTTGAAAATACCTAAGGCTGAGTTGCCCGTATTGAAAAGAGTGGTCAAGGTGGCTGTGTCTTTGGCAATGATATCGCCAGAATGAACGCGATCCTGTAGAGCAAGCATCGCAGGAATGTCACGCTTGCCAAGCGTCTTTAACGTCAGCACATCGGCGTCTGGTATTGGTTTGGACTGGATGGTTTTAAGGTTTGTGTAATTCATGTAATTCGAGCCTCTAAAAAAATAAAATTGTTGTAATTTTTTTGGTAAAAGGCCGGCTCAATATAAATAAAGACCGGAGCAGGTATGGTCGCCGGTCAGTATGGAATTGGGGTATTATTTCGGGGGTGGTCGGGGTGGTTAGGAAATAATAGCAAAGCCGTACGAACAGGCGACCATAGGTCGGTTCCGTGGACTTCGTGGACTTGTTATTTTTCCTAAATAATTCATGAATTAACGAAAACACATTTTATGGTTTTGCGTCAATATAATAATGATGCAGAGCAAAAATAGTTTGTTCTTTGCAAACACGGAAATGCGGGAATAGTTTTAAATTAAAAACACCGCGTCATCGCGAGCGTAGCGAAGCGATCCAGTATGTTGCTATGGCAAAAACTCTGGATTGCCGCGTCGCCTTACGGCTTCTCGCAATGACGGCGGATGTGGGGGCGCAATGATGGGCGCGCTATTTATTAGCCGGCATGATCTTTTCGACCAGTTTGGCGAAGTAACTCGCGGCGACAGGCAATAGCTCGTTGTTGTAATCGTAATACGGGCTGTGCAGGTTTTGGTTGTGCGGGCTGTTTTTATCTTTTTCGCCTTGACCGAGGAAGATGTAGCAGCCTGGTTTTTCTGCCAAGTACGCCCCAAAATCTTCGGCGCCCATGCAGGGCGGTGTATCGATATCAACGTTATCATCGCCGAGCAATTCTTTGGCCACTTCGGCGCAGATATCTGTTTCGGGTGCTGAATTGATGGTCGGGTCATAGCAGCGGATGTATTTGGCATCAACAGTTGCCCCGAACGCTGCTGCGATTTGCTGTGCAACTTCGGGCAGGCGCTTTTCCAAAATGGCGCGGGTTTCTTCGGTGAAGGCACGTACGCTGCCGAACATTTCAGCGGTATCGGCGATGATGTTATCAGCCCCTGTGCCGCAATGCATGTTGGTGATGGAAATCACGGCTTTGTCTACGGGGTCAACGTTACGGCTGACGATGGTTTGAATGGCGGTGATGATGTGGGCGGCGACAATCATCGGGTCGATTGTGTTGTGCGGCATCGCGGCATGACCGCCTTTGCCGTGGACATTGATGATAATATCGTCAGAACACGCCATGAGAGGGCCTGCGCGTAATCCCGCCTGACCGCGCGGCACAGAAGGCCAGTTGTGGTAACCGTAAACAGCATCCATCGGGAAGTCTTTGAACAGGCCCTCTTTAATCATACGGTGCGCACCGCCACCACCTTCTTCGGCTGGTTGGAAAATCAGATGTACAGTGCCGTCAAAATTTTTGGTTTCGTTCAAATGACGCGCGACACCAAGCAAGGTTGAGGTATGACCATCATGGCCACACGCATGCATTTTACCGGGGTTTTTGGATGCATAAGGCAGGTTCGTTTTCTCAGTAATGTTCAGCGCATCCATATCTGCACGTAGGCCGATGGCTTTACCGCTTTTTGTGCTTTGGCCTTCGATGGTGGCGACAATGCCTGTCACGGCGTAACCGTCTTTGAACGGGATGCCCCATTCGGTCAGTTTGCGCTTCACAAAATCAGACGCGTATTCTTCTTCATAGCTTGTTTGCGGATGTTGGTGCAGTTCTTCGCGCCATCCTGACATTTCTTCTTTTGCGTTTGCGAGGCTATTGATAACTGGCATTTTGGCTCTCCGTATGGGGGTTATCGTCTTAACTTTAATTGATTATTCTGGTCACATTCTACACCACGGTAGCCACGATCAAACAGTCTTTTTGCGTCTTTTAAATTAAGCGCAGGCGTGACAGTAGCGGTGGGCGCAACATCATGGAACGAACGGCCAAAGATTAAATCTTTGTGCGCGTAATAAACGGTGCTGTTGTCCTCGGGGTCGAAGCCTGCGCCAGTGATCTCAAATCCTGCGCTGAGGAAGGTGCGCCAGCTAAAGTGATTTTCGCGTGTGATGACAGCCAACGCATGTTCGCGCCCGAGTTTCGGCAGGGCAGCGGTGGCAAAGTTAAACATGGCTTCGGCAAGATGATGCCCACGACCATGTGGGGCAACCATCACGCCTTCGATGGTCGCGAGTTTTTTCGGGTTCGCGGGGAGGTTCATATCAAGGACATTCACATCGTCTTTTTTGCTCGACGGCATACGGACAGCAGAAATCGCGGCGAGCTTGCCTGTTGCGGTTTCAAACGCACCGACGAGGAAGCCTTTTTTTAAGGCCAGATTGCGGTACTCCTTTTTGTCTTTGACGTGCAGGAAGGTTTGGTTTGCGGGCAAGCCTTGCAAAATATCATCCTGAAGTTGTAGGCAATCTTTGACATGCGCAGACGTTAAGCGGCGCAGGGTGAATTGTCCTTGCTTGGGGGAGGTATAGTTTTTCGGTAGAACAGCGTTATTTAAAAAATTTTGGCTGAGGGACATATTATAAGCTCGTCTTTCTAGGGTCAAAGGCATCGCGCACCGCTTCGCCAACAAAGGTCAAAAGCGAGAGCATCAATGCGAGGCTGATAAAGGCGGTAAAACCAAGCCACGGGGCTTGCAGGTTGTTCTTGCCTTGGAGCAACAATTCCCCAAGCGACGCCGAACCTGGTGGCAAACCAAGCCCCAAGAAATCAAGGCTTGTGAGTGAGGTGATCGAGGCGGTTAGGATGAACGGCATAAAGGTCACGGTGGCAACCATAGCGTTCGGCAGAACATGACGGCGCATAATGGTGAAGTCTTTGACGCCCAAGGCATTGGCGGCGCGTACATAATCAAAATTCCGCGCCCGTAGAAATTCGGCGCGCACAACATCAACAAGCGATGTCCATGAAAACAGCGACAGCACCAAAAGCAGCGTGACAAAACCCGGCACGAACATGGAGGCGAAGATAATCAAGATGAGTAAGCTTGGCATCGCTTGCCAGATTTCAATCACGCGCTGCATGATGAGGTCTAAAATACCGCCGTAAAACCCTTGGAATGCGCCCGCGGTAATGCCGACAATCGTACCTATAATCGTGAGCGCAAGACCAAACAGCACCGAGATACGAAAACCGTAAATCACCCGTGCGGCCACATCGCGCCCTTGATCGTCCGTACCAAGCCAGTTATCACGGCTCGGCGGCGAAGGCGCAGGCTGCGGCAGGTTATAATTGATCGTGTCGTATGAATAACGAATAGGCGGCCACACCATAAAGCCTTTTTCGTTGATGATCTCTTGAACGTAAGAATCGCGGTAATCGGCCTCGGTCTCAAAATCTCCGCCAAATACGGTTTCTGCGTAATTGTTAAACACTGGCACGTAAATGCCGCCATCATACCGCACCAAAAGCGGTTTATCATTGGCAATAAATTCCGCGCCCAACGTCACAAAAAACAACACCAAAAAAAGCCAAAACGAAACATAGCCACGGCGATTGGCTTTGAATTGTTGTAAACGGCGTTTTGTAATTGGTGTCATAAACGCAGTTTACGCAGGATTCTTCATGCGGGCAATAGTAACGATCAGACAGGTGATTAGATCGCGGGGGTGTTTGGTCCGAAGGCCCATTTTGCAAATGCAGGATCAAGGGCTTTTGCTTCTTGATACATGTCTTCGATCATTTGCTCTGCCTCTGGTGAGGCTGTTGTCGTGTTGTCGTCCGCGTTTGCTTTGCTTATAAGGTGCCCTAAAAGCGCCAATTCAAAATACGAAACTTTTATTTGTTCGATGGCGGTAAAGTCTTCATTGTCTTTATCAGCAGGAATATCCAAGAGAACCGCAGCAACTTCATTCGCGTCTTCTTTTGGTAAGATCATGAGAAGCTCTACAAATGCTTTACTGTCGACTTCATCCACAGTTGATAAATATTCAGCTTTTTTGAAATCCTCAGCAAGGCTTAACGCGAATTCTTTGGTCTTTGACATGATATTATTCCTTTTTCTATTTATAATGTAATAGCAAAAAGTTATGTCAATGTCAAGTTTAAACCCTCCGCGCTTCAAAGTCGATACGCGGGTCGACCATGACGTAGACGATGTCGCGGATGAGGGTCATGACAAGGCCGATTAGGGCGAAAATGTAGAGCGTGCCTAAGACAACGGGGTAGTCGCGGTTTATGACGCTCTCGTACCCGAGCAAGCCTAAGCCATCGAGGCTGAAGATGACTTCGATCAAGAGCGAGCCTGTGAAGAAAATGCTCAGGAACGCGGCAGGGAAGCCTGCGATCACAATCAACATCGCATTACGGAAGATATGCCCGTATAAAACGCGTTTTTCGGTTAGACCTTTGGCGCGCGCGGTTTGCACGTATTGTTTGTTAATTTCATCCATGAACGAGTTTTTGGTGAGCATCGTTAGGCCAGCAAACCCACTAATGACCATCGCCGCAACGGGGAGTGTCATGTGCCAAAAATAATCACCGATCATTTGTAATGTGCTCATGTCGCGCCAATTATCCGAGAGTATCCCGCGCAACGGAAACAGATCAAAATAACGCCCACCCGCAAAGGTGATAATCAGCATAATCGCGAACATAAAGGATGGAATCGCATAACCGATCAACACCGCGCCCGATGTCCAAGCATCAAAGGCTGTGCCGTCTTTGACCGCCTTACGAATACCAAGCGGAATGGAGAGCAGGTAAATAATCAACGTTGACCAAAGGCCAAGGGAAATGGACACAGGCATTTTTTCTAATACAAGCTCGAGTACGCCAACATCGCGGTAATAACTCTCGCCCAGATCAAATTGCAGGTAGTTTTTAATCATCATCCAGAAACGCTCTGGCGCGGGTTTGTCAAAGCCGTAGAGCTTTTCAAGCTCTTTGATAAATTCAGGGTCTAGCCCTTGCGCGCCACGATATTGGCTGGATTGTCCTGTGCCTTGGGGCATGGAGCTGCCGGCATCACCTGCGCCGCCACTGAAACGGGCTGTGGCCTCGCCGCCATGACCTTGAAGCTCGGCAATGCGTTGCTCGACAGGGCCGCCAGGAACAAATTGGATAATGGCAAAGTTAATCAGCAATATCCCGAACAATGTCGGAATAATAAGAAGCAGCCTTTTGAGAATATAATTTACCATGATTAAGGTTTAACATTCCATTGTTTGACCGTCCAGCGGTGATCGTGATGTTCGAGGATGCAAATGGCACCCGTTGAGATTTTAATTTTGTGCTCGGCGCGGAAGCTTTCGAAATCACCCGTGAGATATGGCGCAAAGCGCGCAATGCCGTTTGATGTTACCACCATGACGGTTTCCTCCCCTTTGTCATCCTGAGCGTGAGCGAAGGATCTTAAATCAACCCCGAAAGATTCTTCAGCCGCTTTAGCGGCTTCAGAATGACAATCTGTTTTTTGTGCCGTTATGTGTGCGCCGAATTTGATCCAATTCTCGATGATGTCATCAGGGTTAACGTTCCAGCCTTGCGGCGGTACAGCGTTTTCATCCCAGTTTTTAAGGGCTTCTTCGCCAAGGCGGGCAATGACCTCGGCCTCGACTTTGTTTTCATCCACGCCGTAATCAATTTCATCAAAAATTGTGAGCGGATAAACAGGTTCACGAAAGCCCGCTGTTTTTAGCGCAATCTCGGCTGTTTCAATTGTGCGTTTTAGGGTCGAGCTATACACCGCATCGGGGCGCAAATTATGCGCGGCCAAATACTCACCAATTTTCACAGCTTGGGCGCGACCTGATTCGACCAATGGCAGATCGGTTTTTAATCCCACGCGGCGCGGTGTTTCATCGGCAGTGAAGGTGTTGCCGTGACGGGCGATGATGAGGGTCGTTTTATTCATGGTGTATCTTCGTCGGTGTTTGGTTTTGTTTTGTAAGAATTCTGTATCGCCGCCAAGGGGGCGAGCGATTGTTCCATGGCATAGAATTTATCATAGAAATATTGCGGCGCGGGGAATTTTAATCCGTCTTGCACGATGGCATAGGCTTTTTGCACTTGCCCGTTGCTCACGTAAAACTCCGCCAGTTTTTCACGGGCGCGGAAATGCATCGGGTTTTTCGTGAGGGCGGTGACCAAGCTTTGCACCGCGATATCACGTGCCGCAGGGACAATGGTTTCATCGATTTTGCTGTAAAAAACGCCGCGCTTGTAATCAATTTCCGCCCAATGCGGGTTGTAATAACTCGCCGCGCTGAGGAGTGTTTCAACACTGCGCACCATGTCTTGCTGTTCTTCGGGGCTGTGCAGGAACAGCGAGGTATGGGCGATATCGGCGTAAAATCCTGCGGCTTGGACATTGGGATCGATGAAGCTTGCGGGGCCGTATTTCTGTGCTTTTTCAATGCTATTGGCAAAGGCGGTCACATCATTGCGCGAAATCGCATCGCGGGCTTTGAGCGTGAAATACGCCCCTGCGGCGGCACTTGCAGTGACAAGGGCGACCGACAAAAACGCGATGATGAGAGCAAGGTTAAAGGCTGCTTTTCGTTTGCCAGAGAGCGTTAGTGTCAACCAAGATGCATCTTCGTCCTGCTGTTTTGCCAGCGCCATATACCAAAGGGCGAGCAACACGCCGCAAGTCATTAATATGGGCATGATGTAAAGATGAAAGGTCGCATGGCAATGAATCGCGATAACGAGCAAGCCGCAAAAACTGCCCGTGATGATGGCGCGTTCTTTGGGTTCAAGGTCTTTTGATTTGAGTGCCCGCATTGTGAAAAACAGCACGCTGCCCAAAAACAGATAAAACAAAAGCGGCGCCATAACGCCCATCTCCACCGCAAATTGCAGCGAATCCATATGCGCCCAATTGCCCATCGACCGATCCACAGGATCACGGTACGCAGGATAAGTCAGGTAAAACGTGCCAAGGCCGCGCCCTAAAAGTGGAGCATCTTTCACCATCTCAAATGAGGATTTCCACAATGCCAAACGGTGCACGACTTCTTTTTCCTGCGTGGGGTGTGATAGGCCAGCAAGGCGGTCGGTGATTGGTTTTTGTGCGGTCATGTTAATGGCACCAAAAATAACCACTGCGCCCAAAATCAGCGGCAAAAGTTTCGCGCGGCTGAGGCTTGTGCCCCGTAAAGCGATAAACAAAACCACAAGCGCAAGGACAAGGGCGATCATCGCGCCACGGCTTCCTGTCGCTAGCGTTCCTGCGAAGGTGAGGAGCGTGGCAGCAAGGGTAATGTAGGACATTTTACCCTTGCTGTGGAGATAGAGTGCCGTGAGCGGCGGCACGGCCATGGCCAGTAAACCACCCAAGGAGTTTGGATTTGGTAACGGGTCATGGGCGCGGCCTTCGTAACCGCCACCGGGTGTGATGTATTGATAGAGCGCGTAGGCAGAAAGAATACACAACCCCGTGCCGATGAAGGCGGCGGTGAGTTTGATCGCGGTGTCGCGGTTTGCGGTTGTGAGAAGGCTTAGGAACGTCAGCGGCAGGCTGAGGAAAATCAACCACGTCACAAGGCTCGCAAAGGGCACGCTGCTCCAGCTTAGGCTGAGGGTGACATAAAGGCCAAAGGTGAAGAGCAAAAGCGCAGAGGGTGCGACAGGGAACGTCACGGCAGGGCGTTTAATAACGATAAGCGCAACAAGGCTCGCGGTCAGCAGGGCAAACACGGCAGGCGCATAGATAAGGTCTTGGTAGCCACCGAAAAACAAACTGATGGTGAAAGCGGCAGTGAGCAGCAGCGGAAGGATGAAATTCTGCGCGGTTTTGATGTGCAGCATCAAACGGCATCTCCGTGCTCGGCGATCATACTTTCCGCGCGTGCGACGTCTTCGGGGGAGTCGATGCCTGCTTGGGCAAGGCCGAGGTCGACTTCGAGCATAACCGTTTGGATGGTGATGTCGTTTTCTAAAAAGCGGAGCTGCTCTAGCCCTTCGAGCTTCTCATAGTAGCCTTGGGGCAAGGCGACAAAACGTTCCAAAATATCGGTGCGATAACCATAGAGGCCGAGATGTTGGTAAACAGGTGAAAACTCGCCGCTTTCGCGCATCGCGTCTTCTTTGCGGATGGCGGGGATGATGTTTTTGCTGAACCACAGGGCTTTGCCGTGTTGGTCGATGGTGGCGGTGGTGCCGCTAAACGGTGTTAATTCTTTGTGCAGGCGCAGCGCGTCGAGCTCTTGCCAGCGGAGGTTTACGATCGGGGTGATGACCTCGATCGTGTCGTTTTTTGTGACGGCTTCTAACATTTGCGCAATGGCTTGCGGTGGTGTGAACGGCGCATCACCTTGCAGGCTGAAGAGGAAATCATAGTCTTTGCCGCTTTTTTGGGCAGCTTCTAACACGCGGTCCGACCCCGTGGCGCAATCGTCAGAGGTCATGATGCAATGGGCACCAATATTGGCGCAATGGTGTTCAATGCGCTCATCTTCGGTGGCAACCATGATGTCGATATCATCAAACGGGGCGGCGGCTTTGTGCGCGAGTTTTACCACGCGCTCGAGCATGCTCATCCCTGCAATCTCCACGAGTGGCTTCCCCGGAAAACGGGTGGAGCCATAGCGGGCAGGGATGATAATCGCGGTTTTCATTTTTTGTTCTCTATTTTTGTTTTTGTTTTTGTTTTTGTCTTGTCATTCTGAGCGTTAGCGAAGAATCTCTATGGTTTGATTATGATAAGATCCTTCACTTCGTTCAGGATGACAGCTTGTATTTACTCCATTATTTACTCTGGTTGCTCCCACCATGTTGTGGTGATTTGGGGGCTGATCGGGGAGAGTGTCTCAGGGTGTTTGAATTTGTTCCACCACGCCAGACGCCAATGCGAGATATGCCATTGCGGAATGACGTAGTAATTCCATTGCAAGATACGATCAAGCGCATGGACATGATCAACGAGATCTTCGCGAGATTTTGCCTGAATGATATCTTCGATGATCGCATCCACAGCCGTATTTTTAACGCCCATGTAATTGCGCGAACCATTCATATCAGCCTTCTCACTACCCCAAAAATCACGCTGTTCGTTGCCCGGGGATTCGGATTGGCCAAAGCTCATGATCGTCATGTCATAGTCAAAATTGGTCATGCGGTTTTGGTATTGCGCGGGGTCAACAACGCGGAAATTCGCCTGTACGCCGATTTTTTTCAGGTTCTGAATGAACGGCAAAACCCATTTTTCAAACACAGGGTTGTTGTCGATGATTTCAAATTCCAGACGCTTGCCTGTTTTTTCATGAACGCGGATACCATCAGCGCCGAGCTTGTAACCAGCAGCCTCAAGCGTATTCATCGCTGTTTGCAGGTTTTTACGGGCGTTACCGCTGCCGTCTGTTGTTGGCGGTTGGTATTCTTCGGTGAAAACTTCGGGCGGGATTTGATCGCGGTATTTTTCCAAAATTTCTAGCTCGTTACCTGTCGGAAGGCCGCTTGATTCAAGGTCAGAGTTTGAGAAATAGCTGCGTGTGCGTTTGTAGCTGCCATAGGCAAATTGCTTGTTTGACCAGTCAAAATCAAAGGCATAGCCCAAGGCTTTGCGGACTTCGCGGTCGGCAAACATGTCGCGGCGGGTGTTGAAGGCAAATCCTTGCAAGCCTTGCGGGCGTTGATGTCCGATTTCTTCTTTGACGATGCGACCATCATTGACGGGTTGTGCGTTATAAGATTGCGCCCAGAGTTTGGCGTTATTTTCCTCGCGCACATCATATTCACCCGCAAAGAAGGCTTCGAGCGCAACATCGCCGTCACGGTAATAATCATAAACAACGCGGTCAAAGTTATAGCGGCCTTTGTTCATCGGTAAGTCTTTGCCCCACCAATTATCGGCGCGGACATATTCGATGGATTTACCAGCAGAAACATTACCGACTTTATAAGGGCCACTACCCATTGGGGCATCGAGCGAGGTTTTATCGAACTCACGACCTTCCCAAAAGTGCTTTGGCAGGATGCTGAGTTGGCTGATGATCAGCGGAAGCTCGGCATTGCCTCGGTGTTTAAAGGTGAACAGAACGGTGCGTTCGTTTTTGGCTTCGACTTTATCGACGTCGCCGTAATAGGCTTTGAAAAACGGTGTGCCTTTTTCCATCATGATGTTGAATGTCCAAACCACATCTTCGGCGGTGATTGGTTTACCGTCTTGCCATTTGGCTTCGGGGCGCAGGTTAAACGCAACCCAGCTACGATCTTCTGGCAGCATAATGCTCTCGGCCAGAAGGCCATACATGGAGAACGGTTCGTCATAGCTTTGATCCATCAAACTCTCGTACACAAGACCTGTGCCGAGGAAGCTCATGCCCGCAGCAGGGGAGCCTTTGATAATGAACGGGTTTAGGGAATCATATGTACCAACGACATGGTTTTTGATTGTGCCGCCCTTGGGCGCCTCAACATTCACATAGTCAAAATGCGCAAAGTCAGGCGCGTATTTCACTGTGCCATGCATGGCAACACCGTGCTGTGGGGTGACCGATGATATGTCGATGCTTTGGTTGTTATCTTGGGCAAATGCGAGAGAGCTCGCAACAATTCCGAAAGCAAGTAGGGCAAGAGAGGCAAAACGGTACATTTTCAATCCTTTGTCATGGCAGCGATTCTTAAACAAACTCTACAATAAAACATCGTACGACAATGTCACCACTTGATATTCATTGACATAAACTGATTGTGGATTGTAAGTTACACTCAAACAAATTTAGGGAGCGATGTAATGACTAAGAAAAGCTGGGGTAAGGGATTAAGATACGCGCTAACGCAGGCCGCGGAAACGGTAACGGGCGGCGCAAAAAGTGCTGTGGATTACGGTGTTGATAGTGCGCGCTCTGCTTTGAGCACTGCGGAAAAAGAAATGCTGCGCGCTTATTATGCGACAACAGATACGGTTTTAGGTGCTGTACGGGGTGCGCGTAATGCTGCCGCAGATGTTGTGCGGCACGGCGGGGCACTTGCGGGCGCTGCAGGCGGGATAGCAGGAGAAGTGTCTTTGATTATGGCAGGCGGCTTTCCGTTTTTGGTTTTGGGAGGTTTACCCTCTAGCCTTGGTCATGCGTTCGCACAGCAATGCGCCAAAGCGTCAATTAGCTTTCGCGGTACAGAACCACAATTTATCGGTGTGCGTCAGGAAGAAGCCATGATGAAGATTTTTGGCGCGGAAGATCGTGTGTTTGCAGTAATGTATGATCCAAATTATATCTTTGCAGATGAAGCTGGTTTTGCGCAGCTTGATGAAGAAAATCTTGCGAGACGCGGCGCTTTTTTTGCCAATGATAGACGGTCTAAAGCGACATTTACAGCGGCATTAATTGCGGTTCAGGAAACAAAATTAAAGATCGGTCTAGCGCTGCATTTGCCAAATGTCAGCCAAAGCATTGAAACAGGTGTGACACTAAAACCAAAGCCTTAATTACTTTATAGCGGGCCGTTGACCGATGCTTTTGTCGAGAGCATGGTGACCCGCCCCCTATAAATGAGTCCATCTCCAGAGTGAATCTGGTTATGTTTTGGAACATTTATTAGGAGGATTAAAAATGGCAAGAAAGAATTATACGGCGGAACAAATTATTGGTCA
>JBBKWU010000025.1:0-5648 GCA_037969035.1 Bdellovibrionales bacterium
TGACCAATAATTTGTTCCGCCGTATAATTCTTTCTTGCCATTTTTAATCCTCCTAATAAATGTTCCAAAACATAACCAGATTCACTCTGGAGATGGACTCATTTATAGGGGGCGGGTCAAAGTCACCGTCACCACACAAACCACCCACCGTCATTACGTAAGGTGCTCCATCCCCCACCACGTCATTGCGAGCGCAGCGCGGCAATCCAGAAAATATCTATTGTTTTCGGTTTAATATTTCTCTAATGCCTTTTTCGTATTCAAGGATTTTTTTCTGTAGGTCTTCAAGCATCACTTTTTGAAAATTAGCTTCAAGGTCGGTCATGCGTAAAATGTCTTTAACACATTCCTCGACATACATAGCAAGTAAACAAATTTTATCATATTGGTTGGGTTCAAGGTGTAAGATGGTATCAAGATCGTTAATCATATCAAAATCAATTGACTCTTTTATTCCTTCAGCAATTCCATTAGCAACAGTTAAGATAGATTGGATGGGAGACTCTTTTTCGAGCGAATGCTTAATGGCTAAATTTATAAATACTCTTAGTGCTTCGATTTGTCCTAGAGCATGATGCACTCTGCCTGTTATTATTTTTTCAATTATTTTTGCTTTTGCAAAGTCTCTTCTTTTAGTATGTAGATATGCATATCGCGCCGCTAAAAAGGCAAATATAGCTGCAACTAATGTTTGTGCTTCTTTTATTTCTGACCAAATGCTTTTAATTGTAACGGTGGGAGTAGTATAACCAAGCTCGATGAATGATGCAGTTACAAGGCAAAAAGCTATAAAAATTAAAACGGCAGTTGCTTTGTCTAATATATTCACTACTCATCGCCCATCTTCAACGCCGCGATAAACGCGCTCTGAGGAATCTCAACATTGCCATACTGGCGCATTTTCTTTTTACCTTTTTTCTGCTTTTCGAGCAGTTTTTTCTTGCGGGTGATGTCGCCGCCGTAGCATTTGGCGGTCACGTCTTTGCGCATCGCGGAGATGGTTTCGCGGGCGATGATTTTGCCGCCAATCGCAGACTGTACGGCGATTTTGAACATCTGGCGCGGGATGAGGTCTTTGAGGCGTTCGCAGAGTTGCCGCCCGCGGCGTTCGGCTTGGTCACGCGGGACGATCATCGCGAGCGCGTCAACGGGCTCGGCATTGACCATGATTTCCATCTTCACAAGATCACCCTTCACGTAGTCGGCAAGCTCGTAATCAAAGCTCGCATAGCCACGGGAAATACTCTTGAGGCGGTCATAAAAATCAAACACAACTTCGTTCAGCGGCAAGCGATAGCGCAGCATGGCGCGCTCCCCCGCGTACGTTAGCTCTAACTGCACACCACGGCGTTCTTCGCATAGTTGCAAAAGGCCGCCGAGATATTGATCGGGCGTGAGGATGGTTGCTTTAATCCACGGCTCATGAATTTCCGCGATCTTCACCACATCGGGCAGATCAACAGGGTTGTAGAGATCAAACACATCACCATTGGTTTGGTGAATTTTGTACACCACGCTTGGTGCTGTCGGGATCAGGTCGAGATCGAACTCGCGCTCAAGGCGTTCTTGGATAATCTCCATGTGGAGCAAGCCCAAAAAGCCGCAACGAAAGCCCATGCCAAGGGCTTGGGAGTTCTCAGGTTCGTAATGCAGCGCGGCATCATTGAGTTTGAGCTTGCCGATACATTCGCGCAATTTCTCAAATTCGCCATTATCGACAGGGAATAGGGAGCAAAACACCATCGGCACGCTCGGTTTAAAGCCTTTAAGCTTATCCGAACGGCGGCGTTCTTCGGTGATTGTGTCGCCCACGAGTGTTTCGGAAATATCCTTGATACCTGCGGTAATAAAGCCCATTTCGCCGGGGCCAAGCTCGTCGAGCATCAGCGGTTTGGGGCCGAAAATACCAACGCGGTCAATCTCGCGCACGGCTTTTGTGCCCATGAAATAAGCCTTCATGCCTTTTTTAAGGTGACCGTCAATCACGCGCACCAAAATCACAACGCCCAAATACGCGTCATACCAGCTATCGACCAGCAACGCTTTGACGGGCTTTTCGGAATCGCCTTCGTGCGGTTGGGGTAGGCGGGTAACAATGGCCTCGAGCAAATCTTCGATGCCTGCGCCTGTTTTGGCAGAGGTCATAATTGCATCATCAGCAGGTAAGCCAATGACATCCTCGATTTCCTGCTGTACGCGCTCAGGATCGGCGGCGGGCAGGTCGATTTTGTTGATGACGGGGACGATCTCGTGGTTGTTCTCAATCGCTTGGTAAACATTGGCAAGTGTTTGTGCCTCTACGCCTTGGGACGCATCCACAATCAGGAGCGAGCCTTCACACGACGCGAGGGAGCGCGAAACTTCGTAGCTGAAATCCACGTGACCAGGGGTGTCCATCAAATTGAGCTGGTATTCGATGCCATCTTTGGCGGTGTAATGCAGGCGCACGGTTTGCGCCTTGATCGTGATGCCGCGCTCACGCTCGATATCCATGCTGTCGAGCACTTGCGCGGACATCTCACGTTCGGTCAAACCACCGCAATGCTGGATCAAGCGATCCGCAAGCGTGGATTTACCGTGGTCGATATGCGCGATGATCGCAAAATTTCTAATGTGTTCTAATGGTTTACTCATGCCGCAGAAGATATGCGGAAATAGTCAGAATTGCAATCTATATGTGGGGTTTGCAAACAAAAACGGGACGCTTTGTAGTATCCCGTTTGGAATTCTTTTATGGTTGCTTTGGTTTTGCCTTATGCGGGAGCAGGGCCTGCCATAACGGGGCTGTGCCACGCGTCTGGAATGATATCGACGCCCTTGCTTTCAAGGAAGTTGTCGGCAATGCGCAGAATGTCATCTAGGTAGTAGGCCGCAACCCCAAGCATGACAAAGCTCACATAGTTTCCCTGAAAGGCGTTCATACCAGCCAGAAGACCCGCGCCCAATTGAAGCCAATCACCACCATTTTCAGGTATAATGTTAGGTATAATATTGTCAACAAAGGCATCTTTTGCTTGGCCAGCAAGATATGAAATTCCTTGACCGCCAGTAGCGGCTAAGTCAGTTGCTAGGGCTGTTTTTATAGGATTTCGCGCAGCAAAGCCAAAGAGGCGACTTGCAACACCGCGTTCCGCGGCAACGGTTGCGCCACGTGCCGCTGTTCCTGCGCCACCTCTGAATACTAGGCTTAACGCGCCTCTGGCTAGTGAAACCCACATATATTTACACTCCTAACTTGCCGCTTTTATATTTACCATAATTATATCATCCTTCTATGGGGAAATGCCAGTTTTATGGATAAATACTGCTGTTAGTCTGGGCTGTAGGAGGGCGCCCAAAATAGAGGCAAACAAAAACGGGACGCTTTGTAGCATCCCGTTTGGAATTCTTTTATGTGGCTTAATCTTAGCTCATGCCAGGAGCGGCTGGTGTCGCAAGAAGGTTCAAATCTGTTCTGTGATCAAGAACTGTTCCTGTTGCTGCGAAGCCTTGGCCATTATTGAGACCGAATGTTTCGCTGAGTTTGTCCAATTCCTGCACGGCTTCAACGATATATTTAAAGATCGTGCCGATGACGCCCATTTGGAAGATGCTTGCCAGTCCTGCGTTTTGAATGTTGTTCTGTGCAGCAGCAAGTGTGGCCTCCAACTGTTCCTGAGCAGATAGTACTGGCGCAGGGCGGTTCGGTGCAACGGCACTAAACTCGGAAGCCATCGGGCTTCTTTCCAATTCAGGATAAAGCTGGGTCAATCCATTACGTAAGCGGTTGCTTAGGAATGAGCTTTCCATGACATTGTGTTCCCGCAATGCGGCGACGACATCACTATCATCTAGTTGGTGACCGTCTAATGCTTGTACGTGCGCGGCTTCTTTGATGTCATCGATAAAGCTGCGAGCAAGATGCGCGTCGGCTTCGTTCGGGTCATCATAAAGATCGTCAATCACGCTTGCTCTGATTCTATGTTGAACCAGAAGAGGGATCGCGTTGTCAGGCTTTAATAACCAGCCTGCTGCGGCAACTTGACCGCGGTTGATTTGTTCTTCGGTTGGGTTCTCTGAACCATCCATAGCGGCTTGTACCACTTGGTTTTGTAGGGATTTATCGAAAGCACCTAAAACGTCGAGGCCGTACGCAACGTTGTCGGCATACTCGTCCATATTTTCAGGTGTTAGAATGCCTTGGTCACGTAGTTCTCTGAGGCCTTCAACGGCACCATCTACTGCGGCATCCAAAATAGCGCCGCCGCTTTCATGTTCATAAATTTTAGCACCTAAAACAGCACCACCGAAGGCGGCTGTTACCGCCATATTTCCGAGAATAATACGTTTCCATGTAATGGGAGAATTTAATACGGCCGCTGTCGTGGTCGCCGCTGTGCGAGCGCCTACAGTCGCTGCTTGTTCGGCAACTTCTCTGGTCGCAACGCGTGCGCCAGTCGTAGCTGTTTGCTCAACGCCTTCTCTTGCGAAGACCCGAGCTACACCTTTAGCTGCTGCTGTGAAAGCTGATTTTAATAAACCACCCATTATAGTCACACTCCTAATTTACCGTATCTTTATAATATTGTTCTTATTTAATTAATGTAATTGTACCATTGTTGCGCAGAAAACACCAACTTTTTATTCAAAAATTTGCTAAAAAGAATGTCACAGTAAAGGCGGACGCAATTTATGGCAAAAAACTTTGGACAAAAATTTATAACACTCCAACTCGGGATGCTCATTTTTGGCGCTCTGTTGTTTTTGGGTGGTTATGCACTCAAAAAATCTTTGAAACCATCTAAGTCTGTTGACGTGGTGGCTGTCGAACAAGCGGATGATCTCTAGATACAACAAAAGTTTTGCAAACGAGGCTGGTCAAAGTGAACAAGCCTCGATTGACTGGTGGTTAGTTTTAATATCCTGTGCTATTAGGCAAAGGCTGGGCCTTGTGGACCATTGTTTTGTAGGTCAACTGTTGTGCTTTGAATAGATAGGCCAGCTGCGCCATATCCCATAGCTAAATGCGCTTCTGCATGCTCGCCACCAGAAAAAGCCATAGCTGTGGCTTTTGATAGGCCGGACATTGCGTGGTTTAGTTCTTCTCCGATAAGTTCTGGCATATATTTACACTCCTCTAGAAGTTTTACACTTCGTTTTTATTAAGGAATACTGCAACCGCCAAGTATTAGTATTCCCGGTGGAGGATAAGAGGGAGGTACTCGCCTTTAAGTGCTTCTCCCGTATCCTCGTCCATTAAGACCATTAGTACTTGATGCGCGTTTTGCATATTTTTTGATAGGCTTGGGTGAACAGGTAGTCCTATATATTTCTGCTCACCTTCGTCCGTAACAAATTCAAGTTTATTCGTACCAAGGTCAAACTCTAACCAGGATATCGGCGTTTTCATTGGCTTATTGTGTAACACGTAAACTTGAGCGTCTTCGTTTACAGCAAGCTCGAAATGGTAGCTCTTATCCTGAAATTCGTTAATATTTCCTGCGGGAGTGTTCATGAAGTTACGATCGTTTGTTTTTTCATTATTTTGTAACATATATGGTTACACACCCTAAATTCTATTCCTCTTTTGCCTCTTATTCAATAGTTCGAAAATTTCGTCTATCTGCTTGTTAATGTAATTATATTAGCATTCTCTTGTCATTGTCAAG
>JBBKWU010000026.1:0-165123 GCA_037969035.1 Bdellovibrionales bacterium
AAGCTAAATGGTCGGAGTGGAGAGATTCGAACTCCCGACCCTCTGGTCCCAAACCAGATGCGCTACCAGGCTGCGCTACACTCCGTACACTTAACGAATGACTATATAATATAAACAAACCCTACTCGGCAAGCTTATTTATAAAAATTTCGTGATGAAACTTATCACCAGCCTTAATTCCGAATTTATCAGCAACACCTGCATTGACTTCCAACACATATTGAGCCTTACCTTCAGAATATATAACCGTCAAATCCCGCGGGATTGCGCCCTTATGAACCTTCACGATTGTACCGTCAGATTTCATAAAAAACATATCCAGCGGGATATATGTATTTTTCATCCAAAAGCCACGCTCGGCCTCGGCAGGAAAAACAAACAACATCCCTTGGTTTTCGGGCATATCGTGACGGAACATCAAACCCTTTTGAACTTCGGCCAGCTTTGAAACCACCTCAACTTTGAAAACATGCTCATTGCCTGCTTCATCTGTGTAACGTAGCTCTTCCAAATCAGGCGTATACGCTGTGACTTCCATTTCAGCGATTGATTCAGCAGGGTCGACATCTTGTGCCTGCAACACATCCGCTGCGGCCTCAATCTCTGCATGAGCCTTAACGTCTGCATCGGCAAGCTGAGGTTCTTCAATCAACACAGGTAAGCTGCCTTGCGGGTTTTGAACATACATCGTTACGCCAAGAGCCGCAGCAACAGCCAATATTACAAGAATTGCGTATTTCATATTTTAATGCCCCTTATATTTATTTTTAGAAGAATACCAGCCAAGCAAAGACCGTAGCAATCATTATTGTGAATATCATCAATGGAAACGCGAGGAGCATGAACTTTACAAAAGAGATGTGCTGCCCTGCGCGGCCTGCCATGCTGGCGACCATCACATTCGCGCTGGCACCGATGAGCGAGCCATTACCACCCAAACACGCCCCAAGAGACAAACACCACCACAGAGGCTCTATCGCGGCTTTACCGCCAAAGTTTGTTTCTGTGGCCTCGATCAACGGAATCATCGTCGCCACGAACGGAATATTATCAACCACAGCCGATAAAATTGCCGATGACCACAAGATCAACATACCCGCCAGACGCAAATCATCGCCCGTGATCTCAAGCAGCTTTTCCGCCATCAGCGCGAGCAAGCCTGTATGCTCCACCCCGTAGACCAAAATAAACAACCCCATGAAGAAGAATATCGTTTCCCACTCCACGGCTTTAAACGCGTGATCAACCTCGTGCGTTTGATCGTGCGGTTTTTTGTTATAAAGCGTGAGTAAGAGCAAAAGCGCAGCTCCCGTCATTGCAATTGTACCCGGCTCAAAACCATAGCCATGCCCCCACACAAAGAAAAAGAGCACCAAAGCGAGCGTAAACAAAGATTTATAAAGAATACTATAATCCGCAATTGCCTCAAACGGGTTGTACATCATGATCTTGGCGCGGTTACGCATTGATGTTTCCATCTTACGCCCCCAAAAAAAGTCAAAGAACACCGTCATGACAATCATGATAACCAAAGCCGCTGGCCCCACATTATAAACAAAATCCATAAAGCTAAGCCCCACAGCAGAGCCAATCAAAATATTCGGCGGGTCACCAATTAACGTCGACATACCGCCGATGTTGGATGCAAAAATCTGTGAAAAAAGGAAGGGGTAAGGATTAAGTTTCAATTGATCAGTTAGGAGTAGAGTCACAGGCACGACAAGCAACACAGTCGTCACATTATCTAAAAGCGCGGAAAACACCGCCGTTACAACAGCAAGCACCATAAGCAGCAAGCGCGGATTAGCCTTCACAAGCTTCGCAGCAAAAATGGCGACGAACTCAAACACGCCTGATTTCCGCGTAATGGCCACAATTACCATCATGCCCGTCAGCAAAAATATCGTATTAAAATCAATTCCTTGTATGGCAAGGTCTTGGTTAAGAACACCAAGAAAAACCAACAACCCCGCGCCAAGGAGCGACACAATCGTACGGTTTATTTTCTCAGATATAATAAAGCCGTAAGCAATCACCAAAATGACGGTGGCCACAATCATCGGGTCCCATCCGAAAATTACATTCGATACGAAATGATCTTCACCATGTTTCATGACAGAACCTCTAGTTACAAGTTACGCACCGATTGTTACCGCGTTTTCGCAGCCTCAATATCATCGGCAGATTTATTGAGTAATCCCAAAATTGACTGATCTGAAATCAACCCCTCCAACGTACCATCGGCCTTATTAACCACAGGCAGCGGGCTTCCGTGCTCTGTCAAAAGGCGAATAATTTCCCACATCGGTGTATCAAGGTGCAATACCACAGGGTTTGGATCAATATGATCCAATATTAAATCTTTATTGATTTTGGACAACAGGCGCGCAAGCGACGGTGCCGCACCAATAACAAAGTTCAAACGCTGCAAACCATCCTGCATCGTCACAGATGCGGGCAGTAAATTACGAAGCAAAATGCGCGTGCTGAACATCCCAAGGAGTTTATTATTATCATCGACAACAGGCACAGCACGCAGGTTATTTTCTTCGAGCAAGCTCACAATCTCACCCACCGTAAGGTCAGACTTCGCTATAACAACATCTTTCAATTCAATCATGGCGGCGTTACAAGACATGTTTTTATTCCTTATGAGAGTATAAAAAATCTTTTGTGGGTCATTGTGCTGCGCAATATGCTCCTCAAGAAAAGACATTGCAACCAAAAATTTATTGGGTCTATTGAGTCGCCGTTAAAAAATGAATGACGCGCTGTGCCTCACCATAATCAAGAAGATCAATATGTCCGCCCTCGTCAAACACTTCCATTTTCTTGGGTTCAGGCGCGGCAGCAAATAGATTTTCACCCATATCAAACGGAACAATCGTATCTTTTCGCCCATGCAAAATCAAAAGAGGCACCTTGATATTTCCAATTTTTGACAAGCTGTCAAAACGGTCTTTAGCCAGTAATTTCACAGGAAGATAAAACATGTGACGCTGCCCCACATCAGGAAGCGTTGTATACGGTGCCATCAATACCAACGCCTTGGTTCGCGGATAACGCAGCGCCATCTCCACGGCAACGCCTGTGCCTAATGACTCACCAAAAAGAACAATTTTATCCTGCTGGATGCCTTGATCATTTATCAACCACTCAATATAAGCGCGCGCATCGGCATAAAACCCCTGCTCCGACGGTTTCCCATCATTGCCCCAATAACCGCGATACTCCGCCAGTAAAAACCCATACCCCATTGGAATATAGGGCTCAGGGCGATAACCACGATCACCAATATCGCCACCATTGCCATGAAAAAACACAATAACGGGCTGGTTTTGATCTTTCGGTGGAATATAAAGTGCCGAAAGCGAAAGGCCATCATCCGTTTTGACAGTAATATTCTGTGCTTTTTGTAACGTCGGTGAGGTAATCGCTGTTGGTGGGTTATTGGGGAAATATATGTAGGCGCGTTGCTTCATATACATATAGGCGACCATAAACAGATATAACCCTAAAACGACCAAGATATTTATCATGATTGCTCTTTTCTTTTTTGGCTTCATAAAGAGACTACTCTTCCAACCCTGCGCGATACATACGGGCGTAAGCGCCGTTTTTCTTCATCAGCGCATCATGTTTACCATGTTCAACGACCTTGCCCTTATCAAGAACAATGATCTGGTCTGCGCCCTGTACCGTGGATAGGCGGTGTGCAATCACAAGTGTTGTGCGGCCTTTTTGCAATATCTCAAGCGAGGCTTGGATAGCACGCTCTGATTCATTATCAAGCGCAGACGTTGCCTCATCCAAAAGCAAAATAGGCGCGTCTTTTAACATCGCACGCGCAATGGCAATACGTTGCCTTTGACCACCCGAGAGTTTTGTTCCATCCTCACCAAGGCGCGTTGCATAGGCTTGTGGCAGGTTCTCAATAAATTCATGGGCCGCCGCATTTTTAGCCGCCTCAATAATTTCATCATGCGTCGCATCAGGGCGACCGTAAGCGATATTCGCCTGTACACTGTCATCAAAAATCGTAACATCTTGCGATACCAACGCCGTATGCTCACGCAAGCTTTTCATTGTGACATCACGAATATCATGACCACCGACAGTGATCGAACCATCCTGTACCTCATAAAAACGCAGAACCATATTCATAGCCGTAGTCTTACCACTACCCGAAGCACCAACAAGCGCGGTCACTTTCCCTGCAGGGATTTTGAACGACACATTATCAAGCGCATTCACGCCATCACCATCGCCAGCTTCATAACCAAAGGTAACCTTATCAAACTCAATCGCTGGCTGTGTAACATCAAGAGTTTCCGCGTTTTCCTTATCGCAAATAGAAGCCTGCTTATCCAGCATATCAAATACACGCTCCGCCGCGCCCAAGCCTGTTTGCACGGTGTTATTCAGCTTCGCCAATTTTCTCACAGGCTCGTAAGCGAGCGTAAACGCCGCAATAAAGGACATAAGCGCCCCAAGCGTCAAATTATCGCTGACCACCTGCGTTCCGCCGTAAATCACAATCCCCGCCAGTGCCGTCCCGATCAAAACCTCATTAAACGGTGTGGAGAGCGTGCCAACCGTCACGCTTTTAATGACAAGCTTCTTCACACGCTCAATCACATAGCCAGCACGCTGGCGTTCGTACCCTTCCATGCCATAGGCTTTAACTTGGCGAATACCTTGAAAAATTTGCGTCAAAGTATCGGTGAGCTGCGCAAGTTCTCTCTGCACATTTCCCGACAGCTTCCGTAAGCGTCGCCCAACCCAGCCCACAAACAAACCTGCGGGCGGGAAGATGCAAATTGCGATCAGCGCTAATTTCCAGTCCTGCCAGAACATCAACATCATAAGAAAAATAAGCGTAATCAGGTTCTTGCCGATTCCCGTCAAACCGTTGGTAATAGCATTCCGCACAACATCAACATCATTCACAACACGGGAAACCAATTGACCGCTCGGATTATCTTGGAAAAACTTCAAATCAAGTGCTACAAAACTTGAAAACAAATCACGTTGAATATCCGCAACTATATTTTGTCCTACTTTGTTCATCAAAACGGTTTGAATATAGCCTGCCACACCATTTACAAAGAAAATACAAAACACCGCCAAACCCATCGGCACGATTAACGTGCTGTTCTGCGCGACAAGCACACGATCAAGAATAGGCTCTATCATTTTTGCAAACAAAGCCGTCATCGCCGCCGACAGCACCATAAAAAACACAGCCCAACCCAATGTCCGCAAGTAAGGGCGCAAATAATCGCGCACCAATCGCTTCATCATGGACATTGTTGAAGAATCAATATGTTGGGATGTATTTGCTGTCTTTTTATTCATTATTTTGTGATATCCTCAAAGAAGTACAGAGTAAAGAATTTTGAAGAAATATAAAGCATGAATACCAAATCAACTGATTCAGATAAATCAATCAATCAACCATCCAAATATAAATCCCCAAATATCGGCCTTGCTCTCGGTAGCGGTATGGCTCGAGGGTTTGCACATATCGGCGTTATTCGTGGATTAAAAAAACATGGGATAGAAGCCGATATTGTCGCAGGAACATCTATCGGCGCGCTTGTGGGGGCATCATACGCCGCAGGCAAGCTAGATGACCTTGAGGAATGGGCGCTGTCTCTCAATCGCCGCCGTATATTTTCTTATATCGATTTTCGTTTGAAAAGCGCGGGTTTAATTGCCGGTAAAAAGCTCGAACGTATCTTGCGTAAGAACTTTGAAGACATGGATATAGAAGACCTCCCTATTCCCTACGTTGCCATTGCCGCAGACCTTGTGACAGGTCACGAAGTCTGGCTGCGCAAAGGCAATTTGGTAAATGCCATGCGGGCGTCGTTTGCATTACCTGGTGTTTTTCCGCCGATGGAGCTTGATCACCGCAACCTTGTTGATGGTGCACTGGTGAACCCTGTTCCTGTTTCCGTTTGCCAATCCTTAGGCGCACGCTTGACCATTGCTGTGGATTTAAACTCTGATTTAATTGGTAAGGCCGCCAAACCCGGTCAAAACTACCAAACCATCACAGGGTTTGATTTGATGGATGAACCTGCCGCCTCGCGCTGGTGGGATGTTAAATCACATGTCGCCCAACGTATATTTAGCCGCGAAAGTAACGGCCCTAGCCTGTTTGGCGTGATGATTTCTGCCCTCAGCATTATTCAAGACCGCCTAACGCGCTCACGCCTTGCTGGTGATCCGCCTGATGTACATATCAAGCCCCGCATCGGCCACATTGGGTTATTGGAATTTGAACGCGCCGAGGAGCTTATCCGCGAAGGCGAAGAAGCCGTCGAACGTGCCTTGCCTGAAATAAAGGCTGCCATGGAAATTTTCTTACCACAAGACCGTTAAAAACGGCGAAACACGCCTTCTTAAACTGCACGTTTCTTATGCTTGCGATCTGGTAATGCTTTGCCCCATCGCATGGTATGAACCAAATAGCTCGGGCGGATATTGTTATATTGAAGCGCGAGAATATTTAACGCACGATCAACTTCTCCCGGATTTGTACAGCCCTTGAACGACGCAAAATGCAGGCCACACTTCACAAGACATGTATCAAGGTCAACAAGCGATGCCCCCAAAATATCATGTCCCATCGTATCGCCGATCACGCATGTTTCACCTGGGTAAATATTATTTTTCTGAAGATATTCAATGCAATGCTGAAAAATCGGCCTATGCGGCTTGCCAATATAATGAACGACTCCACCAAAATCTTCAAAACGGCGGGCAATCATACCAGGGCCGAGAATAAAGCCGTCGCCCATAAGGCCTTTAATGTCAGGATTGGCACAAATCGCCTTCATACGCTTACGAATGGCTTTGCGCAAAATTGGCTCATAATCATCAATCATATTCTTATGCGGCGCGTCAGAACCACTAATCAGCAGAAAATCAGCATCTTCGATATTATCGACAACCTCGATATTTGAACCTTCAACAATTGAACGATCACCACCGCGGCTAATCAGGTAACATTTTTCACCAATGTCTTTGAAAAACCCTGCGTCTTGCGTTTGCAATCCTTGAAAGGTCATTTCACCGGACGTCACGATTTCATCATAAAGCGAGGGCAAGATACCCATCTTTTTAAGACGCTCCCTGTTTTCTTCCGCGCGTTTGCCAGAATTAGAAAGAATGATAATTTTTTTCTTACGATTTACTTTTAGCTCTTTCAAGCAATCAATAACGCCATCATAAACTTTTTCACCGTTATGAAGAACGCCCCATTGATCGATAATGAATGCAGAGTAACTGTCGGATATGTCAGATATTCCCTGACAGAATTTTGTTTTGGTCATATTTTTTTTGCCCTTGATGATTATCTATCTTCTTCATGTTAAAAGATAAATCTCAACAAAAGATTATCATCGACAAGAATTTAATCAAGGTCGATGATTTTTTAATCTCTATAAAGCAAATCTAGGGACGCATTATGCCGCGCGTTTACCGTCCAGCCCCGTTTTAGGCTCTTTACCTGCTGTACTGCACAATAGTTGATAAAGTTTACCAACATCGCTTGAAACAAAGGTCGAGGCCAAAAGATCACCATGATCGTTGGATGAGGCTTGTTCAAACAAATCTTCAAATTGGCGGATATAACGCTGAACATAGGTACGGAATTCGTTATCATTCGCGAATTTCTGGCGCAATTTATCAACCGGCATCGTATCGCCCATCGCGGCCAAACGTTTGGTAAAGGCATAAACATCGCCTTTTTGGAACGCTTTCCACGTTTTCTCGGGTACTTCACCTTCATTGATACGCGTAATATCCACGGACAAGGAGTGCAAGCTCTCAACAATGAACTTCGCCGAAGACATAAAGGCTTCGCGCTGTACACGCCCCTCTTCCTTGCGGATTTGACCTGTGTGACGTTCGGCATCCTCAACCGCCTTAAACAAGGCGCTAGATTGACGGCTAAAGGCTTGCGCAGCTTGGTCTGCGGATTTAACCGCCGCAGATGACACACTTAACAAGCGTGCAGACTCGCTCGACAACCCATCACGTGAGCTATCAATACTCGAGACAACCGACGCTGCCGAAGTGCTTATTTCATCAAGCTGTGACGTGAGCATTGATACGGCCTTGCTCACGCTATCCGCAGATTCCGCAGACTGGCTGGCAACACTCTGCGTTTGACGACGGAGCTCCTCACCATAGCTTTGCGATGTTTCTAGTGCTGCTTTCATTTGTTCCGACACTTCACGCGCCCGCATTGAGAAGCTATCACCCGCCTGTTTAAGCTCAAGCAAGCTGCCCTTTGAATTATCCAAAAGCTGCGCAGCCTCAGCTTCAACACGTGCAACAAGTGCTTCGGTCATACCAACAGCTTCTTCCGCAGCATCTTTCAAGCGCGATGTCTCGCTAAGGGCTTTTGTACCTGTTTCATCAAAACGCATCACAACGCGATCTGCCGTTTCATCAATTTGTTCGGCTGATTTATTAAGCGCGCCCTGAACATCTTTAATTTGTGCAACAGCTTGCCCCACAGATTCGGACAGTTCATGGAATTGCTCATTAATAGCACCCTGAACATTTTCAATTTTAAGAATAGCCTGATCGGTAATCAAATGAATGTCAGATGAGCGATCTTCGAGCGAGCGTTCAATGTTACGCATCTTTTCAGCCGCATCACTTGCTGCGACTTCAATATCACTGGTGCGCCCTTGCAAGCTATCACTTGATTCTTGAAGTATTCTCGCCGCCTGTGTCGAGCCATCACGAAGGTTATCAAGGCGTTCATCGAACACAATGCCAATCTCTTTCAAACGTTCAAGATTGCTTTCCGTCGAGCTTTCAAAACCTTCATGTAAGCTTTCAAAACGCTCTTGCGCTTCAGTTGCGCGCTCTAGCGCAGAGTTAAAGATAGGCTCAAACCCTTCTGCTGTTTGCTCTAATGCTTCTCTCACAGTCGTAACAGACATCACCGCGTCATCCGACTTTGTTTTCAAGCTTAGAGATTTATCGCCTATGGATTCATCCAGAGAATGAAGCTCCGCAATGGCTTTACTTGTCGCGCGTTCAACTTCGCTGCAACGATCTGTAATGCGCCCTTCAAGCGAAGAAACATCTTCCACTGCTGTTTCAGACAAGCTGCTTAGGCGTGTGGCTTGCTTTTCCAGACTTTCATGGACAGAAGACAAACGTTCCAAAACATCTTTAACTTCATCACCAAGTCCCGCCTTTTGCTGTGCGAACTGCTCGTTAATGCTACGCGCCTGACCAGAGATTTGACCAGAGATCGTTGAAATTTCCTGCGCCTGACCACGAAGCATATTGCGGATATACTCAGAATTCTCGCGCGCTTTATCGCTGGCATCATTCAGATCCGTCACACGACGACGCAATGTTTCTTCAATCTGCAAGTGCCGCTGATCGGCCTCAGACACCGCGCTGTTCATATCGCGTAGCGGCACACGCAAGGCTTCTTGCACAGATTCAATGCGCTCAACCATGCTGGCTGTGGCAACATTAATTTGCTGTGATTGCTGCTCCACGGCTGCGGAAAGCGTTTTAACCTGCGCATCAGCCAAGCCAGAGGCCGCTTCAATTTGAGCACGGCTGTCTTCCAGCATTGTGACGATGGATTTGATGTGTTCGACATTGCC
Organism: Bdellovibrionales bacterium; assembly: GCA_037969035.1. Taxonomy (GTDB): domain Bacteria; phylum Pseudomonadota; class Alphaproteobacteria; order Micavibrionales; family Micavibrionaceae; genus JBBKWU01. Next base: position 9,654 of record JBBKWU010000026.1, read on the forward strand.
TTCACCTGCATCATTGAGTTTCTCAATGTTACTGGTTGTGCTTTCAATCAAAGATTCTGCTTGAGACTTAGCAGATTGCGTTGATTTTTCCAACTGTTCAATCGAACGACGCACCGCGGCACCAATAGATTCCGCACCTGACAACGCCACAGACATGGCATCCGTCAAGCTGTTCGCAGCATTAACACCTGCGGCTTCAATAATCTCTGCTTCTTTACTAATACCAGAAACAGTTTCACGAAGTTTTTTGGTTGAACCGTCAATACGAGTTTCAAGGCCATCTGTTTTACTAACAAGATTGTCAGCGGCATCATCAAGGCTGCCAACGCTTACATTAATAGTGTCTGCAATACGGTCTGCTTGACGTGCAACTTCATCGGCGCTGCCTTCAAGTGCGTCTTTATGATCCTGAATAGACTGGCTGGATTGCTCCATCGCGCCAAGAACGCGGTTTGCCGTATGCTCCAAGCTATCAATCTGAGATTCAATCGTTTCACCCAAACGTTTTGTTTCGCTCGATACATTCTCCGCAGCATCCGCCAAAGATTCCTTATGGCTGGCAAATTCACTGCTCAAGTTCTGTAGGCGTTCCGCTACTGTATCAACAGCGCTATTCAAGCTTGTGAAGCTTCCTTCAAGGTTACGCTCAATCTCGCCTGTTTTCTCACCCGCACGATCAGCCGCAGCCAAAATTTTATCCGCGCCCTTACCCATAGAGGATTCAATTTCAGCAGCACGCTCTAAAATACTGAGTGTCGCTTCATCCCATTTTTCTGCGCCAGAGGACGCTTTACCGTCAATATCAGACACACGTTGCTCTATCTCATCGGTAAGAACCAAAAGCTTGCTTGTACGATCTGTTAGCGTTTCTGCCAAACGGTCAATGTGAAATTCTGTTTTCTTGGAAACGCCGACAAAATCACGAATTTCCGCGCGTAAGCCTTGGCGCGCACGAGCGATTGATTTAATCACAGCCGTTGAACTCGTAGAAAGCTCGGACGCTTGCGCACAGAGGCGTTCAATGTCTTTATTCATGCGTTGCGCACGCTCATCCGTTGGAAAGATGATAGATTGCAATTCACCACGCAAAGCTTCGGCATAAAGATGGATATCAGAACCACGTTGTAAATACGCCATCATCATCCAGTAAAGCGCGACAGGCGCGAGCATTCCTGCAAGAAAACCGCCAATTTGCGCAGGGTTAGAGCCGAACACTTCGCCAAATCCAAAATTTTGCGCAACAAATATCACGCAATACGTCATCCAGAACATGCTAAGAAAAAACCCAACATAATTCATCACGATCAAGGCTGTTGGTTTACGAATAGGAGCCGCATTCATAGGCGCGAGCATCAAAACAGGCTCTTGTTCATTGTCCTGTTCATTGTCTTGCTCATCACCATCGGGCGCAGTCGTCACATTAAGGAGAGAAGAGAATTTCTCTGTGACTTTTTCTGTCTTCACATCAGCCTCGATTGATTTAGATTTTTCTTCATCGCGTGACGCGCGAATTTGCATGTTAATGGCGCGTGGCTCATCGCTTTGCTCGGAGGAAGCGGAAATGCGCAAATGCTTTAATCCACCTTTACCTTTGATTTCATTGATTTTTTGGGCAGAGATGCGAGACAGCAATTTATCATTACTGTTGGCTTGCTCATCAGAATTTTTGAGTTCGGCATCGTTCTCTTTGCCGTTATCAGTGCCCTTACTGCTCGTCACAGACGGTAATTTCATGACGGTTTTCTCCCCTGTCGGTCTTGAAAATCAATATATATCGGAATCTCTGACATATACTCATGAAAAGCGTCTAAGTTCAAGCATTCAAATAGCAAATTCAGGCTTATCCACAAGTCATAAACTTATGAGAGAAAACAGCCTAAAAATAACAGTTTAAATCAAAAAATATTATTTGTTTTTAATGCCTTGCAGATAACTTTTAAGATCGCGCTTTATCTCGGGCGCAAACATATAAAGAGCAATAAGATTTGGGATACCCATTGAGAACAGCATCGCGTCCGAGAACGAAATAACATTCTCCAATTCCGATGAACAGCCAACCACAACAAAACAGCAGAATAAGAGCTTAAATACTAAATTGACCCTGTCATGCTCACCAACCAAATAACCGAGAGCTTTCATGCCGTAATACGACCACGTAATCAGGGTTGAATAAGCAAACAAGAACACCGTCACACCCAAAACATAGGTAAAGTAGTGCGAACCACTTGCCATCGCGCGTGAGGTCAGCATAACGCCTTCCACGCCGTTTCCTTCGGTGTAAACCCCCGTCACAACAATCACAAGAGCCGTCACAAGACAGATGATAACCGTATCAATAAACGGCCCAAGCATCCCAACAAAGCCCTGTGAAATAGGCTTGTTCGTTTTGGCTGTCGCATGAACAATTGCCGCCGAACCAAGGCCCGCTTCGTTCGAGAATGACGCGCGTTGCACCCCGACCAAAAGCCCACCAAGAAGTCCACCAAAGCCCGCCTTGAGCGAGAACGCATCAATAAAGATAATCTGTAGCGCGCCGCCAATATTTTGGTAATGCATGGCAATAACGATAAGACCTGTCAAAAGATATATGCCGCCCATCAAAGGCACGAGCTTCGATGTCACACGCGCAATAGATTTAAGCCCGCCGATAATCACAAGCCCCACCAAAAACGCAAGCATCACACCAAACAACCAGCCTTTATCAGCCCACCAGCTCGGGTCAACACCTTCAAAACCACCCGTCATAATTACAAACTGGTTAAAGGCCTGATTGGCCTGAAACATATTACCGCCACCAATAGCACCACCAACACAGAAAATCGCGAACATAGCCGCCATTATAGCGCCAAGCTTGGACATGTTGCGCTTATCAAATGCAGCTTTAATGTAATACATCGGGCCGCCTGAAAGCACCTCTGGGTGTTCTTTATCAGCATGAGCGCGATACTTAACACCAAGCGTCACCTCGACAAATTTTGTCGACATCCCCAAAAAGCCCATAAGAACCATCCAAAAAACAGCCCCCGGCCCACCAACAGAAACAGCCACCGCAACACCGGCAATATTACCAAGACCAACAGTCCCCGAAAGCGAAGTTGCCAATGCTTGGAAACGGTTAATCTGACCTTCGGAATTAGGATCATCGTGCTTACCGCGCAACACAGCGATCGCATGACCAAAATAACGGAAATTGATAAAACCCAGATAAATTGTGAAGAAAACAGACGCGAGCGCCAACCACAGCAAAATCAACGGCAGCATGACGGGATTGCCTGTACTACTCACAAGCCCCAAATCAACGCTGTAAAAAATTACACCTGTTGCAAATTCGGAAACTTTACCAAACCCGTCATTTATAATTGTATCGATACCCATCAGCTATTCTCCCTGAAATTTATTTATCAGGCTTAGAATAGGAAGACTACGTCAGACAAACAAGAGCGATCTAACTATTGTTCACAGACAGGATGAGAAAGCGGATGGCTTTCATGAATAGTTGACGCCCAGCCCCGTAATTCGGCAAGGCTCATACGATCCACTTCAAAAATACGGCGCGCATAACGGTTACAAAAGTTATGAGGCTTCATTTCCGCAGAATCCAATGAAATCTTATTGGCAAAGGATGTGCGCATTGTATTGAGCTTCGCCTCAGGGTTAGCCGCCCCCGTGCGTTCAAAATACTTCATAAGCTTGCTTTCATAGTCAGCAAAAAGATCGGCATTCTTTGTGGTGAAATCACGATATTTCACATAAAGATTCGTACCATCACCAAACTGCATATGCTGACAGTTCAGCCCAATCACCATAAGCTCGCTATGAATACGGATACCCTGCTCGGCCTCTGCCTCGCTCTTGTTATAACAAGCTGCTGCATGCGCCGTTGTCGCTGTAAACAAAACAGCAACAATCGTTGTCAGTAATAATTTTCCGAATGGTTTAAAGTGCATACTCAATATTCGCTTTCTTACGGAATTCGCTTGATTTATGGCGGATAAGTGTGGTTTAACGCACCAATAAAAATGACGCAAGCAAATATGACCGACACAAAGAAAAAACTGTATATCAAAACTTGGGGATGCCAGATGAATGTCTATGACAGTCATCGTATGGCCGACATCCTCAAACCGCTTGGCTATCATACCGTTGATGAGCCAGAAGATGCGGATATGATCATCTTAAACACCTGCCACATCCGCGAAAAAGCCACCGACAAAGTTTTTTCCGAGCTTGGTCGTCTTCGCAAACACAAACATAAAAAAGAAGCCGCTGGCGGCAAGATGATTATGGCTGTCGCAGGCTGTGTCGCCCAAGCCGAAGGTGAATTCATCATGCAGCGCGACAAAAGCGTGGACATGGTGTTTGGCTCCCAAGCCTATCACGAGCTGCCGCAAATGATGATAAAGGTCACAGGCGAACGCGTTGTGAACACCGATTTCCCCGTTGAATCCAAATTCGACCTACTGCCCGAAGAAACCAACTCACAAGGCGTTACCGCTAATTTAGCTATTCAGGAAGGCTGCGATAAATTCTGCACATTCTGCGTTGTGCCGTACACACGTGGTGCTGAATATTCACGAGATATCAATGGATTAAAAGAAGAAACTAAGAGATTGGTTGATCTTGGAACGCGCGAAATCACCCTGCTCGGCCAGAACGTCAACGCCTATCACGGCGAAGGGCCTGATGGTAAAATCTGGAGCCTTGCACGCCTAATCGAAGAGCTTGCGAAGATTGATGGTGTTGAGCGCCTTCGTTACACCACATCACACCCGCGCGACATGGAAAAAGACTTGCTGGACGCGCACCGTGACATCCCAGAGCTTATGCCCTACATGCATTTGCCCGTTCAAAGTGGCTCGAACAAAATTCTCAAAGCCATGAACCGCAAGCATGAAATCGATGTCTACCACGAAACAATCAACTATGTGCGCAAAGGCCGCCCTGATATTGCACTAGCGTCTGATTTCATTATCGGCTTCCCTGGTGAAACAGATCAGGACTTTGAAGACACGATGCAGCTTGTGCGCGACATCAATTATTCCTGCGCCTATTCGTTCAAATATTCACCGCGCCCGGGGACTCCTGCCGCCAATATGCAGAATTTAGTGCCTGAGCATATCAAAACAACGCGCTTAAAAACGCTGCAAGATTTGCTCAACGAACAGCAATATCAGTTCAATCTGAACACTGTGGGCACAACCCTACCTGTTTTATTTGACCGCAAAGGCAAAGAAGAGCATCAGTTATTAGGCCGCACACCGTATAACCAATCCCTCTGCGTTCAAGCAAATGAACGCCTTTACGGCCACACCGTGAACGTGAAAATCACAGACGCAAGCCCGAACGCTGTAAAAGGTGAAATCGACACGACGGAAATGATTGTAAAGTCCGCCTGATTCATGAGATAATAAAAACATGACTACACAAAGAGGCCGCTCATAACTAAAAAAGCCGCACAAGAGCATATTGTTTTCGAAGACAATCGTTTGATCCCCTCGCTATATGGCGAGCAAAACGCGCATCTACGTCACATTGAAAAAGCACTTAATGTCACACTTAGTAGTCGTGGCAACGAGATTGCCATTACCAACGGTAAAGACACAGCCATCGCAAAAGCCAAAAAAATCCTCGAAGCCTTGTGGTATAAATTACAACATGGCGAGGCTGTTGACTCACATACCGTTGACACAGCCCTGCGCTTCCTTGAGGAGCATGACAACCAGATAAAGACTGGCGAAGCTGCCAACGCCACCCAATCAGGGTCAGAAACATTTATCTCAACCAAAAAACGCCACAGAATTTTAGCGCGCACGCCGATGCAGGCCTCCTATATACAAGCCATGAAAAAGAACAAGCTTGTGTTTGGTGTAGGCCCTGCAGGTACGGGTAAAACATATCTGGCGATCGCACGCGCTGTGGAAATGCTCGAACATAATGTTGTCGAACGCATTATCCTGACACGCCCTGCGATTGAGGCTGGCGAGCGTATTGGCTTTTTACCGGGTGAGATGAAAGAAAAGATGGATCCGTTCATGCGCCCACTTTATGACGCACTCCAAGATACAATGGCACCTGAAAAGCTACAAAAACTGATGGCAACCGACGAAGTCGAAATTGCACCGCTTGCTTTTATGCGCGGACGTACACTCAGCAACGCCTTTATCATTCTCGATGAAGGACAAAATGCCACCCGCAATCAAATGAAAATGTTCCTAACTCGTATCGGTGAGAACTCTCACGCCGTTGTGACAGGCGATCCGAGCCAAGTCGATTTACCGACACATGAGAAATCTGGCCTTGTCGAAGCATTAAGTATTCTGACTGATGTCGAAGATATCGGCATCACCACCTTCACCCATAAAGATGTGGTCCGTAGCGATCTTGTTATTAAAATCGTGAAAGCCTATGAAGATAATGACAAATAGCTCTGCTTTCCAACAACAAAAACCAGCCAACAAACCGGATATAGACATTTCTATCCTTCATCAGCCATGGGAAGATGCCGCATTTAATGTGCACGCCATCGTCGAACGCATCGTGAGCGAAGCACTCTACCGCGCAGAACTGCCAGACGCCGCCCAACAAAAACGTGTTGAGCTAAGCGTTGCCCTCGTTAGTGACGAAGCAATCCAGCTCTTAAACAAAGAATTCAGGAACCAAAACAAACCAACAAATGTTTTATCATTTGAGTTTGAGGGCAGCGTACTCGACGAAATGGCTGAATACCCGCTTGGCGATATTGTGGTTGCTTATGAAACAATTGAGCGTGAAGCGAAAGAACAAAATAAAAGCTTTGAAGATCATTATACACACATGGTTTTACATGGCTTTTTGCATCTTCTTGGCTATGATCATATAGAAGATGACGACGCTGAAATCATGGAAGCAAAAGAAATTGAAATTTTAGGAGAAATAGGCGTAGAAAATCCTTACCTTTAATGGATTATTTATGGCATAGTGCAACGGAAATGTTAAAAATGAATACAACACCAGATCAGGACGACCCCTCAAGTATGAAGCCCGATGAAAATATCGGGCAAACATCGACGGATAATACTGACAATAATACCCAAAGCAATGTCACCGCCCGTGACACGAACGGCCACACAAATGGCAGCGGAAACGGCAATGGAAACAACGGAAACCGCTCCAAGCAAAGCGGTTTAGTCGGACGCATCCAAGGTCTTTTCAAAGGCAAGCACGACACTACACTTCGTGAAGCCATCGAAGAATATATCGAAATCAATGAAAACGGCGAACAAACCGAAGTCTCCATGCATGAACGCACGCTGATTTCTAATGTTTTGAAATTACGCGACTTAACCGTTGTGGATGTTATGATTCCGCGCGCGGATATTATCGCGATTGATATTGGTACGTCGCAAAGTGATTTGCTCTCCTTGCTCTCATCCAAACAATATAGCCGCCTGCCCGTTTATCGCGAAACGCTGGACGACGTTGCTGGAACGATCCATATCAAAGACATTCTCTCTCACCTCTCACAAGGCAAGAACATCAAAATAGATGAGCTTCTGCGTGATGTCCCTGTGATTTCACCCTCTATGCAGGTTCTTGACCTGATGCTGATGATGAAAAAAATGAAAAAGCACATGGCGATGGTTGTTGATGAATTTGGCGGTATTGACGGCCTTGTGACTGTTGGCGACGTAATCGAAGCCATTATCGGCGAGATCGACGATGAACACGACATTGACGAAAATCCGCAAATGATCGACGAAGCCGACGGTAGTGTTTTGATTGACGGTCGTGTTGATCTTGAAGAATTCGAAGAAAAATACGGCCCTATGCTCACCGAAGAAGAACGCGAAGAAGTCGATACAATCGGCGGCCTTGTGTTCTCGATGGCGGGGCGCGTTCCTGCGCGTGGTGAGATTTTATCTCACGATTCATCGGGCATGGTGTTCAAGGTCATTGATGCCGATCCGCGCCGTGTGAACCGCGTGAAAATCAAAAATATTCCTTTGCGCGAACAAAGCAACGATATATAAGCACCTATTATGGTTGCTTCATCAATATCAATGCAAAGTCTCACTGACAAAGTTAAAGCCGCGCCGTTTTTACTGCGCCTATTCTTGTGCCTACTCTGCGGCATGGCAATCGCTTGTGCGCTACCACCGACTTACTTTGTATTTGGCGCGTTTGCAGGATTTGGCATTTTTTACATTTTACTGACATCATTTACCCCTCGCGCCTCGATTTTAGCAGGCTGGCTGTTTGGTTTTGGTTATTCCACGGTTGGGCTTTACTGGATTGGTAATGCGCTGCTCGTTGAAGGCAATGATTATGCATGGGCGTGGCCGTTGGCTGTTGCAGGGCTACCAGCACTCCTCGCATTTTTTACGGCTGCTGCGACTTATATGGTTGCGCGCTTTGCGGCACTAGAACGCCCGAGCGGGCTTATCTTTTTTATCACCGCCTTTGCCCTCGCTGAATATCTGCGCGGTACAATACTCACAGGCTTCCCGTGGAATTTATACGGCTACATCTGGGGCGATCACCTCCCCATTATGCAACTCTTATCGTTGGGTGGCGCATATAGCCTAACGCTTATCACTTTGTTTTGGTGCAGCACGATTGGTTTTCTCATTCTCTGCAACAATAAAAAACAATCAGACATTGTACTGACGCTCTATTTACTAAGCTTTGTACTGGCCTATGGCTTTGGCGCAGCAAGGCTTTCACAGGCGACAGATGTGCCACAAGAAAACATCGCCCTACGCGTTGTGCAGCCAAACATCGCGCAACAAGACAAATGGCACAACGACAAAATAAACGAGAACTTCGATATATTGCTCTCTCTGACGAAATCTGAGGAACAAACCACACCCGAGACAAAAACCCTTATCATCTGGCCGGAAACCGCGACACGATCCGATATGATAGACCGCGATGATTATAAAAATTTGCTAAAAAAAGCGATGCCCGAAAATGGCTTTTTGCTAACAGGATTCTTAAACCGTGAGCCACAAGCAGACGGCAGCAACAACTACCACAACAGCCTCGCCGTTTTCGATCACAATATGGTAGAGCGCGACATTTATTATAAATCGCACCTCGTCCCGTTTGGTGAATATATACCGTTCCAAAAATGGATCCCCCTCACCCCGATCACAAGCTTCACAGGCTTCCAAGCTGGCGCAGGCCCCACAACGTTAAGCGACGACGGACTACCGCCGTTTAGCCCGCTGATCTGCTACGAAATTCTGTTCCCTGGGCATGTTAAAAATGCCGACGCATCCGCCCCTGAATGGATCGTCAACGTCACAAATGATGGCTGGTATGGCGACAGCACAGGCCCCTATCAACACCTTGTTATCTCACGCTTCCGCGCCACCGAAGAAGGTGTGCCCGTCGTTCGTTCCGCAAACACGGGCATTTCCGCAGTGATAGATTCCTACGGACAAGTTTTTGAATCACTACCGCTGAATACACGCGGCATCATTGAAGCACCACTCCCATCCGCCATCGCAAACCGCACCTTATATTCGCATTTTGGAAATCTTATATTCCTTGCATTGCTTATGGGCTGCGGCCTTTTATGCTTTTTGTGTAAAAAGAAAAAACAGTGATTCTTAATCTTGCACGAACCACAATTACATCCTATGGTTGTTTTTAAATAACCGCTTTATTCTGACTTTGCAGGACTAATTTTAAATGGAAAAAAAAGCCGCCTCCACCGTAAAAAAGAAAACCTATAGCCGTGGCTCTGGCGTTCCTCATCCTGTGGATGTTAATGTCGGTAAACGCATCAAAATGCGCCGCTGCATGATCGGGCTTAGTCAGGAAAAACTGGCCGAAGAAATCGGGCTAACCTTCCAACAAATTCAAAAATACGAGCGCGCCGCAAACCGTGTTAGCGCCAGCAAACTGTTTGATTTTTCCAAAGCCCTCGGTGTGCCTGTAAATTATTTTTATCAAGGCATGGATGAGGCAGGAAACCAACAGAATAACGGCTTGTCTGATAACGACCAAGATGCCTTTGAAAGCAATCTGGGCGAAGACAAAATATCATCCAAAGAAACCTATGACTTACTGCGCGAATATTATTCAATCGACAACCCGCAAAAACGTCGCGACCTATTCAATATTATAAAAACTTTTGCAGAAAATATGCGCGAAGACTAAAGGTCTTGCAGCCTACGATATTTAGGGCTAACCTTTTCGCACATATTCGCACATAAATGACCCAAACATGAGGAAATGGACATGACCGCCTTGCTAAAAACAGAGAATGAAAACAAAACAATGACAAAAAACAGCGCCATAAAAGACTATGTATTTACAAGCGAATCCGTTTCCGAAGGTCACCCTGACAAAATATGCGATCAAGTTTCCGATGCGCTGGTCGACCTCTATATGGCTGCCGATAACGATTGCCGCACAGCGATTGAATGTGTTGTTACAAAAGATTACTTAGGGGTTTTTGGCGAAACACGTGGCCCTGACAGCATCACAAAAGACAAGATCGAGGAAGTCGCCCGCAATGTTGTGAAAAACATCGGTTACGAGCAAGAAGGCTTTAACTGGAAAACTATGCGCGTTGACATTCAAGCGCACCAACAATCTCCAGATATCGCCATGGGCGTTGATGCTGGCAAAAACAAAGACGAAGGCGCAGGCGACCAAGGCATTATGTTCGGTTATGCTTGCCGCGAGACGGACGAGCTTATGCCTGCCGCGATTCAATATTCACACCGCATCCTGCACGACCTTGCCGATGCGCGCCACAAAGGCCCACTTGCTCTCTTAGGTCCTGACTCAAAATCACAAGTTTCATTAGAATACCGCGACGGCATGCCTGTGCGTGCAACATCTGTTGTTGTTTCAACCCAGCATGATGAAAGCCTAAGCACTGCCGAAGTCCGCGCTCTTGTACGCCCTTACATTGAACGCGTCCTGCCTGAAGGCTGGATGTGCCCTGAAGACGAGCTATACGTGAACCCGACAGGCCGTTTTGTTATTGGTGGTCCTGTTGGTGATTCTGGCTTAACAGGCCGTAAAATCATTGTCGACACTTATGGCGGCGCTTGCCCACATGGTGGTGGTGCATTCTCTGGTAAAGACCCGAGCAAGGTTGATCGCTCTGCTGCTTATGCCGCACGCTACGCCGCGAAAAACGTGGTTGCCGCAGGATATGCCGATAAATGCACAATCCAGCTCTCCTACGCCATCGGCGTCAGTAAGCCACTCTCCGTTTACATCGACACCCACGGCACAGGAAACGTGCCTGAGGCCGTTATCGCGAGCGCGCTAAACAAAGTGTTCGATATGAGCCCACGCGGCATCCGTACGCACCTAAATCTACGCAAACCAATTTATGCCCGTACCGCCAAATACGGTCACTTTGGCCGCACACCAGAAACAGATGGCGGTTTCTCATGGGAACAAACAAACCTCGTCGAAGCCCTGCGTAAAGAAATTGGGTAAAACCCCCAACGATATTCAAGAAAAACGTGTATTCGGACGCCGCCAGGGGCGTCCGCTTAGTGCGTTGCGCCAGGATGTTCTCGCGAAACTGCTCCCCACTCTCAAAATGAGTGATGAGATGCTAAATCGCAAAGGGCAGATCACCGCTAAAAATTTATTTGATAAACCCGTCAAAGAATTTTGGATGGAAATTGGTTTTGGCAATGGTGAGCATTTATCCGCGCTTATGCGTCGCCACCCCGACAATGGCTATATTGGTGCTGAACCGTTTGTGAATGGCATGTCAGCGTTCTTTCTGGACATCGAAAATGATCCGCACCACAACCTACGCGTTATCATGGATGATGCGATGCTTGCGGTTGAAGCGCTCGCTGACCACTCGCTTGATGGCATATACATCCTAAATCCTGATCCGTGGCATAAACTACGACACCACAAACGCCGCATTGTGCGCGCTGAGAGCCTTGTGCAATTTGCACGGGTTCTTAAACCTGGAGGGCAGCTCATCATGTCCACGGATGTACCATATCTTGCAGAATGGATGGTCACAGAAACCATGAATGAGCCTGCCTTTGAATGGCAAGCCAAAACCGCCGATGATTGGCGCAACGCGCCCGAAGACTGGATAACAACACGTTATGAAGTGAAGAAAGCCAAAGGCGCTGGCAAGATGGTATACCTACTTTTTAACAGAAAAAACTTGCCATAGCCGTTAAAACACCATATATTGCCTCAAAACCTGAGTTTGATAACGGGTGAGTCCATAGAAAGACTCGCCTTTTTTGTTGCCGATTCAACAGGATAGAGATTTTTAGAGATATGAGACTAAGCCCGATAGAACAAAAAATTGCCGATATTATAGAACCTGTGGTGCAGAATCTCGGCTTCTCCCTGTTTTCTGTGAGCCTAAACAGCGATATTCTGCAGATTATGGCGGAAAATCCAGAGACAAAGAACCTGAACCTTTCAGAATGCACTACGCTGAGCCGCGAGATTTCAACGATACTTGACGTTGAAGACCCTATCGCTGGTCGTTACAGGTTAGAGCTAAGCTCCCCTGGCATTGATCGCCCGTTGCGCTCGCTCGAAGATTACGTGCATTACAAAGGGCGTGAAGCCAAGGTAGAAATTGAACCACCAATCGACGGACAGAAGCGTTTTCGTGGTGTTATCGTCGGCATAGAAAACGATGAGATCGTTTTAAATACAGATCAGGGAGAGGTTGCTTTTCCCTTCCAATCCGTGCATAAAGCAAAACTGGTTTTAACGGATGATCTTATAAAAGCGGCAAAACAAAAAACTGAAGAATAACATTAAGAAAACCATATAAGAGGAAGAAAACAATGGAACTTTTACAAGTTGCGGATGCAGTAGCAAGAGAAAAAAATATCGACAAAGAAATCGTTCTGGAAGCGTTAGAAGAAGCCATCCAGAAAGCTGGTCGTTCTAAATACGGCTTTGACCACGATATCCGTGCCGAGATCAACCGCAAAACAGGTGCCATTGACCTACGCCGCTACCGCGAAGTTGTAGAAGAAATTGATCCCGAAGAAGAAAACATGCAATTGACGCTGGATGAAGCCAAGCGCATCAAAAAAGATGCCGAAGTTGGTGAATTTATCGTTGATGATCTTCCTCCGCTTGATTTTGGCCGTATTGCTGCACAAACCGCGAAACAGGTTATCGTACAAAAAGTACGTGATGCCGAGCGCGAGCGTCAGTTTGAAGAATTCCAACACCGCATTGGCGAAGTTATCAACGGCGTTATCAAGCGCGTTGAATACGGTAACGCGACTATCGATATCGGCGGTAAAGCCGAAGCTGTTTTGCGCCGTGATGAGTCCCTGCCCCGCGAACACCTTAAAAACGGTGACCGCGTACGTGCCATTATATATGACGTACGTCGCGAAATTCGTGGTCCACAAATCTTCTTGTCCCGTACACGCCCTGAATTCATGGCGGCATTATTTAAACAAGAAGTTCCTGAGATTTACGACGGTGTAATTGAAATTCACGCTGTTGCCCGTGACCCAGGAAGCCGTGCAAAAATCGCCGTGACATCACGTGATAGCTCAATCGACCCTGTTGGTGCGTGTGTTGGTATGCGTGGTAGTCGCGTTCAGGCCGTTGTGAACGAGCTTCAAGGTGAAAAAATCGACATTATTCCTTGGGTTGACGACGTTGCCACATTTACGGTAAGCGCCCTTTCCCCTGCGGAAGTTTCTAAAGTTGTTCTCGATGAGAGCAAAAAACGCATGGAAGTTGTTGTTCCCGAAGAACACCTCAGCCTCGCCATTGGTCGTCGCGGTCAAAACGTACGTTTGGCATCTATCTTGTCAGGTTGGGATGTTGACATCATGACCGAGGAAGAAGAGTCTAACCGTCGCGCTGAAGAGTTTGAGCGTCGTTCTGGCCTATTTATCCAAGCGTTGGACGTTGATGAAATGATTGCACAGCTTTTGGTAACCGAAGGCTTCACAAGCATCGAAGAAGTTGCCGATACGCCTTTGGAAGAAATGAACCAAATCGAAGGTTTCGAAGACGCCATTTCACAAGAACTGCTCAGCCGTGCGAATGTTTGGCTTGATGCGCTGGATGCGAAACTGAAAGAAAAGCAAAAAGAATTGAAAATCAAAGACGATTTGGTTGCTTTTGAAGGCCTTAGCTCCGAAATCATTATCAAACTCGGTGAAAATGATGTGAAAAGCCTCGATGACTTTGCAGACCTTGCAACAGACGAGCTTGTTGAATTGCTTGGTGATATTTCACCAAAGAGCAAAGCAGCAGAAGAGCTTATCATGAAAGCACGTGAGGCTTTGGGATGGTTCAAAGACAGTGAAACTGCTGAAAACGCAGACGAAACTGCCACAGAAACCGCAGTAGAAGAAAAACTGGATGTTGCCAGCAATGGTTAATCTGTTACAAATATGTACCGTAGAACACTGGTTAAAAAATAGTAGAAAGAGTCTTCATGACGAAAACACAAGACAAAGAAAACGAAACCAAAGACGAAAATGAAACCAAGGATGAGAAAAAAAGCACACTCAGCCTTGGTGGCACGCTAAGTCTTGGCGGCGGAGCAACTAGCAGCGGCCCTGCTACACGCTCCACGTCCCCTGCCAATCGTGGCGGAAAATCGGTTGCCGTAGAAGTCCGTCGGAAAAGAACAGCCCCTGCAGACCAAAAACCCCTCAATACTGCTGGTGATTTAAAGCTAACAGACGAAGAGCGTGAATCTCGCGCACGCGCTTTAGAACTCGCCACACAAGCAGAAAAAGAAAAGCCCGAAGATCGCGTTTCACACTCTCTAGGCCCTAAAGTAGTAGATCGCCGCGCGGAACTTGACCAAGAGCGCGAAGCACAAGAAGCCGAACGCCGCGAAAAAGAAGATCAAAAAAACAAAATAGCGGATCAACAAGCCGCTGCCCTGCCGACCGATCCTGACGCTGTCACGAAACACAAAAAAGTGTTCCATGAAGAAGATCAGAAGGAAGAGGAAAGCTACCGCGAGCGCATGAAAAAGCAGCAGCAACAGCGCCGCCCTAACCGCTCCCCTGACAATCGCCGCCGTGGTGGTAAAATCACAGTGACGCAGGTTTTGAACGAAGATTACGAACGTGAGCGGGGCCCATCACTTGCTGCACAACGTCGCGCCCGTGAAAAAGCGCGCTTGGCTGCTATGAGCGGTGGCGAAGACAAAAAACAAGTCCGCGAAATCATCGTACCAGAAGCCATCACCGTTCAAGAGCTTGCCAACCGTATGGCAGAGCGCGGCGGCGACCTCGTCAAAGCTCTTATGAACTTGGGCGTTATGGCGACTGTAACGCAAAGCATTGACGCCGATACTGCCGAACTCATCGTTGAAGAATTCGGTCATAAAATAAGACGCGTAACCGAAGGCGATATCGAACTTGGTCTCGAAGACGAAGATGACGATGATGCGTTGAAAGTATCTCGCCCGCCGATCGTGACCATCATGGGACACGTTGACCATGGTAAAACATCGCTTTTGGACGCCCTGCGCACAACAGATGTTGTTTCTGGTGAAGCTGGTGGCATTACACAGCATATTGGTGCCTATCAGGTTCTAACCGAAGCTGGTGCCCGTATCACGTTCCTTGACACACCAGGTCACGAAGCCTTTACCGAAATGCGCTCTCGTGGTGCAAACGTCACAGACATCGTTGTTTTGGTTGTTGCTGCGAATGACGGCATTATGCCGCAAACAATCGAGGCCATTAACCACGCGAAAGCGGCGAATGTTCCAATGATTGTGGCGATCAACAAAGTTGACTTGCCTGATGCAGACGTCAAAAAAGTCAAAAACTCACTTCTACAATATGAAGTCCTACCCGAAGATATGGGTGGCGATGTCATGTGTGTTGAAGTTTCCGCAAAACAGCGCACTAATCTCGATGGTTTGGAAGAAGCTATTATGCTGCAAGCTGAAGTGCTTGAGTTAAAAGTAAACCCTAACCGTAGTGCCATTGGTACTGTTGTTGAAGCCAAGCTTGAGCCAGGTCGAGGCAGTGTTGCCACTATCCTTATTGCACGCGGCACGTTGAAAATCGGCGATATCTTTGTTGTTGGTTCTGAATATGGTCGTGTTCGTGCGATGATCGACGATAAAGGCCAAAATGTTACAGAAGCAGAACCTGGTAAACCTGTCGAGGTTTTAGGCTTGAACGGTGTTCCTGAATCAGGTGACCGTCTGGTTGTGCTTGAAAAAGAAGATCGCGCCCGCGAAATTGCGGAATATCGTGACCGTAAACGCCGCGAAATGATCAGCGCAAAATCAGTAAAAGCTGGTAGCAGCTTTGAAGAGCTTCTGGCGCATGCACAGAACGAAAGCAAACAGCATCTTGAGCTTATCATTAAAGGCGATGTTCACGGCTCTGTTGAGGCCATCATTGGCTCTCTCCGCAAGATCGAAGAAGAAAACCCTGATACGCATATCCGCATCCTGCACTCTGGTGCTGGTGGTATCACAGAGTCAGATGTTGCGCTTGCGCGGGCATCAAACGCGATGATTGTTGGCTTTAACGTTCGCGCCAACCCTCAAGCGCGTGAAATGGCCGAACGTGAAGGCGTTGATTTCCGCTACTATAACGTGATCTATAACGTCATCGACGATGCTAAATTGTTGCTTAGTGGTATGCTCGCACCGATCTTGCGCGAAGAATATCTCGGCCAAGCCAGAATTGACCAAGTCTTCCGCATTACCAAGGTTGGTAACGTTGCTGGCTGTATGGTCACAGGCGGCACGGTTAAACGTGGCTCCAAAGTGCGCTTGCTTCGTGATGATGTTGTTATCCATGATGGCGGTACGCTGAAAACCCTGAAACGCCACAAAGACGAAGTCAAAGAAGTCAAAGAAAGCATGGAATGTGGTATGGCGTTTGAAAACTACGAAGATATCAAAGAAGGCGATATCATTGAATGTTTCGAAATCATCGAAGAAATCCGTACTGTTGAATAGAAACAGTTTTATTTATTTTGCATAAACCTAATATTCTATGTTAGGTTTATGTCGAAAATTTAAGAAATGGATGAAATATGCTTATCGAGAGCTTTAATTACATTATGTCGCGAATAAACACAACTGGTGAAGATGCTGTCACACCAAGCATGCTAGCAGAAGCATGCCGCCTTACCCTTCCTCTCGAAGATTCTAATATGTCCATTGAAAAAATAGGACAATACATGGATTGGGTGAAAAAAGGAGCGAATACTGTAACAGCCATCGAACTCGCCAACACTGTTGAAGATGAGAAAAAAATCTTTATATTTCCAACCAGAGAATTTGCGCTTTAACCCATGAGACAACACGACGCACCCCGTACAGGACCATCCCAAAGACAGCTTCGCGTTGGCGAGCAGATCCGCCACATGTTGGTGGAAACGCTGCGTGATGGCTCGTTCCGTGATGAACGCCTGATTGATGGCGCAATGCGCGTTACAATCTCCGAAGTGCGTTGCAGTCCTGATCTTAAAAATGCCACCGCCTACATCATGACTTTGGGCGGCGAAGATTTTGATGAGATGCTAGAGGCGTTAAATGGCGCTGCCGCCCTATTCCAACATGCCATTAACCGTAAAGCGAATTTGAAATTCACACCGCGCATTATATTCAGGCGCGACAAAAGCTTCGATGAGGCGCAAAAAATCGAAACGATCCTCCGCAACATCCCCTCCGCACCCGATAACGACGACGAAGAGTAAAAATCTCCTATGGGCAGACGCAAAAACGGTGATCCGGTCAACGGATGGATTAATCTGGACAAACCCGAAGGCATTGGCTCAACCCAAGCTGTTGGCAAGGTGCGCTGGCTCCTCAACGCACAAAAAGCAGGACACGCAGGTACGCTCGACCCACTCGCCTCAGGCGTGCTCCCTATTGCGCTTGGAGAAGCCACAAAAACCATTCCTTTTTGCCAAGACGAGCTTAAAACTTACAGCTTCACCGTTAAATGGGGTGAGCAACGCAGCACAGACGACCGTGAAGGTGAGATAACCGAACAATCCGACAAACGCCCCGCGCAATCCGATATAGAGGTCCTGCTGCCGGCCTATACGGGCGACATCACACAAACACCGCCGCAATACTCCGCCATTAAGGTTGATGGAGAGCGCTCCTATAATCGCGCCCGCGAAGGCTTAACGACAGACATCAAGCCCCGCCAAGTTTATATCAAAAGCTTTGCCCTCACCGCCATGCGCGAAGACGAAACAGACTTCCTTGTAATCTGCGGCAAAGGCACCTATATCCGCGCCCTCGCACGCGATATGGGGCAAGAATTAGGCTGTTTTGGTTTCATCAAAGTACTATGCCGCGAAGCCGTTGGCCCCTTCACCCGCGAGAGTGCGATTTCCCTTGCAAAATTCGAAGAGATGGACCATAGTGCCGCCTTGCTTCCGGTTGAGACCGCGCTAGACGACATCCCGGCGTTGGCCCTAACTGAACAAGAAGCATCGCGGCTACGTAATGGTCAATTTCTGTCCTTTGTATCCCGCCCTGATGTAGAACGTTTGCACAAGGCCGGAATAGATATAAAAGAAACAGGCATTGCCCTTGCAGTTTATAAAGGCAAACCAGTAGCCCTTATCGATGTGCAAGGCGTAGAAATAAAACCGCACCGTATTTTAAATGTCTAATTTCTAACAAAGGAGAAGACGATGTCGATTACACAAGAACGCAAACTAGCGGTCGTAGAAGAATACGCAACAGCCAAAGGTGACACAGGTTCACCAGAAGTACAGGTTGCGATCCTGACTGAAAGAATCATCAACCTTACAGAACTTCACATGAAAGATCACAAACATGACTTTCACAGCCGTCGTGGCCTACTCGCCATGGTTGCTAAGCGTCGTAAATTGCTTGATTACCTCAAAGCAAAAGACGAAGGCCGCTATCAAGACTTGATTAAGCGCCTAAACATCCGTCGCTAAAAATACATAATAACTCAAATAAATTCCAAGAACGGCCTATTATAGGCCGTTCTTCTTTTTGCGTTTGACAAAAGATAAAAACATAATTACTTTCC
This sequence comes from Bdellovibrionales bacterium, assembly GCA_037969035.1. Lineage (GTDB taxonomy): Bacteria > Pseudomonadota > Alphaproteobacteria > Micavibrionales > Micavibrionaceae > JBBKWU01. Next base: position 28,646 of record JBBKWU010000026.1, read on the forward strand.
GATAATAATAATAAAAAAATCTACAGGGAAATAATCATGAGAACACCTAAAAAAGGGTTACTAACGCGCTTGTTCGGCACGGCCATGGCACCGTACAACTACATCGCGAAAAGCTCATATAAATATACAGGATACAAATTCCCTGAGGTTCCTGATGATGCTGCCAAAAAAGTTTACAACGCCACCATCGGAAAACACATTAGCTATGACATTGCCAAACGCGGCTGGAACAATGATTCCCCGATGTACGAATACCCAAAGGCACGTGCATTAAAAAACGTTTTCAAACATCATTGTCAGAAAAAAGAGCTTGCATGGAAATTTATATCTCCCTTGCTTTGGTCTGACTTGGTTGTCGATGTCGCCAAAGTATTTGTACCGAATAAAGATAGCGCCCTGCTCCCGCGCTTCCAACACAGCTCTGTAGACGACGATCTCAATAAATTCAAACTTGACCCAAAACTAAAGGCACGCCTGCAAGCGTCAACATCGCTTGAAACATCCCGTGGATTTTGGCGTTCCTTCAGAACCGTTATGGGCATGTACTGGGCTAAGGCTGGCATGAAAGAGCTTGGCATTGCCGCAACACTTGCCGCCCTAACACTCTATACGTCGAAAGAAAGCGTTGATGTTTTGGGTGATTTCAGTAACTGGGGACGGGACTTTTATGATTTCTACGTGAACTCTGGTGGTACATCAGAAGCTTTCAAAACAGGCTTGCTTGACGCGCTAAAAGGTGCCTATGACCTTAATGCTTACGCCTCTACAATTGATCTCATACAAAACATCATACAAAATTCGACTTACGATTTGAGCTCATTTGATATCGCCAGCTCTCTAGCAAAAGTACGCATTGACCCTGCTGTTATTTCACAAGTCACAGACCAAATTGCCGCGCGGTTCGGCGATCTATCGCTAGAGCATTTTTCAGCAGGACAAAATGCTGAAGCGCTAAAAGCTATTGTTGCGAACGTCGATCTACCCGAAGAACAGCAAACTGAAATTATAAATGCTGTTATGAACGGCGTTGATATTCAAGCCGCCTCAGCAGACGTAATCGAAAAAGTAAGAGAACAGTTTGGCAGTGTTAATTTTGACACGATAAATATCACTGGAAACGAAGAGCAGGCGAAAAACTTACTCGCGGACATGGACTACCTTCTCGCCGAAAATGTGCTGCAATCAACAGGTGTAGAAAAAAACGTTTCCCATCTACTAACCACCGTGCCAAAAGAGTTTTCCATGCTGCTCGGTAAATTCCTTCTTTATATTTTACCATCCATTTATACCGCTGCGCACCTTGCGCTACGTTGGCAAACATGGATGACTGGTAAAATCAGCAATGAATGGCTTAAATACAAAGCGGCTTATAAAGTTAAGTTTTCTCATACAGGCATTGATAACCCTGACCAAAGAATTCAGGAAAACCTGAGCAACATCACAGACTTCGTAGTGGAGACGACAACAGACGGCATGCAAAACGCTCTGAAACTTATCAAGTTTTTACCGATGCTTGCCGCAATGGGTAGCTTTAACCCTGCATTCCTTGGTGGGCCAGATGTTACGATCAACAATTACCTAACATGGTCAGCACTAGCTTATGCAACGGTTGCAACAGGAGCCCTTGGCGCGATCGTCCATAACTTGCCCCGCTTGCAAAGAGCATCACAGAGAGTGCGCGCTCACTTCCGTGCGGCACTGATATCCGTCCATGCTCAACCAGAACAAATTATGTTGGCAAAAGGCGAGGCACGAGAAAAAGCTATTTTAGAAGATAAATTCGACGATGTTATTGATATTGATAAACGCTTAATCAACAAAAAGATGCAAATAACAACGATGAACTCTATTTTTGGTAACGTCGGATCATATGTTCCGTTCATACTTGCAGCCCCGCAATACTTCGCTGGAATTATTACGTTCGGACAAGTGAGCCAAGCCATGGGTATTTTCCGAACAGTCGAAGGCTGCTTCGAATTTGCTAAAAATATACTCGTACCTTACTCTAACTTCAAAGCGGGACTTGACCGTACAGCACAGTTAGTTGATGGACTTTCTCTGGTTCGCTACGAAGAATTGGAAAGACGCTATTACATGGAGCAAGAGGCTAAACAAAATGGTGGGGCACCAACGCCGACACCTGCGCCATCCGTATAAACAGGGACAATAAAATGAATAACGAAACCTCAAAAGTGTCATTCAACGATAAAGCGATTGTAGCCCCGTTCAATTTCATTCATCTGTATGAAATTGAAGGTGACAAAGTTGAAATCAAACTCACAAATGCAACGGTTGAAACATCTTTAGAAAATAGATCATTGATCGAAAACGCTACCCTTCTCATGAAACAAGGCTATCGCGTTGGCTTAACGGGACCTAACGGATCAGGAAAATCATCACTCCTTCGCGCTATTGGAGGGTTAGACAGCGCAGGTAACGGCAGCATTGAAGTCACATTGCCAAAAGGCAAAAAATCATTCTGTGCCTCACAAGAAATTCGTAAAACCCCCACAACACTGCCCGGTTTAATGGCTTACCCAAGTGAAGAAAATGAATATACGCATGAAGAATATGAGCAAGCTCTCATGGATGCCGATTTAGAAAGAATCATTGAACACCTTCCTTGGAATGCGGTGCAGACAGAAAGAATCCTAAAAATCGCGCAACCTTATATAGACGCCATTTTTAGAAAGATGGAAGGTAAAGTAAGCCTTAGCTGTGCAGAGGATTTTGCAAAAAAATTCAGAACCGTCTTTCATAAACACTTTGATATGCCCGACTCTTTGCAAGATCACTATGATGACGACATACACGAACGAGTCGTTGACGCCATCACAGCACAAGTTGCTAAAAAGTTGGAAAAAGACCCTAGCAAAGAAGAAATCCTCGTTCTTTTCACCAACAGAGCCGCGAAAAAAGCAGCCAAAGCTCTCGCCGAGGTCACTCGTGAAAAGACAGATGGCTGGTTATTACAGGGTCAAAGAATGACACTTTCTGGCGGTGAACAACAAAGAATGATTTTTGCACGCGCTTTTTTACAAGAGAAAAGCAACGCTCTTTTCATCTTTGATGAACCAACATCAGCACTTAAAAGTGATACCGCGCATGGGCTTGTCACACAGTTTATAGGCAGAAATCCTGATGCTACTATGTTAGCGATCATCCATGACGAAAGCTTGCTAAAACATCTCACGCATCATTTGGAGCTTCATCCGGACAAAACCATGACCATCACACCGATTACGCCGGAATATTTAAAGGCTCGGCTTGATGCAAGCACAACAAAAGCGCAGACAAAACCACCTGCGCCCTAAAACCATTTCATTTTTTTGAATATCCAGACCTGCGCCGCGACAATCGCGACGAGGCTGGCCGAGAACACAGTAAAGGCCAGCGGATTATCAACACCGGGCATCCCGCCAATATTGATCCCGAACAAGCCTGTTAAAAAGCCGAGCGGTAAAAATACTGCCGCAATCACGGACAGTACATACATGTTCTTGTTCAAACGATCAGCCAGCGCGTTGGAAAGCTCGTCCTTCACAATTTGTGCCCGCTCACGGATCATATCCAAATCCTCAACATAGCGCGTTACGCGATCATATGATTCTTGCATCATGCGTTTATGCTTATCCGTTAACCACGACAAAGTACTCATACGCAGATGCGCCATCACATCTTTTTGTGGCGCAATATAGCGGCGGAAAGTAATGGCTTGCTTACGGATATCGTTAATTTCCTGTCTCTCGGTTATATCAGGATGATCAATCACACGTTCTTCGATATTATCAGTGCGTTCATCAAGCGCTAACATCACAGGTGACATACGTTCAAATAGACGCGCGGAAATTTCAGCAACAAAGTCACCAGAATTTTTGGGGCCACGCCCCTCCTGTAATTTTTCATTAATATCAACAACAGCCTTTAACTGACGACGGCGCAAGCTGATAATACGGTGTTTATCAGCCCAAATACGAATAGAGACCATGTCTTCAGGCCTTGAATCCTCGTTCAAATTCACGCCGCGTAAAATCATCAAAACACCATCACCGACTTCCATCACGCGCGGACGCGTTTCATCGGCAAGCAACGCATCAATCACAATGTGATCCAGATACGCAACTTCGCGCGTAAGCCATTTCCGTGTATCAGGATGATCAGCCTTCATATGCACCCAAGCCAGATTATTGGCCTTAATCTCTTTCGAGATTGCATCACCAACAAGCGGTGTGCCTGTCCCATCGCCATTAATCTTGTTCGCGAAGATTATAAAGTCCTGCTCGTGCTTTTCTGCCATTGAAGTGTTCCTTTTAACTCAGATATGACTATCATAATCTATTAAACGCCCCAGACAAACACAGGAGTAAAAATAATGATCCATATTTACGGCATCAAAAATTGCAACACGATGAAAAAAGCCTTTGTTTGGCTTGATGAAAACAACGTGACCTATACTTTCCACGACTATAAAAAAGAAGGCGCAGACGAGGCCGTATTAAAAGAAGCCTTCACAGCCCATGGATGGGAAACGGTCATAAACCGCCGCGGCATGACGTGGCGGAACCTCGATGACGCGATAAAAGAGAATATGGATGAAACTTCTGCCCTCGCCCAAGCCACAAAAAACCCGAGCCTCATCAAACGTCCGCTCATCACAAACAAAAAAGCCAAAGACATTATTCTGGGCTTTGATGAAAGCGTTTTTAAAGAACGCCTAGCGGCATAGTAAACAGAGCCTCGTCCTGCAATAACTTGAATATAATACCTACAAAGCATATAATTATATTATGAAAAATTTACTTGTGGTTATTGATTATCAAAATGTAGCTCTTTCCTATGATCCAGAGAAATACGGAGAGGAATTACAGCACACATTTAAAGCCATCCAAAAAACCGCCGACCTTGTCGATGCTATTCACAATAATAATAGTGGCGATGTTGCATGGGTGGCTTTCGCGCCGAATGCCGCGGATGCTTTGGGTGATGGAATTAGCGGGATGCACCCAGATCTTTTAAGTCGTATGCAACAAGATGATTTTCTTTTTATAAAGGATACAAAAAGTGCTTTTGGCAGCAAAGATGTAACAGAAACCTTATGTTTTGATGATATTGTCGCACGAGGTTACGATAACATTATCATTACAGGAACGAGCGTTATCGATTGCTTACAAAGAACCATAGAAGATGCCGTTGCGGCGGGTTTAGAAGATAAAATCATTCTGCCACGGGATGCGTGCTCACCATCCCCCGCCTTTACAGCGGGGCAAGATGGTTATCTCTCAGACTTATCTAAAATAACTGTGTGCTCGACAGACCGATTAACACGCTATTTAGAAAATGGAACACCATTGGAGCATATTCCTTTTAATAAAAGTGCGCATGGGGCAACCGCTACTAGTGCTAATCAGGATGCGCCCAAAAGTGACCAAACACCGTCACAGACGTCATTTTCACAGGCCGCTCCACTCTAAAATATAATTACCGCGTCAGCTTATCGCCGCTTCGCAATGACGTAGATTTTATAGAGATTTTTCAATTAGAGTTGGCAAATGACGGGCGCCAAGCGATCTTGTGAAATCCACAAATTCAGCGTTTTTGGCTCTACTCGGTACGGCGTCTGCAAGTACTTCTGCCCCAAATGTTTTTGTTAATGCGGGAAACACGCTATCGCTATGCGCTAAATGTCTTTTCGCGCGCGTTTCAGGTGATGCATTCTTCGACAAATTCCACATCAACATTGTAAAAGCCGCTTTTACTTTTTCAGCACGGGACATATAGACCGTGATTGATCTTGTCGCTTCGCTTGAATCTTTAGCGCCTAATCTAGCCATCAATGCCGTACCAAATTCATCGGATAGGCTAATCAACTCGTCATATTGCGCTTCTGTCATTTTTGTCATTGGAACTTTCTCCCTTTTCACGGCCTCAAAACAGGCCTTCAAACCTCATAAGCGCATACATTATGTCTTTCACGACATTGCGTCAAGAAACAATAAAGAAACAGCTCCATCGTCATTGCGAGGAGCAAAGCGACGCGGCAATCCAGAACAATTACCCTAAAGCTTAAACACTAGATTGCTTCGCTATACTCGCAATGACGCATTAATTAACTTCATTAGCTAAATTAATTATTTCGGCTAGAAGACTGAAATCTTCGTCTATATACAAATACCAAGATATTTCTCGAATGGTGCCGGGCATATCAACCTTTCTTTCGCAGTCAGCCTCATAATCCCATTGCCGTTCCTTAATATCTTCAACGAGGACACCTATATTCTTAAGCTTGAGAGCCCACTTACCGATAGCCTCCGTGAAATTTAGAGGAGCAATTGACACATCCGAACCTCTAAACCAACTATTGGAGTCAATGCGCTCTTGCCACCAACGATACTCTAAACAACCGTAATTATAGCAGATTTCTTTATCCTTAGAGCTCGCCCTTTGGGACCACTCTAAAATATTTTTAGCAAACTCCAAAAGTTCATCGTCTGAGAGCTCTTCAGCGACCAAGAACATGCTTTCTTCAAAATCTGAAGCGATTCTGTTTTCTATTATTATGCGGGCAGCTATAATCCCAATGACTCGAGGTCCTAGTTTTTTTGATTTAGATAAACAAACTTGTCGATATGCGTCAAATAGCACCTCGGTTTTTTCATCATCCTTGAAAATAATATCCAACATAACCTGAATATTTTCAGCAGTAGAGCTCTCAATGCCTAGTTCTAGTTCGTGACAGAACGACATAAAAAAACACTGGGCCCTTCTCTTTGACCATCGCTCAATAACTTTTTCCCTAAAATTCCCACCAAAGGCATCCAACAATTTTCCTATAGCATATCCTGTTATCAACTCTGTCACTTCGTTTCCTCAAACAGCTCGCGCCCTATCAACATTCTGCGGATTTCGGATGTGCCTGCGCCGATCTCATAGAGCTTTGCGTCACGCAGTAAACGCCCTGTTGGGTATTCGTTGATGTAGCCGTTACCGCCCAAGGTTTGGATGGCTTGTAGTGCCATTTGCGTGGCAGCCTCAGCACTCATTAAAATACAGCCTGCGGCGTCTTTACGGGTTGTTTCGCCCCGATCACACGCTTGCGCCACCGCATAAACATAGGCACGTTGACTTGAGAGCGATGTATACATATCGGCGATTTTGCCTTGCATCAGCTCGAACATACCAATCGGCTGTCCGAACTGTTTGCGCTCATGTACGTACGGCACAACGATGTCCATACAAGCCTGCATAATGCCGAGAGGACCGCCTGAGAGCACAACACGCTCGTAATCAAGGCCGCTCATAAGGACACGTACACCCTTGCCTTCTTCGCCCAAAATATTCTCGGTAGGCACTTCGCAATTTTCAAACACAAGCTCACACGTGTTCGAGCCGCGCATACCGAGTTTATCGAGCTTCTGAGCGGTACTAAACCCCTTCATGCCCTTCTCAACGATAAAGGCCGTGATGCCTTTTGCGCCTGCGCTCATGTCAGTTTTAGCGTAAACCACAAGCGTACTGGCCTCAGGGCCGTTCGTGATCCACATTTTGTTGCCGTTAATAACGTAATGATCGCCTTTCTTATCGGCGCGACACGCCATGCTGCCTGCAACATCTGATCCCGCACCCGGCTCACTCATCGCCAGCGCGCCGACATGCTCACCCGTTATTAGCTTCGGCAGGTATTTTTCTTTCTGCGCCAATGTGCCGTTACGGTTAATCTGGTTAACACAAAGGTTCGAGTGTGCCCCATATGAGAGCGCAATCGATGCCGACGCACGGCTAATTTCTTCCATCGCCACAACATGCGCGAGATACCCCATACCAGACCCACCAAACTCCTCAGGCACCGTCAAACCATGCAAACCAAGCTCACCCAGTTTTTGCCACATCTCCTGCGGGAATTCGTTTTTCTCGTCAATCTCGGCTGCAATCGGCGCAATCTCGTTCTGCGCAAAGCTACTAACCATCTCCCGCAACATATTGATTTCTTCGGGGTGGTTAAAATTGAGTGTAGGATAGCTCATAATCGTGGCTCCTTGTCCTTTGGTCATTGTCCCGTTCGCGGGTGTTTGTTCTGTGATTTTCTCTGCTGCGTTTGTCATTTTTTATGCTCCCTGCCTTAATGTATGCGCCACTTTTGAATGCGGCTTGATGCCCAGATAATCGGAAATAAACCATGCTGTGTCAATAATGGCGTTGATATCCACACCCGTTTCAATGCCTAAACCGTTCAGCATATAAAGCACGTCTTCGGTGGCGACGTTTCCGCTCGCGCCCTTGGCATACGGACAACCGCCCAAGCCTCCGACCGCGCTATCAATCACAGCAACGCCCTCTTGCAGCCCCGCATAGATATTAGCCAGCGCTTGCCCGTACGTGTCATGACAATGCAGCGCGATTTTACTAATTGGCACATGCGCGCTCACAGCTTTAATAAGGCTCTTAATTTGCTCAGGCGTGCCAACGCCAATGGTATCACCGAGCGATATTTCATAGCAGCCCATATCAAACAGCTTTGCCGCCACTCTCACAACAGCACTTTCATCAATATTGCCCTCATACGGACAACCCGCGACGCAAGACACGTAACCACGCACAAGCACACCGCGATCTTTTGCGCGTTGTATCACAGGGGCAAACCGCCCGAAACTTTCCTGAATACTGCAATTAATGTTCTTCTGGCTAAACGTTTCAGACGCGGCGGCGAACACCGCAATTTCTTCGACACCGCACTCAACCGCGCCATCCATACCGCGCTCATTCGGCACAAGCGCAGAATACGTCACGCCATTCTGATACGTTAGCCCTGCAAACACTTCGGCCGCATCACCCATCTGCGGCACCCATTTTGGCGACACAAAGGATGAGGCTTCGATATAGTTAAGCCCTGCATTTGCTAAACGCTCGATAAGCTCAATTTTCACCGCAGCAGGAAGAATTTTTGCTTCATTCTGCAAGCCATCGCGCGGGCTAACTTCATAGATTTTAACTTTAGAGGGCAATGACATTAAGCCGCGTCCTCGCCTTTAATGGCAATCAACAGCGCGCCATCGGCGACTTGGTCATTTGCGCTCACGGGGAGTTCATCAATCACGCCATCACAATCGGCGCGGATAGTCATTTCCATTTTCATGGCTTCCATGATGAGGAGCGGTTGATCTTTACTCACGATATCGCCGTGTTTGACCAAAACATCAATGATTTTGCCGGGCATCGGCGTCACAATACGCCCGTTTCCGCCCTGCTCCTCTGCACCGCTTTTACCGGGCAGCACAAGCGGCACAACACGACCACCGCAGAATACCGTCAATGTGCCAGAGGTTTCAGAAATTTGCCCCATCACATCCACGCCATCCAGATGCACCGTGATTTTGGCACCTTGACGGCGAATATCGGAAATTGCAAAATGTTTCTTGCCGTGGATAATTTTATAGCCATGATCGGTCGCTGCGACGTTCAAATCAATCGCCTCACCCTTGCTAATAATATTCAGCGTCGTGGTGAAATGCCGTCCCATGCGGAAATGATCGCTTGAAAGCCACGGATCACAACGCATGTCATCCTGAATGAGCGCAGCGATTGAAGGATCTTCAGGCATCACAGAGATTCTTCGCTGACGCTCAGAATGACCCCGCCCAAGCAACCACGCCGCCGCCAGTGCTAATTCTTCGCGCCGTGCTTGCCCGTAATTCGCAGGCATCAATGCATCAGTGAAACGCGGGATAAAGCCTGTATCAACCTTTGCCGCGATAAAATCTTTATGCGCGAAAATATTGCCCAAAAATTCCTGATTGGTGTTTAGCCCTGCAATCCCTGAACCAGCGAGCGCACGTTGCATCGCCGTCACTGCCGCATCGCGATCTTTGCCATGGACAATGATTTTGGCAATCATCGGGTCGTAATAGATGGTGACGCTATCACCTTCATCCACAGCTGTATCAAGGCGCACATTATCCGCCTTAAAGAAACGCTCCACGCGGCCTGTTTGCGGCAAAAATTCATTCGCAGGATCTTCGGCATAAAGACGCACTTCAAACGCATGGCCTTCGCATTTGATCTCTTTTTGCGTCAGCGGTAATTTTTCACCCACCGCCACGCGCAATTGCCATTCCACCAAATCAAGTCCTGTAATCATTTCTGTCACAGGATGCTCCACTTGCAGCCGCGTATTCATTTCCATGAAGAAAAACTCTTGAGTCACCGAATCCATAATGAATTCAATCGTGCCCGCATTTTCGTATTTCAGCGCCTGCACAGCCTTCACGGCGGCATCGCCAAGCTTTGTCCGCACATCAGCCTTTAAATCAGGCGCGGGTGCTTCCTCAACCACTTTTTGGTGACGACGTTGCAGCGAGCAATCACGCTCATACAAATGCACCGCATTGCCGTGGCTATCACCAAAAACCTGCACCTCAACATGGCGCGGTTTTGTGATGTATTTCTCGATCAGAACGTGATCGTTGCTGAACGAAGCTTTAGACTCGCGTTGGCAGCTTTTCAGCGCATCGGCGAACTCTTTCTCCGCCTCAACAAGCCGCATCCCTTTACCGCCGCCACCTGCGACAGCTTTAATCAAAACAGGATAACCAATCTGATTTGCTTGTTTTTGCAAAAACGCGGCATCCTGATTATCGCCCTGATACCCCGGAACAACAGGAACACCGGCATCACGCATGATGTCTTTGGCTTTGTCCTTCAATCCCATCGCATCAATCGATTGCGCGGAAGGGCCGATAAACTTAATGCCTGCTTTTTCGCACGCCTTGGCAAAATCTGTATTTTCGGAGAGGAATCCGTACCCTGGGTGAACAGCTTCCGCGCCTGTATCCTTGGCGACTTGCAGGATCACATCAGCTTTCAAATATGAATCCGCAGCAGCCGCACCGCCAATATGCACCGCTTCATCCGCCATCCGCACATGCCGCGCACGACGATCAGCGTCTGAGTAAACCGCAACCGTTAAAACCCCAAGACGCCGCGCCGTTTCAATTATACGACACGCGATCTCACCTCTATTTGCTATCAATATTTTTTTAAACATAGCAGAAGCTTATCCAAAATAAGCCTCTCAATCTATAACAAAAATTTGCTATTTTCATAAGAATAAGGTATATAGGCGATATGAAAATACTTGTATTAGATAATGTTTCAGACAAGTTTGTGAAAGCCATTCAAAGTACTCTTGCCACGTTCCCTGAATACATCAGAAAAGCACCCGTTGAGCTTTGGCTCAGCAAAACAATTTACGATCTAAGACCTGATCTTGATGAAGACAAGTGGGATGGCATTCCCATGCTATATAACTCGTCTAATAATCACATTATTATTTCTGAGTTTTATCGATCATCCGTAACAAATAGATGGAGAAAAAATCCTGAAATTGGTGCCGCCATAGCCCATGAATCTGGACATTTTTTTGACGATAAAGTTTTTGGTACATCATGCGGACATAAAGGATATTTCAGCACCGATCCCGAACGTGAATTTCTCCGTGCGTGGCAAGCCGATTTATCAAACTTAAAAAGACATCCTGAGAGAACAGGCAATTTAGATGAAATTTTCAACCGGCATATGGAGGGCGATGGTTTCGGCGCTCGCGAAACCTTTGCCGAACTGTGGTCAAACACACACGGTCATAGCGCATTGCTATCTTACAACATACAAAGTATTCGTGCCGAATGGACCAAATGTGCCGCTATTGTCGAACGCCTAGTGAACACTACGAACTTCCGAACACCTAAAATGTAATAAACACCAGCACTTGATGTTTTGCATTGCGTTGTGTAATATTATCGAAAATAAAACAGGGATAATAAACATGACAACAAACGAACAATACGACCTAGAACGTGACAGCCAAATAACATGTGTTCTTCGCGGCGGCGAAAGCATTGGCGGCATTTTAGGCCACCCGATTCAACTCACCCTCGATCAAATCGATGATGAATATTTTGGCGAAGTCAAAAGTATTATTGATATGATACAGGCGCGGAACTTTGCCAAGCGTGAATTTGAGATCAGTGGTGATTTTGAATATAGCGTTGAAATTGGCCCCAAGAATGCGCGTCCACAAGACCTTACAACAATTTATGCTTCGGCTATATATGAATGCATCCCGAGCCATTTGCTACAGCTCCAAAAGACATTGGAGAACGGGATGAGAGTAGCCGACGGACGCGCACCAAAACCGTAAACAGCACTAATTCCCGAATGCAGAGAACGTGATGGTCTTACGTTCCTTATCAAAAGCTTTCAGTGCTTTTTTGGTTTCGCGATCCTTTTTGTTCGCCAATGAGCTATGCTCGGTCGCAAAGGTATAAAGCGCAAAACGAGCTTGCTCCTTACTATCGTGGTACTTGCGGTAACTCTCAAGCGTTGTCAAAACATGCTTGCAGCTATCATTCTCATCAAAATCCAAAAACGCGTTTTCACCACCCGACAGCCCATCACCAGCGAGCGCCTTAAGGCGGCGTTGGTGGGCTTTATCATACTGCCCATCAATAGCTTCGCGGCTTTTGCCTTTTAGCTCGGTCAATAGGACATCTTTGCCTTCGCATTGCTTATCTTCGGCTTCGAACACCGCATCACTCAGAACACCAACAACCTCAAAGGATTGCTCATATTCAATTTCGGTGTTTTCTTTCCAGAAGGTGTAGTTTTCCTCGGCATCGGCGAATTGATCGGGGTAGGTTTGGACGCAGCCTTCGTAGCCAGCGTTGATAGCGGCTCTTAAATCAGCCATCTGGCGCAGGAGCTCCCAATATGTCGCAGTCTCTTTTTCGAGCACCTTGCGGCATTCACGGATGTCTTTGTCTTCCTTTGCCTGCGCGGCAAACGGGAACACGGAAAGAAGCAGCAAAAACATAAGTAAATTTCTCATAATGAAGCTCTAACGCCTTTCCAGAAATCTAGCAAGAAATTTGACATTTTAAAAAACACTATGTTAGATAGTGTTTTTTAAAAGAAAACAGGGAAACAGGGAAACAGGGAAACAGGGAAACAGGGAAATGAGCCAAGTCGAATACCTTACCGATGACAATTTCGAAGAAAAAGTTCTGAAATCTGAACAACCAGCTATAGTTGTTTTCTCATCTCCAGCGTGTGGTCCCTGTCGGGATATGGCACCGGTGCTTGATGACATTGCAAATGATAGGCCAGATCTGGGTGTTTTTAAAATTAACGTCCTTGAACACAAAGAAACAAAATTAAAGCTTGGTGTTCGAGTTCTTCCAACAGTTTTTCTTTTTAGAAATCAAAATGTTATTGATGTGCAATTTGGTGATCCTGGCAAAGAAAACTTTCTAAAATGGATAGAAAAATCATTAGAAAAACCAACAGAAACTGATATGAATCTGGATGAAGCTGCAGCGTATGCCACCGAAAAACTAGGTATCCTCATGCAAGAAATGAAAAAGGCGCGGGAAGCAACAGCCGCAGCAACAGCACAAGACTGTAAAGATGGCACTTGTGATCTATCAACAAAACCAAGCAACACACCTAACTAACGCCCGCCGCATATTTTTAGATGTGCCTGCGTTAGTCTTTACGCGTTAAAAACGCCGCAAGTCGTTCTTGCGCCTCGTCACCTGTGCGGATATCAGCAATGCGTGTCGCGGTATCATCCAAAAGCGCAGGTGTAATATCTTTCCCCGCAACATCAAGACAGAGCTTTTTTGCCGCCTGCATAGCCTGTAGGCCGTTCGCAGAAAGCTCCTTCAGCACATGATGAAGCAAATACTCAACATCTTCTGGACGCTCCGCCAACTCATGCGCGAGCCCTATTTCATAGGCGCGGCGACCGTCAAAACGCTCCCCCGTTTGGAATAAACGCTTGGCCTGACGCTCACCAATGGCGCGAATAACATACGGCGCAATCGTCGCAGGAATAAGCCCGAGCTTCACCTCGGACAGCGCATATTTCGCAGCAATATCGGTAATAACAACATCACAGCACGACACAAGCCCCATGCCACCGCCCATCGCCGCGCCATAGACCGTCGCGATCGTTGTTTGTGGCAGGCTATAAAGCTTATGCAGCATCGTGGCGAGCTCCATCGCATCTTCTTTGTTTTGTTCTTTGGTGAAACTTGCGGCCTGCTTCATCCAGTTTAGATCAGCCCCCGCAGAGAAGCTTTTGCCCTTGCCCGTAAGCACAACAGCATACACATCGTCATGCACGGCCAGTTCATCCCAAATCTCGCTCAAACGTGCGATCATCGCACTGTCAAAAGCGTTATGGACTTCGGGTTTGTTCAGCGTGACATGCGCCACACCATCAACAATTCCCAATATTACAGTTCTGTCAGTTTCATTGCTCATCATTCTTTTTACCATTTTGGAGGCCAAGCGCAAACGGATATGTCGCTTCCTTCAGTTTGTTTGTTAGAATTTTCATCGTTTTTAAAATCTAACATATTGTTTTTGCTTCTCTTCTTTCTGTTCTTTTTTCTGGCCTTGGCTTGCTTTCCTTTTTGTTAAGCAAAAATATATAATAGGATAAAATTCCCACAAAGACAAAGGTTTTGTTTGTCTTTGCCGCCAAAAAAGCATAGATATCATCCATGCTTAGCTATCAACACATATATCACGCAGGAAACATGGCCGATGTGCAAAAGCACCTTTGGCTGCTCACTGTGCTTGAATACATGACCCGCAAAGACAAGCCGTTCATGTGGGTGGATACGCATAGCGGGCGCGGCCTATATGATTTAACCGCGCCTGAGGCACAAAAAATTGCGGAATATAAAACGGGCATTTCAAAATTACTCGGCACGATCGGGGAGAGTGCGCACCCTATCCTACAGCTCTATCACAGCAAAATTGCAACACTGAACGCAAACCACGAAACGCTTGTGACCTACCCCGGTTCAGCGTATTTGGCTGCAAAAATGTTACGTGCGAATGACGCCTTACATGCTTATGAACTTCACCCCAAAGAATATGAATGTCTTGAAACGAATTTAGGGCATACGCGCAATATAACGCTGCGCAAAGAAGATGGTTATGCAGGTATCAAAGCACTCTACCCGCCCCTCATCAAACGCGGCGGCATGTTGATCGACCCTAGCTATGAGGTCAAAGAAGAGTATCAAACCGTGGTGAAGTGTATGAGAGAAGCGTTGAAACGTTGGCCGCTCGGCACGACTATGATCTGGTATCCTATTTTAGGCGCAGGACGCCACAATGAAATGTGCGAAAGATTGCAAACGCTTGCTGACGATTACAATCTTGAATGCGTCCGCGATGAATGGATGTTTACAGGCACAGAGCGCGGCATGATGGGCAGCGGTATGTTTGTGATTAATCCACCCTATTCTTGTGCAGAGACGATGGAAGATATTAAAGCTGCTATTAAGGTTAGCGGTTAAACATTACGTTCCCCACTTTTTTCACAGCGTCATATGCGCCCTGTGCGACTGGTACGATAGCTATAGCTCCCGTCCAAGCAGCCATTAAGCCAGCAGGAACACAGGCTGGATGTGGGTACATCTGAACTGCTGCGGTGGCGCTCACGGCCGCGGCGCTGCCAAATGCAGCCAACAGACCTGCAGCGAGAAGCGCTCTCGGTGTTTTTTCCAAAACCTCATCCATTTTATCAAAAGTTTCAGCAGCGGCTCTATCACTAATAATGTCCATTTACAGCCTCCCTTTTTGTAAACATAAAACAACTATGTTGAGCATATCTAAAAAATATGTAAAATGCAAATTACATCCAAAACCCACCTTATTCTTGTGCGGAGTCGATGGATTAAGAAGGTCTTGATGCCGACTAGAAGTTCATAAGAACAGGTAGGACGTCTGCTTCTTGAAGGTATTCAATGAATTCAAACACGGGAAACGGCACAAACCACCATATCGCATCACAACAAGCATTCACGATAAAGCGTGGCTTTACCTTGATCTCGTCAGGGGCGTTATAAAGCGATAGTTTTGGGATAAGACGCGGCGTGCTCTTGGTGTATGCCTCATATTTTTCACCGAATTCTGCGCGTAGGAATGCTTCTTCTCTACGAATAAGGAAATGGTACATCACCACAAAAAACAGCGTTAAAAACACAACAATCGTAAGATGACCGCTGACCAATGAAACGCCTAAGACGCCGATGAGCGAGAACACATATAACGGATTTCTTACAACCGAAAACGGGCCATAAGTAATCAAATCTTTGTTCTTAAAGCCACCCAAGAAAGCCGAGCTATACACACGCCCCAAGGCACAAATAGCGATCAAAAAGTACCCCGCATACTCGATCAACTCGTGAAACGGTTCGTCATAGCCAACCACTAGCGGCTTTGTAAATACGATAATAAGTATGCAGAGAAGAACGCTTAATGCGGAATATTGCATCCTATTTTGATTAAGGGTCTTGGCCATTGATATAACTCCTCTACGATCTGGCGATGATTTGGCGATCCGACCAGAAAACTGTATACCCATCTCTCTAAAGAACAAGAACAAAATATTGACATGAATTTTTTGGTGTTTATAGTTACGGTAACTCAATATGAAAACAAAAAATAGGGAACTGAAACATGCCAAAGACCGTCTCATCATTTTTTGCACAAGCTGCGGGTATCGCGGGATGCGCACTGATTACATCGCAAGCCGTTGCCGCTGAGTTTACGGTGTCTGCCTGCACGCTAGATGGCGTCAACGAAGTTGTGACCTTTATTACAGATGATAATGTTGCTCCGCCTGCTGGTGTTGATACACAACAAGTGCTTCAAGATTTTTGGAATGACTACATCACGGGCGTGACGTGGGAAGGTATGTTGTTCGGCGGCGCAAGCCATATCTGGAAAAGCGGCATTGCAAAGGTCATCGATACACTTGGCGAAGATTACCTTCTTGATAAAACAGAACCTATCATCGGCCCCTCTGCCGCTTGCTTAAAACTGTAGCGGAGTTAAGCCGACTACATCCTGAACACACCGTAATCGGTGTCCTCTATCGGGGCATTGAGAGCTGCTGACAATCCGAGTGCTAGAACGCGGCGCGTATCCGCAGGATCTATGATGCCATCATCCCATAGGCGGGCGGAGGCGTAATATGGGTGGCCTTCGGCTTCGTATTTATCGCGGATGGGGGCTTTGATCTTTTCGATCTCGGCGGCGGAAAGTTTTTTGCCATCGCGCTGCGCTTTCATTTCACCAACGGTTGCCATCACACCTGCGGCTTGTTCACCGCCCATGACCGATATACGCGCATTTGGCCACATCCATAAAAAGCGCGGGTTAAAGGCGCGGCCACACATGCCATAATTCCCTGCTCCAAAGCTGCCGCCGATAATGACTGTGAATTTAGGTACTTTCGCGCAGGATACAGCCGTTACCATTTTGGCACCATCTTTGGCGATGCCGCCGCTCTCGTATTTCTGCCCTACCATAAAGCCTGTGATGTTTTGCAAGAACACGAGCGGGATATTACGCTGATTGCAAAGCTCGATAAAGTGCGTTGCCTTTAAGGCACTCTCACTAAACAGCACACCGTTATTAGCAACAATCCCGACAGGCATACCGTGAATATGGGCAAAGCCTGTGACAATTGTTGTGCCGTAGCGGGCTTTGAATTCATCAAATTCGCTGCCATCGACCAGATGCGCGATAATGTCACGCACCTCGAACGGGGTTTTCAGATCAGGCGGGATGATGCCGTAGATATCTTCGGGATGGTAAAGCGGGTCTTTTGGTTCTTTGAAATTAATCACGCCTTGCTTGCGACGGTTTAAATGCGACACGACTTTACGCGCGATTTCGAGCGCATGATGATCGTTATCTGCCAGATGATCGGCAACGCCTGATACGCGGGTATGGACATCACCGCCGCCTAAATCCTCGGCGGTTACTTCTTCGCCAGTGGCTGCTTTTACAAGCGGAGGCCCCGCCAAGAAGATTGTGCCCTGCTCTTTCACGATAATGCTCTCGTCACTCATCGCGGGGACGTAAGCACCACCAGCGGTACAGCTTCCCATTACCACGGCAATTTGCGGGATGTTTTTAGCAGACATGTTGGCTTGGTTATAAAAAATACGCCCAAAGTGTTCTTTATCGGGAAATACCTCGTCTTGGTTCGGCAGGTTCGCACCGCCACTATCGACAAGGTAGATACAGGGTAGATTATTCTGCTGCGCGATTTCCTGCGCGCGTAAGTGCTTTTTCACAGTCAGCGGATAATAGGTGCCACCCTTCACGGTGGCATCGTTACATATAATGACGCATTCTTGTCCCGACACACGACCAATGCCCGCGATTAAACCCGCAGCAGGAATATCATCATCGTAAACACCCTCCGCCGCCAACGCCGAAAACTCCAAAAACGCCGAGCCTTTATCCAGCAAATGATTGATTCTCTCACGCGGCAGTAATTTACCGCGACTTGTATGGCGTTCGCAGGATTTTTTACCGCCACCCTGCTCTACTTTCTCTAACTTCGCCTGTAAGCCAGCGACAAGCGCTTCCATATTTTCACGGTTTTTACGGTAGTTTGGATCTTCTGTGTTCGCTGTCAGCTTAAGCTCAGTCATGGAATCAATCCTCTTTTATTGTTCAACACCATGAGGCTAAAGGATTTTTTTGCGGTAAACAATTGCATTCTATTTGACTTATCATAATAAACCGCACTATAGTTTTTCAAAATAATAAATAAGTATATAAAAAACAGGGAGATCAGCGCAGTGTCGTGGAGAGATTATTTCAATAAGAATAATAACAACAACAATGGTGGCGGTAACAACAATACCAAATGGTATATTGTTAGCGCACTAGCCCTCGGCATGGCCTACATGGCTTTTTCAGGTGGTGAAGATGAAGCCGATATAGGCGGCCCATCTCTGCAAAATCCATACGGCATGCCCTATAATGAATTATTGGATGTAGCCGAACACCGCAATCTTGCGGGCGTCGCCATTTTAGGAAACAGCGCTCTTGGCACCACACGCAGTGGTGAACTTTATATCAGTACAATCCCAGCAAAAGTCGATCCTGTTAAAGATTTCAACGAACGGAACACACCTGTTACTGATGTCCCTGTGAACGACAGAGCGCAACAAGCAAGTAATAGTGGTGGTGGTACTTTTATAGACCGTTTTCTACCAATGCTTGCATTTAGTTTGCTAATAACTGCTGGCTTTATGGCTTATAGCCGCCTAAAAGGTGGTGGTATGGGAATGGGCGGCGGCGGCGGTGGTGCCATGGGCATGGGTAAATCAAAAGCCAAGCTACTGACACAAAGACACGGTCGCGTGACATTTGATGATGTTGCAGGCGCAGACCAAGCCAAAGAAGACATGCAAGAGGTCGTCGACTTCTTGAAAAACCCTCAGAAATACAGCGCTCTTGGAGCTAAAATTCCGAAAGGAACATTGCTCGAAGGCCCGCCAGGAACTGGTAAAACACTTCTTGCTCGTGCTGTGGCTGGTGAGGCTGGCGTGCCGTTTTACCAAGTTTCAGGCTCGGACTTTGTTGAAATGTATGTGGGTGTTGGTGCATCACGCGTCCGTGACATGTTTAAACAAGCCAAGGCTAACGCCCCGTGTATCGTCTTTATTGATGAGATAGATGCTGTCGGTCGTCGTCGCAGTAGCGGCACAGGCGTCGGCAACGATGAACGCGACCAAACATTGAACCAACTTTTGGTTGAGATGGATGGTTTCGAAGGAAACGAAGGCGTTATTTTGATGGCGGCAACAAACCGCAAAGACGTACTCGACCCTGCACTTATTCGCCCAGGTCGTTTTGACCGTAACATTGTCGTCCCTAACCCTGATATCAAAGCACGCGAAGCTATTTTGGGTGTGCATACGCGTAAAATCCCTCTAGATCCAGATGTGGTCTTACGTGATGTTGCGCGTAACACTCCAGGGTTTTCGGGTGCTAGCTTGGCAAATCTTGCGAACGAAGCGGCGCTTCTTGCCGCACGTATAGGGAGAAGAACAGTCAAAATGTTTGATTTTGACGAAGCCCGCGATAAAATTCTTATGGGCGCAGAAAACAGATCACTTGCGATGACAACAGAAACAAAAGTAGCCGTGAGCAAGCACGAAAGTGGTCATGCTGTGACTGCTATGCATTTCTATAAACAAGGCCTTCACGATCCCGTTTACAAAGCCACAAACGTTCCCCGCGGCGGTGCCCTCGGGATGGTTGTCTGTGTTCCTGAATCTGATCGTGTATCCATGAGCAAAGACGAATACGAAGCTAAACTCGTGATGACCATGGCGGGTCGTGCCGCAGAACGCATTGCCTATGGCGAGCAAAAAGTAACAAGCGGCCCGAGCAGCGACATTCAACAAGCATCAAACATTGCCCGTGCGATGGTTATGCAGTTTGGTATGTCTGATTTGGGGAGTGTTGATTACGGCGACAATCCTAATAATCCATATAAGGCAACCATGTCACCAGAAACACAAGGCAAGATCGACACCATCGTTATGGACATGGTTAAAAAGGCTGAGCAAGAAGCTTATGATCTCATGAAACCTGCCAAAGACGGTGAACCCGCAGGTAGGTTAAATGCCGCATGGGAAGGCATTACAAACGCCTTGATGGAGTATGAAACGCTAAACTTCCAAGCGATATCACGTGTGATGGATGGTCTGCCTGCATTTGAACCAGCGCCGAAGCCCGAGGAGTTTTTTGGCCCCCCTGCACCTATTGCAGCAGCGTCAAATGACAATGGAGATGAACAAAAAGCCCCTAGTGCAGGCGTTCCGAAAGTGTTCAGAAAACCTCCGAAGCCATCTGCTTAATCTCCTTTACCTTATGCTCCGAATATTGTCTAATCGGGGCATAAATTTTGAAGGAGTAAACTCATGAGCACACAACAAGATCCTATCGTTATCGTTAGTATGGCACGCACCCCTATGGGCGGCTTTCAGGGTGATTTTTCACCATTAGCCGCTTACGAGCTTGGCGCGGCCTCAATTCGCGCTGCTGTTGAGCGTTCTGGCCTTTCCAATGACAATATTGATGATGTCATCATGGGGTGCGTCCTTCCTGCAGGACAAGGACAAGCTCCTGCGCGTCAAGCGTCTATCGGCGCAGGACTTGCCAATGATATCGGCGCAACAACAATCAACAAAATGTGCGGCTCTGGCATGAAAGCCGTCATGATGGCGCATGATCAAATCCTTGCCGGCACGTCAAATATTATGGTCGCAGGCGGTATGGAAAGCATGACCAACGCGCCGTATTTGCTCCCGAACGCTCGTGGCGGTATGCGCATGGGGCACGGCAAAGTCATTGACCACATGTTTATGGACGGCCTAGAAGATGCGTACGAGCGCGGCACGTTAATGGGTGTGTATGCCGAACGCACAGCACAGCATTACCAATTCACCCGCGAAGCCCAAGATGCGTTTGCGATTGAATCTCTAGCGCGTGCAAACAAAGCCATCAACGACGGCTCGTTCAAAAAAGAAATTACCTCTGTTGTGATTAAAGACCGCAAAGGCGAAACCGAGATCACAATCGATGAACAACCAGGCAAAGCACGCCCAGACAAAATACCTACATTGCGCCCTGCCTTTGATAAAGACGGCACAGTCACGGCCGCCAACGCAAGCTCGATCAGTGATGGCGCGGCCTCACTTGTTCTAATGCGTAGAAGCGAAGCCGATAAACGCGGCTTAACACCGCTTGCCACAATCAAAGGCCACATGACAAACGCGCATGAGCCTGCCTGGTTTACAACGGCGCCTGTGAATGCCCTTAAAAAGCTCTCCGAGAAAACAGGTTGGGATTTGAAAGACGTTGATTTGTTCGAGGTCAACGAAGCCTTTGCCGTTGTGACAATGGCGGCGATGCAGGAACTTTCCTTGCCGCATGAAAAAGTCAACATCCACGGCGGCGCTTGTGCCTTGGGGCATCCGATTGGTGCAAGTGGCGCGCGTATTTTGGTCACGCTTTTGGCTGCGATGGGGCAAAACGACCTCAAACGCGGCATGGCAACCCTTTGCATCGGCGGCGGCGAAGCTGTTGCTGTTGCGGTGGAGCGTTAAAACCAACGCGTCATTGCGAGAAGCGTAGCGACGAAGCAATCCAGAGAGCCACAAACGCAATCACTGGATTGCCGCACTCCTTCCAGTCGCTCGCAATGACGGTAGTTAAAAAGGAAAATCATGAAAAACATTAAAGACATTGTTGCCGTTGTTACAGGTGGCGCATCAGGTATGGGTGAAGCAACAGCGCGGGCGCTTGCCGCCAAGGGCGCAAAGGTTGCGATCTGGGATATGAACATTGAGGCTGCCAAGGCCGTTGCCAAAGATATCGGCGGGGCGGCGTTTGAGTGCGACATCACCGAGGAAGACAGCATCCTCGAAGCCCTGCACAAAACCTACGAAACGCTCGGCAACACACCGCGTATTGTGGTGAACTGCGCAGGCATCTTAATTCCAAGCCGCATTTGTGGCCGTGAAGGCCCTGCGGATCTCGCGCATTTTGAAAAAGTCATCAAGGTGAATTTGATCGGCAGCTTTAACGTGCTGCGCTTAACAGCATTCGAGATGACCAAACTCGCCCCTGCTGACCCGTCAGAAAGCGATGAGCGCGGCGTGTTTATTAATACGGCCTCTATCGCCGCCTATGAAGGGCAAATCGGGCAAGCAGCCTATAGCGCGTCCAAGGGTGGGATTGTGTCCATGACTTTGCCGGCCGCACGTGAACTCGGAAAATTCGGCGTGCGTGTGATGACGATTGCCCCCGGTGCGGTGGAAACGCCAATGATGGCAGGCGTTAAGGATGAATACCGCGAGGCTATTGAGAGCGGCATTCCGTTCCCTTCCCGCATGGCAAAACCAGAAGAATTCGCCTCCCTTGCCCTGCATATCGTTGAAAATGAGTACCTAAACGGCGAAACTATTCGTTTGGATGGTGCAGCACGTTTGGCGGCGAAATAACCACCCCTTGACATGACTATGAAAACGTTTTAATTCTCATAATATCCATTTTACAGAAAGGCTTATTATGAAACAAGGATTGAAAAAACTTGCCATTATCGGTGCACTCTCACTACCGTTCCAACAAGCACAGGCTGGCGAATGGGCAGATTATGATTTTGATTATAGAAAAATGCAGGGCGAATTGATGTTTTCCGAATGCTATACACACAAAATGGCAATGAGTGCGGAAGATATGTTGCAGCAAAGAGGCAATGATGAAACAGCATCCCCCGAAAACATGCTTATGTTCGTCTTCGGTCGCTATGCCAGAGGCGTTTACCTTGAGCAATATCGTGCTTTAAATAAAATAAACGATGTCAGCGACCCGACAAACCCGCCCGAAGATATTCTGAAAAATGCCATAGCTCCTATCTATATTTTCCACGAGGATTTTGTAGATAACGCGCGAAAATTTGCAACCATGGTTGGAATTGACGAGCCGGCAATTTCAGCACAATGTGCAAATAACCCGCTGTCTTATTATCCAGATATTTAGGATATTATTATCCTGCCCGTAAATCAGGCAATGCTTGCACCACACGGTCATTGTAATTATGTTTTACAGGCACATCGCGCGGTAGAATTAGAACAGCATAAGTGCTGCTTTTATTGTCTATATCTGCCGCATCTATACGGGAAACATTCCAGTTTACTTCGATTTGGCTTGCGCGTTTAAACTCAATGCTTGCTAGCGACAGCACCACATCACGGGAACCATCCGCCAAAACAATCATTTCTGCTTTTTGATCTGACGAAAGCCCTGTTGGTGGCATTTGTAGGCCGACTCCCTTCCAAAACCCATCCCAATTGACGGTAAAGCCTTTGATTTTAAAGTCTTCGGGATAGCTGCGCTCGAACTTCGCCGAAGCAAAATTTGTCAGTGAGCCATAAAAAATGCGTGTATCAGCAGGAACAGACAGGCCTTGCTCGGTCGCGCCTTTAAACATTTGATATAACGGGTCACGTTTGATTGGTACGGTTTGAATTTCTTGTAACATATACTCACCCTGTTGTTATTCGTTGCATGAAGAATACGCCTTATTTTATATTATGTCAAATTAAACATCGCTATATTCTATTGGCGCACCAAATCCCATGTGCTAAAACTATGACATGAAAACAGCAACACAGAAATTACAAAACGCCCTGTCCACCGAAAAACCTTTGCAAATCGTTGGCGCGGTGAACGCCTATAGCGCGATGCAAGCGGCACAAGCAGGGTTTAAAGCCATTTATTTATCAGGCGGCGGCGTGGCGTATGCCAGCAACGGCTACCCTGATCTCGGCATCACAGACATGCATGATGTGCTCGAAGAAGCGCGCAAAATAACGGCTGCGTGCGATTTACCATTAATGGCTGATATTGACGTTGGCTTTGGCGGCGCATTCAACATTGCCCGCACGATCAAAGAAATGCAGCGCGCAGGCGTAGCAGCGGTGCACATGGAGGACCAGATCGCGCAAAAACGCTGCGGTCACCGCCCGAACAAAGAACTCGTCACCAAGGAAGAAATGGGTGATCGAATCAAGGCCGCAATGGATGCCAAAACGGACAAAGATTTTATGATGATGGCGCGTTGTGATGCGCTGGCGAGTGAAGGTTTAGAGGGCGTGATCGAGCGTTGCGCCTATTACGTGGAATGTGGCGCGAATGCGATCTTTGCCGAAGCCATGACGGATTTGAGCCATTACAAACAAATCAAAGATGCGGTAAACGTTCCCCTCCTCGCCAATATCACCGAATTTGGCAAAACTGACCTTTACACAACAGCACAGCTCGGCGCAAACGGCGTTGATATGGTGCTCTACCCCCTAAGCGCCTTCCGCGCGATGGCAAAAGCCGCCGAAACAGTCTTCAACGCCATCCGCAAAGAAGGCACGCAAGCAAGCGTTGTTGATTTAATGCAAACCCGCGCAGAGCTATATGACGTAATCGATAACGCCACGTATGAAGAGACGCTGGATAGACTCTTTAGCGCAAAAAAATAATTACACGCTTGGTGTTGATGGTTTTTGTTGTTCAGCTTTATAATGTTCAATTATTTTGTCGTACGTTGTTTTTCCAAGAGAAATACCATCCACGATTTGGGTAAAATAACTTCCGCTATGGACAGACTTTTCAAATGCCTCCCGCATCGAAAGAGATCCATCTCTTGTTGCTGGTGCGTTTGCCTTTTCAGGACTTGCATCCAGATATTTTCTTATCTCTGCTACCAAAGTGTTTTTTTGTTCTTCTGTTAACGAAACGGGATTTTTTAATTTGTCTAAATAATCAAATATTCCTTCATATGTGCGATCACCGAATCCAATCGACTTTTCAGCCCAAGAAATGAGTTCTCCTGATTCAATCATGTCTTCTATATAATCACCATACGTAGCAAGCCCCTCTTTCGGTGATGGGTTGCTCGCGTGATCTGGCCTCACAGCCAACATTTCTCTATAACCTTCAATGATATTTCTTTTTTGTTCTTCTGTTAGATTTACAGGTTTTGGACCTATATCCAAAACATGATCTTCGGGCAACGCAAGAGCTTCATCCATCCAACTGCTCAATTCACTCTTGGAACGCGCACCACTTTGCTTAGCAATAACGTTACCACCCCTTATTACCAACAATGTGGGCATTGACCGAATGTGAAATTTCTCCGCCATTTCAGGTGACGCATCGACATCAACTTTAACAACGTTGTAAGTGTTTTTATTTTCCTCAGCTAGTTTTTCCAATACAGGCGTTAAAGCCTTACACGGGCCACACCAGTCAGCGTAGAAATCAACAATGACGGGCTTATCACTTTTCAAAACCACATTTTCAAAATTTTCTTTTGTAACAACTTTCATCTCTTTTTCCTTGATTGACATAAGATAAAATCAGATGAAATAACAACTACCATACTCGTTTTAAGATAGCAAACTTAAATTACATAAAATAACCACAAGTATAAAAGTTGGGCACGCTGCGCAGGAAGCAACCACAAAAATCGTTTGACCATAATCATTTTACAGAGTAAAGCTACCCCTAATCAAAACAAGGAAGGTTTATAATGACAAAAGAAAATAACTGGATCACACCAACATCTTTTCTTCTCGGTGCCTTTATGATAGCTGCATCTGTCAGAGTTGTTGGAGAAGACATCATGAGAACCATAAGAGCCACAAACAATGAAAGCATAATGGAATTACAAACGATTAACCGCAATATTAATGATTACAAAAAACTCCATTTAGAAGCCATGGATAAACAAACCAAAGAAATATATAATCAAGGGAATTCTACTAGAGATACGCTCGATGGCCTAAAAAGAACCATCGAGTATAAATAAAAACTTTAAGTTCCTAAAACCACCCTTGCCTATCGCGTTATTCTGCCATAATCTTTGCTCCATAAAACAAGAAGGAGAATGATCATGGGAGAAGCAGCAATGAAACAAGACACAACGTCAGCAGCACCTAAAAAGAAGACAGGCGGGCTTGCGGGCATCGTCGCGGGGGAAACACAGATTTCCGCAGCAGGTGGCGCGCATAATTTGGAGTATCGCGGCTATTCAATTTATGATCTCGCCGATAAATGTATTTTCGAAGAAGTTGCTTATCTGATTGTTTACGGCACACTGCCAACGCAATCACAGCTTGATGATTTCATGGGGCGCTTGATGGATATGCGCGATTTGCCGAAAGCGTTGAAAGACGCGCTGCAGCTTATCCCGAAAAATGCGCACCCGATGGATGTGATGCGCACGGCAACATCGTTCCTTGGCAATATCGAGATTGAAAGCGACAAGCACGACCAATATAAAATCACCGAGCGGTTAATTGCCGCTTACCCTGCTATCCTCAATTACTGGTGGCATTTTGCGCATACAGGCAAGCAGCTTGATTGTGTAACGGTTGCGCCGACCACGGCAGAGCATTTCCTAACGCTTCTGCACAGCGAAGGTGATAAGCCTTCTGAGCTGCATATCAAGGCGATGAATGTTTCGCTTATCCTTTATGCCGAGCATGAATTTAATGCCTCGACCTTTACCGCGCGTACGATCACATCAACGATGTCTGATTTTTACAGTGCGGTAACGGGCGCGATTGGCGCATTACGCGGCCCGCTTCACGGTGGCGCGAACGAAGCCGCGATGGAGCTGATCCGCAAGTTCAAAACAGCAGAAGAAGCCAAAGCTGGTATCGCAGAAATGCTTGCCACAAAACAGCTTATCATGGGGTTTGGTCACCGCGTTTACTCCGAGGCAGACCCGCGCAACCGCGTGATTAAGAACTGGTCAAAAACATTGTGCGAAGAAGGCGGTAAGCCTGAATTATTCGCGGTATCTGAGGCCATCGAAACCATGATGTGGGATGAAAAACATTTGTTCCCGAACTTGGATTTCTATAGCGCGAGCGTTTACCACATGATGTCCATCCCAACAGCCATGTTCACCCCTATTTTCGTGATGTCACGGATTACAGGTTGGGCAGCGCACATATTCGAACAGCGCAAAAACAACAAACTCATCCGCCCCTCTGCGGATTACACAGGCCCTGAAAAGCTGGATTTTGTTTCGATCGAGAACAGAACTTAACTTAACCCCTTTTAAGGATACCTCATATTATGAACACCAAACTCCTGCTAACCTTTATGGTTGGCTTTTTAGGGGGCATTACGGGTGCCCTCCTTGTTAGTAGCTCAACCGTACAAGCCGCCCTACAAAAAGCAGCTTATAGCGAAATAAACCTCTATAACAACGCCGAAAAACGCACCGCTTTTATTGGTTCGGGCACCGTTGGTCAAGGCACAATGTGGCTTTACGACAACCAAGGTCACGCCCGCATCCAGCTCGGCACTTACGGTGAAGGCAACGAAATGGGTCAACCTGTTATCGGCTTGCAAGATAGCAAAGATCGCCTGCGCGCGATCTGGCGTTTGCACGGCACAAAAGATTCTCCCGTTCTTGTTCTCAAGGATGTATCAGGCGATGACAAACTCGTCATGGGCTTACGCGGCAACGATGAAGAGCCTTATTTAGAATACACAAACAGCCAAGGCCGCAAAGTGAACCTTCTTAAATAGATATTAAATCCCGAAAGGAAAATACAATGACGACAGAAAAACAAAAATCAAATAACACAATTATAATTGCTGCTATTGTTGTCGTAGCCGTTGCTGTTGGCACCTATTTTTACTATCAGAAATCGCAAACACAAACATTCAGCATGACAATCGGCGATAAAGAAATCAGGGCCACTGTTCACGAATAGGAAATGCTGCTTCGCACAAAATAAAGTTGGACAAGGCTGCCGTTTCGTTATAAACAGCCAATAGAAACGGCACGCCTTTTTCACACATTTTTTTGTAACCACCAAGCAAGTAGGAGCAGCATATGAATGCCCTCATATACAAAGCATTTATTGCACCGTTAAAATCACCAGAACGTATAAAGCTCTATATCGCATCGATCATCGGCACGTTTGGTTTTTCGGGCGCGTTCTTGTTTTTGGCGTTTGATTTTGGCGGTCAGGGTTTGGCGGAAATGCTGTCCTTTATGCTATCGCGTACGATTATCGTTGATATGATTTTGATGCCTGTAGCGTTTATTGGCCTGCGTAAATTTAAGAACACGAAGTTCTTTCGTTTGCTGGTTTTCATACAAATTATAATGCTCGCAACGCTTCTATATGTTCAGAATTTGACGCTTCCCTCTGTCACAGGCGCGTTTACTTATAGTGTCTTACTGGCCACAATGATGATGCCGTTCTGGATTGCCTATCATGCGGTGATGATCGAGTTCACATCCGAAGATAATCGCGGCAATGATGTGTCTGTTTCATTGATCGGGATGGGGATTGGTTCGATCATCGGTACGCTCTGCGGTGGTGCTGTCCTACAGTATTTTGGTGAAAATCACTGGTACATCGCGATATCAATGGTCGCCATTTTCGGCGGCACAATTTTACAAATGAGCTTAATCCGCAAAGATAACTTTAACCTTAAAGGCGGCAAGTTATTGGACTCGTTTACCAAGCGCCCCTATCGCACGCTCAACACGTTGATGGATGGCGTGTGCGGCTTTTTGATTGTGATGGCAGCACCAATTTGGCTTGGCGCGATTGGTATGAAAGCGCTTGGCACAGGTGTTGCCAGTAGTTTGCAGACATTGCTCAAGATTCTACTTTCCCCTTATACAGGCGTTTTAACCAACGCTGGCAAAGGGCGTGAAACAACGTATGGCGCCATCATGAATACATTGGGTTGGTTGCCGTGGCTTATTATTCAAACGCCATGGATATTGATTTGGTCATATGCGCTATGGGGCATGGGATATCACCTTTACGGAGTCGGCTTACAAAGTCGTTGGTATCATGAACGGACTTACGCAAACATGGCCGCGCGTGAGTTTTTGCTTGGTTGTGGCCGATTAGTGGCGTGTCTGTTTTGCCTGCCGCTTGTTTACACAAACATATGGCTGTTCTTCGCCATTTGTTCGGCGCTGACATTCTGCAAATACTTGGTTAGTCACGTGGAAGCCAAAAAGCTTTAGCCTATTCGGCCGCGGCAACCTCGGCCGCCTCTGCCTTATTCGCGCGCTCGACACCTTCAAGGATTAGCGCACAAGCTTCTTTGGCATCGCCCCAACGGATGGTCTTTGTCCATTTCCCTTTTTCGAGGTCTTTGTAATGGGCAAAGAAATGCTCGATCCGCTCGATATGGATATCCCGCAGGTCAGTGTAGTTTTCAACATTGTTATGATACGGGTGCAAGCGTTGCACAGGCACAGCGATGATTTTCTCGTCCATACCGGCTTCGTCTTCCATGATCAAAACCCCAACAGGGCGCACAGGCATAATAGCACCCGGCATCACAGGCGTATTGCCAACAACAAGGCAATCAACAGGGTCACCATCTTCGGATAAGGTGTGCGGGATAAAGCCATAATTTCCCGGATAAAACATGGCCGTATGAAGGAAACGATCCACGTAAACCGCGCCAGACTCTTTATCCAACTCATACTTCACAGGCTGACCGCCCATTTGGTTTTCAACGATGACATTCACATCATTGGGAACGTCGGCACCGATTGGTATTTTCTTGATATCCATGTTTTCACCCTCTTACGTCGTGCGTTTGTCGTGCGTTCGCATATGCAGCAAACACTTTTGCGACATAACGCATATAAATTCAAGTAAATTCAGATGAGTTTAAAAATATTTTTGAGAAATTTACGCGGCTTTTTTATGATCGAGGAAATAGCGTTTTTGCACGGCACCCTTTTCCATTTCAAACACAAGCGGTACACCAGTCGGAATTTCCGCCTCGTTGATACTCTCAGGTGTTTCAACGCCAAGGATTATCAGCATTGCCCGCAATGAATTACCATGCGCCGCGATCATCACGTTTTTACCACCATCAATCATGGGTTTTATATGCGCGTCGTAATAAGGGCGCACACGTTTTTCAACGACATCCTGCAAACATTCACCACCAGGCGGCGGTACATCATAAGAACGACGCCAAATATGCACTTGATCTTCGCCGAACTTAGCACGGGTTTCGTCCTTGTTAAGGCCTGTTAAATCGCCGTAATCACGCTCTCGCAAATCATCGTGGCGGATCATAGACGATAGTAAATCAGCCTGCCCTGCTTCATGAAGGGCAAGCTCAGCAGTTTTATTTGCACGCTTTAATGTGCTCGTAAACACCTGATCTATATGAATATTTTCTGACGCTAGATTTTTTCCTGCGGTTTTTGCTTCCTCGACACCTTCTTCGGTTAGCTCTACATCAGTAAAGCCCGTAAAGCGGTTCTCAAGATTCCATTGGCTTTGCCCATGGCGCAGCAGCACAAGATAATTCATAACGCAGATACTCTTTCACTTATTTTTTAATGAGGTGCCAACCGATACGTCCGCAATTGTACGATAGGATGAAAAGCAAACAGCCCACTAAAAGGTGTTTTGGATCTGTGGTGATGGCTTCTACAATGGAGCCCAATGATAAAAACAGTAAAAACAGCCCGAGGAAAAGAAAAACAGGGGCGGCAAAAACGACTTCAAGGTCTCTAGGTTTCATATTTAAGTCTCACAATCTTATGGTTTTGATTTAATTGATGATTCGATATGCCAAAACGAAGGAAAAAAGAAAGAAGTTACGCATAATCAATGATATAGAAAGAAAGAGTTTGTTTGACATTTGCTGACAATCATGCCATTAAACCATGTAGAAAACAAGGCTCTTTGGAAGCCTACGGTTGACTGTCAACAACGCCCCCTCAAAAACCATTGTACTGGCGTTGTTTATTGTCCGCCGGAGCTCTCCTCTAAATCTTGTTTTTCAATGGTAACAGCGCTCCCAACACATTTTTATGGGACGCTGAAATATTTACATGTCAAACAAAGGAAAATACATGTTTAACGTATACAAAAAAGAAGTCCAATTTGGCGGTGAAACGCTCACGTTGGAAACTGGTAAAGTTGCACGCCAAGCACACGGCTCGGTAATGGTTACACTCGGCGGAACACAAGTTCTTTGCTGCGTAACTGGCGCAAAAAACATTAAGCCGGGTCAAGATTTCTTCCCGCTTTCAGTTCACTATCAAGAAAAAGCTTATGCTGCCGGTAAAATCCCAGGAGGATTCTTCAAACGCGAAGCACGCCCAAGCGAAAAAGAAACACTAACATCACGTCTGATTGACCGCCCTATCCGCCCGTTGTTCCCAAAAGGCTTCCTAAACGAAGTTCAAGTTGTAGCAACAGTTGTGGCACACGATCTTAAAAACAACCCAGATATGGTTGCGATGATCGGTTGTTCAGCAGCCCTTACAATTTCAGGCATTCCATTCATGGGCCCAATTGGTGGCGCACGCGTTGCGATGGTTAATGGCAAATACGTCATCAACCCATCCCCTGAAGAAATGGAAGAAAGCAATCTTGATTTGGTTGTTGCTGGTACTAAAGAAGGCGTTTTGATGGTTGAATCAGAAGCAAGCGAGCTTACTGAAGACCAAATGCTGACTGCTGTTATGGCAGGCTGGAAATCTTTCCAACCAGTTATCGACACAATCATCGATCTTGCTGAAATGTGTGCTAAAGAGCCTTGGGATGTTGTTGAAACACCTGCGGCGATTACGAAAATGGCTGACGCGATGAAAAAGAAATTCGCGAAAGACGTTACAAAAGCATACGGCATTCAAGACAAGCTTGATCGTCAAACTGCGGTTGGTGAAGTTCGTAAAGCAGCAATTGCTGAATTCGTGAACGAAGATGAAGGCATCAATGAATCAGTTGTTACAGCGAAATTCAAAGGCCTTGAAGCCGACGTTGTTCGTGGCGACATCATCAAAACAGGTAAACGTATTGATGGTCGTGACACAACAACAGTTCGTCCGATTGTTGCTGAAGTTGGTATCTTGCCACGTGCACACGGTTCTGCCTTGTTCACACGCGGTGAAACACAGGCCTTGGTTGTTACAACATTGGGTACTGGCCAAGACGAGCAAATCATGGATGCGCTAGAAGGTGAATATAGAGAACGCTTTATGCTTCACTATAACTTCCCTCCATATTCTGTTGGTGAAGCTGGTCGTATGGGCCCTCCAGGTCGTCGTGAAATTGGTCACGGTAAATTGGCATGGCGCTCAATCCACCCATTGCTACCAAGCTCTGATGACTTCCCGTACACAATGCGTACAGTGTCCGAGATTACTGAATCAAACGGTTCGTCTTCTATGGCAACAGTTTGCGGTACATCTTTGGCTCTTATGGATGCTGGTGTTCCTTTGAAAGCACCTGTGGCGGGTATCGCGATGGGCTTGATAAAAGAAGGCAAAGACTTTGCTGTTCTTTCTGACATTCTTGGTGATGAAGATCACCTTGGTGACATGGACTTTAAAGTTGCGGGTACAAAAGACGGTATCACAAGCCTTCAGATGGACATCAAGATTACTTCTATCACAGAAGAAATCATGAAAATCGCTCTAGGTCAGGCAAAAGACGGTCGTATCCACATCCTTGGTGAAATGGCCAAAGCGCTTACAAAAGCACGTGACGGCACAAGCGAATTTGCTCCACAAATCGTATCAATGAAAATACCTACGGACAAAATCCGCGAAGTTATTGGTACTGGTGGTAAGGTTATTCGTGAAATCACTGAAGTTTCAGGTGCAAAAATCGACATCGACGACGACGGCACAATCAAAGTATCTGCTGTGAACCAAGATGCCATCGACAAAGCGATAAAAATGATCAACGACATCACAGAAGAGCCAGAAATTGGCAAAATCTACGATGGTAAAGTTGTGAAAATTGCTGACTTTGGTGCTTTCGTGAATTTCATGGGCGCAAAAGACGGCTTGGTTCACATTTCTGAACTTGCTGATTACCGCGTTGCTAAAACAGCAGACGTTGTGTCAGAAGGCGATCAAGTGAAAGTTCTTTGTATCGGTATGGATGACCGCGGCAAAGTTAAACTTTCCATGAAACGCGTTGACCAAGAAACTGGTCTGGAAATTCAAGCAGAGAAAAAAGAAGCCTCAAACGGCTAATTAGCTTCCTCTTCTGCTAAACACAAATAACAAAAGGCCTTCGATTGAAGGCCTTTTTTCTTGCACTGCACACAAAAATAACGCACAAAGCTAGTAAGTTTTTTGAAACAAAAACGGGAATAGATTCGTGCCGATTGAAAATGAAGTCAAGATTGTCCTTAATCCTAAATTCAATGCTAAATCTCTTAAAGGCTGGGAACTGAAAAAAATCCGTCAGGGTTATCTCGGCAACACAGCGCACCTGATCCGTGAAGGTAAAGATCATTTTGTTGTTTATCGCGATTGGGCTGGCAAAGACAGGCACGAGCTTGAAATCCGTATTCCTGTTGAAAAAGACGATTTTGACGCGCTTTGGACGACTTGCACCGATAAACACAAGCGCGATTATTATTTTGGCAACACAAGCTCAATGATCGAGGTTGGCCGCCTTCCCAAAACACCGCGCATTCGCGAATATGGCGATAAATGCTACTTCAACTATAAAGACTGGGTCGATGGCCAAGATGTTCGCGTAGAAATTGGTGACAAAGACCCTATTCCGCAAAAAGTATTCGATGATTTATGGCCCAATTGTCAGGACACCATGTACAAAGACCGTTATGTCTTGGTTGAAAATGACATTGAATGGGTTGTCGATTTTATGCGCAAAGGCGGCAAAGCAAACGGCGCGGTTTACTTCGTTCTCGCCGAAGCCGAAATGCCTGAAACCATGGACAAGCCCAAGAGCATAATTAAAGCAATCAGCAACGATGTTATATTCGAAGTGCCAAAAGGCAGTAAAGATTACACAAGCCGTAAACTATGTGACGAAACCTACGCCGCGCAAAAATTGAAAGAGATTAATTATGCCCCGTAATCCTTTAAAGCTCCCCAAAATCATCGGTCATCGTGGCGCGTGCGGCTATGCACCGGAAAACACGATTGAATCTATCCAAACGGCTGCCGATATGGGTGTGGAATGGGTTGAGTTAGATGTGAAGCTCACCAAGGACGAAATTCCTGTGATTTTCCATGATGATACGCTAGAGCGTACAACCAATGGTTCTGGCCTTATTTCTGAAATCACATACGAGGATTTAAAGCAGCTAGAAGCAGGAAGCTGGTACGCCGATGGCTTCACAGGTGCGGCCGTGCCGACGCTTGAAGAAGTGTGTGATGTTTTGATTGAGCGTAATTTAGGGCTAAACCTTGAGATCAAACCCTGCCCCGGACGTGAAGTTATCACGGCAGAAGTCGCGCTTGATGTTCTCTCTCGCGTTTGGGATGACCATGAAAGCCTGCTGATTAGCAGTTTTCAACATGTTAGCTTAGAAACAGCGCGCGACATGGCAAACGACTGGTATCGCGGTTTGCTGGTTCATGATGAAACAGAATTGCCTGAGAACTGGAAAGAGCTAGTTGATTTCCTTGAATGCTCAACCGTTAATATCAATGCCGAGATCGCGACACGTGAAGCGATTGAGGACATTATTGACTACGACAAAGCCGTTTTGGTTTACACCGTCAATGACCCGATGGTTGCGCGCCGCCTGCAAAGCTACGGCGTAGACAGCCTCTTCACAGACGTCCCCGACATCATCGCCGAGAACCTTCTGACGGTGCATTAGAAGCTCTGAATTATCCTGCAATATCCTTTAGCGCGTCATGCGGTGGCATGCCAACGATGTTGAAGCCGCAATCTACATAATGGACTTCACCCGTCACAGCAGACGACAAATCAGACAACAGGTAAACGCCTGTTCCACCGATTTCGTCTAGCTCTACGGAGCGGCGCAGCGGTGATGCTGCCACATTATATTTAAATGTCTGGCGCGCGCTACCGATAACGGCACCTGCGAGTGTACGCATTGGGCCTGCGGAAATTGCATTGACACGTACATTGTCTGGGCCAAGATCAACCGCCAAATAACGCACGGATGCTTCAAGCGCCGCTTTTGCCACGCCCATCACATTGTAATTAGGCATTACTTTTTCCGCGCCATAATAGCTAAGCGTGACAGCAGAGCCGCCATTTTTCATCAACGGTGCCGCACGACGCATCAGCGATGTGAAAGAATAGCAAGAAATGTGCATTGTATTGAGGAAGTTACTGAGCGACGTATCAACATACTTGCCCTTCAGCTCTTCCTTATCGGAATACGCAACCGCATGGATAAGAAAATCAAGCTCTCCCCATTTGTCGTTCACAACATTCATTACGCGATCAAGGTCTTCTTCTTTGGACGCATCACAGTTTTCAAGAAATGAACCGTTTAGGCTCTCAGCCAAAGGCTTCACACGCTTACCAAAAGCATCGCCTTGATAAGTAAATCCAAGCTCTGCACCCTGTGCGTGCAAGGCTTTCGCCATGCCCCAAGCGATAGAATGATCATTCGCGACCCCCATCACAAGTCCGCGTTTGCCCTTCATTAATTGTCCTGTATCGCTCATCGCTTCGGTTATCTTTCTTGATTAATCTTTATATTTACTCATCGCGAGTGTCGCGTTTGTGCCGCCAAAGCCGAAGCTGTTTGAAATAATGGTTTCATGCTGCACGTCGTTTACGGCCTCGCGTGCGATTGGCATGTTGCCTGCACCCTCGTCCAAGTTCTCGACATTGATACTTGGTGCTACAAAGTTATGTTTCATCATCAATAGGCTATAAATTGTTTCCTGCACGCCTGTTGCGCCCAGTGAATGGCCTGTCATAGATTTTGTTGCACTGATATACGGCATAGCGGCATCATCACGATCAAACACCTTACGAATGGCGTTTAGCTCTGTGATGTCCCCCACAGGTGTCGATGTGCCGTGTGTGTTGATATAGGTCACTGGCGTTTTCACGGTTTTCAGCGCTTGCTGCATACAGCGAACTGCGCCTTCACCGCTTGGGGCAACCATGTCAGCACCATCGGATGTCGCGCCATAACCTGTTACTTCAGCATAGATTTTTGCGCCACGGGCTTTGGCATGCTCAAGTTCTTCAAGAACAACAACCCCGCCACCGCCAGCAATAACAAACCCATCACGCGCCGCATCATAAGCACGTGCGGCTTGCTCAGGGGTATCATTATATTTCGAGGACATAGCGCCCATCGCGTCAAACAGCACGGACAATGCCCAATCAAGCTCTTCACCACCGCCCGCAAACATCACATCCTGCTTGCCCCACTGGATAAGCTCGACCGCATTACCAATGCAATGGCTTGATGTTGAACACGCAGACGAGATTGAGTAATTCACGCCTTTGATTTTGAAGTTTGTCGCCGTGTTTGCGGAATTTGTTGAGGACATACATTTAGGAACAGCAAACGGCCCTACGCGCTTTGGCCCTTTTTCACGGGCAATGTCAGCCGCAATAATTTGCGCATGCGTTGAAGGGCCACCAGAGCCAACAATAATACCTGTGCGCTCATTCACGACGTCTTTTTCTTCAAGACCAGAATCTTCAATCGCCTGCACCATCGCAATGTGGTTATAGGCCGCGCCATCGCCCATAAAACGGAGCATGCGTTTATCGATATTATCCTCAAGCGAGATATTGGGTTTGCCGTAAACTTGTGAGCGAAAGCCCATTTCCGCATATTCCGGCGAAAATGTAATGCCTGACTTGCCAGCTTTAAGCGACGCCAGAACTTCTTCCGTATTATTACCAATGCAGGACACAACGCCCATGCCTGTAATTACAACTCTGCGTAAATTAGACATACCAACCTCCTCGCGGATTTTTGTTTAGGATTTTGAATTATCGAATAGGCCTACTTTTAGGCCTTGCGCGTCATAGACTTTTTCGCCATCGGCATACATTGTGCCGTCTGCGATACCAAGCACAAGGCGGCCTGTCATCACACGTTTGAAGTCAACGACATATTCAACAAGCTTCGTTGATGGTGTGACTTGCCCTGTTAGCTTCAACTCACCAAGGCCAAGCGCACGACCT
Organism: Bdellovibrionales bacterium; assembly: GCA_037969035.1. Lineage (GTDB taxonomy): Bacteria > Pseudomonadota > Alphaproteobacteria > Micavibrionales > Micavibrionaceae > JBBKWU01. The sequence continues at coordinate 66,022 of JBBKWU010000026.1, forward strand.
GAACCGAGAGAGCCTGTCCAACCAAGGAAGAAGCCTGTCAACTGCCATAGAGCATCAAGCCCCAAACAACCCGGCATCACAGGATCATTTTCAAAATGGCATTTGAAGAACCAAAGATCAGGGTTAATATCAAATTCAGCCTTAATCACGCCTTTACCGTTGGCACCGCCATCAAGCGATACTTCAGTAATGCGATCAAACATAAGCATTGGCGGTAACGGCAGCTTAGCATTGCCTTCGCCAAACATTTTACCGTGGCCACAAGAGATGATTTCATCGTAGCTATAGCTCGATTTTTGCTCAAAATTCATATCAATTTTCCTAGCTGTGTTACTCATTATGCGAATTTTATACGATTTTATAGCCGTCTTAGCAAGAGGCGATCGCACCTGATTGGCAAACCGATCTATAGGTTTCCAGCATCGCCGCCATCGCAAGCGGCTTTCCAATAACAGGCTCAAGCTCAGGCTCGCTCCCGCCCGACGCTACAGCAAGCATACGCCCTGCAGCTTTGGCACATGCTACGGCGCGGTCAAAATAATCATGTAGATTAACAGCATTAAAAAATGTCTGGCACGCAGGCTCTAAATTGTGAATCAAGTCATACGGTGCATTCGGTGGATAATCATTGGCTGCAATACCAAACCGCCAATCCGTTCCCGCAGGAATACCAAGACGCACAGCTTCCTGTGTCATCACATATGACACCTGATCTAGCTTATCAGGCAACGATGGCACAGACACAAGCGAACACGCATTATGAGAGAGCGCGAGATAACGCCCTGAAATCGCGCTCAAGCCACTAATGCTTTCGCCCAACGTCCAACCTTGTATGCCTACATTGCGTTCAATCACAACATCGCACAGCTCTTGCGCGGCAAGTTCATACGCCAAGCACCGCGCGGCGCACTCCATAAATATCCGCAGCACCTCCGCACGTGGCTGACCATGTTGCTCCATCTTCACAATCATATTGTGAATCATAAAGATAATAAGCTCTTGGAATTGATAAGCGCATTCCAGCCACTCTTCAAAAATATCCCGCGCAAGCTCGCGCCCTTGCTCTGTCTCGTAATCAATAATATAAGGCGGCGGCAGCGCATCAACAGCCAAATCACCATTGGCAGGCGCGCAATTCAATAATTCAATAAGATCGCAAATACTTTTATCCAACCCCATGTCAGGATCATCAAACAGCAAAACCGTTTCAGTCAGCATCCCCGCCATAAGCTGCATCAGACGCATACCATCCGTCCCTTGCCCAGGCACAGAAGCCTGATTAAAGAGTCGTTCATATAGCAACGCCGTAAATTCGGCTTTGTCCATTAAGTATGACATCGATTTTCTTTTGTTTGAATCCTGTGCGAACGCACAAGCGTTGGAGGGGTTCGTATCGTAAAAAGTGATTTATAAGTCTGTGTATAGGCTGTGGGTTAATCTGTGGATAAAATGACTACCCCACGCAACTAGACTAGTTTAATTCTTCGCTGTCGTAAATGCCCCAAAGGTATTTTCTTTCGACCCAGCCATCATAACCATGCGTTTCAACGCGGCACCAATCATCAGAACATTTCTTTAGATTAGCGCTCACTAATGGTTCCAGACGTGCAACCATTTTAGAATCACTGCTAAAGCCCTGACGCACAGGCACAGGATCAACATGGTCGATCAACACTGTACGCTCACCCGTCAGCAAAGATTGGTGAACCCAACCCAAATCGCCTTCATAGTCTTTAACTTTACGCCACGCATCAAACTCCTGCACGATCTCAACAGGCAAACCCTTTTGCTTATAAACCCACTTAATCGGGTAACGAAGTGCTGGCCCTGTACGTACATATGTTTTTTCAGAACGCAACGACACAAAACGCGGCAACGGTAAATCCGTTGTACGGAACCCTTGAACAACTTCTGGCTCGGACACCTCATCCTGCGCAAACGTCATTTGCGGTGCTACAAACATAAGAAAAGCGAGAGTGAGTATAATTTTTTTCATGAGAACCAAACCGATTAAATCTAAAAAACTGGACAATTCAAGGCGTTTTACGTCATAGTGCCGCACTTGAGACACATATGATAAAAGAGCTTGACCATAAATCAAGAGAAGAAATGGCGATTTCACAGGATAAGCACAACATACCGCATATTTCAGTTGCGCCGATGATGGATTGGACGGACAGGCATTGCCGTTACTTCCACCGCCTCATCTCGCCCAACGTGCGGCTTTACACTGAAATGGTGACGACTGGCGCGCTTTTACATGGAGACCGCGACCGTTTCTTACGCTTTAGCAACGAAGAACACCCGATTGCCGCGCAACTCGGCGGTGATAACCCACAAGCCTTAGCTGAATGCGCCAAAATCTGCGAAGATTACGGTTATGATGAAGTAAACCTCAATTGCGGCTGCCCTAGCGATCGCGTCCAAAACGGAAATTTCGGCGCGTGCCTTATGAGCCAGCCTGATCGCGTCGCACAATGTGTTGAGGCCATGATCGCGGCAACGAACATCCCGATCACCGTAAAATGCCGCATCGCCATTGATGAATATGAAGAATTACCGTTTTTAAACAAATATATAGAGATTGTTTCTAATGCTGGGTGCAAAACATTTATCGTACACGCCCGCAAAGCATGGTTAAATGGCTTAAGCCCAAAAGAAAACCGCGATGTACCACCGCTTCGCTATGATATCGTCGAGGAAATTAAAAAACTCTATCCAAAGCTCGAAATAATCGTAAATGGCGGCATAAAAACGCTAAATGATACAGAAAAACACGTAAATACGTTCGATGGCGTCATGATTGGACGAGAATCTTACCAAAATCCGTATTTTTTGGCTGAAATAGAGCAAAATATATACAAAAACACCGATACACTGTCCAGAGTTGATATCGCAGACGCCATGATTGGGTATATAGAGCAACAAAACCGCGATCACGGCACACCTGTAAAATCCATCACACGTCACATGATCGGCCTATTTCACGAACAAGCCGGATCACGCCAATGGCGCCGTTACATCAGTGAAAACGCCCATAAAGATGGCGCAACCGCGCGCGACATCATCGAAGGTGCATTAAACGTCATGGAAAATAACGCTAATTGCCGCGCGGCCTAAGGTAACGCAGGGGCTTGCGGGGCAATCTTTGTGCTATTTCTTGCGGCATAATCACGCAAAAATGCATCACCGCCCGGCAACGGACGCTTATCAAACTCCGCACGAATCTTGAAAAGCTCGTTATAAAACGCAATTTTAGCATCAGAACTCAAACCTAACTGATTCAGCCCGTCTTCGAAATATTGCGGAAATTCTCTGTTCAAAACATCCGCCTCATCCTCCGTCGTAATTGTATCGGGATCAACAAGCGCATTAACAAGCTGCGTTACACCGTCTTGGTCGGAACCAAGATCATGAACATTTTGTGCACCCGTCAGAACATTTTCAACGATACTAAAAGCACCGACCGCTATCGCATGAGCAGCCGCTCTACGGTTATCTTCCAAAATAGAATAATCAAGTGGCTGCGCATTCCGCCAGAAGCCGTTTTCATTCGGATATTGACGTTGCAACGCTGCTAACCTGTCATTTATATCATCAATCTCAGCTTCAGTTCCAAGATAAACAAAAAAATCCCACTCTATATCCGTACTCAAATCTGGATTAGTAAGCAGTTCACGTCCCCACTCCACATTTTGCATCTCTCTGTTTTTGCGATGTTCCGCTATTTTAGCCGGATCAAAACCCGTTTCAAGAGCCAGCGCAGCATCATCCAAACCTGCATCACCGCCCACATTCACCAAAAACCTGACAAAATCACCCTGCTTAGCCTGCGGCATTTGCGGCAGAACATTTGCTATATAATCCCGCAAAAGAGGGATTACAGCATCCCTGTAATCGGTTTGAACCCTTACAAACTCTGCCATTGCGTCTTCATAAGCCTGCGTATTGCCGTGAAAATACTTGAGTTCAGGCTCGCGACGCATATATCCAAACATAAACTCTCGCGAGCTTCCATCAGGATAGTCCAACTCTATTCTATCGTAAGACAGCACATCACTTGAGCTTGTGCCACTTGAGCCTGTGCCGTAGGCTTGCGCTTCGTTAAAACCAAATGCGCCGTAACCAACCAAGGCAACCGCAGCCGTAGAAAACATCGTTTTTATAAGTGATTTTGTGTTCATTATTATTCTCCCTATTTTGAACTAGAAAAAACAATAACCCACAAGAAACCTATGTCAATAGCTTATGAGAGACACCTATGTAAATTAAACCTGAAAGCTTTCGCCGCAACCGCACTGCCCTGTGGCGTTGGGGTTTGTGTAGGTAAAGGCGGAGTTGAACTTGTCCTCGACGTAGTCAATTTCCGTGCCGAGCAGCATCAACATATGCATCTTTGGCACAAACAAAACCGCGCCATCTTTCTCGAATTTGTCTTCGCTGTCCTTTTTCTCGAACGCGTGCTCCATCTTGTACGCATGGCCTGAACAGCCTGTGTTTGTAACGCTCAGGCGCACACCGATGGCATTTTCGCCAAGTGCTGTACGTCTCTTTAGCTCTGCTGCGGCTTTATCTGTAATTGTAATCATCGCCTATTCCTCTTGCTGTCATCCTGAACGAAGTGAAGGATCTTAATGAAAATGGAAAAAGATTCTTCGCATGTGCTCAGAATGACATTTTTGTTAAGTAAACATATTCAGTTGTAATTTCGCCGTTTCTGCCATCATTGACGGATCCCATGTTGGGTCCCAGACAATATCAACATCCACATGCCCCACGCCCTCGATCGGGAAAATCGCATTTTGCACCCACGCTGGCATTTCTTGCGCCACGGGACACGCAGGCGATGTTAACGTCATTTCAACAAAGACATCTGCCTTACCATCATCCGCATCGGTGACATCAATCTTATAAATAAGACCAAGCTCGTAAATATTGACCGGAATCTCAGGGTCATAAATTTCACGGATTGCCGCCTCGATCAAAGGCCACAGCGCATGATCTGTGCTGCCTTCGGTATTCGGCGGCACAGCCAATTCATCATATTCATCGCCTAATGCGTTTTTTGTCATTTCTTTATCTGCAACCTGTTGCATAGCGTTATTACCTTCTATTTCTATTCTAACATATCTTTGGCCTTATTCAGACCACGCACTAGCGCATTAATATCGTGCTTGTTCGTATACAACCCCATCGAAACGCGCAATGTTCCTTCAATCTCAAAACGCTCCATCAATGGCATACAGCAATGATGCCCCGTACGCACCGCAATGCCGCACTGGTCAAGGATCATCGCGATATCGCTCATATGCCCCCAATCAGCAGTCAGGCTGATAATACCCGTCTTATTTTTAGCTGTGCCGTAATAATTCAACCCCTCAATCACTGAAAGCTGTTCCATCGCATAATGCAGCAATTTTTGCTCATGTTCGATCAACAACCCAAAATCAAGCCCCGACAAATAATCAATCGCCGCACCAAGCCCAATCACCTCAACAATAGCAGGCGTTCCTGCTTCAAACCTTGCTGGCGAAGTCTTAAAGCTCACATCGTAAAGGCTCACCTTTTCGATCATATCGCCGCCGCCCTGATATGGTGGCATCGATTGCAATATCTCATCACGCCCCCAAAGCACCCCGACACCCGTTGGACCATATAGCTTATGCCCTGTGAAGCAGTAAAAATCGCAATTCAGTTCCTGTATGTTGACAACATTGTGGACAACCGCCTGCGAACCATCAACCATAACCTTCATATCAGGATAAAAGTCTTTGGCTATCTCTATGATCTTACTAACATTATTGATTGTGCCGAGTGCGTTTGAAACATGCACCACACTCACAAATTTCGTGGCAGGCGTTAACATGCGCTCAAACGTATCCATATCCAGCGCGCCATCATCCAGCACAGGGATATATTTGATGTTAAAACCAATTTCTGCGCTTAACATCTGCCATGGCACCAAGTTTGCGTGATGCTCCATCTCGGTCAAGATGATCTCGTCACCCTCACCCAGATTATGCCGCGCCCAGCTTTGCGCGACCAAATTAACCGCCTCAGTACTATTGCGGGTAAATATAATTTCCTTGGGCGAAGGCGCATGAATAAAGGCCGCAACCTTGCCGCGCACGGCTTCATATTTCTGAGTTATTGATTGAGAAAAGCTATATAAGCCTCTGTGAATATTAGAATATTCACCTTCCATCACAGCTCTCATCGCGTCAATCACAACCTTGGGTTTTTGCGCACTCGAGGCACTATCAAGATACACCAAAGGCTCACCATTCATCTCACGGCGCAAAATTGGGAAATGCTCGCGATAGCTTTCCATATCCGTTTGATACATATCTTCGCTATATAACATCGCGGAGCCACTCCTCACATTTGGCAGAAACAACTTCCTTAAAAGGCTCATCAGCAAGCTTTTCAATCACCTCGTTCGTGAACGCCTCAATCAACAAGGCTTTTGCGGCCATTTCACTCAACCCGCGACTACGAAGGTAGAATAAAGGCTCATCATCAAGCTGCCCCGTCGTTGCGCCGTGCGAACATTTCACATCATCGGCGTAAATTTCAAGCTCTGGCTTGGTATCCATCTCCGCTGTATCAGAGAGAAGCAGCGTGTTAGAAAGCTGATAACCATCTGTTTTCTGCGCAATCTGATGTACGTGCACCTTACCCTGAAACACGCCTTTTGCCTGTCCGTTCAACACGTTACGGTAAAATTGATTGGACGTACAATGCGGTGCTTTATGGTCAACGGTGATGGTGGTATCCCCCACCTGTGAACCGTTCAAAAGGTTGATCCCGTACAAATCACAATTCGCATTCTCGCCCAAAATCTCCGCATGGATTTGATTACGGCTCAAGCCCGCACCACAGGTCAATGTGAAGGCCTCATAATTTCCATCGCGCTCGATTTGAACATGCGTGTTCTGTGTTAAAACGACATCATCACCGCATTCCTGAATACGGTAATGGCGCAATTTCGCGTTTTTTCCGACAATAATTTGCGTTAAAGCGTTATTCCAATGCGCATCCTTCCCGCTCAAACGCTCAATAATCGTAAGCTCTGCGCCCTCACCCAAACGCACCACTATCCGCGGCATAGAAAGAGTTTTGTCCTGCCCGTCGATAGAAATATCCACAGACTTATCCACAGCCTTACCCGCAGGGATATCAACAACCAAACCATCCATCATAAACACATTGGATAGCGCCCAAAGCGCCATGTCGTGATATTCCTCTGCACCAGCCGCATCGGCACTCAATATGTCCACAAGCCATTGTGGCTCATCCGCTAACGCGTCGCTCAGCTTTTGCACATAGTTATCCCCATTGGTGACAGATATCTGCGCAGCACCCAAACCGTTATCCATCTTGCCTTTTAGCGCAGGCAGAAGATTTGTGTATTTCCAACGCTCAAGCCTTGGTATAGGCAGCCCTTGCGTTTCAAGCGTGGTCAACGCTGAGTAGCCTAACTCCTTAAGCCAAGAAGCCGCTTCCCCATGATGCGTGGCATCATCCTTATACAGCGCCATCACAGTATCCGCCGTTTCAGGCTTATAACGATGTGGCGCAGGCGTTGCGGCTATTTTTCTGACTGTTGCTGCCATTTATGCGGCTTCCTTGATAAATTCGGCGTAACCTTTGGCTTCAAGCTCTTTGGCGAGCTCTGGCCCGCCTGACTTCACGATTTGGCCATTGGCGAGAATATGCACGTAATCAGGCTCAATGTAGTCCAGCAAGCGTTGGTAGTGCGTGATCACGATGAACGAGCGGTCTTTGGCGCGCATTTTATTCACACCTTCCGCCACGATTTTGAGCGCGTCGATATCAAGACCGCTATCTGTTTCATCCAAAACAGCTAGTTTCGGGGAAAGCATCGCCATTTGCAGCACTTCATTGCGTTTTTTCTCACCGCCTGAGAAGCCAACATTGACCGCGCGTTTAATCATCTCATCCGAGATCTGTAGCTCCGCCGTTGTGCGTTTCAACAATTTAAGGAACGCGAGCGCGTCCAGTTCTTCTTCGCCGCGTTGCTTGCGGATGGAATTAAGTGCTGTGCGTAGAAAGTTCGTCGTCTGCACACCCGGAATTTCAACAGGATACTGAAACGCAAGAAAAAGACCCGCGGCCGCACGCTCTTCGGGTGCAAGTTCCAAAATGCTTTGTCCATCAAGCTCAACCTCGCCCGCGGTCACGTCATACCCCTCGCGCCCTGCCAAAACGTACGAGAGTGTTGATTTACCGGCACCATTTGGCCCCATGATCGCATGCACTTCGCCTGCACCAACCTCGAGGTTCAGTCCTTTTAAAATTTCGTTGCCGTCAATCTCGGCGTGTAAGTTCTTAATTTTAATCATTATTTTTTCTTCTTTATTTGTACGTCTATAATGTTGATAATTACTTTTTTAACAAGGTTTGCCGTATTCAATGTTTAATAAAATTATAAAAGCCTTGGGAGTGCTTGAAAAACAAGTATCAAAAATGCCTTTCATGGCTATAGCCTGCTTTATTGCCACCACTATGGTTCTAAATGTTCCTATCCAGCACCTCTTGCACCCCCCAATTTATAGCAACGAAATTTATGCCTCGATTATAGTCCCGAGCTTGCCCATCATCAGTAACTTGCTCCTTGCCATTCATATTGCCGCCGCTATACCTGCTATTGTGATCGCTCCGTTTTTGTTTGTTCCTGCTTGGCGCGTACAATATCCGCACATTCATCGCCGTTTTGGTAAAATCTATATTTTGAGCTGCCTTATCAGCGCCACCACAATTCTGCCCGTTGCAACCCGGAATTCTGACCTTCTCGTCTCCGAGATAGGGTTTAGCGCAATGGCGACTTGCTGGTTTTTTATGACGTGGATGGCTTATAACGCTGCCCGTAACAAAAGTTTTATTGCCCATCGCCGCTGGATCATGCGCAGCTACGCCATGACATTTGCCTTTATTCACGTTAATTTGACCTACCTTCTTATCTATAGCTTCCTTGATGACATACAAATCAAAGTCATGCAAAGCATGGTCAGTTGGATGACCAATCTTCTTATCGTCGAAATATATTTGGCAGGCACCAGCCATACAGGTAAGTTCCTCGGTTTTAAAAAATGGTTTCATAATCTTAGCTCAACATCCAAACTCGATAAATTCCACTGGCGCCACAAGACCGCCTAAGTTTTTATTTTTGCTCGTTTTTCTTGTCTTTCCATTTCAGAAAGATGTAACCGCCCCCAAATAAAGACGCTATAAATAAGTCAATCCAACTATCTTTCGCAAAATTAACGCCTAGTGATTGTGTAGCAAAAAAATTTAATACGAAATATACAGCGCCAAATACTAAAAAGCCCCTCGTCCACTTTGTATTTTTTATCAACCAACGCTCCCTTCCAAACTAATTCCGATCAGTTTTTGCGCCTCAACCGCAAACTCCATCGGGAGGTTTTGCATGACTTCTTTGCAGAAGCCATTGACGATGAGTGCCACGGCTTCTTCGGGGCCGATGCCGCGTTGTTGGCAGTAAAAGAGCTGGTCATCGCTGATTTTGCTTGTGGTGGCCTCGTGCTCGCACATGGCTTTTGGGTTCTTACTTTCGATATAAGGCACGGTATGCGCGCCACATTGATCGCCGATTAATAAGCTGTCGCACTGTGTGAAATTCCGCGCGCCGACGGCTTTAGGCATAATTTTCACAAGCCCACGGTAGGTTTGATCGGATTGTCCCGCCGAGATTCCCTTTGCCACGATGCGTGATTTTGTATTGCGCCCAATATGGATCATTTTTGTGCCTGTGTCGGCTTGTTGGTGGTTGTTGGTAATCGCGACCGAGTAAAACTCACCTTGCGAGCCATCGCCCTTCAAAATACAGGATGGGTATTTCCATGTCACAGCAGAGCCTGTTTCAACTTGCGTCCAGCTCACTTTGGAATTGCGGCCCTCGCACAGGGCGCGCTTGGTCACGAAATTATAAATTCCGCCTTTGCCATCTTCGTCGCCGGGGAACCAATTTTGCACGGTCGAGTATTTAATTTCGGCATCATCATGCGTGATTAATTCAACAACAGCAGCGTGAAGTTGACGCTCATCACGTTGTGGCGCGGTGCAGCCCTCAAGATAGGACACGTACGCGCCTTTATCGGCGATGATAAGCGTACGCTCGAACTGGCCTGTGTTCATTTCATTGATACGGAAGTACGTCGATAACTCCATCGGGCAACGTACACCCGGCGGAATGTAAACAAACGATCCATCTGTAAATACGGCTGAATTAAGACAAGCATGTTTATTATCATGATACGGCACAACGCTGCCCATATATTTACGCACAAGATCGGGGTGATTCTCAATGGCTTCGCTTATAGAGCAAAAGATGACACCTTTTTCATGAAGTGATTTCTTAAACGTTGTGGCAACAGAAACCGAATCAAACACCACATCGACAGCAACCCCAGCGAGCATTTCTTGTTCCCGCAACGGAATGCCGAGCTTCTCATACGTCTCAAGCAATTTAGGATCAACGTCATCCAGAGATTGCGGCCGATCCGCCATTGATTTCGGCGCGGCATAATAATAAGCGTCCTGATAATCGATAGGGTCGTGCTTAACCTTTGCCCAATCAGGCTCTGGCATTGTTTGCCAATGACGGAACGCCTTTAAGCGCCACTCCAAAAGCCATTCAGGGTCGTTTTTCTTAGCCGAGATAAAGCGTACAATCTCTTCGTTCAGCCCCTTAGGTGCTTTGTCCACTTCGATATCGGTACTAAAGCCAGCCTCATATTTATTGATGCTTTCTACTTGTTCTACGGTTTTATCGGTTACAGCCATTAGATACGCCCTTCCGCTAACAATTTTTTTGCCGCACCACGGCGTCCACATTGTAGCTGCATCATATCGCGCAGCGTTACACTACCCAGCGCGTCTTTCAGTGCATCATTCACCAGTGCCCAACGCCCGCGCATCATGCAACTATTCTCCAGCACACAACTATCCACAGCATTTTCCACACAAGCAACCACAGATAAAGGCCCCTCAATCGCGACAACAACATCAAGCACTGTCAACGCGCCCAGTTGCCGTTTAAGCGCATAGCCACCAGTAGCACCGCGCACGGATGTCACAATATCCGCCTTGCCTAGCAGCTTAAGAACCTTCGAGACCGTTGGTTCGGGCAGATGCGTTTGCTCCGCCACAAAGCCTACAGCCACATGGTTAGGACATTCCTTCTCTAGCGACGAAAGAATAACAACGGCATAATCTGTGAGTCTTGATAATTTAAACATTGAAAATGGGTCTTATCTACATTCTAATAATGATCAATTAATTCAGTGCGTTTGATATAGTACAAATATAGTACGATTTAAAGCTTTTTCTTGCCTATAGAAGGATTTCACCATGTCAGGAACATCAACATCTGCCCGCCTCTACATCCCTGTATTTAGCATCACGCTATTTTTAAGCGCGTTCTTGCTATTCTCTATACAGCCTTTATTCGGGAAGATGGTGCTGCCGCTCTTAGGTGGCGCGCCGATGGTGTGGAACACAGCGATGCTGTTTTATCAAGCCATCCTGCTTTTAGGTTATGCGTATGCGCACATAACATCGCGTTATCTGAGTGTTAAAGTACAAGCAACTCTGCATATTACCCTGTTCCTTATCTTTTCATTTGCCTTACCGTTCCTTATTGATAAGACCATTGAGCCGCCAATTGCACCTGGTGAATTGGTGACATGGCAAATTATACTCATGGCCGTAACCATTGGTGGACCATTCTTTGTTCTTTCTGGTTGTGCACCGATGCTGCAATACTGGTTTTCTAAAAGTAATCATAAAGATGCCGCGAATCCTTACTTCCTTTATGGTGCCAGCAACATTGGTAGTATGCTTGCTTTGCTTTCTTACCCTGTCTTGGTAGAGCCAACATTGACCGTTCCAATGCAGAGTCTTGGCTGGAGCTATGGCTATTACGCGCTCATTGCTATGATTGCCTTCTCTGCCTTCACGATATGGAACAGCGGCAATAAGTCCAAAGATCCCGCAATGCAGACTTTAGACAAGAAAACAGCAGAAAAAGTAAAGCCTACGACAAAAGCCCGACTGACGTGGTTGTTGCTTGCCTTCCTACCGTCAAGCCTTATGCTTGGTGTAACAACACACATTAGTACAGACTTAGCGGCCTTCCCATTGCTTTGGATTATTCCTCTGGCACTGTATGTCGGTACATTTATCATCGCATTCAGCAGAACAGGTATGGTTTCGCTCGATAAGCTGCAGAATATGCATCTGTATTTCTTTATTGCCATGACGTTTACGTTCATCGGAGACACCATCAACAGCGCAACGGCACTCATCCTATTGCACTTCATAACCTTCTTCTTGTCTGCGCTGCTATGCCACAAACATCTTGAACGCATAAAACCAGATGCTCACTACCTGACAGAATTCTACCTCTTCATGTCAATTGGTGGCGTTTGTGGTGGTATATTCAACACCTTAATAGCCCCTAACATTTTTGTGCTGCCGCTCGAATACGGCTTAATTTTCGCCGCGGTCACTTTTATTCGCTATATGGAGAAAGACGATCAAAGCCTGAAAGCATTTCGTGCCCAAGTCACATCATTCGGCAGCATTATACAATTTACACTGATTGCCGTGTTCTTGATTTTCATCCAAATGGCTTACACTTTTGAATATGCCTCGGTTATTTTCATTGGCATGTTTGGTATCTGTATGATGCTGACATTTATTGAAAAGAAACGCTGGGTATTTGCGCTTTCCTCTATGGCGATCATGATTACATCTCAAGTGAGCTTCAAAAACAGCTCTCACGAGCTTCTCCACCTTGATAGAAACTATTTTGGCGTTACGCGCGTTTATGATGATGAAGAAACCAACACCCGCGTGTTCTTACATGGAACAACGCTACACGGTGCACAGCCGCTTGAGCCTGCTCTTAAGAGCACACCCGTCACTTACTACAGCCAAAAAGGCCCTGTTGGTGACGTCTTCAGCTTGATTGGTGATAGAAACAGACCCCATGAAGTTGCGGGGCTCGGTCTTGGTGTAGGTTCACTCTCTTGTTTCTATGACAAGAACCGTCACTTTGATTTCTACGAAATTGATCCTGCCGTTCAAGAAATTGCGGAGGATACAAGCCTGTTCACCATGCTTTCAGGCTGTAACAGTGCTTACGATGTTATTTTGGGCGACGCACGCTTACAAATACAAAAAGCCGACGACAAAAAATACGACCTAATCTTTATGGATGTATTCAGCTCCGATAACATTCCGATTCACCTTCTGACCAAAGAAGCGTTCGCGATTTATCTCGACAAGCTCACAGATGACGGAATCATTGTTGTCCATGTCTCAAACCGCTTCCTTGACCTAAGGCCACTTATTGATGCTGCGGCCAACAACCTCGGGGCAACAGCTTTGTTCAAAAATCAATTAATGAGTAAGGTTGAAGGCAGTGAAAGCAATTACTACCAAAACGCCATCTATACGTTAATGAGCAAAGACAAAGCCACGCTGGACTTACTCCAAAACAAATATGAGTGGGTACCGTTTGATGGGAAGGCAACAAAAGTCTGGACTGATGATTTTGCAAACCCTGTCGCGCTTTTATTGAGCGGCCGCTACAATGTAAATGTGTCTGAAGAAGAGCTTGAGGCCATGGAAAAAATTAAAGAGGGGGACGGTCGTTAAGGCTTTAACTGCTCTCTTAAAAGCGAAGGCGGGCGCGCTCCTCAGCGCTCCTGCTGCTCTACCTTAACCTAATCTAAACCCTTTGAGGCCATAATGGGCTCATATTAAGGGATCACTCGATACGCAGTGATAGGAAGAAAGGTTACAAAATGTCAGTACATGGAAAAGCCACTCTATATTTCAGCGAGCAAGGCGGACGTTTGCGAAAGGTCGCAAACGAAGCGAACACAGAGACAGACGCAAACAATCGATTTTTGCAACGTGCTGAAGCGCGCTTCGGTCAAACATCAGCGCCACCATCAGCTACGCCTTCTATGCCGCGCCCCTAAATCTGAAAAATATCCCCTTCGAACGGGTTATTCATTTCCCTGTCTTCAACTTCAATCGCCCATAAATCAGGATCTCGCTCTATAGCGCGCTTGATATATTGATCCGCTTCGCTCTCAGCGACGGTATCCTCGCGATCAAACACCCGCATCCACCCCATAACGCCATCAAGATTACGCTGCTGCTGTAGCACCGTACAAACGCCCTGCATGTTACTGATCTTCACCAGCACTGTGCCGCCGGCGTATGAGCCCTTTTGCATGATATAGAATGTAAGCCCCTTAAGCGTCAGCGTATGAAGCTGTGCATCCACCCATAGCGCAGTTGGCAAACGGTGGTCATCTTCCATCATCATGGCTTTCGGGGTTGTTATTTGTGGTTAGTGCGCGTGTTCTGTATAGATCCAACGCTCAACCGTCAGATGCGAATCTTCGATCGTATCCTGTGGGTGGTGGTATCTGTATATACGGAACGCAGCATCGACGGCTTCGCTCTCGGCAAAGCCATGCTCTTTGGTGTTGTTATAAGCATTCACCGCCGCCGCCTTGCATTTGCAGCGCGCGGGATTATTAGCCCCATCAAAAGTTATTTCTTTACATGAAAAATCAGCCATAGCGAATTGATTATGCTTTCTTTTTGCCTAGTTTGCGTCCAAACAATTCAAGCCTATGGTCCACAAGATCATAACCAAGCTCCTTGGCGATTTTAACTTTTAAAATTTCCAGCTCATCATTTTCAAACTCAATCACATCACCTGTATCAACATCAATCAAATGATGGTGATGCTTCATGTTTACTTCGTAGCGGGAAAAATTCTCTTTAAACTCATGGCGAATAACCAAATCAAGCTCATCCAGTAAATTCAGCGTACGGTAAACCGTTGCCATACTGATGGATTCATCAGCTTCTTTAGCGCGCTCATAAACATTTTCAACAGACGGGTGATCTTCCGCACTCTCAAGAACCTTAAGAATTGTGCGGCGTTGCCCTGTCATCTTCAAACCAGCTTCGCTGCAAAGACGCTCTAACTCTAGCTCTTTCATCATAGTTCTCACTTTCTTGAACTTTAATATGAAGTAATAATAAATTATGTTCCTAAAATTAGGTATTTTTAAGTCTTAGGACAAGGCTCTATTACTTTTTACCCTCCATCAATGACTTCATTGGTGTTTTTAGAGGGTTTCCCTTTCCAATACGGAAAGACGGTAAATCTATAATAACCTTTGTACCCTGATCTCTATCAGATTCGAGCGTAAGCGTACCGCCATGTAGCTCCGCCATCGCTTTGGCGATAGGAAGACCAAGACCCGTCCCTTGTACGCCAGAGGCATCATGTGCACCCTTAACCTGCCCAAACGGCTCCAGCGCGTCTGCTAGCCGCTCCTTAGGAATACCAATCCCCTCATCCTCGACAATAACCTGCAACGCGCCGACACTTGTTCTATGGGCGCGGACATATATTTTGCCATTGGTTTTGGAGTATTTAACCGCATTACCGACAAGATTAATCAATATCTGTCTAATCAAACGCGGGTCAGCGTAAATCGCCGGCATATCACTATCGACATCTTCTATGATTTCCAAACCGCTGCTGAATGCCCGCGACGCCATCATACGTGTCACGGCTGTAATCAAGCGCGGCATATCAAACTGCTCTTCATCAAGCTCAACCCTGCCTGCTTCAATTTTGGACATATCCAGAACTTCGTTGATGATCTCAAGCAAGTGACGCGCGCTCAAATGGATGTCGCCCATATATTCAATGTATTTATCGCTACCCACAGGGCCGAACGTTTCTTTCATCATCATCTCGGAAAATCCGATGATCGCGTTCAACGGCGTACGCAGCTCATGGCTCATATTCGCAAGGAACGCTGATTTTGCCGTATTTGCTGTATCTGCTTGTTCTTTTGCCATCCGCAGTGATAGCTCCATCTGCTTACGCAATGTGATATCCATCACGGTTGTTACCTGAAAGCGTCTGTTATTGCTGAGCTCTAGTGTGGCTGTTGTAAATAATACGTTGGCGGCTTTTGAATCCTTACGTAGGATTTTCACTTCGCCCGAGCTACGTATACCGCTCTTTAAAAATTCCTCATGGTTCTTGCGGGCTTGCTCACGCTCATCTTCTGCAACCAGCTCCACAAACTCACGCCCGACCAAATCATCCCTGCTCCAACCATAAATGCGGATAAAGCTGTCATTCACACGCACAATGCGTCCGTGGCGATCTGTAACAATAATGCCCACTTCGCTCACATCAAATACGGAGGTCAAAAGAGATATCGCGTCATCGCGTTCGCGTTGAAGGTTTGAGGAATGACGATCGAGCGGCAACGCCATCATATCAATAGCAACCACTTCGCCATCATCGTTCAATACAGGATGAAGAGAAAAACCACTAAGTGCACTACCGCGCGGTAAACCTGGTAACATCTCAACAAGCTCAGATTCCTTACTTTCTTTCACCAGTTTTAAAAACGGCAAGATGTAATCATAGCTTTCCTTATCAAAGATATCGGCAATGCTTTTACCATCGACTTGTTTTTGTGTTTTTTTGAGGTAATCTAGCGCTCTTTCATTTGCATCGCTAAACACAAAATCATCCTCTCCCGCAACGAGCAAAGCCATATGCGGGTACGGAACATGGTGGAATATGTCTTTATAATTTATTTCTTTTCCCATGCCTCTGTCTTTATTGGGGGCCGGATGCAATCACACAATTATCAAGCAGTCTTTTATTATAGTCTGTTTTTCAAACAGTTACACGCCTTTTGTACCAAGCAAACGATCACCTGCATCACCAAGCCCCGGAACAATATAGGCGTGTTCGTTCAAATGACTATCCAGCGCGGCTGTATAAATCGCAACCTCTGGATAGGCATCCTGTAGAACCTTCACACCTTCGGGTGCAGCAACCAAGCACATGAAGTAAACATTGCTCATGTCCGCGCCATGGCGTTTTAGTACATCCAGCGCATATTTCGCAGAATGTCCCGTCGCCAACATCGGATCACATGGCAAAAACACGCGCCCTTTCGGATCAGGCAATTTCACCAAATACTCAACAGGGCGTTTGGTCTCTGGGTCTCTATACAAACCAACATGTCCCACGCGCGCAGATGGCATTAACTCTTCCAAAGCCTCAGACATACCCAGTCCCGCACGCAATATAGGCACAATCACGGCTTTTTTACCCGCAAGCTCATAACCGCTCATCGCCTCAATCGGGGTTTCAATCTGTTTGGCAGTAACAGGGAAATTTTTGGTAACATCATAAGCCAATAAAAAGGAAATCTCTTTCAACAGTTGCTTGAAAAGGATTTTCGGGCACTCCTTATCTCTCATCAATGTCAGCTTATGCAAGATCAAAGGGTGATCGGCGACATAACAATTCGGATAATCGGCGTGTTTTTTCATGGCAAACTCTTCTTTTCGACGGTGATTTTAATGTGTAATTGCAGGGCAGATTAGCGAAACCACCAGAAAAAACAACGGTAAAATCAGGAAAATACAAATAGGAGCGCAACGTGCCTATAACACATCTACAAAGCAGCACTCTCATCTTCTTCGTCCATGGACTCGACAAGACGCTGTAACGGGCTTTTCTCGATATACTCAAGCGCTGACGTATCTGCGTCCACTTCATAACGCCCTAAATCGTTACGCATGTTCACGATAAGCTCAGAAATTTCATCGCCGGGCATAGGCTCTGCGACGCAACAGGTAAGATCAACCTCATGCTGTTTACCATCAATCTCATAAAACAGCTCCGCCTCCTCCAAAAAACGTAACAAGCGCGCAATAGCTGCCGAACCACCGGCTTGCTCTGACTGCTTCAAGCACATCACAAATTCTCCGTCGTCCGAACGATAAGCATCATCAAACGAGCGCACGCATTTTTTAATCAGCTTCACAACTTCGTCCAAAATCTCTTTATAACGGTCATCGGTTTGCGATTGCTTGATCTTTTCGTGGTCAACAATCTGCACCAAAGCCAGCACAAACGGCTTTCCACGACGCGACAAACGCTCCATCTCGCGCTCCATGTCGTGCCAAAGCGCCTTTTTGCTTCGCAATCCTGTCGCCACATCCAAGCCACTGTCAGATTGCGCCAAATCTTTTTCCAAGCGGCGCAACATCAATACAAAATTTTCGTAAATTGTAGAGAAATTATCAAACGCCTTAACGCTGATCTTAATATCGCTAGCATTGGCGTTACGGATTTGTTCGGTCGCCATTTCAACCATGTCTTGATGCGTTTTTTTCAACGTATCAAGCGTGGCTTTTTCAAAAATATTTTCTTTTTCAACGTCCTTAACCCAACTCTGGAAAGTCTCTGGGCTACCTGCAAAATCATTGGGTGTGTATTCTTCGGGATAATAAACACGGCGCAAAACCTGAGCATACCAGTCCGCATGTTCATCCAGAACAGGTGCTAGCGCTTTTAACTTCGTGTCGATTTCATATGTAAGTGCCATGAGATTCCCTAAGTAATGTCCCTTACCAAAATATAGGGGATTTATGAGAGAAACGTTAATGAAAAATAGGAAAATATCTTTTTTGAAGAATTAAGAAGAATAACTAAACAGGCAGCCACTCTTTTTCGAGCGCGTCCAACGTGCCCGTTTTAATCGCCGCACGTACTTCACGCATCAAACGGTTAATCACCGCCACATTATGCTGTGCGATAAGTTGTCCACCCAACATTTCACCTGATTTAAGCAAGTGATGGAGATAGGCTTTGGAAAAATCACGCGACGCAGGAATATCAAGCGACGGGTCAAGCGGCTCAGGATCTTCACGGAACCGCGCATTGAGCAAGTTTATACGTTCTTCTGGCAAACCGCGCATCAACGCCATACCATGACGCGCAAGGCGTGTCGGGCTAACGCAATCAAACGTGTCCATACCCATTTTTACAAACGAGAACACATCCGCAATACGTCCAATACCCAACAAATGCACAGGACGATCCCATTCAGGGACACTCGGCGGCATACACAAGCCAACAACATCCAACATTTGCTCAACGCTACCACCAAGCGAACCACCGACAGCAACGCCAAAGAATGGGCGATCTTGTACGTAGGCAATGCTTTGAGCACGTAAATCTTCGTAAACACCACCCTGAATAATACCGTAGAGCGCTTGGCTGCCGTCATGTGTTTCATTAAAGGCTTTCAAGCTACGGTCGCCCCAACGGTGGCTACGGTGCATTGAATCTTCGGTGTATTTTTTGTCGTCATGAAATGCCGTGCATTCATCAAGCTGGTAAATCAAGTCCGCGCCAAGCTCGCGCTGGATTTTCATAGATTCTTCAGGCGTTAAGTTCATCATGCTGCCGTCTTTATAAGACTTAAAGCGCGCGCCCTCTTCCGTCACCTTCAGCAGGCTTTTCTCGGACTTGCGATTGCGCCCCTTGATCTCATCCGCGACAGAACCATGCCCCATAGAAAAAATCTGGAAACCGCCACTATCGGTCATCATCGGGCCATCCCACTGCATGAATTTATGCAGACCGCCCATTTTATGGACAATCTCTGAGCCCGGCTGGATCATCAAGTGATAAGTATTGGCGAGGATAATATCTGTTTGTGCTTCACGCATCGCGGCAGGCGACACATTTTTAATCGAGGCCTTCGTACCGCAGAAAATGTAGTTTGGTGTTTCAATTGTACCGTGCGGCGTTGTTAGCTTACCCACACGCGCATGTGATTTAGGATCACGGTGCATAATATCGAACCCAAAGTTCGGATATTCCATAGATTTAGGGGCTTCAACATGAATAACGCCCGCGGCCTTCTTCTTCGCTGTGGCTTGCGGGCGTCCCATAATAATATTCCTGCTGTGTAACGTAAATTACTTGCTGATTAAGGCTGCTTTTGCGGCAAGCTTTGTCTCAACTTCAGCTTTCAACGAGCGAAGTTTCGGGTGAAGCTTCGTTTTAGCTTGTTTCGCAATCCACTGATCAAAACCACCGTTATGATCAATTGTACGCAAACCATCCATGCTGACGCGCATTTTGATCTTGCGACCCAATGCTTCACTGAAAACACTTGTGTCTTGAATGTTTGGCAAAAATGTACGACGCGTTCTGTTTTTCGCGTGGGAAACATTGTTTCCAACCATTACTTTTTTCTCTGTGACCATGCATTGACGGCTCATGTCTCTATTCCTTTTTCAATATAGTAAAATCCTGAATGCGGAAAATAGTCGAAACCGCACCTATAAGTCAAGCTTTCTTATGCACTAAATTGCATCTATTTTCTAGCTTGATAACAGCCCTGCCCAGAGCATCGCGCTTAAAAGCGATGCCATAAACAGTAAATACGCCATTGCATGCACATAAATAGCACGGCGCAAATGGCCGCTTTCCAGCTTAGCTGTCGCATCTTTAGCACCAATCCATGCGCCCTTCAACGTACTTCCTTCCAGATCCTTCACAGGACCACCAAGGCTAACCTTCAAGGAATAAGCCAGCGCCGAAACAGGCATGCCGCCCTCTTCGTACTTTGCGCGCTTGGATGGTGAAAGAAGACTCGCAAAAGCGCGTGTCATTCCGCCCGTTGGCGTAAACAACCCCGCAAAAGAAATCAACGAGCCTGCCAGTAAATTCGGAATAAAGCCCATCAGCTTTTCCAATGCAAGCGGCATCATACCGAATCCTTTGGTAAAGCCGTTTTTCCCGAACCGCCACGATAATGCCGCAAGCCCCGCATAGATATAAGCCCCCGGCAATCCTGCAATCAAATACCAAACCACAGGCGCAACCAAGCCTTTGTCAAAGCTCTTCGCCGCCAACGCCATACCAACACGCGTCACGCCAAAATCATCGGTGCTGTTTAAATTCACGCGGGAGGAGTTTGCAATATCGTAATACGCGCCCTTCGCCACCTTTCCGCTTTTCATCGCGAAATACAGCTTTAACAACGAATACCAAAGCGTACCCGTACACATAGTAAAGGACAGCAATATAATCTCTGTCACGCCATAAAATGGCATATTCATAACCGCATTTTTTATAATTAAAGCAATTACATATGAGAAAAACATGACAAATAAGGTTAAAAGACCGCCGCGAAATAACAGATCAGACGCTTTGCGCTCTTTTCTATCCAGACGATTACCAAAACCGCCGAATAGTCTATTGATCAACGCCCAATACCACGGATTAATATTTCCGTGCGATGGCCCCGTCACAACACCAACAACCGCCACCAAAAGCATGGCAAGCATCGCAATCGGGAAACGATCCGGATCCAGCGCAGTTTCATGAAAATATTTAAAAAATTCATCCATATCAGTTCTTTATCCCAAAAATCGCAAAAAAGAGACAGTCTTGACTTATAACTATACACATTTATTTATCTTTAAAGGGCTT
Source organism: Bdellovibrionales bacterium (assembly GCA_037969035.1). Taxonomy (GTDB): domain Bacteria; phylum Pseudomonadota; class Alphaproteobacteria; order Micavibrionales; family Micavibrionaceae; genus JBBKWU01. The sequence goes on from JBBKWU010000026.1 coordinate 87,440, forward strand.
GTTGCATTGCAATATCTTAACCTTTGTTCGATACTATATAAGAAGAGAGTAATACTTTGAAAAGGGCGTAACATTTTGATTTATCACCTATATGACATACAGCACGCATTATTGGGCCCCGCCCGTTTTTCCGCGCAAACCATAAAAGCCTTCTATGAGAACCCGTTTAATCCGCTAACGGGAACACAGTTTGGTCGCACTATGGCAGCCGGCGCAGAAATGGTCGAGCGCGGCACACGCCGTTTTGGTAAACCTGAATTCCTGCTCCCCGAAACAAAGATCGATGGCAAAGCTGTTGCTGTGACTGAAGTTGATGTTCTGAGCAAACCATTTTGCAATTTGAAACACTTCGTGCGCGCCACAGACCGTAAAGACCCCAAAGTCTTAATCGTTGCACCAATGTCAGGGCACTTTGCAACCTTACTGCGCGGCACGGTCAAAGCCCTGCTCCCACACCATGATATTTACATCACCGACTGGCTAGATGCGCGCCAAGTGCCCACCGAAGACGGTCATTTCGATCTCGACACCTACATCGCTTATGTGATGGAGTTCATTCATCACCTTGGCTCTGACGTGCATGTTATTGCCGTGTGCCAGCCTGCCGTGCCTGTATTTGCAGCCGTCGCATTGATGGAAGAATTGCACGACAAGAAAACACCTACGAGCATGACCTTAATGGGCGGCCCGATTGATCCGCGCGTTTCAAAGACCGCTGTGACAGAACTCGCCGAAGATCGTCCGCTAAGCTGGTTTGAAAACAGTGTGCTTGCCACCGTCCCCATGTATTACCCCGGCGCACAACGTCGCGTTTACCCGGGATTCACACAGCTTGCGGGCTTTATGTCGATGAATTTAGACAAACACGTTGGCTCTCACCTTAATTTTTATCACCATTTGGTGAATGATGATGGTGATTCCGCCGCAGCACACCGTAAATTTTACAATGAATACCTGTCTGTGATGGACATTACAGCCGAGTTTTACCTGCAAACCGTAGAATCGGTGTTCCAAAAACATGACCTGCCGCTTGGCACCATGATCTGGACAGACCCTGCCACAGGTAAAAAACACAAAGTTGATCCTTCAAAAATCAAAAAAACGGCACTCCTCACCATTGAAGGCGAAAATGATGACATCTCGGCCCGTGGTCAAACAGAAGCGGCGCACGGCTTAACCCCAAATCTTCCCAAAGAGCGCAAATTCCACCATTTACAAGAAAATGTCGGTCATTACGGCATTTTCAACGGTCGTCGCTGGCGCGAGCAAATCATGCCCCGCGTTCGTAATTTCATTCGTGAGTTTGATGGTGCAAAAACCGATCCCATTCCAGCAAAAGATATTGGTAAAACCAAATCTTTAAAACCCAACGAAAATAAAATGCTCACATAACCGCAACACCCTTGTTTGGTGCGCTGCCGCATAGCTTTTTATGGCGGTTACTCCCTGTAATCTGTACGCTTAGCGTAATTATAAAACAGGGAATCAAAATGCTAACCGCATTTACAAACGCTCAAACACCAAAAACACCAAAGAAACTTTCTCTCGGCCTTGCCTTGCAGGGAGGCGGCTCTTACGGCGCGTTCACAAAAGGCGCGCTCAAAGCTCTCCTTGAAGAGGGAATCATCACCGCCGATAACTTAAAAGCCGTAACAGGCACAAGCGCAGGCGCAAAAAACGGCGCCCTGCTCGTTGATGGCCTGACAAGTGGCACACCACAGAGCACCGTCTCAAAACTTGATAACTACTGGAATGGCATTGGTCAGACATGGGATTCGAACGCAAACTCACCGCTTGTGGTCTTTAACCCCTTTATTCCCACAGCAGTGACAAGAGACAGCTACCCGAACCTCACCAGAGAGTTCCAACGCGTAGCATTGCGCATGTCACCGCCATCCGGCTACATGTTCCGTGAAATGCAAAAGCATCTGAAAAAGAACATCACAAGCTGGCGCGCCTTACAAAGCAGCCATATTAAACTCTTCGTCAACGCTGTGAAAGAGAACCCAACAACGGGTGAGCGCAGTCAACATGTCTTTACAGGCAGCACTTTAAACGCGGGCACAGTGCCACTATCTGCGAATTTGCGTGAATTTGGCGCAGCAAGATACAGGGGCAACGATTATTATGACGGCGCGTATTGGCGCAACCCGTGCTTTGACGGTGTCTTAGCCGCAAACATTACTGATTTACTCGTCATTACCATTCAACCTAAATCAGGACGCGCAATCACCGCCACCAACCAAGATGACGCCCGCCAAAGCTTTGCGCGCCCCGGTCATAAAATTATAGCGGGCGAAATCCACGACCATATGGCTTGGCTCGCGGAGAAAAAACCAAACCTAAACCTCCATGAAATATCATTAGATGTCATGCCACATTGGGATAGCTCAAGCCGCATGAATGCGAACTCAGAATGGCTCGATGAGCTCTCTGATATGGGCTACAATGCCGCAAAACAGTGGATTAGGGATAACGGGCAGTTGCTTGGAGCCGCATCCTCGTATAAAACACAAAATGATGTTGCAAACGATAATCAAATCCTCAAAGGAAAGAAGCAGCGCGCGCCGGGCTGATTTAGCCGAACGCCTGCTTGAAATCCACCCTGACTTGCGCGTGAAGCCCAGCAAACGCGCAAAACGTGTGGCCCTACGCCTTGATAGTAAAAACCGCGTCATGAACTTGGTTGTTCCCGAAAAAATGAACCTGATCCGCGCCGAAAGCTTCGCGCAGCAACACGCCTTATGGATCGCTCAACGCATGAAAGCCTTGCCGCAAACAATTCCCTTTGTTGACGGTGCTGTCATTCCCTTTTTGGGGCGCGATATCACGATACAGATCAATTACAGTGAAGCATTAAAGAAAACTGATATCGCGCTGATAAAAAACAGTTTAGTGATAAACACAAATAAAGAATATCCTTCGCCGCGCATCATTCGTTTCCTGAAAAAAGAAGCGCTGGACACGATGAACAACCTCGCCCGTGAAAAGGCTGCCGAAATTGGCAAAGAGATTACGGCTGTCAGTCTGCGTGACACCAAAAGCCGTTGGGGAAGCTGCTCAGCAATCGGCTCCATCTCTTTATCATGGCGGCTTGTTTTCGCGCCGTGGGAAGCGATGGATTACGTGATCGCGCACGAAGTCGCCCATCTTATCCACATGAACCACGGCAAAGCCTTCTGGGCGCAATGCACAGTGTTATCCGAAGACTACTCCACAGGCAAAAAGTGGATGCGCACCCATGGTCACGACCTTATGCGCTATGGCCACGGCGAATAAACAAAATACGCCATTTATTTTGACATATTCTACGCAAGTGCTTATAACAAATAAAAACAAAGACATGAACAGGCAGCAAACAGCACATGAGCAGCGACAAAACATATTCCGATGGTGCCCTGCCCTTAAGCGCACACGCAAAAGCTGCATTTGATCAAATCTACTCCGCACAATTTTACAGCCGAATTCCCAAACAAGGTGTATTCATGGATATTGGCACAGGAATTGGCCGCGATGCTGTCGCCGTGCATAACCGCACCAAAGGCCGCTTACTTGTCGTTGGGATTGAACCCGAAGCAGGCTCGTACGAGCAAGCCTGCGCACAATACCCCGACAAAGACTTCGTCCTATGCCAAAACTGGGATGATGTCGGCAAGGTTAAGCGTAACCGCCAGATTGCTTACCTCGCTGCAAGCGTACAAGACTTGTCCGCGCCACCAACGAAGCTACAGGCAGATTTCATTAATTGCTCGGCTGTCCTCATGTTTGTCGCAGAAAACGAACGTGGCGCGTTTTTAAAAGGCCTGCACCGCCTATCAAAGCCCTACCACGATATATTCCTGCGCTGGCGCACGGATATGTTGAAAGGCCAAATGGTCAAAGTGGAAGAGCGTGATTTATTCCGCCAGCTTGTGAATAATGGATTTTTCCTCGATAAAAAGCCTGATTTTCCTGATGGCGCGCCGCTTTATCGCGATTTCAAATGGCACGACACAATTATAACCCCTACAAATTCTGCAAAGGTACACCCATGAGTTCATCCATATTCAATAAAAATGCGAACCCTATTACAGAGTTTTTCATGGAAACCCTTGAAAACTACCTGTATCAGGCCGAAGAAATCACAGATCTAATAGAAGATGCGGCTGATCTCATCGGATCACGCGTTGGGGAACTTAGCGAAGAAGAGTACCAAGATGAACTCGAAGACGCGCACCACTTCCTCATTCAATCAATGGATGATTATTTGGCTGATCTTAATTACTTCAGATATCTCGGTAAGTTTGAGCGCTTAAAAATAGTGCATCAGCAAAAACTGCAAATTGATCTCAAGAACCCTTGCATCAAAGCCCTTGATAGCGATGAAGAAATTGATGCAGAAGTGCGCGCCGTCATAAAGGACGTATTTGACTCTCTGGAACTGATCCGCGCCGCAATGAGCGAAGATACGAAAAACGGGATAATCAATATAAGCTCCGCCGCAGATGAGTTTTCCGAAGCCACAGAGATCGGACGTTTTGTCGAACGCGACGATATGGATGATCGGATGGAATATAATTTCTGGCTCAACATGTCGCGCCGCCTTAATTTCTACGAGCTTAGCGAACAAATGATGGACTATTTGGACGAGCAAGAAACCGACGGCAGCGAAAAAATAGAAGTCATCAAAGCCCGCTTACGTGGAGAGGAACAGAAAATGTTCCCCGCTCATCTATGCACTCTCGACGCGTTTGATGATGATGATATTGAGATGGCAAAGCACGTCATTGCCGAAGAAGACGCGCAAGATGCTGAGAATGAGCTTAAGGGCAATGACTACGACGATAATGATGATCCAGAACAAGACATTGCAGACATTTTCGACTATCGCGACGATGAGGATACCCCCGAACCAAGCAACAACAACACCACAAACAATGGCGAAGGTGCCGTCATTATCCCGATGGATTTATTCAGGAAGAAAAAGGCGAAAGACCAGCCGGATCCGCCAAAGCCATAAAGTCTAAAGCACCTTGTAAAATCACCTGTGCGGCGAGCTTGTCAACGACCTGTTTCCGCCGCTTCCGCGACATATCCACCGTTTCAACCAGAAAGTTATCCACTGTTTCTGTGGATAACCGTTCGTCCCATAAAGATATCCACGGATCTATCCCCACAAGCTGTGGATATTTCGTCATTTCATCGGCAAAAGATTGCGTCGCATCGCAGCGTTTACTAGGGCTTCCGTCCATATTCAAAGGCCAACCGAGGACATAGCCGCCGATCTCAAATTCTTTAATAACCTTGCCCATTTCTTCAATATCGCGCGTGAATTTTTTACGCGCAATCGTACGCAACGGCGTGGCAATCGATTGCCCTGTATCACAAACAGAAAGCCCGATTGTCTTACTGCCGAGATCAATCCCTAGCAAACGTACATTGCGCGGTCTGATATCCATCATCAATTTTAGGTGACCTATTGTCATCTATTGCTTGCCTGTCTTTTGTCACAGTGTTAAAAAACATAGCTATCATACATATATAAAAAACGAAGAGAAATCCATTATGTCGATTGATAAAGAAACAGCCCGAAAAGTATCTCGCCTTGCGCGCATCAAAACGCCTGAAGATAAGCTTGACCAAGTTGCAGGCGAGCTGAACAAAATCATCAGCTTTATTGAGCAACTCTCCGAAGTGAATACTGATAACGTTGAGCCTCTACCGAGCCCCGTGGCAATCAACCTACCCTTGCGCAAAGATGAAATCAGCGATGGCGGTATTCAAAAAGACATCTTGGCCAACGCCCCCGAAACGCAAGAAGGCTACTTCGTTGTGCCTAAAATCGTTGAATAGGAATACAAGTCATCCTGAGCAACGCGAAGGATCTCGAAAAAATAACTAGATTTTTCGCTTTGTTCAAAATGACAAATCAAGACCAGAGAAAAAGAGAAGTATTGAATCATGACAAACCTGACAGACCTTTCCATGGCGGATGCCCTCAAGGGCTTAGAAAGCAAAGACTTCAGCGCGGAGGAAATCACAAACGCGCATATTAAAGTCATGCAAGACAACAAACATTTGAACGCCTTTGTCACCGAAACACCTGAAATTGCGCTTGAACAAGCCAAAGCCTCTGACGCCCGCCGCGCCAAAGGCGAAGCTGGTACACTTGATGGTGTTCCGCTCGCGATTAAAGATTTGTTCTGCACCAACGGCACACGTACAACAGCATGCAGCAAAATTCTCGAAAACTTTGTGCCGCATTATGAATCAACAATCACCGCGAATTTGTTCCGCGATGGCGCGATTATGCTTGGTAAAACAAGCCTTGATGAATTTGCGATGGGTTCTTCCAACACCACGAGCTTCTTTGGTAACGTGATTAACCCATGGAAACGCAAAGACGGCAGTAATGCTGATCTTGTTCCTGGTGGTTCATCTGGTGGGTCTGCTTCTGCTGTTTCTGCACGTATGGCGCTTGGCGCGACAGGTACAGACACGGGTGGCTCTATCCGTCAACCTGCTAGCTTCTGCGGCATTGCGGGTATTAAACCAACTTACGGTCGTTGTTCACGTTGGGGCACGATTGCATTTGCATCATCGCTCGACCAAGCAGGTTGTTTTGCGCGCAGCACAGAAGATTGCGCGATTATGCTTAAATCCATGGCAGGACATGATGCCAAAGACAGTACATCAGCCAAAATCGATGTGCCTGATTGGCCAACCTTGCTAAACGGTGATGTTAAAGGCCTTAAAGTAGGAATTCCAAAAGAATACCGCATGGACGGTATGCCTGAGGAAATTATCCAGCTCTGGGAAAAAGGTATTTCATGGATGCGCGAAGCTGGCGCGGAAATCGTGGACATCAGCTTGCCGCACACAAAATATGCGCTGCCGACCTACTACATTATTGCCCCTGCCGAGGCCTCATCAAACCTTGCGCGTTATGATGGCGTTCGTTATGGCTTGCGCGTTGACGGTAAAGACCTGACGGACACGTACGAGAACACCCGCGCCGAAGGCTTTGGTGACGAAGTCAAACGCCGTATCATGATCGGCACGTACGTTCTTTCTGCTGGCTTTTATGACGCCTACTACATCAAGGCACAAAAAGTGCGCCGCTTGATCTTGCAGGATTTTGAAAAAGCATACGAGAAATGTGACGTGATCCTTACACCAACCGCGCCATCAGCCGCGTTTGCGATTGGTGAAAACGAAGATGATCCGATTAAAATGTATCTGAACGATGTGTTTACTGTGCCTGCCTCGCTTGCAGGTTTGCCGGGCATGTCCGTTCCTGTGGGGCTTGATAAAGACGGCTTGCCGCTCGGGTTGCAGATCATCGGTAAAGCATGGGACGAAGAAACTGTCTTCCGCGCCTCTCTTAAATTGGAGCAAGCCGCAAACTTCACCGCGAAACCGCAAACAATGATGGAAAAAGCCGCATGAGAACCTACGCACGCTTCATGATTTGTTTTGTTGCCACACTGTTTTTGTGCCAAACGGTGCGGGCACAAACACCTATAGACAATCGTACATCCACTGTTTTCTATCAAAACTGCTTAGAAAAACGCGATGCACGCATGACAGAAGAAAGCCAAGCCGAATTTTGCGCCTGCTCTGCAACAGAAATGCAAAACAGCATGAGCGTGGAAGAAATACAAACCATGTTTGCGCAATCGCAAGAGGGCCGTAACATGCTGAATAAAATGTTGGTGCAGGTCTATGCGCCCTGCATGAATTATCCCGTTCAGGATATGATTGAAATGAGTTGCCGCACCGATCCGAAAGTCGCCGCACTAAAACTTAAAGGCGATATTAGCGATTTATGCTATTGCATGGGGAAAGAAACAGGCAAATGGTTTGCAGAAAACGGCCCTCCGCTTCTTTTTGCGCTGCTTAAAAAAGACCCAAACATCACAGACCCCATCACGCCGATCATGGAAAGCCATGTTGTCAAAAAAGAGTCATACAATTTTCTTATGTCTTGCGCCGATGGCAGTAGATAAAGGTAACGCGAGATCATGAAATACATACATATCCTGATAGCCATGATCGCGTTTATGCCTACGCTTGCCGTAGCGCAGAGCTTTCTTGAGCCCGTAGAAACCATTCAGAAAAAAGAGTATGTGTCTAAATATTTTGACCGCTGCATGGAAGAGCCTGACAAAAACCAAAGCTATGACTCGCAAAGCGATATGTGCATGTGCCAAGCCGTCTATATGGGCGAGCATCTGACCGCCGATGAGATCAAAATCATGGCGACTGGCGTGGGCAAAGGTTACGTGCGCAAAGATGTTTTGTACCAAGAAGTTTACGCGCCCTGTCTTGAATATCCTGCCAAAGAGATGGCGCGTGAGCAATGCTACAACGACAGGCAAGTCATTGCATTGGTCTCAACACAAAACGCCTATGAAGGCACCTGTAATTGCGTCACACAAAAAGCTGTCGATTATTTCAGAGAGCTTGCTAAACCGCAGCTTAGCGCGCTCATGAAACTAAACCCTATACTTGTTGATCCGCTTGGCGCCATCATGAGCAGTTTTGAATTCACAACACATACACAAAAAGCAAACTCATCCTGCCTAGCAATATATCAGGTCAAATGGGATGATTATTACAGAACAAGAAAACTAAAGGAGCGGCAGAAATAATGGCTACACTTATAAAAGGCGAAACGGGCGATTGGGAAATTGTGATCGGGATGGAAATCCACGCACAGGTCATTGCCAATTCCAAATTATTTTCTGGTTCATCAACACAATTTGGGGCTACGCCGAACTCTCAAGTTTCCATGGTTGATGCCGCGATGCCTGGCATGTTGCCTGTGTTAAACGAATATGTTGTTGAGCAAGCCGTACGTACAGGGCTTGGCCTTAACTCACAAATTCATCTGGAATCCGTTTTTGCGCGCAAGAACTACTTCTACCCTGACCTACCACAAGGCTACCAAATCTCACAATTTGATAAACCGATTGTTGGCACAGGCATAATCGAAATTGACCTTGCCGACGGCAGCACAAAAAACATCGGCATTACGCGCCTGCACTTGGAACAAGATGCAGGTAAATCCGTGCATGATCTACACCCGAGCAAATCATATGTTGATTTGAACCGCTCAGGATGCGCGTTGATGGAAATTGTGTCCGAGCCTGACATTCGCGGCCCCGAAGAAGCCGCAGCCTACCTTTCCAAAATCCGCATGATCTTGCGTTATCTTGAAACATGCGATGGCAACATGGATGAAGGCTCAATGCGGGCAGATGTGAACATTTCTGTACGTCACCCTGGTGAAGAACTTGGCACACGCGCGGAAATTAAAAACGTGAACTCGGTCAAGGCTGTACAACAAGCCATTGATTACGAAGTCCGCCGCCAGATTGAAATCATCGAAGACGGTGGTAAAATCGTGCAAGAAACGCGCCTTTGGGACCCTGTAAAAATGGAAACACGCTCGATGCGCTCAAAAGAAGAAGCGCATGATTACCGCTATTTCCCTGACCCTGACCTGCTCCCGCTGATTATCGAGCAATCATGGGTAGATAGCATTAAACAAACCCTGCCCGAGCTTCCAGATCAAAAGAAACACCGCTTCATGAACGAGTATAGCCTCAGCCTTTATGATGCCTCTGTTCTGATTGCTGAACGTCCGCGTGCTGATTTTTATGAAACCGTCGCCACAGGCCGCGATGCAAAGCTTGCCGCAAACTGGGTTATTAATGACCTTCTTGGCGCTCTCAACAAAGATGGTAAGACATTGGCGGACTCTCCCGTTAGCGCGGAACAGTTCGGCGGCTTGATCGCCTTGATTTCCGATGACACTATTTCGGGAAAAATCGCTAAAGACGTTTTCATCGATATGTATGAAACAGGCAAAGACGCCGCCACCATCGTTGAAGAAAAAGGCTTAAAACAAGTCACCGATACAGGCGCGATCGAAACCGTCATCGACGAAGTCATGGCCGAAAACCCAGACAACGTCGCCGCCTACCGCAGTGGTAAAGACAAACTCTTCGGCTTCTTCGTCGGCCAAGTCATGAAAAAATCCCAAGGCAAGGCAAACCCTGCGATGGTCAATGAATTACTTAAGAAAAAACTAGGCTGATTCTTTTGACATATCTCTGGCTTGTGTGCTAATAAAACACATACACACGAACTTAGGGAGATAGCATCATGAAAAAGACACATCTAACAACTGAAGATGTTCTCAATGAATACGGCGTACCATTCAATGAAATCAAAGATGGCAGCGTTGAAAACATATTTATGCGTTGGCTTGATCGTTCGTCCTATATATCGAACGGTGCCGCTGTTCTTGCAAGCATAAACCCTGTTACACCTCACCATGTCTTTATGATTCCTACGCCGCGCGGATTAGACGCCTTTCAAGATGAATCGGGCAACTTCCATACGCAGCCCCGCGATAGCTATTTAAACGAAATGAACTTTAATGAGCGCATATCATTTATGGGCAGCTTTGCGAACTGGATAGCCGCAGAACACACTGCTCTTACAGGTATTGATCCTGCACGTATCAAAAGAAGCTTCATGACCACAAACGAAGGCCACGAATCTTTGCGCGCAGTAAAGTGGGCGCACGCCCACGACCTGATTTTACTGGACGATGAGGATTATCATAGCCCTGATATTCAAGCTCTCGGGAACGTTGATAACTTCTGTCGTATTCCAAAAACAGACCCTCTTAAACTTTTAAAATCTGCGGATTTCCAATCCTTAGAAGAATCTGGAAATCACCGCAAATTAGAAAATTCAACAATGGGTTTTAGCTCACTTGCCAAACTATTTGCCGATCAAGTAAGCTTATCAAGTGGGCCGTATATTTCTGTTATTCCATACGATGGTCTCCCTTCGATGGTACGTCCAGGTCACACGGCTATTCAAAGCTTTTTTGATTTTGATAGCTTACCCATCAACAAATTGCTATGTCAAGATGTCCTGCAAAGCATTGAATTTCTTGCTGGTGCCTTAAAAAGTGAGTTCCGCAAAGTAGGCGCAAACGGGTTTACTGTCGTTATGGACACAACCGCACTCCGCAACCCCGAAGTCGCCGAAAAAAGCGTTAACGAGCATGGTCGCGTCCCCATCACACAGCACATCATCCCCCACCCCGAAGGTGTTCCCTTTGTGAAGGGTGGCTTTGTCTACACGCTGCAGAAAGCAACAGCACCTGCATTTCAAAAATAAGTTGCCCTTGGCCTTGCGCTATAAATCCGTTAGAATCCTTCGAATGAAACATTTTCGAAGGTTTTTTTAATGGCACAGCAGAAATACGAATATAAGGTTGTTTTATACCGCGAGCCCCTACTGGGTTCAATTTTCCTTGGCGGATCAAAGGTTGATCCTGTTCGATTTTCTGAATTTCTCAATAAAAATGCCGCCGAGGGTTGGGAAGCCATCACGATGGAACGTGAAATTCGGCGTGAGCTTCTGTTTTTCAAACGTGAAGCCTTCATGGTTATTTTAAAGCGGGATATGTAATCACATGACATTTATACGTGGCAAAGCTCTGTTTATCTCTCTCATCTCGATTGGTTGCATCGCGGCTGTGCTTGGTATCTTACAAATGTGGACGGGGATGCTTGGCGCCATCCTGTTTGGGCAAATCATGGGAACGCTGCTTGTGACGGGCGCGCTCGCCTCGTTCTTGATGGCTGTTGATTACGACATGCCCGGCAGCAAGGCCAAACTCATGCTCGGCATTTTGATGGCGCTGGCCTTTATGGCAACAGGGTTAATCCTGCAACAGGTCTGGTTTAGCTGGCTAGCATTCGATGTTTTTTGCAAGCTGCTAGTAACGCTCGTTATTCTAACGGCTCTTGTCGCATTTATACTTGCCGCCCACGAAGATTTTGGTTCAAACAAAAAACTTAAAGATGACAACTATATAGATTAAGGGAACACCACCATGGACGAATTTACATTAGAAAACGCCCCGAAAAAAATGCCTGCCAAAGGCGAACACTTCCCGCTTGATATATCCCAAACAAAAAAACAACGTGTTCTTATCGGTGTTGGTTGGGACGTGCGCGAGGAAGAAGAGCGCAAACGCAAATTATTCGGTGGCGATGACCCGCTTGAGAACTCATACGTTCAAATCAATGTTGAGCAATATGATATGGATCTTATCGCTCTCATTTTTGATGCTGACGGCAACGCCGTTGATGCCGTCTCCCCTGACCTTGATGAGGTCATGGATCAATCAGGCCACATATATCATAGCGGCGACAACGACACAGGTCGCGGCGAACATGATGACGAGGTTATCTCGGTTGAGCTGGCAGAGCTTCCTGACTACATCCACCACATTGTATTTTTAGCCATCACCCAAAGCGGACACACATTCGGACGTATTTTGGATTCCGAGGCACGCATAGCAGACGGCAAAACCGACGAGAACCGCCTACACATAAAACTTGGCGCAAAAGGCAGCGCAGGCGCGGATAAAACGGCCTGTATCTTCGCGCGCATCTACCGTGACGGCGACAAATGGATGGGTCATCACATCGGTGAATTCCGTATGGATGCCGAAATTGAAGACTGGCCAGCAGAAATTGCGCCCTATCTTGCCAAGTAATATATGATTTTAGCGTTTTTTGCGATTGCATCCCACGCATGAGCCTGATAAAAAGATTCCCTGAATGGAATTAGGAAATGTGGCCGAGTGGCTGAAGGCGCTCCCCTGCTAAGGGAGTATGGGGTTTATAGCCTCATCGAGGGTTCGAATCCCTCCGTTTCCGCCATTCCTCTTATAAATATAAAATAAGCTTACAAAAAGACATGTACATGGGGAAAGAACGGCTATTGCATTAACGTTCATCAACCATTCCCTATTCCTTTACGTTCTGGTTGCATTGATATGGTTGATCACTGATCGCCGCATTAAAGAGACCATTAAATCCCAAAAATAAAGAGCGGATAAATAAACACTTACTCACACACACACACAACATTGATTTATGTAAATAAATTGTGTTACAATCTCCTATGAATATAAAATCAGCCTTATTGAGCTTAACGCTTCTTTCCTCCCCTGCCTTTGCGCAAGAGGATATGCATCTCGTGGATAACAACACGCAGGAAGGTGACAGTAGCGCGTTCCTACAAGTCGCCGCCGGACAGCTAAAAGAGCAATTTTGCGCTGCTCAATATACAATTATGGGCGACACAAATCATAACGCTCCCGAAATCCATAGCTTCATCGGCACAGATGAAATATTTGATGCCATGGAAGAATGCGGCATCAAGCATGTTTTTGTCGAAAGCGCCAAAGAAACACAACCCATCTATGATGCCTTGATTGCAAACGACATTACAGTTGATGAGTTTCTCACCCGCATGAAACAAGCGGGCTATGGCACGCGCGGCGATGATGTTTTGCAAGCCTCCGCCAATGTTGCCTTAGAGGCTGGCGAACGAGGCATGACCTTTTATGCGGCTCAGATGGAGACCGGTGCTGCCGGAATAACCGAAATCATGCTTTACACGCAGTTCGCCTTTAAGCTGTGGGAAGAGCTTCTCCCCGAAGATATGAAAGAAGACTTCAACAACAAAATATTTAACGGCCAAGAGTTAAGCGAAGAACGCTGGCGTGCTATATTACAAGTCATCATCGACAATCAAGATGATCCACGTTTTGCTTCTGCGCAAACCTTGTTTGACAGAGCCGATGCCGCAGAAGAATCCATGAAAGCCAACGGCATCAAGCGCACAGACGACACCCTGCTATACAACTACGTCACAGAACGTGTTGCCCCAGATGAGCGCGCCATGATTATCGTTGGCGATGGCCATCCTTCGGAACCGGATATTGGTATATATGACAGACTCGGCGCACAAAACGCGCGGTGGGTTTCTGTTTATAACGATATAACGGGATTAAACCGTGATGAGGGTCAAAAGCCAAACGCTGTTGTTGATCTGCAAAACAGAACCGTTTTTAAGCCATAAATCGTCCTCGGATATTCTTCTATTTAAAGAACGACTCGTACTTAAAAATACATTATCGATCTCTCATAAATTCTGATTAATGCCTTTTTGACCCCAAAAGTATAATTTTCGTACAAAAAAAATAACTTTTTTTACATTTTCTTGCTTCTATTTTTCCCAACTTAAACACAAAATTATCTAAATTAACTTTTTTTATGTCCTAACATTCTGAAAAATAACGTTTTTTAATTACAGCAAATATGAAACGCCGCGTTATGAAATATAAAAACAGCAATACCACTCCCAATACAACAAAAATCTAATATTACAAAATACCCAAAACACCCAATAAAATGAAACTTTATAATGTTTTTTCATTGGTTTTTATTTGATTCTACAGCATGAGAAGATAATTCTGTAAAACATGATTACAGAAAATCAAATGTGCGAAAAACGAGATAAATATGAAAATAATAAAGTAAAAAATATGTATATATTTAAAATAATAAAGTAAAGGCTCTTTCATTACATAAGGAATAGAAAAACTTATTGACTCGTAACTTGTTGCTCCTAAGATAACTTCAATAATTAATGAAAAATTAATGAATAACAAAACAGGGAGTACTTGAAAATGACAGCCAAAGACAAAGCAACCAATGACAACGCCGTAGTAGAAGAAACAACTACAGTTGAAGCAACGAATGATAACTCCGACGATTTCTTCAGTGATTTCAAGAGTGACTATAAAAGCCGTGGTCCAGAGACTATGTCTTTTACTGAGTATCTTGGTCTATGCAAAACTGATCCTTTGGCTTACGCCAACGCCGCCGAACGTCTCTTAGATGTTATTGGCGCACCTGAAATTATTGACACGTCTAATGATAGTGGCAAGCAAGGTCGTATTCACCAAGGTAAAGTAATCGCACGTTATAAAGCGTTCGAAGATTTCTTTGGCATGGAAGAAACAATTCAAAAAATGATGTCTCACCTAAAGGGTTCTGCTGAGGGTTCTGAGTACCGCAAACAGGTTCTTTACTTACTCGGCCCAGTGGGTGGTGGTAAATCATCTCTTGGTGACCGTGTTAAAGAACTAATGGAGCAACGCCCTATTTATGTTCTTAAATCTAAAGCAACAGGCAAAATGTCTCCTATCAATGAAAGCCCGCTTGGTCTTTTTGATAACCCAGAGATGAAGAAAAAGGTTTCTGCTCGTTTTGGTATTCCAATGCGCAAAATGAACATGAACATGTCACCTTGGGCCGTTAAACGCCTTGAAGAAGCTGGCGGCAACCCTGATGATGCGTTTGAAGTTGTGAAGGTTTATCCTTCTGCTAAGAACCAGATTGCTGTTGCAAAGGTTGAGCCACAAGACGAAAACACACAGGACGTTTCAACACTTGTTGGTAAAGTAAACATCAACGAGCTTGGTGAAGGCTTAGACCAGAATGATCCTGATGCATACTTGTACTCTGGCGGTTTTGCGCACGGTAACCAAGGCGTGATGGAATTTGTTGAGATGTTTAAAACACCTCTTAAAGTTCTTAACCCGATGCTTGAGGCTCTACAGTCACGTAACTATCAAGGTACGGAATCAATCGGTATCATCCCGTTCGAAGGTTTGATCCTTGCGCACTCTAACGAGAGCGAATGGAAAAAATTCTCGGGCAACAAAGATAACGAAGCTATTCTTGACCGTATTAACGTGATCCGTGTGCCTTACACATTGCAAATGGATCAAGAAGCTAAAATCTACAAAAAGATCCTTGAGCAAAGTGGTTATGCTGATCGTCCGATGGCACCTAAAACAATTGAAATTCTTGCAAAATTTAGTGCTATGTCACGCCTGCAAGATGTTGAAGGCAACGCCAAATACGGTCACAAAGTCCGCGCTGAAGTGATGAACGGTGACATTCCTGAAGGTGCCGCAGCAAAAGTGCCTACAATCGGTGAATTGAAATCCAATGCGCCTTTAGAAGAAGGCATGAGCGGTATCTCAACACGTTTTGCTTTCAAATCACTGACCGAAGCGTTTAACGCGAAGTCTAATGAAGGTGAATTTGGTGCAGATCCGATCTTGCTCATGGAAACGCTTCTACAGCGCATCAAAGAAGACGGCACCATCACTGAAGATAATAAAGAGAAATATAGAGGCTTTATTATCAATGACCTGATGAAAGAATATGGTGCTTTCGTTGCTGAGGAAATTTCAGAAGCCTTTACAAACGCTAGTGATGGCATGTGTCAAAATATGTTTGACCGTTATATCGCCATGGCGAATGCTTGGATCATGAATGACCCATACAACGACAAAGCAGTAACAGGCCAAGTTCTAAGTAAAGCTGATCTTGATAAGAAGCTTCAGGAAATTGAAAAGCCTTCGGGCATTCCTGACCCTAAAGCCTTCCGTGACATGGTGACACGTTATGTGATGAACCAACAGGCTCAGACTGGCCAAAAAGTGCAGTGGGACTCTTACGAGAAAATGCGTCAGGTTATTCGTACAAACCTGAGCCGTAAGATGGCTGATGCAATGCCTATCATCCAGTTTGATGGCCCAACACTTGAAGGTGAAGAGCTGGCACAGCGCAACACATTCCTGAAAAACATGGAAAGCAAAGGCTACACATTGCCGATGGTTAAACGTGTTGTTGGCTTACACCAAAAGATGCTTTAAGCGAACCGCCCAAGCACTTCAAATATCATAAAGCCCCCTCTCCCGCCCTCATAAATACAGGGAGAGGGCCATAAATAAAAAAACAATAATAATAATTTTGAACAGCAGGAGGAATACATGGCTACTGTCGTAGATAGACGTCGTGAATCCGATAAACGTTTTTTTAGCAGCCGCAAACGTTTTATGGACCGCAATAAAAAAGGCATTAGAAAAGCAATGGACAAAGCCATTGCCGATGGCAGCATCAAAAATGTCGGTAAAGATGGCATTGATGTCACCATTCCAAGAGGCGACATTCATGAGCCAAAAATTCACCACGGACAAGGTGGCATACAGCGCCAAGTACGTCCTGGTAACAAGCAATTCAGTGGTGGTGATCAATTCGAAAAGCCCCCTGGCGGCGCGGGTGGCCCTGGTGGCGACCAACCAGGCGAGCCTAGTGATCCGTCAGATAGCGGTGAAGGTTCAGATGAATTCGTATTTACAATCAGCGAAGAAGAGTTCCTAAACTATCTTTTCGAAGATATGGAGCTTCCTAACCTGACAAAGAAAAACGCCGAAAGCATCACACAAACCAAACCAAAACGCGCTGGCTTTGTTTCTGATGGGCCGCCGAATAAAATGGATTTGGCACGATCAAAAACAACGCAAATCTTGCGTAATGTTGCGGCAAAAAAACCAAAAAACCGTGAAATCTTAGAAGCATTAAAAGAGCAATACACCCTGCTCTCTGCCTATGCACCTGATTATGAAGATGGTGCCGCTGAAACTTATTTCGCAAGCTTTAAAGGAAAACGCCTTTCAGACAACATCGACGGTCTCACCGTTAAAGTCGCAGAACTTTTAAACACTTATGAAAGCGCACTCAGCGAAGAAGATGCTGCACGTATAGCGGAATTAGATGACGTGATTGGTAACGCAGAACACCGTAAAAGCCTTGTTCCTAAATGGAACGACCTTGACCTTGTTTTCCGTCATCATGAGAAAGTCCCTGTTCCGACAACACAAGCCGCCATGTTTTGCATGATGGACGTTTCCGGATCAATGGACGAGCACAAAAAAGCCAACGCAAAGCTTTTCTACATGTTGCTCTATAGATTTTTGAAACGTAATTACGCGAAAGTGGATGTTGTCTTTATTCGCCATACGACAGAAGCCGAAGAAGTCGATGAGGAAACATTCTTCTATGACCGTCAAACAGGCGGCACGAAGGTCTCCACTGCGCTTGAAAAAATGCAGGAAATCATTGATGCACGTTACCCAACCGCAGACTGGAACCTCTATGGTGCACAAGCATCAGATGGTGAAAACTGGGGCGGTGATAACGCAATCTGTATCGAGCTTATGGATCACCTCATGACGCAAATTCAGGCCTACTTCTATACCGAAGTAAAATACCCTGGTCGCAACTTCGATTTTGGTGAATCCCTCTGGCAGGCATACAAGCCACAAGTTGAAAAACATAAAGGACAGTTCTTTATGGGCAAGATCAACGAGAAAAAAGATATTTGGCCAATCTTCCGTGAGTTTTTCAAAAAACGCGAAGACTACGAGAGAAACCCGAGTAATTCATCTTCTGTCTCAGCAATGAACGCAGCGATGACTCCGTTTTCAGCCTCAATGTCACCTTTACGCCCTTCTCCCATTTAGGCGCACGATAAAAGGTATGTAACAGAAACCATTCAAGTAACGAGAGAGCTATGACACAACAAGCAAAAAAAACAGATAATGTGGGGAAAAGCGACTACAAAGCCGCCGTTGCCGAACTTCTCAGTCACTATGAAGACGGCCCTAAACTTTTTAAAAAGGCACAAGCGGCACGTAACTGGGATTTTCCTATTAAAATCAAAGACGCATCAAAAGATGTCGCAGGACTTCCCAAAAACTGGCTGGAACTGACTGAAAAAGTACTCAGCATCGTGGCCACGCAAAAATACGACCTCAGCTACTATCCGAACGTTATCGAGGTTATAACATCCGAACAAATGCTGGACTCATATTCCAGTGTAGGAATGCCTGTGAGCTACGAACACTGGTCATTCGGTAAACAGCGCATCCGTGAAGACAAGAGCTTCAAGCAAGGTAAATCAGGCCTAGCATACGAGATCGTGATTAACACCGACCCATCAATCGCCTATTGCATGGAAAACAACAGCCCTCTTATGCAGATGCTGGTTATTGCTCATGCGAGCTTTGGTCACAATAACTTCTTTAAAGAAAACGAACATTTTAAAAACTTCACGAACGCCTCAACCATCGTGGATGATCTACGTGAAATGCGTGACTTTGTTTATGAGTGTGAAGAACAATATGGCTATGAAGAAGTGGAAGCCCTTTTAGATTCTTGCCATGCCCTCGAATTTTTTGCGGTGAATCCTTATAACAAACCACAAAGAACCGAAGAGCAAATGGAAAAGGCGGCGAAAGCGGCGAAAGATGCCAAAGAATCGCTCTTCAAAACACCAAAAGAAAGCGAACTTTACAGCAAAATCAGACCTAAAAATGATTTCGCCGACAAAGCAAATGACAACAAAAAACCATATTCCTCCTCCATGGAAGAAAATGTGATGCTTTATATCGCCGATAATGCGCCGCATCTTGAGCCATGGAAGCGTAAAATCATGCATATGGTTGCCAACAAAGCGCGTTACTTCTACCCGCAACCACGCACACAAGTCATGAACGAAGGCTGGGCATCATTCTGGCACTGGACTTTGCTACATGATATGCGTGATCTTGACCTCATTGATGATGGCATGATGATGGAGTTTCTTGAAAGCCATGCTGGCGTTTTATTCCAACCTGATTTTGATGCCAGTATCCCTGTTGTTGATCAAAACGGACGCCCTGTTATTGACCCACAAACGGGACAACCTAAAAGGCACTCCATCTATAGCGGCATAAACCCTTACGCACTTGGTTTTGCGATATTCCAAGACATTAAACGCATGTGCCAAGAGCCTACAGAAGAAGATTTCAAGCTCTATCCGCACATTGCTGGAAAAGAAGATTGGCTTGGTGTCATGAAAAACGCGATGCGTAACTTTGATAATGAGAGTTTTATTTTACAATATCTCTCGCCCAAAGTTATGCGTGATTTCAAGTTTTTCAGCATGGAAGATGATAGTGATAAAGACTATTACGAAGTGCGCGGCATTCACGACAAGCAAGGGTATGATCGCGTTCGTAATGATCTATCACGTCAATACAATCTTGAGTTGATGCTGCCACGAATTGAGGTTGCTGAATATCATAGTCGCACTGATCGTCATATCGTTTTGCAACACACAATACGTGACAACAAACCGTTAGCCGAAAAAGATACGACTGAAGTCATGAAACACATGTACCAGCTTTGGGGCCACCCCATTGTACTGCGCAGTGTTGACGAAGACGGTAACGTTAAAAAGACGCTAACCTGCCCTCCTAACTATAAAGAACCGGCACCATTTTCAACACCAAAGCCCTAATACCAAAGAACCCTTTTGCTTAAAACCTTGAAGGCTCATGACTTGAGCCTTCATTTTTTTATTGATATGGGCTATAAACAACGCATATATATAAGTTATATCAATAAAAAATACAAAAACAGGGAACATCACCATGGTAACTTTAAATCCACGCAGCGCATTTCTTAGTTTTGCACGCAGCAAAATGCCGTCTGTTTCAAAATCAGAACAAGAAGCTCTCGAAGCAGGAACAACAGGCTGGGAAGAAAGTATTTTCAATGGCGCCCCTGACTGGACGAAGATTATTGGTGGTTATCCAAGACCAAAATTCACAAAAGCAGAGCAATCCTTCCTCGATAACGAAGTCGAAGAGCTTTGCGCGATGCTTAACTCCACTCAAATCCGCAAAGATCAAGATCTGCCACCCGAAGTCTGGAAGTTTTTGAAAGAAAAAGGATTCTTTGGTCTTTTGATTCCCGAAGAATATGGCGGCCATGGCTTTAGCGCCCTCGCCCGTTCCGCGATTGTTAAAAAGATTTCAAGCCACGACACGGTTGCTGGTGTCACCGTGATGGTGCCCAACTCCTTAGGCCCTGGTGAGATGTATTTGCGCTATGGTACGCAAGAACAAAAAGACACATGGTTGCGTAAACTTGCGACAGGCGAGGTTTTACCGTGTTTTGCCCTGACTGAGCTTAACGCTGGCTCTGACGCGCTTAGTATCCAAGCCAAAGGCATCGTGAAAAAAGACGAAGAGTCTGGTGAAATTTATATCGAAGCCAACTTTGAAAAGCGTTACATCACTCTCGCGCCTGTTGCCGATATTCTCGGTCTCGCGATTGATGTTGAAGACCCTGATAATCTACTCCCAGAAGGTTCAGAAACAGGTTTTACCGCTTGCGTTATTCCGACAGACCGCGAAGGTGTTGATATTAGCCAACGTCTTGACCCGCTCAATATCGGCTTTATGAACGGCGCACCGCGCGGCACAAATGTTAAAATCGCGCTCAATGATGTTATCGGCGGCGTAGATATGATTGGCAAAGGCTGGCCGATGTTTGCCCAGCTTTTGGCTGAAGGCCGCGCTAACTCGCTTCCCTCACAAGGAAGTGCTGCCGCGGAATTTGCGCTCTTAACCTCCACAGCCTACACCCGTGTGCGTCAACAATTCGGCACATCCATTAAAAACTTCAAAGGCATGGATGAGTTATTGGCCGAAATCGCAGGTCTGTCATACATCAATGATGCCGGACGCATTGCCACAAACCAGATGGTTGATAACGGCGAAAAACCAGCCGTTCCGTCTGCTATTCTAAAATACCACGCCACTGAAAACATGCGCACAGCCATCAATCACGCCATGGACATTCACGGTGGTAAGGGCATCATGGAAGGTGATAATAATTATCTGGCGGCAATCTATAAAGCAATCCCCGTGGGCATCACCGTCGAAGGCTCTAACCCGATGACCCGTAATATGCTTATTTTTGGTCAAGGTAGTTTCCGCCTGCACCCATACCTAAGCAAAATCAAACATGCGATTGATGAAGGTCAGGCCATGAAGGCGGCAAAAAATATTGCAATGGCGTTTATTGTGCATCCTGTGGCAAGCAATATAAAGGCTGTGCTATCGACGCTATCAGGTGGTCGTTTTGGCCCTTCATCACCCGTGAAAAGTGATTTGGAGGAATATTACAACCGTATCAATCAATTAAGCGCTGTGTTCAATGCCATCGCACCACAAATGGCAACATATATGGGCGGCCGCCTGAAAAGCGAAGAAGCACACTCTGCTGTCCTCGGCGATGCTCTCGGGCACCTCTACATGGCAGCCACCGTTTTACGCCATTACCATGTGCGCGGAAGCCTGCATGGTGAAAAACCTGTGGCGGAATGGAGCTTGCAATATAGTTTGAATAAAGCACAAGAAGCCTTGAAAACAATTACCCGTGCTGAGAACTCACCTTTTGCGTGGTATCACCCGGGTCGCTGGTCACGTCCCCTGCAATGGATACTTGCACGCAGCATGAGTAACACCGAACCATCATTTAAGCTAAACTCACGTGTTTCAGAAGTTGTAACAATCAATAACCAGATCCGTGAAGGCCTCACAAGCGGGGTTTATATTTCCAAAGACCCGAATGACCCTGTGGCAAAACTCGAAAAAGCTTTCTTGCTTGCCTGTGATAACGAGCATCTTGAGAAAAAGCTCAAGAAGTTCGACAAACAACATGGACGCAATCACGCAACACCCATGACACAGCGTGTTGAATTTGCTTTGGCGGCCGAGGCGATCACCCAAGAAGAAGCAACTGCCATTCTTGAAACACAAACCGCACGCGACGCCGCAAACATGGTCGACAGCTTCACAAAAGATTTGAAGCCTATGAATTAAGGTGTTTTTGCACATACCAATAAATGGGGAATCCCTTATAATGGTTGGATAATATCCACGCCGCCTTATAAGGGATTTTCTTTATGACCAAACAATTCTTCGATTGCCCCGCTCCTTTCCTGACAAAAGCCAAAGCAAACAATATCGCGCTGCATTTCATTGCGCCCGATCAATTCGACGCGTGGCTTAAAAAGCAAACTACAGCCCTCCAAAACCAAGCCAAACAAGAGGGCTTTAACGGTAAATCAGGACAAGTATTCTTCGAATTTAACGAGAGCGGCACATTAAAGTTTATTCACAACATATCCACAGAAGATTCTGATATTTATACACATTCCGCGCTCGCACAAACCATCACAAAACGCCTTGATTGTGGATTACTTGAAAAAACATCCTTCACTGTCACAACGGGGCTGAAGAAATCCGACATCAATGATTTTTGTATTGGTTGGGCTCTCGCCGCGCACCACATGAAAACCTACAAGAGCAAGGCGGATAAAAACAATGCGCCACGGCTTATTTGGCCAAAAGGCACCGATAAAACGCGCGTCAATGCTTTCATACAGGCGATCTGTATGCTTCGTAACCTTGTAAACACACCCGCCAACGATCTAGGCCCAGACGAGCTTGAAAAGGCCGTAAAGATGCTCGCAAAACCATTTGAGGCCAAAGTCAGCGTCATCAAAGATCAAAAAATCTTAGAAAAAGACTTCCCGCTCATCTACACGGTGGGTAAAGCCAGCCCCCGCGCACCGCGCCTGATTGATTTACAATGGGGCAACGCAAAGCACCCGAAAGTCACACTCGTCGGTAAAGGTGTATGCTTTGACACAGGCGGCCTTGATATAAAAACATCGAGCTTTATGGCTCTCATGAAAAAAGACATGGGTGGTGCGGCGCATGTTATGGGTGTTGCGCATATTATTATGGCGCTCAAGCTCCCAATATCCCTACGCGTGCTTATTCCTGCCGTGGAAAATTCCATTGCGGGCAACGCGTTCCGCCCGGGTGACATCATCAAGAGCCGCAAAGGCCTTACCGTTGAAAACACAAACACCGATGCCGAAGGCCGCTTGATCTTGGCGGATGCTCTCACCTATGCGTGCGAGGCAAAACCAGATGTTGTGATCGACTTTGCAACGCTGACAGGCTCAGCCCGTGCAGCACTTGGCCCCGATATCCCCGCCATGTTCGGCAGCAACGACAAAGAAGCAAAAGCGTTAGAAGCCGCAGCCTTCAAAGAAAACGACCCTGTCTGGCAAATGCCGTTATGGGATGCGTACAAAAAACACATTGAAAGCTCATTGGGTGACCTTGTGAACAGCGCAGGCCTGCCGGGTGATTTGATCTACAGTGCCCTATTCCTCAAAGAATTCGTCACCGCAGAGCCAGATTGGTTTCACCTCGACGTTTTTGCGTGGGAACAAAGCGGCAAAGCAGGTCGCCCCAAAGGCGCATCAGACACAGGTCTACGCGCTGTGTTCAGCTACTTGGAAAACCGTTTCGGGAAATAAAGGTCAATAACCGTTTATAAGATTTGCGCTTATTTCAATGGTGCAGGTGCGTTACGTGCGCCACCTGATCCGCCATAAAACACATCAGGATTCATGCTACGTGTCAGGCTATCTGCCGAACCACCGCTAGATGATGAACTGTTGTTGCTACTACCACCACCACTGCTTGATGAAGGCGTGATAACGTCCAAACTATCCTCAGATATCGCACGGTCTGTTCTTTGTAGCTCGTAATGTTCTTTATAAACATCACTCTGCAACGCAGGAATACCCGCGCGGAACTCTTCATATTGGAACAATGTTGGGTTTTGCAAAAGATCATGCTGATAATCGGGCAGCGGGTACATATTCGGCTTCATCCCTGTAAAATCAACAACAATCAAATCTGGTGATTCATACATAGAGTTTGCATTATCATCGATGATTAAACCTGGTATCCCGCCATTGGCAATATTGTAATAAGCGCTCTCGGATAATGTTGGATCAATATCAACTGATTTTTTACGATCACCCGATGCGAGGCAGTTCACCTTAAACGGTTTTTTGAATTTTGTGATTTTGATTGTTTGCGGCGGCACAACCTTGTAACGCGCATGTTCATTCTCTAAATAACAGATAGAATCTTTGGAGCCAGGTGTTTCAACGCGTATATTTTGCATCGAACCATCAACGATAGTGGAACACGCGCCCAAAAAGACACAACAAGAAAGTAAAAGAGAACTATATCGGAACATGGGAATCACTCTGTGTAGAGGTTGGAAATCATTTGATTACTATCATTGCACCAAAACGCACAAAAAACAATTCCCCTATTCCTTTCTATTCCATTCCCTTCGGTTCTTCGCTACACAATCATCCAACAGATTGCTTACTTTCTTTGTCTTTAGCATTGCTGCCCTTGCTCTTACCCGTTTTAAACTGCAGAGAATCACCCTTTACGCTAACCGCAACAGAGGAGCCATCTTCGACCTCACCATTCAAAATAGCTTCAGCCAAATAGTTTTGCAGGTAATTTTGGATAACGCGCTTCAATGGCCGCGCACCATACGCAGGATCATACCCCTGATCCGCCAGCCATTTTTTAGCATTCGCATCAACACTCAACTCAATATGACGATCAGCGAGCAATTTATGCAGATATTCTAGCTGAATATCAACAATGCCCGTCATTTGCTCACGCCCTAAGCGGTTAAACAGCAGTATTTCATCCAGACGGTTAAGAAACTCAGGACGGAATGCCTTACGCACAACATCCATAACTTCCTCGCGCACATCTTCTGTTTTCTGCCCGTCTTTAAGCTCGATCAGATGCTCCGCCCCAAGATTCGACGTCATGATAAGCACAGCATTGCTAAAGTCCACTGTACGTCCCTGTCCGTCAGTTAAACGACCATCATCAAGGACTTGCAGCAAGATATTAAACACATCAGGATGCGCTTTTTCGATCTCATCAAACAAAATAACCTGATACGGACGGCGACGAATAGCCTCAGTCAACGAGCCACCTTCTTCATAACCAACATAGCCAGGCGGCGCACCGATCAAGCGCGCAACGGAATGCTTCTCCATATATTCGGACATATCCATGCGCACCATGGCTTGATCGTCATCAAACATAAACTCAGCCAACGCCTTGGTTAGCTCCGTCTTACCAACCCCTGTCGGGCCCAAAAACAAGAACGAGCCAATCGGGCGGCGTTGATCTTGCAGCCCCGCACGCGCACGGCGTATGGCATTAGCGACAGCCTTCACGGCAATATCCTGTCCCACAACGCGCTGCATGATCTTCTCTTCCATCGCCAGCAATTTACCGCGCTCACCTGCCAGCATTTTATCCATCGGGATACCTGTCCAGCGGCTCACAACGCCCGCAATATCATCAGGTGTAACCTCTTCGTTAATCAAATGGCTGTCCGATTTAACATCGGCTGCTTTTTCAAGCTGCTTCTCAAGCTCAGGGATTTTGGCGTATTTGATCTCACCAGCCGCCGCCCAATCACCTGCGCGCTCGGCCTGCTCCAACTCTATCCGCGCACGATCAAGTGCTTCTGTGGCGCGTTGTCCAATGTTGAGCTTTTCTTTCTCGGCCTGCCACTGTCCTGTCATATCCGCAGAGGTTGCTTCCAACTCGTTTAGCTCTTCTTCAAGTTTTTCCAGCCTATCCTGTGTGGCTTGATCTGTTTCTTTCTTCAAGGCTTCGCGCTCGATCTTAAGCTGCACAATGCGGCGATCAATTTCGTCTATTTTCTCAGGCTTCGAATCAACCTGCATCCGCAAGCGTGACGCGGCCTCATCAATCAAATCAATCGCCTTATCGGGTAAAAAACGATCTGTAATATAACGATTCGAGAGCGTTGCCGCCGCCACAATTGCCGAATCCGTGATACGTACACCGTGATGCGCTTCGTACTTCTCTTTCAAGCCGCGTAAGATAGAAATTGTATCTTCAACATTCGGCTCATCAATGAACACAGGCTGAAAACGCCGTGCCAGCGCCGCATCCTTTTCAATATACTTACGATATTCATCCAGCGTCGTCGCACCAACCATATGAAGCTCACCACGCGCCAACGCAGGCTTAAGCATATTCGAGGCATCCATCGCGCCATCGGCTTTCCCCGCACCAACAAGCGTATGTAGCTCATCAAGGAACAAGACTATTTCGCCCGCTGCCGCACTGATTTCTTCAAGCACCGCTTTCAAACGCTCTTCAAATTCACCACGGAATTTCGCGCCCGCAATCAACGAACCTAAATCCAACGACATTAATTTCTTATTCTTCAGGCTTTCTGGTACATCGCCATTCACAATGCGCAGCGCCAATCCTTCGATAATAGCAGTTTTACCAACCCCTGGCTCACCAATCAGCACAGGGTTATTTTTCGTACGGCGTGAAAGCACCTGTATCGTACGGCGAATCTCTTCCTCGCGACCAATCACAGGATCAAGCTTACCTTCACGCGCCACTTCGGTTAGATCACGCGCATATTTATTCAACGCATCAAACCCGCCTTCGGCTGTCGCGGTGTCGGCTGTACGTCCCTTGCGCATTTCATTAATGGCTTTGTTCAACGCGTCAGGCTTAATGCCTGCGTTTTGCAGAATTTCCTCAATGTCAGATGCTTTGGCAAGGCTCATCGCCTGTAAAATGCGTTCGACCGTCACAAACTTATCGCCAGATTTCTCTGATATTTCAATACCCTTATCGAGCGTCTTTGCCAAATCGGTTGAAATACGGAGCTGCCCTGCACCCGGCCCCTGCACCACAGGAAATTTCACAAGTGCGGCGCTAATGTCACCGTCTAAGATATCCGCGTTACCGCCAGCTGCTGCGATAATCTTGCGCGACAAACCATCTTCATCATCCAACATCACCCGCATTAAATGCTCAGGCTCCAAAGACTGATGGCTAGAGCGCATCGCCAATGTTTGCGCCTTTTGCACAAACCCGCGTGATTTCTCGGTAAATCTTTCAAAATCCATATATCTATGTCCTGTTTCGTCCTGTTTATCGGTTCGTACGTTTTATTTTAACGCATGAAGCACTAAGAATTGAGCACTAAATAGAAAAATATTCCGCAAAAAGGCAAAATCAAGGCACAAAAAAAGCGGCACAAAGCCGCTCTTCTTTATAAAATCGTCTCAAATCAGACGTTTTCGAGGTTTTTTTCACCCTGTTTCGCAGAAGATTTTTTCTCTCCTGTGATACTTTGTGGCAAACCAAGATCTTCACCAGCATCAGCTTTGTTGCCAATATTGTCATCATTTTGGTTTTGGCTCTGATTCTGATTCTGGTTTTGATTTTGGTTCTGCTTCGCTTGTTGCGCTTCACGAGCATTCTTAACCTCTTCCCAATCATTGATAAGACGTTGATAATGCTCGGCGTGCTGCAAATAGCTTTGCGCCAAAATATATTCACCTGAAGCCGTAGAATCTTTAGCAAGACCTAAGTACTTCTCACAAATTTGGTGTGCTGTACCTCTGATACGTACGTCTGGTCCATTGCTATCAAAAACCTGCATTCTGTTTTGATTTCCGCCGCCGCCTCGATTACCGCCGCCGCTTCTATTTCTGGATCGTCTTTGTGGCGCTCCGTGTTTCATACTGATTTTCCTGCTTTTCAAAGGTTTTAATATACACGTACATCATACAAGATTCACGTACAGCTGACCAGAGTCTTCCTGTTTCGAAACAAATCTGTCCCCAGACTGTTTCAAAGAATCTTGGTCACAACGAACCGTGTATTGAATGATATTAACCTACAGTCCCGACTCGCAATCGATCAACGGGCAATCTAATTTTTTTTGTATTTTTCCCCAGAAGAGATTTCCACAGCCCTAGGGATTCCTGCCAGATCGGGGTGTGCCGCATTCACGACAAGGCCAGTATCTATCGCGAGTCGCATAATGTCATCAGCTTGATTATGACCACTTTCTAGCAGGAAAATCCCCCCCTCATTTAATATAGTTTTTAATGAGGATATTATTTTTTTATAACAATCCAGACCGTCTTTTCCTCCATCAAGGGCGAGAATCGGGTCGAATCTCTGTACTTCTATCGAAAGAGATTCGATATCGGCGCTCGGAATGTAGGGGGGATTCGATAAAACCAGATCAAATGAATCAGTTATCGGTTCCGCCCAACTCCCCTGCACGAATCTGATTCTATCAGCGACACCGTTCATTTTTGCGTTTTCACGCGCTACAGCCAACGCCTTATCCGATATATCAACCGCAACGGCCTGACAGTTCGGCCATTCCGTCAGCAACGCAATCGGCAAACAGCCCGTACCTGTGCCTAAATCCAAAATTTTGGTGGGGGGATTGTCTTTAAAGTAATCAAGTGCTGCTCTAATCAATGTTTCCGAATCTGGGCGCGGATCAAGCACATCGGGCGTGACTTTGAAATCAAGGCTCCAAAACTCCTTAAACCCGACCATCTGGCTGATGGGTTCCCCGTTTAAACGCCTGTGGATAAGTTTGTGGATAGATTGTGCATCACTTGCGGATATCTCTGTATGACCGCCCGCAATGAAGTCTGTGTCGTCAATACCGAGGATATGTTTGATAATAATCCGCGCATCAAGGTTGGCGGTGTCTATTTGTGCATCCTTCAACTGTGTTTTCGCAGACATATATATGTCACGCAGTGTTAGGTCGCTCAAAATTCCATATTCGAAAGCTTGCTTGCTTCGTCCTCTGTCACCAGCGGATCAATAACTTCGTCCAAAAACTCACCGCTCAGAATCTCGTCGAGCTTATAGAGCGTGAGATTGATACGGTGATCAGAAATACGTCCTTGCGGGAAGTTATAAGTGCGAATCCGCTCCGAACGATCGCCCGTACCAACTTGTGACTTACGGTTAGCGGCGCGTTCGCTGTCAATAATTTGGCGTTCATGGTCGTAAAGACGGGAAAGCAAAATCTTCATCGCTTTGGCGCGGTTCTTATGCTGAGATTTTTCATCCTGCATCGAGACCATCAAACCTGTCGGGATGTGCGTGATACGTACAGCACTATCTGTTGTGTTCACAGACTGCCCGCCGGGACCCGATGAGCGGAAAAAATCGACGCGGATATCGGCTTCATTTAATTCGACATCAACCTCTTCTGCCTCAGGCAGCACCGCGACCGTTGCCGCAGATGTATGAACACGCCCACCAGATTCGGTTTTTGGAATACGTTGCACACGGTGTACGCCTGACTCATATTTAAGGCGCGCGAACACATTGTTTCCTGTGATTTGGGCGATGATCTCCTTATAACCGCCAATATCACTCTCTGACGCTTCCATAACTTCCATTTTCCAG
Organism: Bdellovibrionales bacterium; assembly: GCA_037969035.1. GTDB lineage: Bacteria > Pseudomonadota > Alphaproteobacteria > Micavibrionales > Micavibrionaceae > JBBKWU01. The sequence goes on from JBBKWU010000026.1 coordinate 117,207, forward strand.
CCATTTTTGGCCGCATAGCCGCGATACATGGTGAAAAGATCTGCCGCAAAGAGCGCAGCTTCATCGCCGCCCGTTCCTGCGCGAATCTCCAGAATAGCGTTCTTCTCGTCGGCATCATCTTTTGGGATAAGCGAGCGTTTGATTTGTTCTTCAAGCTGCGGAAGTCTTTCTTCAATCTCTTCAAGCTCCATCGCGGCCATATCCTTCATTTCAGGATCGCTCAGCAATGTTTGCAAGTCTTCTTGTTCTTTAAGCGCGTTATCATAGGACGTCACGGTTTCAACAACAGGCGATAAATCTGAATATTCTTTTGAATATTTCGCGATCTGTTCACCAGATAGGCCGCCCGCGCCCAAAATATCAGAAAGCTCCTGATAGCGTTTTTTGATTGGTTCTAATTTTTTCTGTAATGACATGATGTTTCTTCTAAAAGAATTGTAAAATTATTCAGGCGTCGCGGCGTTCTCAGCATTCAGTGCGGCAAAGCTGACTTTATCCAATAGTGCTTCGGGGTCAAGGTCAATATGACGAAGCACATCCCCTTTCACACCGAGTTTTGGTAAAACTTCACCGTTCACCGTAAAGACAAGACCGCCTGCGTTGCCTGTTGAAAGCTCCCAACCTGTTGCATCCGTTGGGATAGGGTAACTATCACCGATTTGGAATACCCGCGAAACAACAGTTTTTCCGTCGCCATCACGAATTTCAACCCACGCCGTGTCATCAACCGTCACCACCAACGTCTCGACCGCAACAACTTCGGACTCTTGCACCACAGCCGTTTTTTCTAATCCTGCAGCAGGAGAAATTGCCGCCATCATTGCCGCTTGTAGCGGTTGAGGCTCTGAGAAACTCATCATAATTTGTTGCTCATCATAACTGTTGGTTGCCGTGACAGGTGGAATATCTTCTGCTGTTTTTCCGCCGCTGCCGCCGCTCGTCATAAAAAAGGCACAGCCTACAATAACAACAAGTGCGGCAAACGAACCGCCCAGAATATATAAATTAGGCACTTTGCTTTCCGATGCGGCCACAGAATAATTCATCGTCGCGCGTTTTGGGCCGCCATCCATCACCTGTGTTTTAAATAAGTGCACCATGCGCCCACCATCAAGGCCGAGGAATTCTGAATACGTCCGAACAAAGCCAATCGCGTAAACGCGTCCTGGCAAACGCGTCATATCCATCATCTCAAGCGCATCAAGCTGGCTGGCGCGGATGCGCAACGCTTGCTCCACATCGGGCAAGCTCAAGCTGTAATGAACCCGTGCGCGGCGCAGGATCTCGCCGACGGGGATATCAACAGGTTGCTCCCACTTCTCAGCGGAGCTCTGTTCTTGTGCATTCATTTCATTCATAATTGGCATATTAGTTGATAATTCTTTTTTCTTCCAGCTTATAAGCATCATGAAGTGCACGAATCGCAAGTTCTGTGTATTCAGACCCGATTAAAACACTCACCTTAATTTCCGAAGTTGAAATTAGCTGTATGTTGATCCCTTTGTCAGCAAGGGTTTGGAACATTGTTTGCGCGACACCCGCGTGACTCCGCATCCCGATTCCGACCACAGATAATTTTACAACATTTGCATCTGTTCGTATTTCAACGCCCTCAAGAACATCATTTGCATTCAAAACCTCCATCACACGATGAAGATCTGATTGCGGCACAGTAAAGGTCATGTCCGTCGATTTACCGTTTTGCGAAATATTCTGCACGATCACATCCACGTTAATCGCATGTTCCGCCAGCGGGCCAAAAATTCTTGCCGCAACACCGGGCACATCAGGCACGCCAATCAATGTGACTTTCGCATCGCCTTTATCACATGTAATACCACTTACGAGCTCTTGTTCCATTATATCTTCCTCTCTTGTCACTAATGTACCGGGCATATCACTGCCGATCGGGTCTTCAAGGCTCGATAAAACCTGTACGGGCACTTGTTGTTTCATCGCCATCTCGACCGAGCGCGTTTGCAAGACTTTTGCGCCCAGTGATGCCATCTCCAGCATTTCTTCGTATGAGATCATATCCAGCTTACGCGCTTTTTTTACAATGCGGGGGTCTGTTGTGTAAACACCGTTCACATCCGTATAGATATCACAGCGCACAGCCCCCAACGCCGAAGCCAGCGCAACAGCGGTCGTATCCGACCCGCCACGCCCAAGCGTTGTAATACGTCCGCGTGATGTCACACCTTGGAAACCTGCGAGGATAGACACCTCGTTGGCATCCAAACGTTTGCTCATTTCCTCGCAATTAATTTCTAAAATCCGCGCCTTGCCGTGAACATCCGTACATATAATAGGCACTTGCCACCCCTGCCATGACCGCGCTTGAATGCCGCGTTTTTGTAATGCCAGCGCCATAAGTCCTGCTGTTACATTCTCACCACTGGCGACAACTGCATCATATTCCCGCGCATCGTGCAGCGGGCTAATATCGCGGCAATAATCAACCAAACGATTGGTATCGCCTGCCATTGCCGAAACCACGACAGCAACCTGATTGCCGCGCTCGACTTCGCGCGCAACCTTGCTGGCTGCGTTCTCGATATGGCTGATATCGGCCAAGGACGTCCCGCCGAATTTTAAAACCAGTCTTGCCATAAATTTCCCTTGTCACACATATATAGAATATCCATACTAACGCTGACCCGAAAATGCAAAGAAAGATTTATAAAATGCCTGTAAATGGCACCGTAAATAACACTGTAAACAAAGAAGAAATCCACCACTTTGCCAAAGACTCTGCGCATTGGTGGGATGAGCACGGCCCGTTCAAACCGCTACACCGCTTGAACCCTGTGCGTTTATCTTATATCCGTGCGGAAATTTGTGCTCATTTCGGGTTAGATGACGAAGATATGAAACCGTTCGCAGGCCTCGACATTCTTGATGTTGGTTGTGGCGGTGGTATTGTTTGTGAACCAATGGCACGCATGGGCGGCAACATCACAGGAATCGACGCCGACGACGCCGCGATTAAGGTCGCTGTTGAACACGCCGCACAAACGGGGTTAGACATCACCTACAACGCCTCCTCCACGGATGAACAAACCAAGCTCATCAAACAATATGACGTGGTTCTGGCCTTAGAAATCCTCGAGCATGTCGATAATGTCACCGCGTTCATCTCGCAATGCGTTGATTTGTGTAAAACAGGCGGCATCATCATTTTTTCTACACTAAACAGAACAACAAAATCTTATGCGCTTGGTATTGTTGCCGCTGAACATATTTTACATTGGGTGCCCAAAGGCACGCACCAATGGGAAAAATTTCTGCGCCCTTATGAGCTTGCCACCCATATTCAAAACACGAAAGCCCGCCCGCAACACATGAAAGGGCTTATCTTTAACCCTCTCAAAAATGAATTTGCTTTGTCTGACAAAGATTTTGACGTGAACTACTTTATGACCGCCACGAAAATGGCTTCAAAAACAGAAAAGGCACAAAAATAATGTCAATGAGTCTTGTTTTAATTGTGATTGCAATGGTGTTAACACTCGCCGTTCTTATCGTTGGGCTGTTTGCTATGGCCAAAGGCGGTGAGTTCAACAAAAAATACGGCAATAAACTCATGCAAGCGCGTGTGATTTGCCAAGGTGTGGCAATCCTGCTCTTCGTACTGGCTTTTGCCGCGGCTGGTTGATTTTGGTTGATTATTATTCGTCGTCTGCGCTATCGGTTTCTTTTGCCTCTGGCGGCTCGACATCAGGCGTAACATCAAAAATAGCATCATCAATACGTGCGTTTGTGAATGTCGCATTCTCAATATTCGCGCCTGTAAAGTCCGCTTCGCGCAAATCAGCACCCGTGAAATCGGCATACCCAAGATTAGCATCTTTTAGTATCGCCTGACGCAGCTTAATCCCGACGCAACTCGCATAGCGCATATTTGCGCCTTCCATATTACACGGGCTGGCCTTCTTGCCGTCTGCTGTTTCAAAGTAAAGCGGGCTGAAATCCGCGTTTTTCAAGTCACAGTGGCTAAATCGGGATTTTTTCAAGCTGCTGGCACGGAAATCGGCACCGCGCAGGAAACAACTGCGAAAATCTGCTTCATCAAGCTGTGCGCTCTGAAGCTGAATTTCGGTTAAATCCATACCGCACAAACGCGCGCCGACAGCTTTCACCGCCGTTAGCTTTTCACCCGCAAGTGACAGTAGAATGCGCAAATCATAATTGCTCAAATCAAGCTGACGTCCGTCACGACCAACAGTCGCAACCCAACTTCTATGCTCTTTAATAAGCTTAGAAAGTGGCTCGCCCAAATCTTCGATTGATTTACCGACGTTTTCATCCGTGATGGAATCCGATAAATCAACGCCGCTGCTCTTGATATCCTTTAGAGCAACCCCTGTTAGAATTGTTGAGCGCATATTCGCACCCACGAGCTGCGCACCGCCTAAATCAGCTTCGGTTAAATCTGCGCCCTCAAACATCGCGCCACGTAAATCCGCGCCCGACAAATCGACTTTGGCCATAATAGCATCCGAGAAATCCGCCGTACTCGCCAGCGTTCCCGATAGTTTTGCGCCCGCAAGGTTTGCGCCACGGAAATTCACGTTACTGCCTTGTGTGCTGCCAAATTGACCATCCGTTGAAAACCCACCAGCACGAAGGTCAGCAGAATCAAGGTTCGCGTCCTTCAAATCCGCACTTTCAATCTTAGCACCACGTAAATCCGCGCGCACAAACGTGGCACGGTTCAGGTTCGAATTTGTGAGATTACACGCATACAAACAAGCCTCGCGAAAGTTTGCACCTGACAAATCCATATTGGACATCGTGCAGCCGCTAAAATCTGCTTGCCTTAAATCTTTGTTTTTTAATGAGAGCCCTGACAAATCAAGTTTGCGCAGCACCGCACGGCGACCGCCCAAGCGGCCTTCCATAAACTTTTTATGCAACACAGCCGCTTCGTCGAGCTGCTTTTGCGTCATAATTGTTTCTGTTTGTTCACTTCCAGCTTGAATCTGTGAATCCTCCCGTGCGGAATATGTTCTATAAAGGTAACCAAAAAAGACTTTTAAATGATTAAGAATAATAAGTTTTTTAGTTTACCAGATAATAAAAAAAAGGCGGAGTATCTTTTGAAATTTTCTGCACGCCTATTCCAAGCCCCTGTAAAATGTGCCAATCTGTGGTTATGAAATTTTTTCACGCCTTTATCTTACTTGCTGTTCTTGGTGCGCTTCCTCTCTTAAGTGGTTGCGGCATAAAGCCTAACTTTGTTGATCCCCCACAAGGCGAGGAAAATGACAGCTTTCCGCGCACCTATCCTAACCCTACCAACGATTTTTAATCCGCGCCCCGCGCCTGATTTCGCAAAATTCTACGAGACCTCAAAACGAATTGCGCTATAATATTACTATATGGATGATCTCTCGCAAAAAAAGCCGATGAAACAGCTTGCACGTAAACAACGTGCCGCATGGCTTATTCTATTGCTTGAAAATATCTCGCGCTATGGCTGGCGGATTTTTCTATGGACATTGTTTTTTGCATCCTTATGGACATTCCCGCTCGCGATATTCATTGGCAAGCTAAGCAGCACAGTCCTTGCCGCGATATTCTGGCTTGGTGCTTTGTATCTTATATATAAAGATGTGCGCCATTTACGGCTGCCCACCGCACGGCAAATTGATAAACGGCTAGAACAATCCTCTAAACTGTCCTACCGCCCGATTGAGGCGTTCAAAGACAGGCTCGCAAACCCAGAGCATGTGCAAACCCGCGCCCTGTGGGAGAAGCACAAGCAAAACAACCTAAACCTCATCAAACAACTCAAACTGCCCGCACCGAAAGCATTTTTAGCAGAAACAGATCAATATGCGCTACGCATTGCTGTGTTTTTGCTTTTCATCCTTGCCGTTGTTGCCGCGCCGTCGAACTGGTCGCAAAACATCAAAAAAGGAATGTTCCCTTATATAAGTGCGGATACATCAATCCCGCTCACGCTTTGGATTACACCGCCCGAATATACAGGGCTTGAGATCATCACACTTTTGAACAAAAAACCTGATGAACCGATCACCGTGCCACAAGGCAGCACGGTCAAAATCCGTATCGATAGCCGCTTTATCACACCGACCCTACATATGGGTGATACAAAGATCGCATTAACAAAAGCAGGCGATCATAACTGGCAAATCGAAACCGAAATACCACAGACCGACAGCATAAAGATAAAGCATGGCTTTCTGCCGCGCTATAACCTGCCCATTCATTATAAACATGACGAGCCGCCAACCCTCACCCTTGAGCAAGACAAAAAACCAACCATTCTGCCCAAAGGCGCGCTGCAGTTTCCGCTTATCGCGCGCGATGATTACGGCATCAGCAACCTTCAAATGACCATGACACTTGACCCGATGGTTACCGACAAACCCTTGGGCGGCGCGGTTACCGAAGACCGCCCTTTCACAAGCATTGCCGAAACAGACACAACCTTGCTGCCCTACTATGACCTAAGCTGGCATCCATGGGCGGGCTTGCCTGTGAATATCACCCTCACCGCAACGGATGATCTTGGGCAAACCTCATCTCTGCCGCCCTTTAGCATGACTTTGCCTGAACGCGTTTTTGAGCACCCTATCGCAAAACTGTTGATTGAGATGCGACGCAGGCTTAGCTGGACACCAAACGAATCCGCACGCGATGTGGCTGACGCACTCGAAGAGCTCCTGCCCTACCCGAGCCATTATCAAGATGACATTGTTGTGTTTTTATCCATGCGCACGATGGCCTCGCGCTTGCGCCGTGATCCGACATTGCCAAACATAACGGGCATTATCTCCCAACTTTGGGACACAGCTTTGCGGATTGAGGACGGTAATCTATCGCTCGCAGCGCGCAATCTTCGTGACGCGCAACAAAACCTGCAAACACTTCTAAATGATAAAAACGCCACCGACGAACAAATCGCCGAAGCCATGGCAGACCTGCGCCAAGCCATGAGCGAGTATTTCCAAGAAATCGCGCGCGAATTACAAAAACGCATGGCCAATGGCGAACCGATGCCGATGATGCCTGCTGATATGCTCAAAAGCCTAAACGCCGATGATCTGGCGGCCTTCCTTGACCAGCTACAGTCCGAATCTCTCTCTGGTGATCGTAGCAAAGCCATGGATATGCTCTCCCGTCTTGAAGAAATGATGAACACCATTGATCCCGCCATGAACGCGCAAATGCCCCCTGGCATGCAGTTTATGCAAGAAGGCATTAACGAGCTGCAAGAGTTGATCGACAAGCAAAAAGCGCTGTTAAAACAAACCGAGCGCCAAGCTGCCACGATCGAGCAAGCACAACCGCAAAACTACGGCGATATTATCGCGCCCGATGAATTGCGCAACCAAAGCACGCCTAAGGAGCTTGATGCGCTTGATGATCTTGGTCTGCCACAGCCACAATCAACCTTCAAAACACCCGCGTTCAAGCACCCAGAGATCAACACGCAAGGCCATAAGGTCGAGCAAGACGCGCTGCGTTTTGTCCTTGGGCAACTGATGTTAGAGGCAGACAAACAGATACATGAAATTCCAGAAAGCATGCAAAATGCCGAAATCGAAATGCGGCTTTCTGCCGATCATCTTGGTGAAAACAATCCTGACCAATCTATTCCCAACCAAAACGCCGCGATAAAATACCTCGAAGAAGCGCAAGAGCAAATGACACAGCAACTCATGGCGATGATGCAACAAATGCAAACCCTTGGCTTTGGCCCCGGGCAAACAGACCCGTTCGGGCGGCCTATCCAACAAGGAAACGGCCCGTCATGGTTCCAAGGTGATAAAGTCAAAGTCCCCGATGAAGCCGAGCGCAAACGCGCACAAGATATCCTCAAAGAACTGCGCGACCGCTCCAGCGACCGCAGCCGTCCCGCTTACGAGCTCGATTACTATAATCGTCTGATGAATCAGTTTTAGGTAGCGTACGCACACCCCACACAACGCCCGTCATTGCGAGCATAGCGAAGCAATCCAGAGTCTTGGTCAAACCAACTCTTCTGCCCTCTGGGGCACGAGTGGATTGCCGCGTCAGCGTTACACGCTTCCTCGCAATGACTATTTATGCTTGTTTAGCTTGTTTATGCTTAGTGATGCGCCGCAGGAGCAGCTTCATCTTCATGGTCTTCGGTAGCCCCATGATCTTCCTCAGCCTCATCCTCAGAATGATCGTCGTCACTCTCATCCTCACCCTCGTCCTCAGACTCAACCTCATCCTCCGCCGCAGGAATATCGCGCAGCAATGAAAAGCTCACATTAACACCCTTCGCGTCCTCAGACTCACTTTGATAAACGGTGTGGAACGCCATATCGCCATGCGCGTCCAAAAATTCTTGTTCTGGTTTCAAATACCAGACTTCACCAATTTCGCCGCCTTCATTATTCAGCGCAAAACGAACAATAGGCACAGAAATCCGTTCCGCCGATAAATTCACGATATTACCCGACAGATCAATCATCAAACCGCCCGTTTCCGCATCATCAGATGTGCCTTTAAGCTGGTCAAAGATCAGCCCCTCACCCGGCAACGGTTGTTCCATCCCCAACATCGCATAAAATGCGCCCGATTGCGGCCACGCGTTTGTAATCGGTGTTTTGAGAAACAGCAACAAACCAAGCACACCTGCAAACACCGCAGCACTTGCCAACATTCCCGCCACAGGAAGCCCCTTTTTACCTTCGCGAATCTCAAGCGATGGCACCGCCGAGCCTTCGGGGATTGGCCTTACGGATTCAGGGATGGGCTCTAAATCTTCGTCATCAGATTCTTCGACGTAATCATCGCCGTCATAGTCTTGATCCCATTCATGGTTACACACCGTACAGCGCACACGCCGACCATCCGGCGCAAGGCTATGCGACGGAAGCAAATAACGAGTCTGACAATTTTCACAGGTTAAGATCATATATTGGACATTAAGCCATTTTCAAAGCTACTTCATACCTTTATAAGTATAGAGCTAGAAGCATAACATGTTAATCAAAAAACACGGATGGTTTATCGGATGAAATCCATAACAATAATTTCTGCACTCTTCCTATTCGCGCTAAGCCCAACGGCACAGGCACTTGCGGAGGATAAAACTGCTGCTTGCAACGGCACAGACACGCCATGCCTGATGAAAGTTCTGGAAGATACAACGGATACGATTAGCGAAGAACGCTGGCGCGATCAAACATACCGCGAACTTGCCAAGCTTCTCGCACGCGAAAAACAAATCGATCACGCCATTGTGGTGTTAAACAAAATCAAAAACCCTGACACTGTCGCGCTGACTATTCGCGGCATTGGAATGAATGCGGTCGATGCGGCTCTCACCCCTGCGGAATATAATGACACATTCACAAAGCTCCGCGCTGAGGCCGAAAAGATACAACATCCACCGTCTTATGCCATCGCCCTCACCTACATCGCCATGGCGCAAGCCTTTGCCGCCGATGATGCAGGTGCCATGAAAACAGCCCTCAGCATGGAAAATGCGGAGCTTCGCAACAAAGCCCTTGGCGAATCTGCCGAAATCCAAGCCGAACGCGGTGATTTAACCGCCGCCACGCAAAGCATCGCTGCGATTGATGACCCTGCCTTCCGCAATAAAGCCTTTGGCCTGATATCCAAAATCTTTGCCAATCAGGAAAAATACGGCGAATCTTACGAGGCCGCGCAAAAAATAAACAACAACTACCAAAGCGCCCAAGCCGTTCTATATCTACTAGCCAAACAAATCACGCCCGAGGAGACCAAGCTAAAATGATCCAGTTCGAGCATGTCGGATTACGCTATGGCATTGGCCCCGAAGTCCTCAGCGATGTGAATTTCGCGCTGGAGCCTGGCTCGTTCCATTTCCTGAGCGGGCCAAGTGGTGCGGGTAAAACCTCGCTCATGCGGCTTTTATACCTTGGAAAGCGCCCAACGCGCGGCTTAATGACCATGTTCAGCCAAAACGTAAACGCCATGACGCGTGAGCAACTTGTGCCCCTGCGCCAACGTATCGGCACCGTGTTTCAGGATTTCCGTTTGCTCGATCATATGTCAGCCTTTGATAATGTTGCGCTCCCCCTACGTATTCAAGGCAAGCCCGAAAAAGAAATCCGTAACAATGTCGAAGAATTGCTCGATTGGGTTGGTTTGGGCGATCACATGCACGTTCTGCCAAACACCATGTCAGGGGGGCAGCAGCAGCGCATCGCCATTGCCCGCGCCGTGATCACGCGCCCGCGCCTTTTGCTTGCCGATGAACCGACAGGTAACCTTGATGATGATATCGGCCTGCGCCTTATGAATTTATTCGAGCAGCTAAACCGCATGGGCACGACCATCGTGATTGCCACGCACAGCAACCAAATGATGGATAAATTCAACCACCCGCGCCTTGTCTTGGGCGAAGGCACATTAAAGGTCGAGCAATCACAAAACTGGATTAAACAAAAACTTCAGGGAGTGTTTTAGACCATGGCGCGCTCCCGCATGAAAAAAGAGAAAACTCTCGGCGTTTCGCACCGTACGCGTCGCTATGATTTACCGCTACACCAAAGCGGCGGCACGAATTTCATTGTGCTTTTGATTAGCCTCATGAGCTTTTTAGCCGTACTCGCCATTGCCTCAGCCTTTGCGCTATCGGCCATGACAGATCGCTGGTCATCAGGGTTAGAAAACCGCGCCACAATCGAAGTACCCGCCACCATCAACGACAACACTATTCGCACCAAAGAGGAAATCGCCGATATCACAAGCCGCCTTTCCGCAAGTTTGAAAAGCGATCCGCATGTTGAATCGGTTAAAATCATGAGCAATGAGGAAATCGCCGAACTCGTGCGTCCGTGGCTTGGTGATAATCTTGTGCTGGATAAAGTGCCATTGCCGGGGCTTGTCTCGCTGACCCTCACGCAATCAGACAAAGACACCATCGCCAAATTGCGCGGCAAGATCAAAATCATCGCCCCTGCTGCGCAGCTTGATACGCACGAAGGCTGGCTGTCTGATTTGCTCCGCTTTACAGGTGCGCTTAAATTCTCGGCAACGCTACTGATTATCGTGATTGCCATCACAACCGTGACCGCCATCGCGGGCGCTGTCCGCTCACGCCTTGCCGTGCATAGTAAAGAGGTTGAGCTTTTACACCTTATGGGTGCGACCGATAATTATATCTCGCGCCAGTTCCAGCGTCATTCATTGCTGCTAGCACTCAAAGGTTCGGGCATTGGGCTTATCGCTGGTGCGTTGGCACTTATCATTATCGGTTGGTTGTTTGGTAAAATGGATGTCAATCTTCTGCCTGATTTCTCGCTGAGCCATATGCAAATTTTGTCCTTTGGCCTCTTGCCGCCGACCATGGCGCTTGTTGCCATTATCACCGCTCGTCAAACCGTTTTGCGCGTGTTGCGCACCATATTGTAAGAGGACGATAAAGCTGTGAAAATTCCAACATCATTACGCGTTATCGTCTCGGGAATCTCTTTGGTGTTCATCGTTTGGTTGCTCGGCTATTTTTACTTTGCCTACCAAATCAGCCACATGGATATACCCGATGAACGCACGACAAAGCCTGATGCCATCATCGTTGTCACAGGTGGCTCACAACGCATTAACAAAGGGCTCGATCTGCTCAAAGCCGAATACACAGACAATGTGTTTATTTCTGGCGTTCATAAAAAAGTCACCCTCAACACTCTTTTTGATATGTGGGACGGCTATGAAAAGGGCAATCGCCCATGCTGCATCACGCTTGGTCACGCCGCTTCAAACACGTGGGAGAATGCGCTAGAAACGCGCCTTTGGGTTAGCTCGCAAGAAAACATAAAAACGCTGTGGCTGATTACCTCGAACTATCACATGCCGCGCGCCTTGGTCGAGCTTCACGCCGCGATGCCTGATCTTGATATCATTGCTTATCCTGTAGATTCAGAAGTCACCATGACCGAACAAGGAGGATTCTTCCGCGTCAGCTTCCGCGAGTACAACAAAACCCTACTCACCTATGTGCGTCTCAACCTGATCCGCATCGAAGACAACCACAGCGGGGCTATTTCATGAATTTCATCCGCTCGCTCTTGTTTACCCCCCTGTTTTACGCGCTGAATATTATCGCGTGTATCATTTGCATTCCGGGGCTGTTGCTACCGCCGCAAAAGGCGTTGGAGTTGATTGTTCGTAATTATGTGCGTGCGATTTACTTCCTTGAAAAACACGTCATGGGCTTGGATTTTGAAATCCGCGGGATGGAGCATATCCCGCGCAAAGGCGCGTTTATCATCGCCGCGAAACATCAATCCGCCTATGAGACATTCAAGCTGCACTTGCTGTTTGATGATCCTGCGATTGTACTTAAACGTGAATTGTTGCGGGTTCCGATTTGGGGGAAATTCCTTTCCAAAGTGAACCCCATCGCCATTGACCGCGCCAAAGGCAAAGATGCCATCACGCAAATCATCGAAGGTGCTGAGCTTGTTAAAAAGCAAAACCGCCCGCTCATTATTTTCCCCCAAGGCACACGCGTTTTGGTGGAACAAACAGCAAAAGACAAACCCTACAAAATCGGTGTCGCCCGCATCGCCGAAGCCACAGGCATGACCATTGTGCCGCTTGCGCTCAACACAGGATATTTCTGGCCGCGCAAAGGATTTATGAAACGTTCTGGCAAAGTTGTCTTTGAATTTCTACCGCCGATAAACCCCGAAGAATACGGCGTGTACGAGATTATCAAGATGCTGGAAAGCCAGATCGAAGAACACTCAAACGCCCTGCTCCCTGCCCCAAAAGAGAACAAAAAGCTCACCAAATAACAACCGCGCCGTCATTGCGAGGAGTGAAACGACGCGGCAATCCAGCAAAAACGGTGAACCCTCTCTGGATTGCTTCACATTCGTTCGCAATGACGATGGCGATTTCTGTTATTTCTTCGCCGCTTTTTTATCGTCAGGATAAACATAGGCCGCTTGGCCTGCATCAATAACTTCCTTGCGGATAGCCTGTGTGCGGCTAAAGAACTCAAACAAATGTTTGCCGTCATCTTTACGAATCGCGCGGCGCATTGCGGTTAGATCTTCGTCAAAGCGTTGCAGGATTTCCAGCACGGCGTCTTTGTTATTCAAAAACACATCACGCCACATCGTCGGGTCAGATGCCGCAATCCGTGTGAAATCCCGAAAGCCAGAGGCCGAGAATTTAATAACATCGCTTTTGGTGTCGTCCTGTAAATCCGTGGCTGTCCCCACAATCGTAAACGCAATCAAATGCGGTAGGTGCGAGGTAATAGCCAAAATCAAATCATGGCGATTGGCGTCCATAATTTCAATTCGTGCGCCACATGCTTCCCAAAAGGCCGTGACCTTCTCCACCGCGCGTAGCTCCGTATTCAATAGCGGTGTTAAAATGCACCAACGGTTTTGGAACAGCTCAATAAACCCTGATTCGGGGCCTGAATATTCCGTTCCGGCAATCGGGTGCCCTGGAACAAAATGTGCATGCGCAGGGATATGGCTTTTTAAATCTTTGATCGCGCTTTGCTTGACCGAGCCAACATCTGTCACAATCGCGCCCGCCTCTAACTTACCAAGCCCAAGCGCTATAGAAGGATAAGCCCCCATCGGCACACTGACGATAACAAGGTCTGCACCCTCAAGTGCCTTTTCAACGCGAGTCTCCGTTTCATCCGCAAGATCAAGCTCAAGCACGCGCTTGCAGATTTCCTTGTCTTTTTCCACGACCGTTAAATTATCAGCCAGATCATATTCACGAATGCACCGCGCGAGCGAAGACCCGATCAAACCACAACCGATAATCACAATCTTTTTAAACATTTTCATCGGGATGGGATTTCCGAACGATCAATGGAACTGCCGCCCATGATGTTACTTTCCACGGCTTTGCCAACCGCATCTTCATAAACAGGCGGAACGGGATAACCACCAACAACCATAAACTGGCCATCAAGATCACCCATTTTTTCGATCAGACTTTCAAGGCGCGGATCATTATTTTCTAAAAAATCATCAACCTCGACCAAATGGAACGCATGAACCTTGTCCTGCGATGGTGTCGTATGAAGCCCAAGCGCTTTAAAGCCCAAAGCCTCTATCGTGCTGACAATCTTTGCGCGGCTGATATCGTTATCAAGCTCAAGCAAGATAAAGCTGCGATCATCGCCCGATGAGGCAAACGGCAAACGCGCAACAACCAACGCGCGGCTATCGGCATGTGCTGTCTCCGTTTTCGCGTTACGATTACCAAGCGGCAAACGCGCAACAATACGCAACGGCTTTTCGCCTTGCTCGGAAAACAGATAAGGCCACCACGGATGATCGGCCTCATCATCAGGCCACGGCATCACGCCAAACGTAGCATCGCCCTCTCGCACCATGCCAAGCGTACCAAGCGCATTGCTAACGGTCTGCATCGGCAGGACGGAGCTAAAATAATCTTTCGCCATATCCCAGTATTTCAGGTTACTAGCGTTATCAGGAACACTCACCGCGACCTTAAGGCCTGTTTGCAAGAGCGAGACAGCCCCCACAAGCTCGCGCCAGATTCGCACAACGGCTTCTTTAGGCAACGGACCTTGATGACGCGCCATTAAACGGCGCACCATCTTCATCTCGCGATCAGGCTGCACAACTTCGATATTATTCTGGCGTTTAAAATCGCCAATTTTAACAACCATTTCCGCCCGCTTCATAAGCAGATCATGGAGTTTATTATCGAGGCTATCTATCTGACGCCGTATTTCATCGACCGAGGATTTTGACATGTAGATTTAATAGCGCGAGTACACAATGAAAGCAAAGGGAAAGTAACCACTGTCCTCATTATCTTTCACGATCGGCTGGGAACCGCATTTTTCACCAGCACACGGCGTGATGATTGCGTTGCCCCTTTGGCGTGACCCGCATAAATTTGCTTGCTGACCTCAACAATATGAACGCCCGCAAACCCTGAAAAAAGGTATCGTCCCAGATTTTCAAACGCATAAGCCGCCCGCAACATCCAGAACGAGCGAAATGGTGGCATAAACAACGCCTGCTCCGTGCGTTCATGGACAAACATATTATCCTGTAAAATGCTCATGAGCTGCTTCATGGAATAAGGCCGCCCATGCCCGAACGGTGTACTTTCCGAGCGTGACCAAAACCCCATGCGACTCGGCACAACAATAATCAACCGTCCGTTGCTTTTTAAAACCCGCCATAGCTCGTGAAAACTCGCCGAGGGTTTATCAAAAAATTCCAATCCATGCACCAGTAATATCCGATCAACCGATTCTGTTTCTAACGGCAGTTCCGTTTCATCGCCCAAAAACACGCGCCCTTGCTCACCATCAGGCCAATAATGAACGCCCATGCTTTGTGGCATGAACGCAAAATTCATGGCGGCATCGCGCGCGACATTATTAAGGTACGGTAACGCATAACCAACACCCATCACGCGCAAGCCTTTGGTGTCGGGCCACATTTCGCGGATATGCGCGGCCAGAAAACGCCGCACCAAACGACCGCGCTTTTGGCTGTAAAAATCTTTGATGCTATGGACTATTTTGCTCATCGTGGTGACATTCTAAACCGCATTCAACAACGGTTCAATCAATGGGATATCCGCAGGCAGTAAATCACAATTATAAAGCTCGTTCGGCATGAGCCATTTTAAACTCTGCCCTTCTTTACCTTTTGGGATACCGCGCCACACACGGCAAATAAATAACGGCATCAACAGATGAAAATCATCATAACCGTGCGAGACAAACCCCACAGGCGAGAAACAACACGGCCGCGTTTCAATGCCCAACTCTTCCTCAAGCTCCCGCATCAGCGCGTATTCGGGTGTTTCACCCTCTTCCAACTTACCACCTGGGAATTCCCACATGCCCGCCAAGGCCTTACCTTCGGGGCGTTGCGTGATCAAAACGCGCCCATCCGCATCCACAAGTGCTGCTGCGGTCACAAGCACCATTTTATCGACGCATTGCTGCGGCCTTGGTAAATCCAGTGCTTCCTCGCACCCGACATGTTTTGCGGTAAATTGAACCATAATTATCTATACCCTATATTGATCTAAACTGTCACTACCGCCATCACGGCACGCCCTCATCATTCACCGCCAACCCCATCCCGTCATTGCGAGGAGCATAGCGACGAAGCAATCCAGTATGGTGCCGACATCCAAAACTCTGGATTGCCGCGTCAGAACATTGTTCTTCCTCGCAATGACAAACCTCTGATTTTTGGCAGCAGCCCTTCCTCTAACTAAAAAGCCGCAGTCATCATAACTGCGGCTTTTGTAACTTATATCAAACGGATTAGTTTTGTACTTTTTCGCCGTTAATATCAAATTTTTGTACTTTGGCTTCTTTCTGCCAATCTTTTACAAGCTCACCCAAAACTGTTTGGCGAAGCTGTGCTTCAAGCTGTGGCTTGACGGCTTCGAACTCAGGCTCAGGACGTTGGCGACGGTCTTCAACTTTGATCACGTGCCAGCCGAACTGTGTTTTTACTGGGTCTTTTGTGTATGCGCCTTTATCAAGAGCAAACGCAACGTCAGCAAATTCAGGAACCATTTCGCCTTTTGCGAAGTAGCCAAGATCACCACCGTTACCAGCAGACGGGCCCGTTGATTTTGTTTTTGCCAATTCAGCAAAGTCAGCACCGCCATCTAGCTCAGCAATAACTGCTTTTGCTGCGGCTTCGTCTTCAACCAAAATGTGACGTGCTTTTGTTTCTTGAACTTTCGCAATTTTTTCCAAAAGCTTGTTATATTCAGCAAGAACTTTCTTCGGTGTAACTGCCGCCTCAACCTGACGTTCCAAGTAAACGTTGCGGATGATTTGTTCTTTGGCTTGTGCTGCCAAGTCGCCGACTTCTTTGTCTTCTGCGAGGTTCGCATTTTTTGCTTTTTCGCTGATAACGCGGTTGTTCACAACTTGGTCAAGTGCCAACGGGTAAAGATTTTCAAAAGGCATCTGACGAACATTCTCAGGCAAATTGCCAATGAAGTTCAGAACATCACCGCGTAAAACATCTTCACCGTAAACTTTTGCAACAACGGGATTGCCTGGCTTGATAACTGGTACGGCACCTTCACCATCCGAAACTTGCGCTGCTTCTGTCTCGGCATCGCCTTTTTGCGCGACGCCATCAGCAGAAGACATGAACATCATGGCCCCCGCGATTGCGACAACAGCAACAACACCAATAATCAATGGCATTTTCTTGCTAGGGCATGATTTACAATCGGCGCCTTTTACAGCTTTGTTATCGTCTTTCTTTGTCTTATCTGCAGACATTTTCGTTCTCTCCTTCGATAGAATGTTGGATAACCATAAATTTTCATGAGTTAATCTAATACAAAGTAATCTAATGTCCAGAGCCTTTTAAATAAAGCCTTTAAATAAACTCTCCTCTTTTTTCCACCGATTATCTTTGTTTTACCTAAGTTTCATTGACGTACAGCCTTACAAGGCTTATATGAGATAAGAAATAACGTAGGGGAAAGCCCAGAGGAGAATATGTTGCTAGCACTTGCCAAGAAAATGTTCGGTTCCAGTAACGAGCGCGCGTTGAAATCACTTTATAGTCACGTTGAGCCGATCAACGCGCTAGAAGCGGAAATGGAAAAGCTTTCCGATGCGCAGATCAGAGCCAAAACGGATGAATTCCGCACCCGTCTTGAAAAAAGCGAAACCGAAGATGATCTAATGCACGAAGCCTTCGCCGTTGTACGCGAAGCCGCCAAACGCACACTAGGCCAGCGTCATTTCGATGTGCAGCTTGTTGGTGGCGTTGCCCTTCACACGGGTAAAATTGCGGAAATGAAAACTGGTGAGGGTAAAACGCTCGTTGGAACCCTGCCCGTTTATTTGAACGCGATATCGGGCAAAGGCGTGCACGTTGTGACCGTGAACGATTACCTTGCCTCACGTGATGCGGAATGGATGGGACAAATTTACGAATTCCTCGGCCTGACTGTCGGCTGTATTACCGCTGACCATGACAATGAAGAACGCCAAAAGGCTTATCAGTGCGATATCACATACTGCACGAATAACGAGCTCGGCTTTGATTACCTGCGCGATAACATGAAATTCCAGCTCAACCAGATGGTACAGCGCGGCTTTAACTTCGCCATCATCGATGAGGTCGATTCGATTTTGATTGATGAAGCCAGAACACCGCTAATTATCTCTGGCCCGTCAGACACCGCCACAGAAATGTATCAAGCCGTGGATAAGCTTATCCCGCATCTTGTTGCCAAAGATTTCGACCTTGATGAAAAAATGAAGACCGTGACACTGACCGACGAAGGCACAGAGCACGCAGAGCAACTATTGACAGATCATGGCATCCTTGAAGAAGGTGGCCTTTATGATGCCAACAACATCTCCCTCGTCCACCACCTAAACCAAGCCCTACGCGCGCATAAGCTGTTTTCCAAAGACACTGATTACATTGTCAAAGACAACAAAGTTATCATCATTGATGAATTCACAGGCCGCATGATGGAAGGCCGCCGTTTCTCCGATGGTCTACACCAAGCCCTTGAAGCCCGCGAAAACGTGGAAGTACAAAGCGAAAACCAAACGCTTGCCTCGATCACCTTCCAGAATTATTTCCGTCTCTACCCAAAACTTGGTGGTATGACAGGCACAGCCCTAACCGAAGCTGCGGAATTCGAAGAGATTTACAAGCTCGGCGTTGTTGAAATTCCAACAAACGTCCATATTGGCAGACTCGACCATGACGATAAAATTTTCAAATCCCTCAAGGAAAAAGAAGACGCGATCGTCGAACTCGTCAAAAAAGCGCATGAGCGCGACCAGCCCACATTGATCGGCACCGTTTCGATTGAAAAATCAGAACAGCTTTCAGCGCGTTTGAAAAAAGAGAAAATCCCGCACAGCGTTCTTAACGCGCGTTATCACGAACAAGAAGCACAAATCATTTCCCAAGCCGGTCGTCTTGGTGCGGTGACCATCGCCACAAACATGGCGGGTCGCGGTACAGATATTCAGCTTGGCGGTAACATTGATATGCGCGCCGAGGCCGAAATCGACGAAAGCTGGACTGACGCGAAGAAAGCAAAAACACTCGATAAAATCAAAGAAGAGGTGCTTGACGCACGTCAAAAAGTACGCGAAAGCGGCGGTTTACTTGTACTCGGTACAGAACGCCACGAATCACGCCGTATTGATAACCAGCTTCGCGGTCGTTCCGGTCGTCAGGGTGATCCAGGGGAAACAATTTTCTTCCTCTCCCTCGAAGATGATCTGATGCGTATTTTTGGCTCTGACAAAATGCAGATGCTTCTGGCGCATAAGAAAATTGGTTTGCGTGATGGTGAAGCCCTCACCCACCCATGGATCAGCCGCGCCCTTGCTGGCGCGCAGGCAAAAGTCGAACAGCAAAACTTTGAAATTCGTAAAAACCTTTTGAAATTTGATGACGTGATGAATGACCAGCGTAAAGTTGTTTACGAGCAACGCCGCGAGATCATGGAAGAAAAAGAGCTCGGCGAATTGGTCGAAGATCTGCGCCATGGTTTTGTCGAAAACATCGTAAGCCAGTGCATCCCCGAACGTTCATACGCTGAAAAATGGGACACCGAAACCCTGCAATCCGAAGTATTGCGCGTTTTAGCGATGGATTTGCCGATCCAAGATTGGGCAAAGGAAGAAGGCATTGCCGATGATGAAATTCTCGAACGAATCATGGATGCCGCCGATAAAAAAATGGCGACCAAAGCCAGCAACGCGGGGCCGCAAGTATTCCGCCGCCTTGAAAAGTCATTGGTTTTGCAAACGCTTGATTTGGGTTGGAAAGATCACTTGCTCAATCTTGACCATCTGCGCCAAGGCATTAACCTCCGCGCCTTTGGTCAACGTGACCCGCTGAACGAATATAAGGCCGAGGCCTTTGCCATGTTTGAAATGATGTTGGATAATTTCGGCGAAACCGTAACCCAAACGCTGAGCCTTGTTGAGATCAACCTCAACGCCGATAGTGGCAAATTGCAAGTCCGTAAACATCCTTCCGAAAACGAGATGCAAACCACACGTCAAGACCCTGCGCTTATGGGGGTGGGTGTTCAAAACGCGCGGAAAAGCGCCGAAGAAACTGCGGCAGCAGACAACGTCCGTCCAATGGAACGTCGCACACGTGCTGCCCCCGCCGCAATTGACCCGAACGACCAATCCACATGGGGTCGCGTAACACGCAATGAACCCTGCCCCTGCGGTTCAGGCCAGAAGTACAAACAATGCCACGGGAAAATTTAAGGCCGTAGCGTCAAAGCACAACGACACAGCAACACAGCATTAAAGAACACAAACCCACTAAAATGGAAATATATTCCTATTTTAGTGGGTTCGTGCTATGCTTCACCTATCAACAGAAATCCTGCGTCTAAATTGCGCCTAAACCATAGGGGAAAAGGGTTTTACGGGTTTCGCCACAAAACTTACGAGCAAACTGGAGACACCTGATTTACAAAGCAAAATCAGACAGTTACACAGAAATTCTTAATCCTAGTCTTTCTCTTTCTTCGGTGGGGTCATACGGAGCAACGTAATCTGGTTGCGCTGACGGCGGATAACGTCAAACTGGAACCGAAAGAAATTAAAGCTCTGCCCCGCGTCAGGCACCATTTGCGCCTCATGCAGGATCAATCCCGCAATCGTGGAATACTCCTCGTCAGGCAGCGTCCAGTCAAACTCACGGTTCAAATCACGAATCGTCACATCGCCATCCACCAAAAGCGTGCCATTGGGCTGCTTACGGACACCAGCCACGGCAATATCATGCTCATCATCAATCTCACCAACGATTTCCTCCAAGATATCCTCGAGCGTGACAACGCCCATAAACGAGCCGTACTCATCAACCACCAACGCAAAATGCTCGCGGCGTTGACGGAAGGCTTGAAGCTGGTCAAAAAGCGTGGTGTTTTCGGGTGCGTACCATGGCTCGGCGGCGATATCTTCGATCTTAATATCCTTTACCTTTCCGTCACTTGCCTGCAATTCTTTAAGTAAAGCCTTAACATGGATAATGCCAATAATATTCTCGTTATTGTCTTTCCAGATCGGCAAGCGCGTATAGGGGCAATCAAGCACCTGCTCCACAATCTTCTCCATCGGCAAGGACGCATCAATCATCACCACGTTGCGGCGGTGGGTCATGATGTCTTCTAGCTCGACATCGGCGAGGTCGAGAATTGAGTGCAGCATAGCGCGTTGTTCTTGCACTTCTTGCGGCGTATCCTCGCCCTCAGCGTGAAGCTCAATCGCGCCGCGCAGAACCTCCATGTGGTTGCCCTTACTAACCAAGGAAACATCCACACCGATCAACTTGAGAACTCCGCGCACAATACGCGTCACAAGCTCTGTCACAGGCGAAAACACGATAATCACCACACGAATAATCGGCGCGATATACAGCGACATACGATCAGCAGCGTGCAGCGCATAGGTTTTCGGCAGCACTTCGGCAAAGATCAAAACCAAAAGCGTCATCACCATCGTGGCATAAACAACGCCCGCATCACCAAACAGCTTAATGAGAACACTCGTCGCCATCGCAGAGGCCAGAATGTTTACTAGGTTGTTACCGAGCAATAGCGCACCGATCATGCGGTCTTTTTGGTCGCGGATTTTCTGCACCATCTTGGCGCGTTTGTTACCGGCCTTTGCCCAGGAGTGCATCCGCGCCCGTGAAGCGGCAGTCAGCGCCGTTTCAGACCCCGAAAAGAAGGCCGAAAGCAGCAGTAAAATCAGTATCAAGACTATAGGTACCAAAAGTGACCAATCCATAATTATCTTTGTTCCTTTGGGGCGCACCCCTTGTTGTTAGGTTTGTTGTGTATCTAGTTGTTATACCCGTAGTTATATAGGTTTTACAGTCCGTTATTTACGCTCGAACGTTCAGCGAGTCCATCATAATCGCGCGAGCATCCTCAAGCGAGACATCGGAGGTTAAAAAAGCCTGCCCAATACCATGCACCAGAATAAAGGTGTTCTTACCCTTTTCGATCTTCTTATCCTTGGTCATATTGGCGACAAGCTCATCCGCTGTGACCTTCAGGCGCGGCTTAATCATACCAATATCCGTTGGCAAACCGTGCGCCGCGAGATGCTTCACCACACGATCAGCCTCCTCTGGCTTACAGAAATACATGTCTTGCGACATCCTAAACGCCAGCGCCATACCAATCGCCACCGCCTCACCATGCAGCAAACGCCCATCATATTTAGCAGCAGCCTCAATCGCGTGACCGAATGTATGACCTAGATTAAGCAACGCACGCAAACCGCGCTCTCGCTCATCCGCTGCCACAATATCCGCCTTCTTGCGGCATGAGGTTTCCACAGCATAAGCGCAAGATTCGGTATCTGCGGCGCAAACTTTATCGCCGTTTGCCTCTAACCATTCAAAGAACTCGACATCGTTAATCAGTCCGTATTTAACAATCTCGGCGTAACCAGCGCGTAACTCACGCGGCGGTAGAGTTTTAAGCACATCAAGGTCACAAATGACGCATAAAGGCTGATGAAAAGCACCAACAAGGTTTTTGCCCTGCGGCATGTTAATGCCTGTTTTACCACCGACCGAGCTATCAACCTGCGCCAAAAGGCTCGTGGGGACTTGCACGAAATCAATACCGCGCATCACGCTTGCGGCGGCAAACCCGCCTAAATCACCAATCACGCCGCCGCCAACAGCAAAGAGTATCGAATGACGATCAACGCCATGCTCCAACATCCATGCCGTCACACGCTCGAAATTCGCCATCGATTTTGTGGCCTCACCCGCAGGCAGCGTTAGCATTTCAACGCTCTCCGCGCTAGAACCGTCTTGCAACGCCTTATATATCTGCGCGCCCGCACGTTTTTCCAAGTTCTTATCCGTCAGGATAAATAACCGCCGCCCCGTAAGATCACGCGGCACAAGGCGCACGACATCATCGATCAAGCCCGTACCAATGGATATATCATAGGAACGATCACCCAGATCAACATTCAATGTCCGTGTCTTTGTTGGTGTGCTTATGGTTTCAGATTTTTTCATCACGTTAGATACGTTGAGAGAGAAAGGCATCGAGTTTTTCCATTGCGTCATTAATCACTGTTTTTATATCACCTTGGTGGCTATCGACAACAATATCAGCATTCGCATAAACGGGGTAGCGTTGATCCATCAAACGCCCCAGAATTTCCGCAGGATCACCATTTTGCAACAAAGGGCGTTTTTCAGTACGGCTCGTACGCGCCACCAAAGTTTTCAAATCAGCACGCAACCATATACAGACGGAACGCTCCCAAATCACTTTGGCTGTTTGTTCGTTCATCACAGCACCACCGCCTGTTGCCACAACGCACAGCCCTTGGTCCAGCACACGTTTTAAAACGCGGCGTTCACCATCGCGAAAATATTTTTCACCAAATTTTTCAAAAATGGCAGGAACGGTCATGCCTGCTGCGGTTTCGATTTCGTGGTCGCTGTCGTAAAAGGGTACGGACAAAGCCTTGGCAAGCGACGTTCCTATACGTGTTTTGCCACAGCCCATCAAACCGACCATTACAATCGGGCGCTGCATACGTTTTTTGATATCGGCAACTAGCTCTTTATCCATAGTAATAAAGTTTATGGCATGAAAGACAGGGATTGAAAAGAACAGCCATTGAAATATTTCATAGACTCATCTAACTTCGCCCCTATCAACAAGGAAGAAAAAGAGGAAAAGACATGAGACTTAAAAAAATCGTTCTAATTACTGTGTCGGTTCTGTTTGTCGGGGGCTTTTTGTATATTGCCACGACCGATATCAAGACCCAGCAGCAAGAAGTCACACAAACAATCCCTAACGATCGTTTTTACAAAGATGAATAACATGATGCGCTTATGGCGACCTCTTATGCTGGCCTGTCTGGTTACTGTGTCATTTGCGGTGCCTTCTATTGCAGATGACCGTATGGCGGGATCTGCTGCGCATCAAAACCGCGCTGACAGCAATGCCGCAGAAGAAATGAAAAGCGAACATGAAGAATCGCAGGATGTCGGCAAAACATTAAGCACCGATATGGAGGTTCTTGAATCACGCGGCTTGCTCTATGGCGCGACAGGCGGCAGCCTCGGCCCTTATCTTTGGGAGGGTGCCGATAAAGAGTTGGTTTTTGATCTTGTTGAGCAATTGCCCGATGATAACCACTACAGCGTGCTCTATAACCTAACGCTACGGGCGCTTCTGACCGCTACCAACAGCAATTTGATGTCTGGTAGTCGTGCGACAAAAGCAAGCGAAGGCCGCGACTTTCTAACCCTACGCCTAGAAAAGCTCTATGAAATGGGGCAATTCAAGGAAACCGCAGCCCTTTACACGCAAAGCCCGTTTGAGCCGTATCATGAGCGTCAAGCACGCATCGGTGTTAGTGCGCTCTACATCTCAGGGCAAAAGCCTCTCGCCTGCCTTGAAACCAGCGCAATCAAAGATCGTTTTGCGGGCATGGATTTTTGGACAAAGATGGGCTCTATCTGTAGCATCTCTATGTTTGGCAAAGACAACAGCGTGACAAACGCACCTGATACCGCGCCAAAAGATGCCGCCGAAGATAGTGCCAAAGATGGCGAGGGTGCCAAAACCGAAGAAAAACCGTTCTTGTCTATTTATCTGGGTAACAAAAACAAGGTCTTCACCCCCGAAAGCATTGATATCCTTGCCAAACCAAGCGTGTTAGATATTGCGTGGCTTATCCAAAACAAACAAATTTCATACAAAAAACTGGGCGACCCTACCCCGTCCGCTATTCCTGCGGCACTTCGTGCGGTGCTGTTGACGGACACTAATCTGCCTAACGCATTAAAAGATGCGATAACAGCGTATAACGCGACCTACGATAAAGGTCTCGATACCCCTCTCGAAAAATTCGAAATCAAGCGCGAATCATTTATGTCGGGTGAGCCACGAAATCGTCTCTTTTCATATATTGCCTATTTAATCACAAATAATTTTTCTGATGTTGCAGTGCTTCCAAAAGAAGATGTTATCGAAATGTTGGATCAGCTAAACCCTATAGACAGGGCTCTTATTGGAATAATTACCGAAAAGCTTGACAAACAAGCTAAATTACATAATTATGTGGGCAGAGAGATTTATGAAAAACACACTGACTTGACATTCGATGACAATTATGTAATGCAGTCTATTGGTTTAATGAAGTCGCTACAAAAAGCACGAACAGAAAATCGTCTTGGAGAAGTTATTTTATTAGGCTCTATCGTTCTTCATGAAACACAACCAAAAAACTTAAGACCGGATGTGTTTGGTGAGATCATCGATAGTTTTGTGACAGTGGGGTTAATATATGAAGTTCATCAGCTAACAACTGAAATACTATTGGGCTTCGAATAAAAATAGGAGAATAGAACTATGGCACGTCCAGGACGTCCGGCTTTGCCGAAACCAGATTTGCATCCAATGGTGGATTCATTTTTAGATATGCTGACTACAGAACGGGGAGCAGCATTGAACACACGCCAAGCATATTGGCGCGATCTTGCTGATTTCAGCCTGTATCTACGTGCTCAGTATAAAATTGAAATCATCGATGCATCATCTGTACAAATTAAGTCTTACCTCGAGGATTTAGGGAATAAAATCCACGTGAAAGGCCAAAATAAATCACAGATCGCTACACGTACAGTCGCTCGTCGCCTGTCTGCGTTGCGCCAGTTCTACCGTTTCGTTATCTCAGAAAACATGAGAAAAGACGATCCGACATCTACGATTGAAAGCCCGAAACAAGTACGCACTCTGCCAAAAACTTTGACAGAAAAAGAAGTTGATTTGTTGATCGATACAGCTGGTAAAGGCGGCGGTGCAGATAGCATCCGTCTCGTTTGCTTGTTGGAAATGATCTACGCAACTGGTCTTCGTGTGTCCGAGCTTGTCGGTCTTCCGATGTCTGCAATCGGTGAGAACACAGAATTCGTTATGGTTGCCGGTAAAGGTGGTCGTGAGCGTATGGTTCCTCTATCTGATTCAGCCAAGAAAGCAATGCGTAACTATATCGACGTACGCAAGCAATTCATGGGCGGTGAAGACAAAGGTATTCAAACACAATGGGTGTATCCTTCAAGAACATCACAAAGTGGTCACCTAACACGTCAGCGTTTTGCACAACTCCTGAAAGATCTAGCCGATAACGCTGGTATGGAGAACGGCAAAGTAAGCCCGCACATTCTGCGTCACGCTTTCGCAACACATCTTCTAAGCAACGGTGCGGACTTGCGCTCTGTACAGAAAATGTTGGGTCACGCCGATATCGCCACAACACAGATTTACACACATGTAATCAGTGAAAAAGCCAAGAAAACAGTGGAAGACAAGCATCCGCTGGCAAAAACTGGCACTGGCAAATAATAATTTAGGTTAAAAACCTCTATCTTGATTTAAATCAGGCAGATATAGTCTTTGAACTTATCTGCCTGATTTGTTATTTATCTATATCTTGAAATAAAACGGATGGTTGTTGAAATATGAGTAAACTTGATTTTGAAAAACCTGTATTGGAACTCGAAGAAAAGATCGCCGAGCTGCGTAAGGTCAATAATGACGACAGCGTCAATATCGTCGAAGAGATCCAGCGTATGGAAACCAAAGCCGATCGTTTGCTAAAACAAACCTACGGTAAACTAACACCACAACAAAAAGTGCAAGTGGCCCGCCACCAAGAGCGCCCTCATTTCAAAGACTACATCGAACACATCATTGAAGACTTCACACCGCTTGCGGGTGATCGTTATTTTGGCGAAGATGCTGCCCTTATTGGTGGCCTTGGTCGCTTCCGCGGCAGATCATGCGTTATTATGGGCCATGAAAAAGGCAACGATACAGAAAGCCGTATCAAACATAATTTTGGCATGGCACGCCCCGAAGGATACCGTAAGGCACAACGCCTTATGAAGATGGCGGATCAATTCCAACTCCCTATTATCTCGCTTGTGGACACAGCAGGTGCTTACCCTGGCCTTGGCGCGGAAGAACGCGGTCAAGCCGAGGCCATCGCGAAATCAATCGAGACATGCTTGCGTGTGAAAGTGCCTATTATCTCCGTCATCATCGGTGAAGGTGGTTCAGGCGGCGCGATTGCTATTGCGACAGCCGATAAAATTTACATGCTGGAGCATTCAATTTATTCCGTGATTTCACCTGAGGGCTGTGCATCCATTCTATGGCGCAGCGCAGATTACGCAGGCGACGCCGCCGCAGCACTTAAGCTCACCGCGCAGGATTTATACCAGTTGAAGTTGATTGACGGCATTATCACAGAACCGATGGGCGGCGCACATCGCCATAAAGAAACAGCAATCAACAATGTTGCTGATACCATCGAAGCGGGTTTGAAAAAGATGACACCATGGAGCGCGAACAAACTCATCAGCGCACGCCATGAAAAATTCTTAAAAATGAGTCGTTAAGCCACTCTGAAAAACGAAGCGGCTTGCTCAATCGCCTCAGCCGATTTTTTATCCATCGCAGGAACAGGTAGGGATTCGTTACGATTCCCCTGCCCCGCGCTAATCTCCGCCTTACCTACAAGACGCGCACGTTTGACCATATTCATAAAATCACCATGTTGGGCGCGTTTATGCCCGTCTTCGGTCGCAGCAGCTCTGAAGTAAAGCATCAAAAACACACGCACAGCCGCCGTCAGTGATGTATTCGGATTCTTGCGCAGCGCCACAATCGAGCAAATATCATGGATTTTGCAGTTTTCACGTTCTGCTATCTCTTTCAAACCACGCCACATTTCTGGTTCAAGCCGCACAGAAGTGCGTTTTCCCAAAACTGTGATGTTTTTGCTAACCAACGTGCTTTTTATCTGTGTGTTTTGATCTTCGTTCATAATATCTTCTCCACAACTTAGGTTTAGTAAATATTCAAAATATATACTATAGTATTATCCAATTCGTAGAAAAAGCAAGTGTCTGGTTGTGTGTGACTTAAAAATACAACCCATTGGTGTATTTTGGTGGGTTTGTCTATTTTTTGATTTCTATCGTTAAGGCATGCACACGCTGCTTTATCAAAACATCGAGCGCGTCATAAATCATACGATGGCATGTAATGCGGGATTGACCTTCGAAATCGGCAGCCTTGATTACAACCTTGAAATGGCTTTCACCAAGACCGTCATGTCCTGCGTGCCCGATATGATGGTCACTTTCGTCGATGACCTCCAATATTTTGGGCTGGAAGCGTTCTTGCAGTATATTTTGCATCTGTTCTACAACTTTTGTCATGCAAACCCCTTATTTTCCTATCAAAACCTTGTTTTCGAGAACAAGACATATCATAATTAGAGGATAATGCCGAAGATAGATTTAAAGCCTAATTCTGCGGAGTATGCAGAGCCAAACAAACCGCACAACCACGCGCGTCGCTGTGACATGCCCGGGTGTGGGGCTGATGCGGCGCATAAAGCACCCAAAAGCAGACAGCTTGATGATTACTTTCATTTTTGTTTTGACCATATAAGCGATTACAACAAGGCGTGGAATTACTTTTCTGGTATGTCACCACGCGAGGTTGAGGATTATATCGTCCGTAGTGCCTTATGGGATCGCCCAACATGGAAGTTCAGCAGCTACAAGGAAATGGAAGACAAGCTTCGCGCCAAAGGCCGTGACTGGCGTGATGGTCAGGACGACCAAGCCCGCGAGGAAAACGAAGCGCGTGGCAAAAACGGCTATCGCTATACTGTGCCGCCCCACTCTCCCGAGTTTGATGCCATGGCACTCATGGGACTTGAGCCACCTCTCAGCCTTGATAAAATCAAAAAGCGTTATAAGGAGCTTGCGAAAAAGCACCACCCTGATGTCAATCGCAACAATCCGAAGTCCGAAGAGCTTCTCAAACACATCAATATGGCTTATACAATATTAAAGATGGCGCATGAAAAATTCGCGATCATTGAAGAGTAAGAGTAATAAAAACCTAAAACCACACGAACCCCAAACAGGAATTCCAGCGTGAGTGATACAAAAGACAAAAGCCAAAGCGGCAGAGTTTCGAATTTAACACATTCTGCAACCAACAGCCCAACCCACACCACAATCCCCGACACAACATACAGCGCGCGCGAATTGTTTGGTCTGGATACTGATTGGGACATCCCAGGCTTTAGCGAGCCACACGCAAACGTGCCTGAAATCGATACGAGCTACCAATTCGATCACGACACAACGATGGCTATCCTTGCGGGTTTCACCCATAACCGCCGCGTAATGATCCAAGGCTATCATGGCACAGGCAAGTCCACCCATATAGAACAAGTCGCTGCGCGCCTGAATTGGCCGTGCGTACGGATTAACCTCGATAGCCACGTCAGCCGCCTTGATCTCCTCGGCAAAGATATGATTGCGCTAAAAGACGGCAAACAAATCACCGAGTTCCGCCAAGGCTTGCTTCCTTGGGCATTACAGAACCCTGTAGCGCTTGTATTTGATGAATATGATGCGGGGCGTCCCGATGTGATGTTCGTCATCCAGCGCGTTTTGGAGGCCGAAGGGCACCTAACCCTGCTTGACCAAAACACAGTCATCCGTCCGCACCCTGCTTTTAGGTTATTCTCAACCGCCAACACGATTGGCTTGGGCGATATGACGGGTCTTTATCATGGCTCGCAACAGATTAACCAAGCACAGCTTGACCGTTGGAACATTCTCGTGACGCTGAACTACCTGCCCGCCAATGACGAGGCCGCGATCATGGTTGCGAAATACCCTGATATGGACAACACCGAGGGCAAAGAAGAAATTTCCGACATGGTGAAAATGGCGAACTTAACGCGCCAAGGCTTTATCAATGGTGATATTTCAACGTTGATGTCCCCGCGTACGGTTCTAAGCTGGATTGAGAACTCACGCATCTTCAAAGACCGTGAGCTCGCCTTCCGCCTAAGCTTTATGAACAAATGCGACGAAACCGAACGCCCGACGATTGCCGAGTACTACCAGCGGTGTTTCGGCGAAGACGTTAAGGTTTAGGGCTAGAAGAGCTTTCTTCTTTTGGTTTATATGGCTCAGATTCTATTATCCACATACCTCTGCGGCAAGATGATTCAGGCATCATTGCATTTGTACGTTTTTCAGCGTCTGGCGCGACGGCGTAGAACTTCCTGCTCAATGCTAACAAGAACTGGCT
The DNA here is from genome assembly GCA_037969035.1 of Bdellovibrionales bacterium. Lineage (GTDB taxonomy): Bacteria > Pseudomonadota > Alphaproteobacteria > Micavibrionales > Micavibrionaceae > JBBKWU01. The sequence continues at coordinate 147,408 of JBBKWU010000026.1, forward strand.
TACTTCTTCACAAACATCTTCTTCTGTTAATTTATCGCGTTGAACATGGTCAACAGTTGCATCATATAACGTCACAGTAACATCATTGCCTATATCAGGATCATCGGAAACCATATATTCAACGCCCTTTCCAATCCCATATCCTGCCGCCGCAATCGCAAACACGCCAACAATCACAAAAGATCCCAAACCATCAAAATTAATCGGCCCCATATCAATATCCCTATAAAATAAATTGAACCTTTTTATACATAACTTACATCACAGGAGCAAATATTTTTTCGACCTTCCTAAAAAATGCGCAATATGGTCTAAATAAACCATGATCGATGACACCGAAAAGCAGCGCGAGAAATTCAAGAACGCGACAATATCTACTGTCCGCGCAATCGCGCAGGATAAAGAGCTTGAGGTGTCTTTTTCCCCGACCGAAAAATCGGGCAGCCAGAACTTACGCAACAAGCATAAATCGCGCCTGCCTCTACCCGATCACGAAATTTCCGACATTTCCAAAGCGCTCGTACGGGGCGAAGCCGATGCCAAGGCATTGCATATGCGGCACCATAACCCGACGCTGCACCTAAAAAACACCCCGCTTGATCTCACGGCGCAAACAGCATTCGACGCAATGGAGCAAGCGCGTTACGAAGCGCTCGGTGCAAGCAAAATGAAAGGCGTGGCGCGCAACCTGCAAGCAACGCTCGCACAAAAATGTGCGGATCTTAATATCGGTAATATTGATAGCCGCGAAGATGTGAATTTGGCCGATGCGCTGCATCTTATGACCCGCATTGCGCTAACGGGGGAAACGCCACCGCCTGAAAGTGCAAAGCTCATACAGCTTTGGCAGCCATGGTTGGAAGAACATCTAGGCAAAGACGGCCTATCTGCGCTGTCCCCATTGTTAAAGAACCAAAACGAATTTGCCGCCAAGGCGCGTCAACTTATTGCCGATCTGGATATGGATGTTGGCCAAACCAGCGAACCAACCGAAACCGATGATAACGACCAGGACGGTGACACAGACACCGACGAACCCAAAGACACCGACAAAGATGACAACACCGAACAAGATTCGGGCGCACAAGACATTGACGACAACACCGACGACGACGATCAAGACGACAGCGACCAAGACATGGAAGGCGAGTCAGATGAGATGGATAATTCATCCGACGAAGCCGAAGGGCAAGCAGAAGCCGAATCCATGCCAAAAATGCGCCGTAGCAATGATTACGTTCCCGATGCCGACAGCCGTTACACCATCTACACCACGCAATATGACGAGGTTGTAAAAGCCGAAGACTTGGCCGAGCCGCATGAGCTAGAACGCCTGCGTAAAATGCTCGATCAACAATTAAGTCATCTGCAAGGCGTCATTACAAAGCTCGCCAACCGCCTGCAACGCAAGCTCATGGCAAAGCAGCAGCGGAGCTGGCAATTTGATTTGGAAGAAGGCGCATTGGATGCAAGCCGCCTCGCCCGTATTGTGGCAAACCCGTCTGTGCCGCTAGCGTACAAGCAAGAAACCGAAACCGATTTCCGCGATACGGTTGTGGCGCTTTTGATTGATAACTCAGGTTCAATGCGTGGTCGCCCGATTGCGATTGCGGCGATGTGTACCGATATTTTGGCGCGAACGTTGGAGCGCTGCGGCGTGTCGGTGGAAATTCTCGGCTTCACCACCCGCGCGTGGAAAGGCGGAAAATCCCGCGAGCTATGGATTGAAAACCAGCGACCACCCTACCCCGGCAGGCTCAATGATTTACGCCATATCGTTTATAAGGCGGCTGATGCGCCGTTACGCCGTGCGCGCAAAAACCTTGGGTTGATGCTCAAAGAAGGAATCTTGAAGGAAAACATCGATGGCGAAGCTCTCGTTTGGGCCTATAACCGCCTTGTCCGTCGTCCTGAGCAACGCAAAATTTTGATGGTGATCTCAGACGGTGCACCCGTGGATGATTCCACATTATCCGTTAACCCCTCCAACGTTTTGGAACATGATCTGCGCCAAGTGATTAACTGGATTGAATCACGCTCCGTGGTTGAGCTTGCCGCGATTGGTATCGGGCATGATGTCACGCGATATTATGATCGTGCTATGACCATTGCCGATGCGGATGAACTGGCCGAAGCCTTGACCAGTAATTTGGAAGAGCTCTTCGCGCTCGACAAATAATTCTCCACGAATACCCTCCGCAAAAAAACGAAAGAATCTTGCCCGTTTCAAGCGGCAAAAACTTTGACTTTGCTGCACTGCACATGTTAGCCTGAGCATAATAAAAGCGGTAAACGCAGAGGTGTGAAATGGCAAATTCAAGCAAACAGGACAGACTCCGTCTTGTCTTTATGGAACGCGACAAAGGTGGCGTTTTAGCCATTGCCGATGAACAGTTTCAATATCTAGGTGGCACAGCAGGTTTTGAAGCCATGGAAGAACATCTGGGCGATGGTGATTTTGTGAAATTGGAATGTGATGACGGCCGCGAATGTTATTTGCGCGAAGGCGTTGAACCGCCAACTTACATCCGCCCCCATATCAAAGCACCGCAAATCTGATTCTCCCCTGTACAAAAAAGCGCAGACCCCCTATTCTTTCCGCATTAAATCCCTTATGAGATAAGAACAATGAGCGAAAAGAAATCAGTATATAAACCCAAAAGCATTAGCGGCTACCCCGAGTGGTTGCCCGAAGCCCGTTATGTCGAGCAACAATGGTTCGACCATATCCGCCGCGTGTTTGAGTCTTACGGCTTTTGCAACATCGAGACCCCGTCTGTTGAAGAACTCGACGTCATCACCGCCAAAGGTGAAGTCGATAAAGAAATTTATGTGCTGGAACGCCTGCACCAAGAAGATGGTGAGAAAAAAGAATCACGCCTTGCGCTGCACTTTGACCAAACAGTACCCCTCGCCCGTTATGTGGCGCAGCACTTTGGTGATTTGGTGTTCCCGTTTAAACGCTATCAAATGCAACGCGTCTGGCGTGGTGAGCGCCCACAAAAAGGCCGCTTCCGTGAGTTTTATCAATGCGATATTGATGTCATCGGCGTGGACCAGCTCGGCCTGCACTTCGATGCCGAAATGCCCGCGATTATTTATGAAGTGCTTTCAGGTTTGCAGGGGATGGAGAATGAGAAGTTTCAGCTAAGGATTAGTAATCGGAAGATATTGATTGGCGTAATGGAAGCCTTGGAAATAGAAAACCCAGAAGAAACGCTACGTAGCCTTGATAAAATGGCAAAAATAACTCCCGACGGAGTAAGGGCAGAGTTAACAGGACTTGGATTAAATCAAAACACAATCACGTCACTCCTAACATTCGCCGACCAAAAATTTGAAGGTGTGGGCGCTGGCCTAGATCTACATAACCACATTACAAGTTTTAACTTTAAAAATGATCTTATGCTTGAAGGCGCTGAAGAATTGCATTTCGTCATGGATCAACTTTCTCACATTCCAGATGCGGTTGCTGACCTCTCCATCGTACGAGGTCTCGATTACTACACAGGTACCGTTTATGAAACGACGTTTGTTGGTAATGAAGGGTATGGCTCGATCTGCTCTGGTGGGCGTTATGATGATTTGGCGAGTAGTTACATTAATAAGAAGCTCCCAGGTGTTGGGATATCCATCGGCTTTTCACGCTTGTTCGCTTATATGTTGGAGCAAGGAAAGCTGCCACTAACCCGCAAATCCCCTGCTGACATTTTGATGGCATTACCACCTGTGCGTTCAGATGAAAGCCTAAATGACATTAAAAACAAAGAAAATGAGATCCGAAAACGTGCGCAAGAAACCGCGCAGATATTGAGGAAGAATAATTATAAAGTGGAAATGTTTCACATGCCTCAGAAAATCGGCAAGCAAATCGCCTATGCCGAGAAAAAAGGCATTCCGTATGTCTGGTTCCCGCCCTTTGATGAGGACGGCAAGCACGAGGTCAAGAACATGGCCGCGCAAACACAAACAGAAACAACGCCTGAAAACTGGAAGCCTAAAACACAGCCCGAAACACAAAAAGGACAAATCAATGATGCGGCTTAAACATTTAGCACTGCTCTTTACCGTCATGCTTATTGCCGCACCTGCTGCGATGGCTGATGAATTTGTCTATGCGCCTGATAACTGTGAATTCCAAATCACCTTCCCGAGCGAACCCCACAAAGCACAGCGTTGCGATTCGGAAGACCCAACAAACTGCCACGAAGTTACCAACTTCACCAACGTGTTTGGTTTGGATGCCACCGTGGATATCCGAGTCACATGCAACAAAGCCGAAGATAAAATGTATGAGCGCTATAGCGGCGACGTCATGAAGACAACGCTCGAAGCCATAGTCGGTAAAAACAAACTCGGTGATTTCGAAAGCCATTACCAAGAAACAGAACACGCCAAACAAGCCGTGTTGATCGGTTCTGGACTATCAGGCAACAGCAACAAAATCTATATGGCACAGCTTTGGATTGGCAAAACATCTGTCTTTACGCTTGAGGCTGAATTAATCGGTGGCCCGCTTGAAGAAGCCGATGCCATGTTCGCCGAGATTCTACGCAGCGCGACATTAAAAGAAGTCAAAGCGGAGGCTGCTGAAGAGGTCGAATCTTCTGACGATGCTGATAAAGAAAACAAAGAAGAAGACGACAAAAAAGCTGATGCAAATAAAGACGCGCCAGCAAAATAGCCTAGGCGTTACATTCGCTGCGTTGGGCATATTGCTTGATTTTTTCAACCATCGCGAAGAAACCATTACGGCGGTTCGGGCTTAGATGCTGATGCAACCCTAGCCCTTCAAAAACCTTATTAATATCGATGGCGACGATATGATCGGTGCTTTGATCCTGATACGCGCTCATTAATAAGTAAATCAGCCCGCGCACAATTTGCGCGTCACTATCCGCCCAAAAATGAAGTTTAGCATCATCATCAACCTTAGCCACAAGCCAAACACGCGAAGTACAGCCCGGCACTAACGCAGTGTCGGTCTTTAGGTTTTCATCCATGATCGGCAAACGCTTGCCCAGATCAATCAGAAAACGATAGCGATCATCCCAGTTATCAAACAGGGCAAAACTACTATCTAACTCATCAAGTGTTCTTTGCTTCATACTATAAAGATACATCGATTTGTTGTTTCCGCGCAATAACGCTTTATTATCAAAGAGCTTTCTACGGTAAAATTTATTGTCAAAAGATGCTTTTCCAATGCAAAAGCTTGCAAAGACTGAGGAAAAACATATTTTCATTGATATAGCTCTTGCCGCGACGATATCTAGCACGTTAAAGTAAGGTATGTGATTCAAACGTTATTAAAGAGGCAGAACGCACAATATGAGTAAATCATCCGGCACAACGACCAGCGATAGCAAAAATACCCTGTATTGTTCTTTTTGTGGAAAGAGCCAACACGAAGTCCGCAAACTAATTGCAGGGCCGAATGTCTTTATCTGCAATGAGTGCGTTGAGCTCTGCATGGATATTATCCGTGAAGAAGATAAATCTTCGATCGTGCGTTCAGGCGAAGGTGTCCCTGCCCCGAGTGAAATCAAAGCTGTGCTTGATGATTACGTCATCGGACAAGAAACCGCGAAACGCGTTTTGGCCGTTGCTGTTCACAACCACTATAAGCGTATGGAACACAGCCAATCAGGCAACAGCGAAGTTGAACTATCAAAATCAAACATTTTGGTTGTTGGCCCGACAGGTTGCGGTAAAACGCTTCTGGCACAGACACTCGCTCGTATGCTTGATGTGCCGTTTACAATGGCTGACGCCACAACATTGACCGAAGCTGGTTATGTTGGTGAAGACGTTGAGAACATTGTTCTGAAATTGTTGCAAGCCTCTGATTACAATGTCGAGCGCGCACAACGCGGTATCGTATATATTGACGAGATCGACAAAATTAGCCGTAAATCTGATAACCCTTCCATCACACGTGATGTGTCTGGTGAAGGCGTGCAGCAAGCTCTCTTGAAATTGATGGAAGGAACAGTTGCCGCTGTTCCACCACAAGGCGGACGCAAGCACCCACAACAAGAATTCCTGCAAGTTGATACAACCGACATTCTGTTTATATGTGGTGGTGCATTCGCAGGTATTGAAAAAATTCTGGCTGAAAAAGGTCGTGGCACAACAATTGGCTTCGGTGCTGATGTTCGCGGCCCTGACACACGCGACACAGGTGAACTTCTCCATAATCTGGAACCTGAAGATTTGTTGAAATACGGCCTTATTCCTGAGTTTGTTGGTCGTTTGCCATTGATTGCAACGCTTGAAAATCTTGATGAAGGTGCTTTGATCCAGATTTTGACAGAGCCTAAAAACGCGCTGGTGAAGCAATACCAACAACTCTTTGAAATGGAAGGCGCAAAACTTACATTCAAAGGCAATGCTCTGGAAGCTATTGCCAAGAAAGCGATTGAGCGTAAAACTGGCGCACGTGGCCTTCGCTCGATCATGGAAAATCTGTTGCTGAACACAATGTACGAACTGCCTGATCTCGAAGGTGTTGAGGAAGTTGTGATTGAGGAAAAAACAATCACCGAGGGCAAATCCCCGACATATGTTTATTCCACGGACAAATCTGACAGCAAAAAGAAAAAAACAACAAAGAGCAAAGCCAAATAAGGTTAAATTCTTCGAACGCCGCCTTAGGCTCTGCCCGTTAACGTCCTGTTAGCGTCTGTACATTATCATCAATATCACGGATATTTCACATTATTGGGGAGCCATAGACCATGGAAAATGCAAAACACGATTCTGATGCGGACAACAAACACCGCCTGATTACCCGCAGTGATATGGACGGGCTGGTTTGTGCTGTTCTCCTCAAAAAAATCGGACTTGTTGAGCATGTCACCTTTGCTCATCCCAAAGATATGCAGGATGGATTGATCGAGGTTGGCCCGAACGATATCACAACAAACTTGCCCTACGTCGAAGGTGTCAGCCTTTGTTTTGACCACCACGATAGTGAGTTGGAGCGTTTGAAAGACAACAAAAAGCCAGATAATTACATTATCGACATCAAAGCCCCCTCTGCGGCACGTGTTGTTTATGATTATTATGGTGGTGAAGAAAAATTTGGCAGTATTTCTGAGGAAATGATGAATGCCGTGGACAAAGCGGACTCTGCTGCTTTCACACGCGAAGACATTTTGAACCCACAAGGCTGGGAGCTTTTAAGCTTTCTCATGGATGCGCGCACAGGCTTAGGCCGCTTCCGTGATTTCAACATTTCGAATTACCAGCTCATGATGAAGCTAATTGATTACTGTATGGAACATCAAACAATAGAAGATATCCTTGAACTTCCCGATGTGAAAGAGCGTGTTGAGATATATCACAGCCACAAACAAAAATACCGCGAGCAAATCGAACGTTGCGCACGTGTTCATAAAAATATGATCGTTCTTGATCTGCGTCAGGAAGAAACAATTTGGGCGGGTAACCGCTTTGGGCTTTATGCGATCTTCCCGCAATGTAATATCTCGTGCCATGTTTTATGGGGCAAAAACAAACAAAACACAGTGTTCGCCGTTGGTAAATCTATCCTAAACCGTACCAGCAACACCCATGTCGGTAGCCTTATGCTTGAATATAACGGCGGTGGTCACGAAGCCGCAGGCACATGTCAGGTTGATAATTTAAAAGCAAATGACATCCTCGACGAAATAGTCAAAAAGATAAACGCGGACGGTTAGGTTAATCCGCACCGTAGATAACTTTGGTCACCATATAAAAGAAGAGCCACCCTTAATATTTTAAGAGTGGCTTTTTTGTTTTTATATTCTATTAATGAACGTTGAACGCTCTATGCTGCTGTTGCAAGCGCACGCTGCCCATATTCCGGATCCCTCACCGCATCGAAAATACTGGCGATAGAGAGCCTACTGCGCGCAGCAGATAACATCTGATCCATAATGCTTAGGAAGATCATCGCGGCAAAGAAGCTCGCCGTACCATCTTCACGGCTCTTACGAGCTTGCGTTTTAACCTGTGTTTCGTGATAACCACGAATTTTCTGCCAATAGGCTTTTGAATTGGCTGATAGCTCATACTCTTTGACTAACTCTGCCTTGCGTAATCTATAGGCAACGACTGATTTAAGCGCCTCGTCTTGACGCAGCTCGATCACGCGCGTTTCAATCGCGGATACCGAACTCGCACGAACATCCAGCGCGATTTCTGTCATCGCATCATTTTTGCCGTTTTCGCTCAGCAATTTTTTATGCTGTGCTCGCGCATCTAAATATTGTTTATGAAGGTCGCCCAAAACTGGATCAAGGCCGATATAGGCTTTGATCTCCGTCCATGGATCTTTTTGATAACTATCGGCACCTTCCGTTTTGAGTATTTCAAAACGGTTTACCATCCGGTTCATTATCTCTTGTAAGTTGCCCTTTTGCATTTTCTTACTCTCTGTTTCAAACCCATATACACACAATTCATGTAAGGTGCTTTTTTTCTGTGTCGATAGAATTCTACATCGGCAACGGTAAAAATATTATTAATTATTGAAAATAACGGGCAACACCAAGCCAGCCGCGCGATTCCGTAAACTAAATTTGCAAAATTAGCGTAAAATATGAGATAATTAAAATGTAAGGAGTAGGATTCGCATGTCAGAAGACCATGTCCGAAGTGCTTATGAAATTAAGCGCCAGCTTTTGAGAAAAGCCATTCGTGAGGGGCGTGGCCCCGAAATGATAATGATGATTCAGTGGCGTCTCTCTTATATCAAACACATCTCCGAAGATGATAAAGACGTTGTGGAGGAATGCCGTTTGATGGAGGAAGATCAACCACGATCCGTTCGTATGCTAAACGCAATTGCCCGTTATGACGGGTATGATATACGTTTTTGCCTCATACCAGATTCAACGAGTATTCATTAATACACACGAAGGCTTTATCACCATTCACTAACGTCCTCGTGGCGGCGTTCCGTATCTTTGATTCCAATAACCAGCTTCTTGTAAAATTTTCTGCGCGGCATCCGTATTGCCCATCTGTTGCTGCAGCCTTGCCATTTCAAGCAAGACTTCGACCATAAACTGCCCTTTGGGCATCGGCCATTCACGCCCCGCATTCAAAGTATCGAACGATTTTTGTAAATATCCCTGCAATTTATACATCCGCGCAAGCCCAACACGGGCATCCCACAGCATCGGGTTATTCTCCAAAGCCGCAAGCAGGATAGGCTCCGCTTTTTCAAAACCATCAGGCACAATTTCATCTGGCATAATGTAGTAAAGCTTCGCGCGATCACTATCCAAAACCCCAAACGGCTTGGCATATTTTTGCGCACGATCAAGATGTAATATAGCTTCCTCGTAAAGTGCCTTCTGTTCAACGCTTGAAAGCTTATCGCCTTGCGAAACCAGCATGTTTATAACGATATTTTCCTGTAGCTGATGTATACGATACGCATTTTTGGGGCCTATTTTACTCGCAAAATCCAGCGTATCTCGTGCATCAGAGAACTTCCCTTTCTGCATATAGGCTGCGGCCTCATTTGTCAGAGAGACCGTGATTGCCGCCCGTGTTATCCATTGTGCCGACAGGAGCAACACAGCACTAACAACACCCACCACTACATATTTTTTAAACTTCGTATCGTACGTAATGATTGTGCGCTCGAGCCCGAGAGCTTTTTCCGTTGCGGCGTACCAATAGGCAAACAAGAACGCGATCGGGAACAACATCGCCAATATATAAAGATGGAACGTCATGTGGGCATGCATGAGAATGGCAAGCAGACCACAAAATGGCGCCATGATCTCGAGCCGCAGATTAGAATCCTTTGGCGTTGCCTTCATCGCCTTGATCGTGCGCAGCAAAACCAAAATCAATATGCCGTAAAACATAATTGGCGCAGCAATACCCATTTCCGCCCAGAACTGCAACGGATCAATATGGGTAAAAAATCCATCGCTACGGTCATACGGCAAGCGATAGCGCGGGTAATAGAAATAGAATGTCGAAAGCCCCGTGCCAAACCATGGGTGCGCCTTCACCATATCCCATGTGCCGCTCATAAGCGCATAGCGATCATTCATGCTGCTATAGGTACTCTCGTGTGCCCATTTGGTTAGGTTTTTATCCAGTGCCGTCGTATGCACCAAATCCAAAACAAACGGTACAATCACCGCGATGGCAACAATCACCGCAAGTTTTTTCATGGTCAATGACGGGAAGCGCCACATCACCGTTAAGAACACCAAAACGCTAATTGCTTCAAAAACAATACCTGCCCTGCTTTGCGTTACGATAAGCCCCGCATAAAGCAACGCCAGCAAAACACCGCCCGCAATCATATGTATGCGTTTTTTAGCCCACACAAACAAAGCAAGCGCCGCCAAAAGCGACATATTAAACAGCCCCGCCAGACTGTTCGGATTCAACATCGGATGGTGAATACGCTTATCCGTCACATCAAACAAAAATATGTACTGGATCATCGCCCAGACAGCCAAGCCCGCAAACACCGTCAGCAAAGCCGCCGCATGAATGCGCGTCCATTGAAACATATCGTCGGTTTGTATCATCACAATGAAAATAAAGGGAATAATGCAGAAAAAGAACATAAACTGGGTGCTCAGATAAGGCACCGTGGACCAACCAACACTGGCAATAATATAAAGTGCATAAAGCCCCAGCATAATAGCGAGATTGCCCTTAGGGAGCTGTAATTGCTTCAACAGATTAGGAAACATGGCAAAGCAAGCAAAGAGTAAAAGACTCAGCAACCCCGGCGCAAAATTTATCGAATTTGTTCCCGTAAAAAATACGCTATAGGCGAACCCCGCTATAATCAGCGGAATTGTTGCGACCCAAGGCAATAATTTAATATTTTTGATGTTTTTCAGCGCGTGCAGCATATAAAAGCCTGTCATAAATATAGAAAAAGCGCCCCCGATTCACGAAGGCGCTTCATCGTATCACGACTTATTCCATACCAATAGCGGCTTTATATAGCTCAAGAATTTCATCTTCTTCGCGGCGTTTTTGAACTTCCATTTTACGAAGCTTCATAATGCGGCGCATGATTTTAACATCAAAACCTGTGGCTTTGGCTTCGCCCATCACTTCTTTGATGTCTTCAGAAATCGCTGTTTTTTCTTCTTCCAAACGCTCGGCACGCTCGATGAATGATTTCAAACGTTGACCAGATACACCGCCGACGTCTTTGATTTCCTCTTCGCCTTCGCTGCCTGCTGGAAAGCTTGTTACATTTGTCTCGCTCATTTTTTGCTCCTATTTGATTGATACAATTACAATTATATATTCTTTAAAACCCGCCTGATCACACCCGAGAGTTACGATCTTGTCGTTTTAACCACCTGTTCGATGTAACGTTGTTCCGCCTCAGGGTCATAAGGCGTTACAGGGCCGTCATAAAGGCTATATAAAGCCTGATCGTCCGTAATCATTTTTACGGCTTCGACGGTTTCCATTACAAAGCGATTGAAACTTCCCTTATCAAGAAGCAAATCGTTACGGTATTCAACCAATAAATTCGGAATTTTACGACCATCCCCATGGATTTCCATCGTGCCGCCACGCAAGATACGCACATCATACGGTTCGTTATCGCCAACAACATAGGCTTTGTCCTTGAAATACTTCATAAAAGGCAAGGGCATGCGCCCATCCTGCACCCAAAGCACCGCAATGTCCCATGGCCTTGGCGTTCCGAAAAACACAGGCGTATAGCTGTGGATACTTATGATCGCGGGTATAGTGCCCTGCTCCATTTTGTCGTCGATCCATGTGCGGATAGCATCATGGAACGGTGTGTAAATTTCATCAAGGCGTGCACATTTATCTTGCGCACTCATATTAATATTTGCGTTTACGGGCATACCTTCTGCCGCTGATGGAAACGCCGAAAGGTGCGCCGCACGGCGGTTCAAATCGACAACAAGGCGTGAGTAATTGGCAAGAATTGCAGGTGCACGCAATTCCGCAGCAAGTGCCTCTGTCATATCCCGCGCCCCGATATCAACAGCATAATGCTGATTAAATGCTTCATCGGGAAGCCCCAGATTATTCAGTGAACGCGGCACTTGATGACCTGCATGCTCACACACCAAGAGATAAGGCAAATCACTGCCTTCATTCAACATATAAAAAGGAGGATCATCAATAGGAAAGTCCAATAGCACAATTATATCCGTCCACTATGAAGTAATATGAATGTATTGGTTCAATAAAAAAAACGCAAAACAAAGAATTAGGAGCTCTATTTTTTATCTTTATTCGGATACACGCGTGGCTCTATTGACTTAACCTGCCATGTTTCTATGGCTTTGCCCTGTACGCCGTCTGTGACACGCCCTACCTGTAGCATGAGAGTAGCATTCTGATGTATAACTTCAGGACTGCTCAGAGAAACGGCACCTTTGGGCGTATAAGTCATTGTGACAGGAACCTGAAACAACCAGCGATATCGCCCATCAACAATTCCTTCATTCAACAACAAAGGTTTATCATTGATCACGGATGACAATAACATGCCGTTTGTTCTCAACGTGTCCAAAACGGCATTATCGGCCAGAAATTTTTTGTAAGAATTAATCGCCTGAATGCTCATCCCCGTTTTCAAGCGTCCAAAATGAACTTGAAGAAGCGTTGAATCTGGATTTATTGTCAAGACTTCTGACAACGCCCGTGTCAACCATTCCCCAACCTGCACAGCATTACGGTGCGGTTGTGAGAGATCATTCATATTGACGTCATCTGTGTAGCTATGCGGCACACCGATGGCTGAGCCTGGGTCTTTCGGAACAGTTCCTGGTGCCGTAAAGGGTGCCTGCAATGTTTCAGCAGGGTCAGGCCCATCATCAACATCCCCAAACCATTGCGGGAACCAGATGGACAGATAATCAGGAAGTTCATACGCATACGCTTTTGTCGGGCTTAATGCCGACATGATTATCGCTGCGACCAGAATATATACTCTTAAATATTTCATCTTTTTATTTTGCCTAGAATTTTACCAAACTGCATTACATTTTCGATGCGACGATCAAGAAAAGCAAATGAATTATCCAATTCATCCCCGTCTTCCCCTACCCACGCCATCATTGTAGAGGTCAAAACAGCCGATAGCAAACCGCGCTTGGTGTAATAATTGTAATCTTTTGAGGTATCACCTGCCCAAGTCCAGATCACATCTGCCGTACGCCAGACAAATTTTGAGGCCGCCAGGTTGCGTGGTGGAACACTCCAATACAATGCCGCCAATTTCACCGCATCTTTATAAGGCGCCAAAATTTCAAGACGCGCTTGCACCGCCGTCGTTATTTTATCCCGTACGCGCATCTCCGATGTGTCCATCGTTTCAAGCTGCGCAAGCATACGGCGATCAACCAAGATCGTAAAATGCTCTAGGACGCCCGAAAGCCCACTAGGGAACACAGCCTTCGCCATCATCGCTTCATGCCCCTCTTGCTCTGTCGCAGCCTCAACCGCCGCCCAATCCAAGCCATCGAACATAGCACTTGCCATCAACTTTTCAGCGATGCCGTCTTTAATTTTAGTAATTTCATCTTTTTCACTCATATTGTTTGTTTTAAACTGTTTCATCACGGCGAAAAAGGGTTATATCTACGTTATGAGTGAAAAAATTGAGAAAAAACTGGATGACCGCAAATTTGGCGGACGCGTTGCACGATACGGCAAAGTATCCGTCACCATGGCGGGGCTTGCCTCACGCATGTTAGGCGAGAAATATCTCGGCATTAAGATCGAGCGCGAAGAACACGCCGCACAGCTTATGCAAGCCCTTGGCAATCTCAAAGGCCCGCTTATGAAGGTCGCGCAAATCCTCGCCACCATCCCCGAAGCCCTGCCGCCAGAATATGCGCGTGCATTACAAGAGCTACAATCAAACGCGCCACCAATGGGGTGGCCGTTCGTACGCCGCCGCATGAAGACCGAGCTTGGCACGGACTGGGAAAGTAAATTCGCAAGCTTTGACAAAGAACCCATCGCCGCCGCAAGCCTTGGCCAAGTGCACAAAGCCACATCACATGACGGGCAAACGCTTGCCTGCAAACTGCAATACCCCGACATGCAAACCGCAATTGAGGCGGACCTAAAACAACTCAAAACCATATTCTCTATCTACGAGCGTTATGACAGCGCCATCTCCACCAAATTCATCCACCAAGAACTCGCCGCCCGCCTTTATGAGGAACTCGATTACAAGCGCGAAGCCAAGCAATGCAAGCTCTATGACTACATGTTGCGAAACGAAAACAGCGTTCATGTACCGCAAGTCAACGATGAGCTATCAACCGATCGCCTGCTGAGCGCGTCATGGCTAGAGGGTGATCGTATGCTTAACTTCGTGGACGCACCCCAAGATGATAAAAACAAGCTTGCCATGAACATGTTCCGCGCGTGGTACATCCCGTTTTATGAATACGGCATTATTCACGGCGACCCGCATTTAGGCAATTACAGCGTCCGCCCTGACCATTCCGTCAACCTGCTTGATTTTGGTTGTATTCGCGTATTCCCGCCTGCGTTTGTCGGTGGTGTGATTGACCTTTATATGGCGTTACGGGATAACGATAACGCCCGCGCTGTGCATGCCTATGAAACATGGGGGTTCAAGGATTTAAACAAAGAACAAATCGAAACCCTCAACATCTGGGCGCGTTTTCTCTACGCCCCCGTTCTGGAAGACAAAATCCGCACCGTTGGTCATGCCGAAGGTGCTGTTTACGGGCGCGAAACCGCCGAAAAAGTGCATAAACAACTCCGCGAAGTCGGCGGTGTCACTGTCCCGCGTGAGTTTGTCTTTATGGATCGTGCCGCACTTGGCCTCGGCTCTGTGTTTATCCACCTCCAAGCCGAGATCAACTGGTATCAACTCTTCAACGAAATCATCGACGGATTTGACGTTGATAAAATGGCCGCAAAACAAGCTGCTACGCTCAAAAAGTTCAACCTTCTGAACACGCAATAAACACGCCGAAACATTGACATAATTTAATGATTTTGTTACACTTTATACTCTATAATTAGATTTTATTAATATTGGTGTGGGAATAATGGGTATTATCAGAACAACATTAAATACAACGTCGTTAGCACTTGCTGGCGGTCTTGTGTTGGCGGGATTGGCGCATCATGATGATCCAGTGACCAACAACGACGGCGAGATAAGCACGGACCAATCAGAGATTATCGACTGGGATATGCGCGTTAAAAACCCAGTACCATTTTTTATCCCCCCCCTAAGGCCACAACAAATCGGTGATCGCCGCACCATTTCCGCTTCTGAAGCCAACTATAACGGCGTTGGTCGCATTTTATTGAACGGGCGCAACCATTGCACCGGAAACATCGTTGAAATCGAAGGTTATCAACCGCGCGAAGATGGGATTCTCGTCTCCACAGCAGCGCATTGCGTAGATGAAGACGCAAATTCACAAAACCTGACCTTTTCCATCAATTTTTTAAATAGTGACGGTGCATTGGAATATGCAGCCTATACAAACCCAGAAATCTGGCACAACCCGTCATACGTAGACACTCATATAGCCAGTGCATCCTCAAACGACCAAGCCTTAATGTTCTTTCCTCATCAAAGCTTAGCAGACGAAGTAAAACCCTCCTTATTAACTGTGTTTTCTCGTCATATCGAACGCGATTTCGGTACATATGAATGGCAAGATGTCACCATTACATCAGCAGGATACTCACAGGACATGGATGGGTTAAGCACCGATGAAAATTGCCACATCAAAAGCGTTCAAAACAACACTCACTTCCCTTATTTGGTTGCTGATTGTTCACTCAACAAAGGCGCAAGCGGCAGTGGTTTGCTTACAAATAACTTTAACGGAGAACAAACTATTGGTGCGATAACATCGGCCAAATCCACCGACATTGAAGTTACAGACGAAAGCTTCAGATCTTATCTTTCCATGATGTATCACGCAAACCTTGCCGCCATACCGTTCTTGGAAAAAGACGAAATATGCGCGCAAGTCACCGCCCCGAATGGTCTCCACGTTCGTACTGACGATTACAACGATCCAAACTCAGCCTACGCCTCACTCGCCTTTAACGAGGTCGTTTTGGTGACAGATATGCTGGAAGACGAACAAGAGAAGTACGGTGCCGATGATGTTTGGATTCAAATCCGCACGCTTGATAATCCCGACCCACAGACCCCCAACGGATATTCCAATAGCGTATGGTTGACAGCAGTGCCCTGCCCGACCCGATAAGCCACCAAATAATCCCGTAGAAGTTCTTTACAAAAAAGCGCGATTGAGTGTATAAACGCACTCTGAAAGACATTCTGCAGCAAAATTGCTATAATGTCTTTAAATGTAGGGGTATAGCTCAGTTGGTAGAGCGACGGTCTCCAAAACCGTAGGTCGTGAGTTCGAGTCTCTCTGCCCCTGCCATTTTCCGGCGATAAGCCCCGCGCAAGGCACACTTACGGCACACTTCTCATTCACACCCCACAACAAATAAACACATGGTAAAAAGCGGCTTTTGACGGTGCATGTGCATTTTTGTTAAATGAATAAAACTGACTATTTGAGGGTCAACTGTGCCTTAACTGTGCCTTTTGGTTATAACTTATAACTAAAACACTGAAAACAAATAGTTTTGTGGATAAGGCCTACGGTTTATGTATCCGTTGTTGCTGTTTTTTGCCATTAATTCTAACTTGTGAACATAAGGAAAAAAACATGGCCTCAATACAAAAGCGAACATTATCCAATGGCGAAACCTCTTATCGCGTTCAAATACGCATAAAGGGGCATCCAGTTGAACAAGCAACGTTCCAACGAATAACGGATGCAAAAAAATGGGCGCAGTCCACTGAATCAGCTATTCGTGAAAGACGTTACTTCAAAACATCAGAATCCCTAAGGCGAACTGTTAAAGATATGATAGCCCGTTATCTGGAACGCATTGCACGTGAGAACCCCAAACGCATTAAAGATATTAAACCCATGCTGGGATGGTGGGACAAGGAATTAGGTTATTGTGTTTTGGCAGACCTTAACCGCGCCATTATCTCAGAAAAGATTGAAAAGCTATCGAGCAAGAAGGTCAAACGTAAAGACAAAGAAAGCGGTGAAACAAAACTTACCCCTATAACCCCTGCGCGAATGAACCGCTACATATCTGCATTTAGTCATGCTTGCACACTTGCCGTAAATGAATGGGAGTGGTTAGAAGTAAACCCCATGTCAAAAATCAAGAAGCTAAAAGAGCCGCGTGGCCGCGTAAGGTTTTTATCAGATGAAGAGCGTGAAAAATTACTATCAGCCTGTAAAAACGCCCCCTACCCTCACATCTACCTTATTACCGTATTAGGTTTAAGCACAGGCGCAAGACGCAGTGAAATAATGAATTTGAAATGGGATGATGTTGACTTTGAACGCCGACAAATTGTTTTGCACGAAACAAAGAATGGCGAACGCCGTGTTATTCCGTTAACTGGGCATGCATTTGAATTAATGACAGCACATAAAAAAATACAGCGCATTGATACAGACCTCATATTCCCTTCACGTAAAGGCGATAAGCCATATGAAATAAAAAGAAGTTGGGAAGGCGCATTAAAAGAAGCTGAAATAAAAGACTTTCGCTTCCATGACCTGCGCCATAGCGCTGCATCATACTTGGCTATGAATGGTGCTTCATTAGCGGAGATTGCAGAGGTTCT